>JBAZNR010000001.1:0-600000 GCA_041649175.1 Candidatus Omnitrophota bacterium | reverse complement strand
TCGTAATTCTTCTGTACTTTGATTTGTTTTCTTGAGCGTCTCATCTAAATTAGACACATTTTTGCTTAGTGCTTCTTTAAATACTGAAACTTCACCAGCTAAAAAACTTATAGACTTTACAAGCTCCTTGGTGTTGTCAGCCTCTGATTGTAAGATTTTCCCCGTTGAAGACATATATATCCCTTTTCTTTAAGTGCCCGACAAATTTTAATATTTTTTAATAAACTCCCCTATGGTCATATTAAGCAACTTGGGCTTTATATCTAATATTTTGCATGCACATATTGCTTTACCTAAGAAATAAACAATGTCTTTCGAATATATTTCCTTCTTATCTTTTTCTATTTCTTGGCATACGTTCATTTCTACCCCTGTATTCCCAATAATCATGCCTGTAATATTTCCTTTTTTATTTAAGAGAGGTGCTCCGGATAAGCCCTTAGGACAGAAAAAAGATAGCTCATACGTATAATTCTTATCAATCGAAACAACGTGACCTTTTAATGCTCTTAACGAATTATAAACTTCCCCATCATCCTTTATAGATTGTCCATGCGGGAAACCAAAGGTGTGAACATCGCTTAACATTAAAGATAGATCGGAATCCCAAATTAACTTTGCTGCAGGTATTTGCTCTAAATTGAGCTCAATAATACCTACATCAATATCCTCTAATATTTCATACTTTGAAATATTAAAATATTTGCACTCATCGTCCCCCATAAAGCCTATGCCAATTATTTTCTTGCTACTTGCATTTTTCAATACATGCCCTGCTGTAATAAAATATTTTCCCCCTAAATAACTTGCTGTACCATACACATTACTATTCTTGTCATCTTTTTTGTCTACAGATCCGATTGGGAAAACATAATTTCGGAGCCGAATACTATTAGCAGATGAAATCAATTGCATAGCTAAACTCCTTCAGCTAGTAAATTTTAAATCCCGAAAACAGAATTCCGTGAAAACACCCCTCAAAGACCACCCATGAGCGTTAGTATATGGCTCGAAGGAGAATTGTCAATATAAAATCTAACCTGAAAAGCTATTTTCTGGAAGGAACTTTGATTTTTTGTCCCGAGAGGATTCTGGGATTGGATAGGCTGTTTAACTCCATCAGCGTTTGTACTGAAGTGTTAAACTTTTTAGCCAAAGAAAAGAGGGTGTCTTTGGGCTTTATCGTATAAAGAAAGGTTTCTTTTGAGTTGGGGTCATTTTTTACACCTGAAATACTTTCGCCTTTTTGATGCAAAAAGATGATCGGCTTGGCGTAATTAATGGGAACGGCGAAGTTGATATTTTGCCCTTTTTTATTGGTGGCAGTTGTAATGCCAACGACTTCCCCTTTTAAATTAAAAAGCGGCCCGCCGCTTGAACCCGAAGAAATAGGCGTTGTTATTTGAAGCAGCTTCAGCCCTTTTTTTGCCGAACGCCGGGAGCTAATGATCCCATCAGAAACACTCGCCTCTAATCCTAGGGGATTTCCTATTGTGACAACTCCTTCGCCTACCACGATCTTATCGCTGTCGCCTAAGATGACCGGATTTAAATTCTTGGCATCAATTTTTAAAACCGCGATATCTTTGGGAGTGTCGAAACGAAGCAGTTTCGCGTGGTCATAGGTTTTGCCGTTAGAAAGTTTAATACCGATCTTAACCGCCGTTTGCAAGATATGGAAATTGGTAACAATAAGCCCGTTAGAATTGACGATAAATCCGCTTCCGAAATTTAATCCCTTGGGGCTGGTGGCGGCGACGGTGACAATAGAAGGCGAATAATCTTTCACGATATCGGCGGCGGAAAGTTCTTTGGAAAAAGAGCTTTGGGGGGAAAAGCATAGCGCGGCCATGAGGATCATGGCCGCGCAGGAAATCTTTTTAAAATCTAAAGTGAACAAATATTCTCCCGAAGTTTTTATCGTCTTTCTCCACTCGGTGATAGAGCTGTTTGATGGACGATTGGTCTAAAAACTTTAGCACGTGTTTTTTTAATTGCCCGCTTCCCTTGCCCGGAATAATCTCTACCAAAGCGATTTTCTTATCTATCGCTTCACGAATAACACGGTTTAGCTCCTCGTCAATGGATCGGCCGCGGTTAAAAATATCGTGTAAATCTAATTTTATTTTAGCCATGAAAGGAAAGTTATTTTGCTTACTTTACGGGTGAAACGCGTTCGTTGGTTCTGGTAGCGATATTGAGGCTTTTTACACCGGATTCTTTGACGATATCAATGACCCTGACCACATCCCGGAACCGGCAAGACTGATCCGCCGCCACCACCACTTTTAAATTGCGGTCACGACGCAAAAGTTCATCGATCTTTTGTTTTAATTCTTTGGTGTTAAGCGTTTTTTCTTCTAAATAAACAACGCCCTCGGCGGTAATGGTGATATACGCTTGTTTGGGATCTTCTAAGGTACTTTTGGAAGAGGCTTCGGGGAGTTTAACTTCAATGCCGCGCTGGGCAATTAAGGGAGTGGTGATCATAAAGATGATCAGCAAAACCAAGATAACATCCGTAAACGGCGTGATGTTAATTTCCGCCATCAAGCTTTGGGTTTTATGCGGTCTTCTCATTTTTGACTCTGGTTTTTTTATGTCCTTTAAGAAGCCCGGCAACTTCCGAAGCGCATAGCTCCATATCCATCACAAAACCGTTGACTCTTTTGACAAAATAATTGTAAGCCGCCACCGCCGGAATGGCCACAAAAAGCCCGGCCGCGGTGCACACCAAAGCCGCGGCAATGCCGTGAATGACCACATTAATCCCACCGGAGCCCATTTGAGCGATATCGCGAAAGGCTTCAATAATGCCCCAAACAGTACCTAAAAGCCCGATATAAACCGCCGTGCTTCCGATGGTGCCGACAATAGCGGTGCGCCGCTCTAAAATATTAACTTCGATAATGATCTGACGCTCCATGGCATCGGCTATTTCCTTCTCGTCGCCGTGCGAAGCGTTTAATCCGGCCGCCACCACTTCGGAAAAAGGCGTTAAGGTTTTATGACAGGTGGTTTGCGCTTTTTTGATATCATTTTCTTCCAGCTCTTTTCGAATAAGACGCATAAAATTGACCCTGGAGGTTTTGGAGCGCAGAGAATAAAAAAGAATTCTTTCGGCGATGATGGCAATTGACACGACGGAACAACAGATCAAAAAATACATGACCGGGCCGCCGACTCTTAAAGCGTCCCATATGGAAAAATTCTTGAACATAACTGATCCTTTCTAAAAAATCTGAAAAATCTTTTTATCAAACACGAATGGGCAAAAGCACAAACGGTGTTCCGGTATAATAAAACTTTCTTTGAAGAGCAAAGACCGTGTGGTTATGCAAAACACGGGTGAAGAATGTTTCTTCCGGGAAAACCAATTGCCCGCCGAAGAAAACCACGTTAGGAAAACGCGTGATAATATCCTGAGAGGCCTTTTCTACTTCGTCAATGACATCAATGCCGACGCGCGAAATCCCTTCGGCGTAAAAACCGTTTTGGCGCATAAAGGTGATGTAACGCTTGATATCACTTTGCGCGTGCTCTTTTAAGCGGTCCACTTCCTGGGCCCCTTTAAAATTTCCGGCATCAATAACGCCGACTTCCACGAAAACAAAATTCTTAAAAGAACTTCCGAAAAGGCGCATAACGCCAAATAGCGTATGCAAGCCAAGCCCGTTAAAACCGTTCACCAATAAAACAGCCGTTTTCGCTTGATGGTCTGGCTCTTGATGGACTTTCGGCACCTTAGCGTCATCTTTAAGCTCGGCGGAAACCGTCTGGACCAGATCGTTTAAGCGTCGTAACAATTTTCCGGTCAGATAATAATGGCGTTTGATAAAGATTGCCAGTAAAACAATAGTTCCGGTTAAAACCAAAGTGATCCATCCGCCTTCATGGAATTTTAAAATGACCATAGATAAAAGGATGAATGACGTTAAAACAAGCCCCGCGCCGTTGATGGTGATTCTTTTTTTCCATTTTCGCTCTTCCCGGCGAACCTGCCACCAATGACGCACCATCCCTAATTGTGATAAACAAAATGTGATAAATACATTGATGCTGTATAAAACGACCAACATCTGGACCAAGCCCTGGGTAAATATGATGGTGGCCGCCGCCGCAACACCCATCAACATAACGCCGTTTTGGGTGACCAAACGGTCACTTAAACTGGCAAAACGATTAGGAAACCATCGGTCAACGGCCATGTTGGCCAAAACCCGAGGCCCGTCCACAAAACCGGCTTGCGCCGCCACAAAAAGCAAAGCGGCTTCCGAAAACAAAGCAGTGAGGACAAATCCATAACCGCCGCCGGGCCATTCGCGGACGATCGATTCAAATAAAACCGCGTTAAGCGTTTTGCCGGGCTGAGCGGACACATTAAATAATAAATACGCGATCATAAGCCCCGTGGCGGTAAACGCCAAAGAAAGAGCCATATAACGCATGGTTTTTTTGGCTGTTTGCACTCTGGGTTCTCTTAAAATAGGAAGACCGTTACTGACAGCCTCGATCCCGGTATAAGTTCCGGCGCCCATCCCGTAAGAACGTAAGATAAGAAAGATAATTCCCCATAAGCCCATTTCGCTATGCGCCGTTGACATATCGGTACTGACGGAATGAAAAACTTGAGTGAAACCGGCCAGATGGACAACGAGGGCGTAAACGATGGCGATAAAATGGGTCACAATGAAGATCATAAAAACCGGGACCAAAGAGATGACAGACTCTTTAACGCCGCGCATATTCATGATCATAAGAAGTAAAACACCACCGATGGCGAAATAGATCTTAAGCGGTTGATAAGCGACGGGAAAAAAGCTGAATAAGGCATCGGCACTGCTGGCGATGGAAATGGCGATGGTTAAAACATAATCGATCAAAAGAGCGCATCCTGAGATCATACCGGTGGTGGGCGAAAGAAGTTTGCTGGCGACCAAATAACCTCCGCCGCCGCTGGGAAATAGCTCAATAATTTGCGAATAGCTTTCACTGATCACGAAAATCGTGGCGGCCATGGCCAAGGCCACAAAAAGGCTTAAAGACGGGTATTTGCCTAAGGCTAAAAAGGTTTGTTCCGGGCCGTAACAAGAAGACGATAGCCCGTCAGCGCCCAAACCAACCCAGGCAAATAAGGCAATGAGCGTTATATTATGGAAGATCCCGCGGTCGGTTGGATTTCTCGCCTGGCCGATGACCAGGTGTTTAACCCGTTTCATGAGTGGTATTTTTGCAGCCATTGGACAGCCTTTCTTCGTTGGCGGGAATTTCTCCGCCAAGCTCTAGGGCTCTTTCTCTGCCAAAAGGCGGAGAAAGAGCCCTAAGAATTCAGCAAACACTTCCATCATTTATATCATAAAAAGACCGGTTGTCAACATAGGCGCTATCGGATATTATCTTACTTTTCTACGGTCAAATTGAACAATAACACTATCTCGCCCTTAGGCTTTGACTTCTCAAAATGCGCCAAAAGCACGCTTGCCTTTCCTTTTTTGATCTCTTCAAACTTCTTGGTTAACTCGCGCGCCACAACAACAACCGGGTCACTTAAAACGTCTTTGATGTCTTCCAAAGCCGAAACAATGCGATGAGGAGATTCGTAAAAGATAACGGTCCGCCGCTCGTCTTTAAAGCCTCCCAACTTTTTACGCCGGGCGGCAGATTTAACCGGCAAAAATCCTTCAAAAATAAAGGCATGCGCTGGCAAACCTGACGCGGAAAGCGCGGTGATTAAAGCCGTCGCACCGGGAATCACATAAATAGGAATTTCGTTTTCCTGCGCCAAGCGAATCAGATGAAAACCCGGATCACTTATTCCTGGCGTCCCGGCGTCCGTTACCAAAGCCACATTTTTCCCGTCTTTCAAGAGCTTAATGATCTCTTCCCCACGTTTGACTTGATTATGTTCAAAGTAGCTTAAAAGAGGTTTTTGAATATTGTAATGATCTAAAAGGATTTTGCTATGGCGGGTATCTTCAGCGGCGATAATATCAACTTGTTGAAGCGTTTCAACAGCGCGAAAGGTGATGTCTTTTAAATTACCGATAGGTGTAGAAACAATATATAGCATTTTAAATTCCAATCACCAAGCAACAATAACCAAATAAATCACAATAACCAATTCTCAATAGCCAAACCGTTTGGAATTCGATTATTGAATATTGTAAATTATTTGGTTATTGGAATTTGGTTTTTGATCATTTATTCAACCGTTACAGATTTCGCTAAATTCCGCGGCTGGTCTACATCGCACCCGCGTTTAACGGCGATATAATACGCAATAAGCTGTAAAGGTACGACCGCCAAAAGCGGCGTTAAGATCTTGTGTGTTTTAGGAATATAGACAACGTGGCTGGCGTGATGCTTGATCGTTTCATCGCCGGATGTGGCAATGGCGATAATTTTTCCTCGGCGCGCTTTAATTTCCTGCATATTGGAGATCATCTTATCGTAAATATCCGACTGCGGCGCGATACAGACAACCGCGCGGTATTCATCAATTAAAGCGATGGGCCCGTGCTTCATTTCTCCGGCCGCGTAACCTTCCGCCGGAATATAAGAGATCTCTTTTAATTTTAAAGCGCCTTCCAGCGCCGTCGGGAAATTGATGTTGCGCCCTAAGAATAAAAAACATCCAAAGTGCGAATTGGCGCGGGCAACCTGGGCTATCTTGTCTTTATTATTTAAAATATCTTTCAAAAGCGCCGGAATATGTTTTAATTCTTTGACGATCTCATTTAATTCTTTCGATCTTATTTTCCCGCGTGCTGTGGCAAGTTTGAGCGCTAATAAATACAACATCATCAATTGCGCCGTATAAGCTTTCGTGGAGGCAACGCCGATTTCCGGGCCGGCATGCGTATACAAAATTCCGTCGGATTCGCGCGCTAAAGACGAACCAACCGCGTTACAAATAGAAATAACTTTTGCTCCCTTTAGCTTCGCTTCCTTGACCGCCGCCAGCGTATCGGCTGTTTCTCCGGATTGGCTGATCGCCACAACTAAAGTTTTCTTGCTGACCAAAGGAAATCGGTAACGAAATTCGCTGGAAAGATCGGTCCAAACAGGAATTTGGGCAAATTGTTCGATCAAATATTTTCCGACCATTCCGGCGTGATACGCCGTTCCGCAGGCCACCACCACCACATTTTGAAATTCGCGTAACTGACGATCGTTTAATGAAATCCCGTCAAGGTAAACGCGGTTTCCCTTTAGCCTTGAAGATAAAATTTGTGACAAAACAGCCGGTTGCTCGTGGATCTCTTTGAGCATAAAATGGGCAAAACCTTCTCTTTGCGCCGCGCCCACTTTAAACGCCACGGTGTGGATCTTGGTTGGAACTTTTTTCCCGGAAAAGGTCGATACTTCCACTTTACCTTTGGTTAAAACCGCCATATGCCCGTCGGATAAATAGATAACTTTTTTAGTTTTATCCAAAATGGCCGGAACATCCGATGCGATAAAATTCTCACCCTTGCCGATGCCAACGATCAAAGGAGAACCCACCCGCGCCGCGATCAAGCGATCGGGATCATCCGAACAAAGGATCCCTAAGGCAAAAGACCCTTTAAGTTGGACGATCGCCCGGCGTACCGCCGATAGAAAATCTTTTTTCTGTTTGTAATAATGTTCAATGAGGTGGGCAATGACTTCCGTGTCGGTTTCGGAGGAAAAGGTATGGTTTTTTTCCTGAAGGAATTTCTTTAATTCCTGATAATTTTCGATAATACCGTTATGAACGACAACGATTTTTCCGGAACAATCACAGTGAGGGTGAGCGTTTGTGCGGTTAGGTTTTCCGTGAGTGGCCCAACGGGTGTGGCAGATTCCTAAAAAGCTTTCGGGCAGATGCTTGCTTTGAATAAGCTCTTCTAAGGCTTTGATCTTGCCCTGATTTTTTCGCACAGCGATCTTACTTTTATCGCGCGCGATGACCGCGATACCGCTGGAGTCATAGCCGCGGTATTCTAACTTTTTAAGGCCGTCTAAAAGAATAGGGGCGGCATTTTTGTGGCCGACATAGCCGACGATACCGCACATAATTATTTCTTGGCTTCTTTAAGTGCTTTGGGTTTGATATTGATCAATGTTACAGCTCTTCGATAACTGCCGCGTTTACGGGTAAAATAAACTTCTCCGTCGCAGCTAGCCGTTAAACTGGTGCGCCCATCCACATTGATGCCGGGCTGCCAACGATGGCCTTCACGGGTAAGAATTGTTCCGGCTTTAACCACTTGCCCGCCGGAAACCTTCATTCCCTTGGTTTCTTTGTAATTGATTGTCGATAAACCGCCTAGACGTGTCATTGTGTATCTCCTTATGAATTGTGCGTTAAATAACAAATTCCTAATGACAAATGTCAAATAAATATCAAATGGCTAATTCCCAATCCGTCATTAAACATTTGAAATTGGGAATTTATTTGTCATTTGGAATTTGACATTGATCATTAATTTACTTCTTTTCCTTTAAAACCGCATCTATTTCCGCTTTCCATCCCGCTAGATCACGCGCGCGGGTTTTTTTGCCGTTCAAATAAAATGTCGGCGTTCCGCGGGCGTCAACTTCTTCCACAGTTTTTAAATCCGCGGCGATCATTTTTTCCCATTGAGCATCTTTTTCTTTGAGATCCTTGGAAAATTGATCAACATTGATCCCAATTTGCTTGGCTAATTCTTTATATTTCTCTTCACTCAATTCTTTGCCGTTGGCAAACAAGGCTTCGACCATTTCCCAATATTTTCCTTGTTCCCCGGCCGCAAGTGACGCCTTAGCCGCCGGTTTGGCATTGGGATGAAATCCTAGAGGATAATTCTTCAATATATAATTCACGTCGTTCGGATAAGCCTTCAAGACTTCCGCAACAACGGGATGAAATCTCTGTGAATATGGGCATTGAAAATCCGAAAACTCGACAATGGTGACTTTAGCATTCTTATTTCCCAAGACCGGAGAGCTTCCAACATCAATTTTGTAGACTTTATTAACGTCTTCCGGGTTGGGAGCTTGAGGCGCAGGAGGATTGTTGCCGGCCATACGGCCCAAAGCCGACGGCAGACTGCGTAGGGCCATCTGGACAGCAGTCAAATCGCTTGTTATTTTCGACTCATGCGATTCCAGCTTTAATTCTAGTCCCGCGATCTTTTTTTCTAAAGTATCCTGCCTTCTTAAAGTTTCGGACGCGGCGAACATCAGAAGAATGATCGAAAACGAAATGCTTAACGTATAAACCCATCTTGGCATACAAGGCTCCTTCTGTTTTTAAAGCGACGGTTTAAAACTCGCGGTGATCTTTTCTTTCCAGTCCTGATACAAAAAATCCAAAATATCTGTTTTAGCCTGAGGGTCTATTTTGGTGATCTTGGCCCCATAAGAAAAACGGGACGGATGCAAAGCCTTCGTCCAGGAAATGCGAGCTTCACAGGCAACGGCCGAATGAACGTGCGGCCCTTTTAGCAAAAATTGATAGATCTCTTCGGGGTGAAAATCCTTGGAGGAAACAAACGCTATTCCGTCGCGGCTCAAATTGGATAACTGCGCGACAGCGCTGTGATCCGCGAGCTCGACAACATATTCGTGCTGCGGCGGACATTCAAAGCGAGGATTTCTTCGTCGGTCGTACATGATCCATCGTCCTTATACTTACGGATTTACCTTTGATCTTGTTCTTTCTTCAGCCACGGTATAAACAGCGTTTTGATATAAGAAATCTTCCCAGTTCAAGTCAGCGGATAATTGTTGGATATGCGCCTGTGTTTGCTGGGCGGCTACCTCAAGCTTAACCATCATCACCGTATAGAAGATCAAAAGACCGATGATCGCGAACAAAAAGGTTAAGGCTTTCTTAATATTATCCATAAAAGGGACACGCTTGTTCTGCAATTGTAGCGTAAAGTCGGGTGTTTTTCAAATTTATTTAAGCAGCGAAAGGGCCTCTAGTGTCTTTAACGCGAATGGATATAACGGGCTACAATTGTCTTGATATCATCCCAACGCTGATCACAGCCGAAAACCGCGATGATCATCGTATCTTTCTTGCCATCCAAATAACCGACAAAGCACGAGCGTGCTTTTCTGGTATAGCCTGTTTTCCCGTAAATATTTTGCCCCCAGCTTTTCCATAAAAGCTTATTATGGTTTTTAAGATAAGTCTTCTTACCGCTTTGGGAAACAATGGTTTTGTACTTATAGCTGAGGGCCTTTTTGAAAAAAGGATATTTCAACGCTTCGCGGAACATCAAATACATATCATAGGCGGTCGTGTATTGCGATTGCTTGGTGGGCAACCCATGGCTGTTCATAAATTTTGTTTTCTTAGCTCCTAATTGCTTGGCCCGCGCGTTCATTTTTTTGACAAATTCCCATTCTGATCCAGAAACCGCCTCCGCTAAAACAACGCTAGCATCATTAGCCGAGCTGATCAACATGGCATAAAGCAATTCGGAAACTTTGTAACGTTCTCCGGGTTTTAAATATATTTTACTTGGCTGAACGTAAGTTGCTCTAGAAGAAACAGTTACAACGCTATCTAAAGACAAGTTCTCCAAAACAAGCAAGGCCGTCATTACCTTGGTTGTGCTGGCCGGAACAACTGTGGTTTCGACATTTTTTCCGTAAAGCCGTACGCCTTTGGTACTATTAGAGAAGATAGCGGAACGAGCCGTAACACGGTGGGCCTTAGACTTTTTTTTCGCAGCGAATGTATCGGAGCAAAAAAGAAAAACAAAAGCCAAAAGGCCGGTAAAAATGATCCCTGATCTTGATCGAAAGAATTTCATTGGCGATATTTTCGGTATTGTTTATGGCACATTTTACACTAAGTTTGGTCAATTTCAAATATATCTTCGTTGATTTTGCCTTACAAAGCCCTTGACATACCCCCTGGGGGTATGCTATAGTTTGCTTAATCATAAAAAGGGGTTACTGCTATGATCCAAAAGAAATTCCCGGGCCACAATGAACAGATCGTTCACCTAAAAAGGATCGAAGGGCAGATTCGCGGCATCCGCAACATGATCGAAAGCGGAGAATATTGCGTCGACATTATCAATCAAGTCAATGCCGCGACCCAAGCCCTGCATCGGGTTTCCGAAAAAATATTTGAGCGCCATCTTCAAACATGTGTCGGGTCTGCTTTAACCAGCAGATCAACACAACAGCGTTCCGAAAAGATCAACGAAGTTCTAAATATTATCCGTCGGATGAAAAAGTAAAGCACAAGGAATTCTTTGATGCGTAAAACAATAAAAAAAATGACGGCTTGCCTGATGGCCCTTTTTCTTGTTCTGGCGGCCATGTTTTGTTGCTGTACGCATGCAGTGGCTTTTGCGACAGCCGCATCTTGCTGTGATAAAAATTATTCACCGGACCATGCGACAAGCCCCCAGATCAAAGCGTATCATCCCGATAGCGGCCACGCTTGCAACTGCCAGAAAATAGAACAAGCTCTTACGGTGCAATCGTCGCCGGAAGGAAGTTCATTATTTTCTTCCAAGCTTTTGTTTGCGATGGCAACGTTCGGGCTTCCGGCAGAAAAAGAATTTTCACAACATACCCTTTTCTCTCTTGCAGCTCAGCATTCACCGCCGACTGGAACAAACCTCGTTTCTCTCTATCTTAAAAACTCCGTTTTTCGCCTCTAAACACTATCCACAAAATTTCTTTTTCATCCTGAAGAATGTTTCTTTAGGCAATCTCACTATTTTAAAAACAAAAGGAGGATTCAAATGAAAGTTTTATCACTGCTATTAATGGGTGCTTTACTGCTTACAAACACACCAGCCTCATTGGCCTATCATCATGAAGGCCAAGGTGCCACCGCTCAAACACCCTCAACAGCCGTCGATGCTGGAAATAAAATTTGCCCGGTGAGCGGCGAGGAAATCGGCGGTATGGGCGAAGGTGTTTCTTATGAATATAACGGAAAAGTTTATAAACTTTGCTGTCTGGGATGTTTAAAAGATTTTCAGAAAAACCCGGAAAAATTCAGCCGCATCGCTGAAGAAAGCTTGAAAAAATAACGGTAGGTCAGAAAATTGCCTTACCTTTTATCCTTAAACTTAGGAGAACAAACATGAAGATCCAAAAACTCATTCCCATACTTTTCTTAAGCCTGTTGGCCATTGGCGCGGTTGGGTCATTTCTTACAAAGAACCGGATGGCCCCAAGTCACCACGAGCAGGCCAATATCTATTATTGTCCGATGCATCCTAGTTACACCGCCGATAAACCGGGTTTGTGCCCTATTTGCAATATGAGCCTGGTTAAAAAAGAAAACACTTCTGATGTTTCCAAATCCTCCGTTTCAGGATATAGCACGGTTTCTATAAATTCGGATCAACAAAAACTCTTGGGCGTTAAAACGGCTACCGTCGTCAAAAAACCGTTCATTAAAACAGTTTTTGCAACGGGAAACTTTGTCCACGACCTAGAACTGTACCAAGCGGCTTTGGAATATATCGACGCCTGGCAGGATTACCGCATTTTACGTTCCCGCCGGATCGCCGGAGAAGAGTTTAAAAACGCGTATACGCGCTTTCTAAAAACCGAATATGAATTACAGCACTTAGGCCTGAATCAAGACGAATTGGACCATTTACGCGCGATCCGTTTGCGGGCTGTAAAACTAACTCCTGATCTATCCGCGGCATCGTCAAAAACTCCTCAGGAAATTGCCGAAACATTCCTGCCGTCGCAGCACACCTCCGAACTTGCCTTTTTGCATGAAACGCTTAATTCCTTTATTTATGCCCAAGTCGCGGAGGCGGATATTCATCTTATCCGCGAAGGACAAAAAGCACACATTGAAATTCCGGCTCTGAAAGGAACACTGTTGGGAGAAGTTCACGGTATCTCGTCGCAAGTCGACAAAGAAACACGTAAAGTGAAAGTACGCATCAGGCTTTTTGCGCACACGACAGATCTAAAGGCCGATATGTACGCGAATGTTTATATCCCGATCGAGTCAGCAGAAAGCCTTCTTGTCCCCCGCGATGCGGTCTTAATGACGGGAACGCGTTCCATCGTCTTTGTGAAAACAGAAAATGATTTTGAACCGAAAGAGATCACGGTCGGAGAAGAAAATAGCGAATGGGTTGTAGTTTTAGACGGCCTTAAAGAGAACGATGTCGTTGTAAGCGGCGCGAACTTTCTCGTAGACTCAGAAAGCCGGCTAAAGGCTGCTTTAGGAGGCTCCCATGTTCATTGAAAAGATCGTCACCTTTTCGGTGCGCAATAAATCCTTGATCTTTATGTTGACCGCCGCCGCTATCATCACGGCAGTCTGGTCGATAAAAAATATCCCGCTCGATGCCATTCCCGACCTTTCGGATACTCAGGTGATCATTTATTCGCGCTGGGATAAAAGCCCGGACTTGGTCGAAGACCAGGTCACTTATCCGATCATTTCCTCTTTGCTGGGAGCTCCGAACGTAAAATCTATCCGCGGTTTTTCTGATTTCGGATTTTCTTATGTCTATGTGATCTTCAAAGACGGAACGGATATTTATTGGGCGCGCAGCCGGGTGACGGAATATTTAAGTAAAATTCTCCCCCGACTCCCCGAAGGCGTTAAAACAGAATTAGGACCCGATGCCACCGGCGTGGGATGGGTTTTTCAATATGCCTTGGTTGATAAAAGCGGCAAGCACGATCTTCAGGAATTGCGAAGTTTTCAGGACTGGTCTTTACGCTATCATCTGCAGAGTGTTCCCGGTGTAGCCGAGGTTGCCTCTTTAGGCGGATTTGTCAAACAGTATCAGATCACCGTCGACCCTAAAAAACTTTTGGCCTACAACATTCCTTTAACAGATGTCATGGATGCCGTACGCAGCGGCAATGAAGAAGCCGGCGGGCGTCTTTTAGAATTTTCGGGAACTGAATATATGGTGCGCAGCCACGGCCTCGCCAAAACGATCAAAGACTTTGAGGATATTGTTCTTAAAACCGATGCGAACGGAACGCCAATTTTGATCAAAGATGTGGCTCGTGTCGCTCTAGGGCCGGAAATGCGCCGGGGAATCGCTGATCTTAACGGAGAAGGCGATGTTGTCACCGGAACCATTGTTATGCGCTACGGAGAAAACGCGCTCACTGTTATCAACCGCGTAAAAGAAAAGATCAAGGAACTTAAATCCTCTTTTCCCGAAGGAGTAGAATTAAAAGTCCTTTACGACCGTTCGGACCTTATTCAAAAGGCGATCGACACGCTCAAGCATCAGCTGGTTGAAGAAATGCTTATCGTTAGTTTAATTATCATTATCTTTTTGTGGCATTTCCCTTCCGCGTTCGTTCCTATTGTCACTATTCCGGTTGCCGTTCTTTTATCTTTCATTCCTTTCTATGGACTGAAATTAACGGCTAATATCATGTCGCTATCGGGCATCGCCATTTCCATCGGCGTTTTGGTCGACGGAGCCATTGTTCAAGTTGAAAACGCCTATAAACGTTTGGAAGAATGGAAGGCCAACGGACGAAACGGAGATTTTCATGCCGTCCTTTTAAACTCGATCACCGAGATCGCTCCATCGGTATTTTTCTCTCTTTTAGTGGTCGCTGTTTCTTTTATGCCGATCTTCACACTCGTTGACCAAGAAGGAAGATTATTTAAGCCGTTAGCGTGGACAAAAAATTTAAGCATGTTGATCGCCGCCGTTTTAGCCATCACCTTAGATCCGGCACTGAGGTTCATGTTCACCCGAATGGACCCTATTCAATTTAAGAAAATAAAATGGCCATTTGTTTCTAAAATAGCAACGACCTTGGCGGTCGGAAATTATTATCCGGAAGAAAAACATCCCGTAAGCCGTTTCCTTTTTAAATGCTATGATCCGGTTTGCCGATTTGTTTTAAGAAAACGTAAATTAACCCTTATTGCTGCTCTTGTTCTTGGGTTGGCAACCATTCCTATCTATATGCGTTTGGGTTCGGAATTTATGCCTCCACTATGGGAAGGCTCTATCCTTTATATGCCGACCACCTTACCCGGTATTTCGGTAACACAAGCACAAAAACTTTTGCAAGAGCAAGATAAGATCCTTAAAAGTTTTCCGGAAGTTGAAAGCGTCTTCGGCAAAGCCGGACGTATGGAAAGTTCCACCGACCCCGCGCCTTTTTCCATGATGGAAACAGCCGTTATCCTAAAGCCACAAAATGAATGGCGTAAAATAAATGGGCGTCTCCTATCACATGAACAACTGATCAGTGAAATGGACGCCGCCCTCAAGATCCCCGGAACCACCAATGCCTGGACCATGCCTATTAAAAACCGACTGGATATGTTATCGACAGGTGTGCGCACGCCGGTGGGAATAAAGATCCTGGGTGATGACACCGAAAAAATTGAGGAAATAGGCACACATATCGAAATGATCCTGCGTAATGTCAAAGGCGTGCGCAGTATTTATGCCGAACGCGCCGCCGGAGGCTATTTTCTGGATTTCGATTTAAAACGCACAGAGCTGGCGCGTTACGGACTTTCGGTCAAAGACGCGCAAATGATCGTTACTTCGGCCATCGGCGGAGAAAACATCACCGAAACCATCGAAGGCCGCCAGCGTTATCCGGTCAATGTCCGTTATCCGCGCGAATTACGCGATGATCCGGAAGAGCTGGCTAATGTCTTAATTGCCACACCATCGGGCCAGCAAATCCCTCTTTCCTATATTGCCGATATTGTCTTACGGACCGGGCCGGCCATGATACGCAACGAAAACGGAATGTTAGCCGGCTATGTTTATGTGGATGTGGCGAATCGTGATATCGGCAGTTTTGTCGACGAGGCCAAAAAAATCGTTTCCGGCGAATTAAAACTGCCTAAAGGCTACGGGCTTCTTTGGAGCGGCCAATATGAAAATATGATCCGCGTTAAAGAACGACTTAAAGTCGTTATCCCTTTGACCATTTTTATCATCTGCCTTTTGCTTTATTTTAATACAAAGTCATGGATCAAAACGGGGATTGTTTTACTCGCCGTTCCTTTTTCTTTGATAGGTGCCGTATGGCTACTATGGATACTAGGTTACAACATTTCCATCGCCACCTGGGTGGGAATGATAGCGCTGATGGGGCTCGACGCCGAAACCGGTGTTTTTATGCTTCTATTCTTGGATCTCTCTTATAAAGATGCCGTCGCTAAGGGAAAAATGCGTCATAGAGAAGATCTGGAAGAAGCCATTGTACACGGCGCCGTCAAACGCATCCGCCCAAAGATGATGACGGTTGCGGCGGCCTTTATGGGCCTTCTTCCTATTATGTGGGCCACAGGCGCGGGATCAGATATGATGCGCCGTGTGGCGGCACCCATGGTTGGCGGACTGGCAAGCTCTTTTATTCTGGAACTTCTCATTTACCCGGTCGTTTATTTTATTTGGAAATGGCATAGCGAAGTAAAAGCACCTCAGCTTCGTTAAGCTTTCCCTTTTTAATAACTGCTTGACATCTCCTTTAGCGTATAATACTATAAATACCAAATTAGTATTGTACGCTAAAGGAGCATTTTATGCCTGAAACTCTTATCATAACAAAGATACTTGATGCCGCCCAAAACCGTATGGTCAAATTCGGTTACCGTAAAGTGACCATGGATGAGATCGCCGGCGATCTTGGCATGAGCAAAAATACCATTTATAAATATTTCACGGGCAAAGAAGAAATTGCCAAGTCGCTGGTCAATCGCTTGGAACAAAAAATCAATGAGAGCTTAGGTAAGATCGAAAAGACTGAAAAAGACCCTTTAAAAATTTTTACCGAAAGCATCTTACTTTTGCGCAAACAACTCGGCCCTTGGTTTGAATATTTCTTTAAAGAGATCCCTTCCGAGCTTCCTTCCCTATGGGAAGAATTTCTCCGTTATCGAAATGAAAAGATCTTAGGAATTCAATCCCTCGTTGAAAAAGGAATTAAAAAAGGCATTTTCCGTAAAATCAATGCGCCCATCGCTGTCCAAGCTTATCTAGGAACGGTCAAGGCCATTGTTAACCATAAATTCCTTGAACAAGAAAAGATTTCTTTCGATCAAGCGTTAGACGCCGTCTTAGATATATGGGCTAACGGTATTTTGAAGAAAGGGACGAAATAATGAAAAAACTTTGGCAGATATTCATCATTTTTTTCTTGGTTTTTGCTGCACGAGCTTCTTACGGCGAACAAGATAAAAGTGAATTTAACCAATGGCAATACAAGATCAACGCCGAGGAAAGATTCCGCCACGAATACAAAAAAGATTTTGATCTTAATAAAAGCGCCAAAGATAACGGCAGCCAGCTTTACCATCGCCTTCGCTTGGGAGTCAATGCGAGCTTAACGGATGAATACCTAAAACCAAAATTAGACATCTTCGTGGAAGGCTTGGACGCGCAAACCGGCGGCTATCAAACAAAAGCCGTATCCGCTCAAGTGGATGATTTTGATCTGCATCAAGCTTATTTCAATGTCTTTAACATTTTGGGATCAGATTTCGATATAAAGATCGGCCGGCAAGAAATCAAATATGGAAAAAGTCGTCTCATCGACGCGCCCACCTGGTCAAACCGTATCCGCAGTTTTGACGCCGCTGTTATTCATTATCACAAACAAGCATTATCCGTCGATGCCTTGTACGCTCAAGATGTAAAATTCGACGATAATAATTTTAACCGGTCGTTAGATGAGGAAAATTTATCAGGCTTGTATGCGAACTATCAAAAAGATAAAAAATCCCCTCTTTGGGAAGGATATTTCTTAACTCAAATTATCAGCAGCACCGACGCGCTTACCCGCCGTTACACAACAGGACTGCGCTGGCAGGGCGCATTACCAAATAATACTTTATTAGATATTGAAATTCCCTATCAATTTGGAGAGACCGGAACAAAAGATATCCGTGCTTACGCCTTTCATGCCGACATCTCCAAGGAATTCAGCCAAACTTTCTGGAAACCAAAAGCATCCTTTAGCTATGATGAAGCCTCCGGTGATAAAGACCCTAATGACAGTGTTTCCAATACATTTGTTCCGCTTTACCAATCCACTCACAGCCCATACGGGCTCATGGATCTTTTCCGATGGCAAAACATACGTAATCCGGAAGTAAGCGTCGTGCTCTCTCCGACGGAGAAACTTCGTTTTACACCGCAAGTTGATCTCTTCTGGCTTCAGAGCAAATATGACTCTTGGGTCAATTCATCCGGAACGGTTATCCGGAGCAAAACCGGCGGGGATAGAAATTATTTTGTTGGAACTGAATGGTCTTTGCGCGCCAACTATGACTTGAGCAAGAATATCAAATTAGAAGCAGGCTACGCGCATTTTTCTCCCGGCGGATACGCCAAAGACACCGGCGCCGACGACAGCGCTGATTGGTTTTATTCTCAGATCGCTTATAAATTCTAAGCTCGAAACATAGGAAAATTATTATGAAAATCAAGGTAATGACTTTATCGTTTCTTTTTGTTTTGCTTTTTTCGGTTTCTGCTTTTGCCGGAGATTTAACTGTCGCGGTAGCGGCTAACGTTCAATACACTTTTGAAGAACTGAAAACAGAATTTGAAAAAGAAACGGGGATCAGTATCAAGCCGGTATTCGGCTCATCAGGTAAGTTTACGGCACAGATCGAAAACGGTGCACCGTTTGACATTTTTCTTTCCGCCGACATGGAATATCCTCAAGCACTTGAGAAAGAAGGTTTAACGAGCAACGCAGCGAAAGTCTACGCTTACGGCACATTAGTCGTTTGGACAATGAACAATATTGATTTAACAAGGGGTATTGAAATTTTCAGTGATCCTAGCGTTAAAAAAATTTCCATCGCATCTCCTAAGACTGCCCCGTACGGACGTCAGGCTGTCAATGCGTTAAAACATTACAGTTTATATCCTAAGGTTAAGAAAAAACTTGTTTATGGCGAAAATATCGCGCAAACAAATCAATTCATCACAACCAAAGCTGCCGATTGCGGGATCACAGCTAAATCGATCGTGTTAGCACCTAATATGAAAGATTGGGGCCAGTGGATTGAAATTGAGAAAAATGCTTATGAACCGATCGCTCAGGGCGCTGTTATCCTTAAATACGCTCAAAAAAATAATCTTGAAGATGCTCAGAAATTCTTTGATTTTCTTTTTTCTAATAAGGCCAAAGAAATCTTCAAAAGATATGGATATATTCTCCCATGAATAAACTGAAAGGAAAGATCACGGAAATCAAAACGCATCATCACATATCCCTCGTCAGCGTTGGTGTAAATACCGACATCCTCCATGCCCTTGTGATAGAAACGCCTCAGACAGCTCCTTATTTGAAGATCGGCACGGAAGTTTCTCTTCTATTTAAAGAAACAGAAGTATCCTTGGCTAAAAATCTTTCCGGATTTATTTGCTTTGGCAACCGTATTAAAGCCAAGGTTTCCAAAATCGAACAAAACCCCCTCTTAGCTCAGGTTACTTTAAATTATTATGGTAAGAATATTACCTCTATTATCTCAGCTACAGCGATTGAACGCATGCAACTAAAAGAGAACGACGACGTAGAATGGCTCGTTAAGGCCAACGAAATTTCTATTCTCGCGGAGTAACAATCCATGCTTTATGATTGGCAGCCTTTATTTTTGACGTTTAAACTTGCATTGGTCACAACGCTTATTTTAATCGTCATTGGCATTCCCCTTTCGTACTGGTTAAGCTTCTCAAAACGAAAATTTAAATATATCATCGAAGCTTTGGTCAGCATGCCTTTGGCACTTCCTCCCACCGTTTTAGGATTTTATTTGTTGCTGATCTTTAGCCCCAATAATGCTTTAGGACATTTTCTGGAATCAACATTCGATATCCGTGTTGTGTTTTCCTTCTTGGGGCTCGTCATCGGTTCTGTCATTTTCAGCCTTCCTTTCATGGTCAATCCTCTTAAAGCGGGTTTTCAAAGCCTTCCGGCATATCTGACCGAAGTTTCTTACACTTTAGGAAAAACAAAATCAGAAACTCTTTTTAAGGTCCTCTTGCCAAGCCTTAAACCCTCTTTACTGACGGGAATCGTTATGAGTTTTGCTCACACAATAGGAGAATTCGGTGTCGTTTTAATGATCGGCGGCAGCATTCCCGGAAAAACAAAGGTTGCCTCTATCGCGATCTATGGAGAAGTAGAGGCGCTTAATTATTCGACAGCAAATTTCTATTCCCTTATCTTGGTCGGAACCTGTTTTCTTTTACTTTTTTCACTTTACTGGTTTAATAGAAGATCACCGCAAACTTTCTAATCATGATCAAAGCCGATATCAAAAAAGATTTAATGACCGCGCGCGGCCCCATGACGCTTAAAGTCAACTTTGAGGTCAACGAAGGCGATTTAGCCAGCTTTTTTGGAGAATCTGGGGCTGGAAAAACAACGATCTTAAGAATAATTTCCGGATTAGCAGATCCTGACCAAGGCAAGATCGAAGTTAACAATGAGATCTGGTTTGATAGCGATAAGGGCATTAACCTGGGCCCACAAAAAAGACAAGTTGGGTTTGTCTTCCAGAATTACAGCCTATTTGGCCACATGACCGTACGGCAGAACTTAGAATTTGCTTTGAGTGACCAGAAAAAACGAGGCCCTGTTGATGAACTTTTAGAAATCGTTCATTTAAAAGAATTACAAAATCAAAAGCCTCATCAATTGTCGGGCGGACAGCAGCAACGTGTGGCTTTGGCGCGAGCCGTTTTACGAAAACCAAAGATATTTCTTTTAGACGAACCTTTTTCTTGCTTAGATATGGACATGCGCCTAAAACTCCAAGATTCAATATTAAATATCTATAAACGCTTCAAAATCACCACGATCTTTGTTAGCCACAGCCTACCGGAAATCTTTAAAATGTCTTCAAAGGTTTTTATTTTAGAAAATGGAGAAATAAAAAAACAAGGTATTCCTGCTGAAGTTTTCTTAGAAAACCATTTAAGCGGAAAGTTTAAATTTACCGGAGAGATCATTGATATTCAAAAGGAGGAGTTTCTGAATATTGTCCTGGTCAGCGTAGGAAATCATTTGATCCGTGTTGTCGCCACAGATGAGGAGATGCAAGGCCTTCGTATCAACGACCGCATTATCGTCGCGTCAAAAGCCTTTAATCCCATCATTCTTAAACTTAATTCTTAAATTATTTGAAGATCTCCGCGAAGAATTGCTTCATCACTTCCCACGAACGCTCATCGGAAAGTTTATTATAAGCAGCGCCTTTGGATGAATCTGTTCCTGCATCAGGATTAGTGAAGCTATGGACGGTGTTGCCGTAAGAAATAAATTGCCAATCTGCTTTTCCTTTTTGCATCTCATCTTGAAAAGCTAAAACTTCCATTAAAGAAACGAACGGATCATCCGCGCCGTGCAAGACGAGGATCTTTCCTTTGAAATTCTTAATGTCCGTTGGATTGGGTGTGCCTAGCCCGCCGTGAAAACTCACCACTCCCTTAAGGTTCGCGCCGCTTCTGGCTAATTCCAATACGGTTGTTCCGCCGAAACAGTATCCAATGGCCGCCACACGTTTGGGGTCAACCAATGCGTGGTTTTGCAAAACATTTAAACCTGCCTTGGCACGCTCGCGCATAAGACTACGATCATTTTTATAAATACCGGCTTGCTGGGCTGCCTCTTCATTGCTTTGAGGTCTTATTCCCTTGCCATAAATATCAGCAGCGAAAGCAACAAATCCCAATGAAGCCAGTTTTTCAGCCCGCGTTTTTGTGTAAGGAACAATGCCTTTCCACTCGTGAACAACTAGAACCCCGGGACGCTTGCCTGCGAGCGCGTCATCATACGCCAAATAACCTTCCAAAAGAACATCACCTTGTTTGTATTCCACAGTTTCCGTATGAATGGCGGCAAAGACATTGCTGGCTGATAAGAAAATACATATCGTAAAAAACAGATAGCGCATTGATTTTTTCCTGATTATTTTATATTTGGTAGCCCCAACGAGATTCGAACTCGTGTTTTCTGCCTGAGAAGCAGACGTCCTGGACCAGGCTAGACGATGGGGCCTCATCTGAAAAGGTAAAAAAGCAAATGTGGATTAAAATCTTATCACATTCCCCCTCGAGGTCAACAAAAATTATTGACACTCCCTAAGGCAACGGATAGAATGAAACCGTTTCGTTAATTCTTATCCGGATTCTTCATTCTAGAAAACCATAAAAATGCCATCAAGCCATCTAAATCTTTCCTCCGTCGAAAAAACACATATCGGGATCGGTTTTAGCCGCGAATTAACAACCCTCTTGGCCGCTCGTGAGGCTGCCCTGGAAGCTAAAGCGCAAACCCGGCAGTCAAGCGTTGACGTTGCCATCGTTTTTTGCACACCTCACTACAGCCCGCTAGAAACGCTTCACGTGATCCGCCAAACCCTTAATCCCGCAAAAATAGTAGGATGCTCAACAGCCGGGCTTATCGTTTCATCAGCCGTGGAAATGCGCGGAATTACCATTATTGCCATTAGTTCGCAGGATATTAAATTCAGCGCAGCCGTCATGGAAAATATCGCACAAAATGACCTGCGCCCCTTGGGGGCAATGCTCGCAAAAAACATCGTCGGCAGCCCGGAACAAAGCAAGCGGCAATCTATGCTGCTTTTTTCTGATGGATTGATCGCAAATTATTCTCCGTTCATTACCGGTATCCAAGAAATGCTGGGGAGAATGTTCCCTATTGTCGGCGCTGGAAGCAGCGACCTTTTCCATTTTAAAGAAACACATCAATATTTTCAGGATAAACCTCTCACAAGATCCGTCGTTGCCCTTCTTTTGGGCGGACAGCTGACCGTGTCAACCGCCAGCCGCCACGGATGGAAGCCTTTAGGAAAACCGCGATACGTCGACAAAGTGGACAATCATGTCATTAAAACCATCGACGGGAAAAAAGCCTGCGCTATCTATGAGGATTATCTTAGCTTAGATTTCAAGAATCTTAAAAAAGCGCATGCCAACAATGAGCTGGCTCTTTATCCTTTAGGAATTTATCTAGAACATCACAAAGAATACCTTTTGCGTGATATCATCGATATTGCAGAAGACGGTAGTCTTGTTTGCCGGGGCGATATTCCCGCTGGCGCAGAAGTCCATGTCATGATCAATAATAAAGATTTCTGCAAATCCTCTGGCATTGAAGCCGCTTGGGATGTAAAAAGAAACTTAGCGGATAAACAGCCAAAACTTATTTTGATCTTTGAATCATTAACGCGCCATAAATTGCTCGGACGGGATTCGTCCGATGAGATCAAAAGCATTAAAGAGATCTTCGGTCCATCCGTCCCTGTCGCGGGAATGTATAGCTACGGTGAAATCTCTTTACTGAAATCTGAACAAAGCAATGAAGGCTCTCAGCTGCAAAACGGAACAATAACCATTTTTGCCATCGCCTAATATGGAAATATTTAAAACACTGTTTACCAAATCCCCCCTTGATCTTTTGTTGATCGTTGCCGGAGTCATCAGCCTTAGCGCTGTCGTCGTTTTGGCCGCTATCCTCTTACGAAAA
Source organism: Candidatus Omnitrophota bacterium (assembly GCA_041649175.1). Lineage (NCBI taxonomy): Bacteria > Pseudomonadati > Candidatus Omnitrophota > Candidatus Omnitrophota bacterium. The sequence goes on along the minus strand of JBAZNR010000001.1, from coordinate 576,519 downwards.
CTTGAACAAACACGAGAGCTTAAAAAGTCTTTCGAAAAATTAAATCGCTCTTTTAACGATCTTGACGAGCAGGCTAAATTGATCGTCCGCACAGATCTTGAACTCAACAAAGCCCAAGAAGAACTCGATAAAAGATTATCCAGCTTAGACGCCCTGCAGAGAACTTCCAGGCTCATTAGCACCACCTTAGATGCCAACGAGATCTTTAACCGATTAAACAAATCTTTAGTCAATGAATTAGGTTTTGAAAAATGCATGATCTTGGCCTTAGATAATGAGAAAAAGTTCCAATGCCGTATTGAAACAGGTTTCTCAAAAGAATCCGTCCAAAAAATATTACGTTTAAGCGAAGATCATTCCGCGCAAAATATCCTTAAAGAAGGGCGCATCTTCTCTTCGTTTAACGCGCCGAAACAAAAAAAAGAGAAGATCATCCAGATCTTTGATGTTGAGCATTTCATCTTAAGTCCCATCCTGTCTCAAGACGGAATGGTCGGCATTCTTTTTGTCGGTAATGCCTCTTTAGATGCCGCCATTACCCAGGGCGACGAGGAGCTCTTGTCGATCCTAGCCAATCAGGTCGGCCAATCTTTAGAAAATGCCCAACTTTTTGAGCAAGTTTATAACTCTCGCCAAGACCTGGAATCTAACATTCAAGACCGGACCCGAGAACTGGAGTTAGCTTTAGAAGAGGTCAAACGCATCAGCAAAATGAAATCAGAGTTCATTTCGGCTGTTTCGCACGAACTGCGTACACCGCTTACATCCATCAAAGGCTATGCGTCCATTTTGCTTGCCGGAAAACTAGGCGATATTCCGCAAGAAGTTAAAGAACGCTTGGAAAAGATCAACAAACATTCAGATAATTTAGTACGTTTTATCAATGACCTTTTGGACATTTCCCGTATTGAAGCCGGACGCGTTCAAATGACTTTTGACAAACATAACATTGCTACCTTAGTTGAGAATATTCGAGATCTATTAGCCCCCCAAATGAAAGAAAAGAATATTCAATTTTCCGTTAATCTCGCCGATCAGATCCCGATCCTCTTGATTGATGGAAGTCAGATCGAAAGGGTCTTTATCAATTTATTAGGTAATGCCGTTAAATTCACGCCAGTCAATGGCTCTATAACGCTGCGAGGAACACGTCAAAACAATGAAGTTCTTTTTGAGATCACCGATACCGGCATTGGCATTAAAGAAGCTGATGCCCCGCGATTATTTGATGAATTTTACCGTGTTGATAATGAGATCAACCAAAACGTTAAAGGATCCGGCTTGGGCCTCACGTTGGTTAAGAATATTGTAGAAGCGCATGGCGGGAAAATATGGCTCAACAGCAAACCCAGCCAAGGAACAACATTTTATTTTACCTTACCGATCAAAAACACTTAAGAGAGAACATATGGGAAAAGCAAGAATTTTAACGGTTGACGATGATCCGGATATTCTAGACGTTCTCAAACTCACTTTATCCGAGCGCTATGAAGTTTTTCAGGCCCAAAACGGCCAAGAGGGCTTAGATCTGGCGCGCGCTAAATCTCCCAACTTGGTCATCTGTGATTATAAAATGCCAATAATGGACGGGTTTCAATTCTGCCAGAGTTTAAAAAAAGATATTCTCATGCAGCATATCCCTATCATCATGCTCACCGGAAAAGGCGAAGTGAAAGATAAAGTTGGCGGTATTAACGCCGGAGCCGATGATTATATGGTCAAACCCTTTGAGCCGGAAGAACTCTTAGCGCGCATCCATATGCTATTACGGCGCACCGAGCGAAGCTTGGACGCCAATCCTCTATCGCATCTTCCGGGAAATGTTTCCATCATGGAAGAGTTTCAAAAACGCATTGACAGTAATACCAATTTTGCCGTCGGATACGCCGATCTAGACAAATTTAAAGCCTATAATGATAAATACGGGTTTGAGCACGGAGACAGTGTTATTAGAGAAACGGCCCGCGTTCTTATTAAAGCGGTTCGAGAAAAGGGCGGCATGGATGCCTTCTTAGGGCATGTCGGAGGTGATGATTTTGTTTTTGTCGCGGATGATGAAAAAACAGATGCCATTTGCCAAAAGATCATCGAAGAATTTGATAAAATTTCTCCCACCTTTTACAATGAAGAAGATAGAAAAAATGGATTTATTCTAGCCAAGGACCGGCAAAATAATGAGGTGAGAATAGGCCTTTTATCTATCTCCGTCGGTATCGTCAGCAGTGCCAGCCAAAAAATAACCCACATTGCTCAGATCGGTGAGATCGGAGCAGAATTAAAAAAATACGCCAAAAGCCTTGAAGGCAGTGTTTACGTTAGAAATAAAAGGAAGAATTAAGGCGGCGGTTCACCCATAATACCGTCGGTGACCTTATTGAAGAAAACATTGGCAGATTGTTGTGTACGCGGCAAGATCGTTTTAAATCCCACAAAAACAATAACCGCCACTAAAGCAAAGATCAAGAGATATTCAATGGCGGTTTGTGCTTTTTGAGATATTTTTCCGGCTGTCATCATCGTCATACTCCTCACTCAAATCATAACATACCCATCTGAGGAATTCAATTTCCGGCCAGTGTTTACGAAACTACAAATTAAAGATCTATTTTAGAGATTTAAGATACTTGACCGCCACTTTCGGGTCTTTCGCTCCGAAAAGATAGCTGGCTGTCGCCAAGATATTGACCCCCGCCTTAACCGCTAAAGGAGCTGTTTCGGCGTTTATACCGCCGTCGATGGCGATATCTTTTGAGAATACTTTGCGTAAAGCTTCTGCCTTGGGAAGCGCTACCGGCATAAATTTCTGCTTGGCAAATCCCGGATTGACCGACATCAACAAAACACCATCGATATCTTTTAAAAGGTTCTCAATGCAAAGAGGTGTTCCCGGATTGATCACCAAAAACACTTTTTTACCCTTTGTTCTTATCTTCACAATGTCTTTGCGGATCAAGTCTTCATTGAGCGATTCGATTTCCTTGGGGAATTTTCCCAAACCCTTTGATGCCTCTTTTAAAGGCCCGTAACATTCAACCTGAATTGAGATAATATCGCTTCCCGCGTTTAAAAAATCATCGATATACATCGACGGATTTTCGATCATGAGATGTGATTCAATAGGAAGCTTGGTTAAAGGGCGAATGGTTTCAACGATCAAAGGGCCGATCGTGATGTTAGGAACGAAATGTCCATCCATCACATCCACATGCAAAGCATCTACCCCGGCGTCTTCACAGCGCTTGATCTCATCGCCAAGTTTGGCAAAGTTGGCACAAAGGATGCTGGCGCTGACTTGAATAGGTTTAGGCATTATCTTTATTCCTTGCATTATTTGGCTTCTTCAACAACAGAACTTTTTTCTTTCTGAAATTCTCGGTATAACAGATAAGAAAAACTTACAAAATAAGAGCTCGTTAAAAAGCTAAAAAGATGTGAAAACAACTTTAGCAAAGCACTGATGAGCGTAGACGGCATCTGGAGCAAGATCAATTTCCCCATGAATTCTCCGATGGCAGTGATGATCAGAAACAAGATAACAAGAAGCGCCCAATATCCGGTAAATCGCCAGAAATTCGGCTTGATCATTTTCTTACTATACGCTAGCGCCTCAATCCCTCTTTTTTGATCTAAAACAACTGATAGGGCCGAATAAGCATAAAGAGTCATAAAAACAATGCCGGCGATCGTCATTGTTACCGTTGCAATGCCAAAGGCAACCTTCACCCCGATCGGAAGGTTTTCTATGATCCCCATAAAAGGACTAGGGTCGAGAGAATTACGATTTAAAGAGCGAAGGGCTTGCATCACCGCATAACCGATCGTGATCAAAAAAGGAAAGAACCAAAACAATAATCTGATAAAAACTAAAATGCTAGCCCACAAATAAGCGCTAAAAATCCCTGCCGCTTCTTGAATAGCCGTGATAGGACCTATCGGTATTTGCTCATCAACAGATTGAATGATCTTGATTGCTGCTATTCCGCTTAAAAAAGCTAACATCACCCATCCCAAAATACAGAAAATACCTAAAACAATGATCTGGGGATTACGCATGGCTTCTCGAAGAGCACTAGATGACTGAGGATTATCGGCGCGCATTAAAACCAACGCCAAGATCCAAAATACCGCAAAGATCACTAGAAGTGTTACGGCCGTCAAAAGGAAAATAACAAAAAGACGTCCCAGGCTCGCGACTGTAAGCGGCAAGCTGCTACTTAAAAGCTGGCCTAAATTTTTTTTATTATCAGGCATGAGGCGCCCTCCTTTGAGGATAGAACAGAAGCAGAAACATTCAGAATATAAAAGAGACGATATGTTTTGCCTTGAGAGGATCGTCTTTAAGAAAATCAATGCGCGGGGAGAGACTTCCCCGACGTTTTCTTAACATCTTTTATTGTAGTCGGGGTCCCGACGACCTTAATAAGAAATTCTAGATAACGTCGGGAGAACTCTAAGCCGCAAATCAATGCGCGGGGAGAGACTTGAACTCTCACGGGTTGCCCCACACGCCCCTCAAACGTGCGCGTATACCAATTCCGCCACCCGCGCGAAAACCTACCATAATGCTACTCTAGAAAAGGTTTGAAAGTCCCCGTTAGGGGACGCGAAAACCATTCTTGATTTCTTAAAAGAACAAGCTTGAGCGCCCCGCTGTCGCGGGGCGCGAAATTGCTCCAAATCTTTTTTACTGCTGCCCTTCAGAGATCGATTCTTCCGTATTCTTCAGTTTACGGTTCGACTGGGACCGTTTTTCTAATGACGCGGCAATAAAATGTGCAAACAAAGGATGTGCCCGGTCAGGCTTCGACTGAAATTCCGGATGAAACTGGCAGCCGACAAACCACGGATGATTTTTAAGCTCAACAATTTCCACTAAATCTTTACGCGTATTTAACCCGGCAAAGATCATGCCTTTTTTTTCGAACATTTTCCGATATTGATTATTAAGTTCATAACGATGACGATGCCGTTCCGTAATATTCTCTTTCTTATAGGCTTGAGCGCTTAACGTATGTTTCATTAATTTACATGGATACGAGCCTAAGCGCATGGTGGCACCCATATTCTTGACATGGGCTTGCTCTTCCAAAAGGCTAATGACCGGATATTTCGTTTCTTTATGGAATTCCGTCGAGTTAGCATCCTTAAGTCCACAAATATGACGGGCAAATTCGATGGTCGCCACCTGCATACCTAGACAGATCCCAAAATAAGGGATCTTATTAACACGGGCATATTCCACAGCCCGGATCTTTCCTTCGATCCCCCTGGTCCCAAATCCGCCGGGAATAAGAATGCCGTCCGACCCGCCTAATTTCTTTTGAGCGTTATGCTCGGTCAACTCTTCTGAGTCAACTTTATTGATGACAACTCTTGTGTCATTATAAATACCCCCATGAACTAACGCTTCATAAATTGATTTATAGGCATCCGGTAAGGCAATATATTTGCCGACAACCGAAATATTAACTTCCTTGGTAGGAGTTTTGACGCGTTTAATAACAATTTCCCGCCACTCTTTTAAGTCACGCTCTTCACTTTTAATATTTAATTTCTTTAAAATAAGGTCATCTAAATTTTCTTTGCGCAGCGCCAGCGGAACTTCGTAAATATGTTTTACATCTACCCCCTCAATAACGGCTTCCCGTTCCACATTGCAAAAAAGGGCTATTTTTTCTTTTTGTTCTTTGGGAATAGTCCGCTCCGTGCGGCACAACAAGATATCGGGAATAATACCAATTTCTCGAAGCCTCCCGACGCTGTGTTGCGTCGGTTTTGTTTTTTGTTCCCCGGCAGACTTTATGAACGGCAAAAGCGTTACATGAATATTGATCGCGTAATACATCCCCAATTCCCAGCGCAGTTGACGAATGGCTTCCAGAAAAGGCAAACTTTCAATATCGCCAACCGTTCCGCCGATCTCAACAATGGTAACATCAACATCGCGTTCATGCGAAACCGTTCTAATGCATTTTTTTATTTCATCGGTAATATGCGGAATGATCTGGACGGTTTTGCCTAAATAATCACCGCGGCGTTCTTTGGTAATGACCGAATAATAGATCTTTCCCGTCGTAATATTATTATCCTGGGTAAGATGGGCGTTAGTGAAGCGCTCATAATGGCCTAGATCTAGGTCTGTTTCAGCGCCGTCCTGAGTAACATAAACTTCCCCGTGCTGATAAGGGTTCATGGTGCCGGGATCCACATTGATATAAGGATCACACTTGATCAGAGTTACCTTAAGCCCGCGCGCCTCAAGGAGTTTTCCAATGGAGGCCGCCGCAATGCCTTTGCCTAAACTAGAAACAACACCACCCGTGACAAAAATGAATTTACTCATTTTTTACAATGCCCCTTCTAATAAATATTTGCTTTTGTTTTTAGGTATCGGAGCCGGATATTTTCCGGAAAAACACGCGTGGCAAAAATTCTTTGAATCTTTCATAACGCTTAACATGCCCTCTAGGCTTAAATATTCCAGCGAATCGACCCGAATAAAATCAGCAACCTCTTTGACCGTTTTATTGGCGGCGATCAACTCTTTTCGGTTAGGAAAATCGATGCCAAAGAAACAAGGAAACCTGATCGGCGGACAGCTGATGCGCATATGGATCTCTTTAGCGCCGGCTTTACGTAATTCTTCAATACGGCTGCGGCTGGTGGTCCCGCGCACAATAGAATCTTCCACCACAATGATCTTTTTATCTTTTAAAATATGATTGATAGGATTAAGCTTCACCCGCACTTTAAAATCACGCAAAAACTGCGACGGCTGAATAAAGGTACGCCCAATATAATGATGGCGGATCATCCCGATCTCTAAGGGAATATTTAATTGTTGTGAATATCCTACCGCGGCATAGTTACCTGAATCCGGAATAGCCATCACAAAATCAGCGCCCGCAACCGGGCTTTCTTTAGCTAACTGCATCCCTAAACGCTTACGTACTTCATAAACATTGTCATTAAAAATATTGCTGTCCGGGCGGGCAAAATAGATATTCTCAAAAATACAATAAGATTTGTTTTTTCCGGCAACCATCGGCAAGAAATGCGACTCAATTTGTCCATTTTTAATAAAGACCATTTCTCCGGGTTCGATCTCGCGGATAAATTCTGCCTTAATCAAATCCAAGGCGCATGTTTCGCTGGCTAAAACATAAGCATCATCCACTTTTCCTAGACATAAAGGCCTAAAGCCTTGCGGATCGCGCACGCCGACCAAACAATCTCCGACGAGAAAAACAGCCGAATAAGCCCCTTCTAATTGCGTAAATACGGCCGTAAACCAGCTTTTCAGGTCTCCATTTTTTGTTTTAGCCAAAAGATGGATAATGATCTCCGAATCCATCGTGGTCTGAAAAATAGAGCCTTCTTCTTCGAGTTTCTTATAAAGGGTTTGAGTATTGGTTAGATTCCCGTTGTGAGAGATCGCAACGGGTTTATTTTTATGAGTGACTAAAAATGGCTGGATATTTTTCGTATTGCTGGAGCCGGTCGTTGAATACCGGGAGTGGCCGATAGCCACTTTACCTTTAAGGCCTTTGAGGATGTCTTCGCTGAACCGGTCGGCGACTAATCCTAAGGCTTTACTGAGGTGGACTTTCTTGCCATCGTAGCTGGCAATGCCACAGGCTTCTTCGCCGCGATGTTGCAGAGCGTACAAACCTAAAAAGGCAAGTTTTGCCGCTTGTTTATGATTAGCAACCCCTACGATACCGCACATTGCTCATTCCTTCGGTTGTAATATTCTTGTAAGGATTGAACGCAAAAATCTGTTTGCAAACTTGACTCAATACCATTCACTGCCGCCCATGCCCCTTGAAGCGTTGTAATGCACGGGATATTATAAAGAATTGCCGCTGCGCGAATAGCGCGCATATCCGATTGACTTTTTTTACCGGAAGGAGTGTTGATTATCAAATTTATCTCACCTTTTTTAATTAATGTCAACAGATTGTTTTTGCCTTCCCCAAATTTATCGACCATTTCCACGTCCACACCGCTGGAACGTAAGACTTTGACCGTTCCCTTGGTTGCCACCAGTTTAAATCCTAGGTCGAATAGCTTTTTTGCTAGAAAAACGATGTGACGTTTATCCTGGTCATTGACGCTGATGAAGATCTTTCCTTTTTTGGGCAGTGCTTGGTTGGCACAGATCTGAGATTTGGCAAAGGCCGCGCCAAATGTCATATCAATACCCATCACTTCCCCGGTGGATTTCATTTCCGGCCCTAAAACAATATCAACACCTGAAAACCGCGAAAACGGCAGTACCGATTCTTTGACCGAGACATGAAGCAAGCTTTGCGGATCAATAAATTTAAAGTCGTCCACCTTTCTTCCGGTCATGATTTGAGCGGCTATTTTTGCCAACGGAGTTCCTGTGGCCTTGCTGACAAAAGGAACCGTGCGCGACGCCCTAGGATTAACTTCCAAAACGAAAATTGTTTCTCCTTTGATGGCAAATTGAATATTTAAAAGCCCCACCACTTTTAACCCTTGAGCGATGGAACAAGTAAACTTCTTAATATCGGCAATGATCTCTTCGCTTAAAGTATGCGGCGGTAAAACGCAGGCTGAATCCCCCGAATGAATTCCGGCATTTTCAATATGTTCCATAATTCCGGCGACAAATGTTTTTTCTCCGTCGCAGATACCGTCAACGTCCACTTCAATGGCGTCTTCAATAAATTTATCAATGAGAATGGGATGCCCCTGAGAAACTTCTTTTGCTTCTTCAATGAATGACAATAAAGATTCTTTATCATAAACAATGCGCATGGCCCGGCCGCCTAAAACGTAAGAAGGCCTGGCTAAAACAGGATAGCCGATACGAGATGCCACCTCAATAGCCTTTTCGGCAGACGTTGCCGAACCATTGGCGGGTTGAGACAATCCGATTTTCTCGATAAATTGCGAAAATTTCTTGCGGTCTTCGGCCAGATCAATAGACTCAACACTGGTCCCGATAATGGGAACTCCAGCTTTATGTAAACGGCGCGCTAAATTAAGCGGTGTTTGTCCCCCGAATTGTACGATCATGCCATCTGGCTTTTCCACATCCACAATGTTCATGACATCTTCAAAGGTGAGCGGTTCAAAATATAACCGGTCGGAAGTATCATAATCGGTAGAAACCGTTTCGGGATTGGAATTGACCATAATGGTTTCATAACCTAATTCTTTTAAAGCGAACGAAGCATGGCAGCAGCAATAATCGAACTCAATGCCTTGTCCAATGCGATTAGGCCCGCCGCCTAAGATCATGATCTTTTTGCGTTTTTCTTTGCTTAGTTTATTGAGCTTTTCATCTTGGATAACCGCTTCGTCTTCTGTTTCATAAGTGGAATAATAATACGGCGTATAGGCTTCAAATTCTGCCGCACAGGTATCGACCGATTTAAAGGTCGCTTTTATCCCAAGTTTCTTGCGCAGTTGGCGCACCTTTAGCTCATCGGTGGCCATGATCTGCGCCAACTGCGCATCACTAAACCCGAATTCTTTAGCCCGTCGTAACAATTCCACAGAAATATTCTTTTCTTTCTGGAAAGTTTCGATGAGCGTATTTTCAAATTCCAAGATCTCGGCAATATGCGCGATAAACCAAGGATCGATCTTGGTCCACTCATGAATCGTTTTCTGGCTTATCCCTTTTTGCAGAGCATATTTAATATAAAAAATGCGCGAGGCATTCGGTTGGCGTAATTTTAATTCGATCTTCTCATCGGGAATGTTGCGGTAATCCATTTTATTGTCCAAACCGATATGGCCGATCTCCAGGCCGCGCAATCCTTTTTGCAACGCTTCTTTAAAGGTGCGCCCAATGGCCATCGTTTCCCCGACGGATTTCATGGAAACACCTAAAATATCTTTAGCTTCCGGAAATTTCTCAAAGGTAAACCGAGGAATTTTGACAACGCAATAATCAATGGTCGGTTCAAACGAGGCAGGCGTTTCTTTGGTGATATCATTTCGAATTTCATCCAAAGAATACCCAACTGCTAATTTCGCGGCAAATTTCGCGATAGGAAATCCCGTTGCTTTACTGGCCAAGGCCGATGAGCGCGACACTCTTGGATTAACTTCGATAACAACCATACGCCCGGTTTGGGGATTAACCGCGAATTGAATATTGGAACCACCCGTCTCGACGCCAATTTCCCGGATCAAGCGAATAGAGGCATCACGCATTTCCTGATATTCCCGATCGGTCAAAGTTTGCGCCGGTGCCACAGTAATGCTATCACCCGTATGGATTCCCATCGGATCTAAATTTTCAATGGAGCAGACAATGACCACATTGTCTTTGTAATCACGCATAACTTCCAGCTCATATTCTTTCCATCCTTCGATGGATTCTTCGATCAAAACTTCGCCGATCATGCTGGATTCTAAACCTAAGGAAGCAACGCGCTCCAGTTCATCCATATCATGCACAATGCCGCCGCCGGTCCCGCCTAAGGTATAGCTAGGGCGAACGATCAGAGGAAATCCGATTGTCTCAACCGCTTTTTTGGCTTCTTCCAGCGTGTGGGCAAAACAGCTTTTGGGAACATCTAAACCGACTTCAAGAACGGCTTTCTTAAAACATTCCCGGTCTTCCGCCTTTTGAATAACTTCATAATTGGCGCCGATCATCTTGACATTGTATTGTTCAAAAACACCGCGTTTATAAAGCTGAACGGCTAAATTAAGTCCGGTTTGTCCGCCCAGCGTCGGTAAAACAGCATCGGGACGTTCTTTTTTGATGATCTGTTCTAGAAAATCTGCTGTTAAAGGCTCAATATAGGTGTGATCGGCAATTTCCGGATCCGTCATAATGGTGGCCGGGTTGGAATTGACCAGAACAATTTCATAACCTTCTTCCCGAAGCGCCTTACAGGCTTGCGTTCCCGAATAATCAAATTCGCACGCTTGGCCGATAATAATGGGGCCTGAACCAATGAGCAAAATCTTTTTTATATCACTACGGCGCGGCATAAATTACACAGGAACTTTCTTATTTTTATGTTCATTCATTAAACCGATAAATTTTTCAAACAAATATTGAGCATCATGCGGGCCCGGAGCGGCTTCAGGATGATATTGCACGGAAAATAGCGGATATTTCTTATGCTGCAATCCCTCTAAAGTATTATCGTTAAGATTGATATGGGTAATTTCAACATCTTCTTTAGGAAGGCTGTTAATGTCTACGCAAAATCCGTGATTCTGCGATGTAATACCGATCTTATTTAAGTTCAGGTCTTTCACGGGATGATTGGCACCGTGATGGCCGAATTTAAGTTTATACGTTGTCCCTTTTAGGGCCAACCCTAAGATCTGATGCCCTAAGCAAATCCCAAAAATCGGCGCTACGCCAATGAGTTCCTGAACGGTTTTGATGATATATGGCAGCGCGGCCGGATCGCCGGGGCCGTTGGAAAGGAAAATTCCGTCGGGATTAATTGATCTTATCTCTTGAGCGGAAGCGGTCGCCGGAAAAACATGGGTCTCACATCCTAAGTTTGCCAAGATGCGCAAAATATTGAATTTTATTCCGCAATCAATAGCCGCGACACGAAAGCGGTAATTTTTCCCGGGTTCCCAAATATATTTTTCTTTTGACGAAACTTCTCGCACCCAATCACTGCCCTCCATGGACGGAACAGCTTTTAATTTCTTACTTAAACTTTTTTTATCAAAATCTTCGGTTGAGATCATCGCCTTCATGGCTCCGAATAGGCGCAAATGACGCGTTAGGGCACGCGTATCAATGCCTTCAACAGCCATGATATTATTTTCATTCAAATAATCAATGAGTGATTTGGTCGCGCGGAAATTGGACGGAGTGCGGCAGAATTCTTTGACAATAAATCCTTTGACCCAGATCTTTTTGGACTCCATATCGTCCAAATTGATGCCATAATTTCCGATCAAAGGATAAGTCATCACCACGATCTGGCCGGCATAGGATGGATCGGTCAAAACTTCTTGATAGCCGCAAAGGGAGGTATTAAAGACAACTTCACCTGCGAATTCACCTGTCGTGAGGAGAGAGCGGCCCTCAAAGGTTTTTGCGTCTTCAAGGTATAGGATGGCTTTTTTCATCTGATCCTAAAGGCCGTAATCGTTGATGCGATGGGGAAAAATCTGCCCTTCGATATATTAGATAAACTTACTCTGTCAAACGAAAGATCGCTGCTGCCGTACTTCTTAAAAAGATTTCTTTTGGAAAAACTCCCTAAAAAATCCTCTACAACATCATATCGACTGTAGAGGATCTTTTAGTGCTTGAAACTTACAAAACTAAAAACCTAAGCGCTCTAATATCCTTTTTTTCCGGCTCGGCCAGCACCTTGGATAGAAACATTTTGAGCTGTTTTACTGCCGGCCTTGTGAATAATATTGATACGCTGCCCCTTCATAAGCGATCTGACTGTTCCAGCGTCTACATTGAACGTTGATAAAACACCGGCACCGTCTTTGATGGTCACTTGACTGTTCATGATATCCGTACTGACAACTTCACCGCGCGCGATCTGTATATCTCTCCTTAAAAGCGCGAAACTTGGCGATGCAAAAAATACAAGCGCGAACAACGCAACCAATCCAATAACAACTTTTTTCATTTCCCCCTCCTTGTTGTTGTAAAACTAAATTGTCGTTATTCGTTTTTTAAGACAGCATCATTATATCCATTGAAAACGGTTAGTCAAGTATAATCAGCGTGCCACTTTCTTAAAAATAACCCTAAAATTTAAAAAGATCACTTTATCTTTTCGAAGGCCCCAACAAACACCCTAAAGGCGCATAAACACAGCGCACGCTCGCATTTTCGGTAAGTTTTATTTCAGATTCCTTAGAAAGTGTTACAACCCCATGCCAAATACCTTTCTTTAAGATGATGGGACGATCCAAATAAAAACATTTGATATGGTTTTTACGTGGTTTTCTGGCCACATAAAGAAGTGTTTGGCCGGTAACAGGTTCGAAGCTTTCAAAAGAATGCGGGTGCTGTTCTAAACGCTTGATCATTTTATCGCGCAAAATAAGGTAGGCGATCCTCCAGCCACGATAAACCGGTTCTTTGACAACAATGCGAAATAAATTAACTTTTTTGCTTTTTTTTGCCTTTCCGGGATAGAAAATAACCCGGCCATAGGGCCGAAAGTTATCCGCGGTTATCTTTTTTGCTTTAATCGAAATTGATTCGCTGTTTGTCGTCGTCATCTTTCGTCGTCGCTTCCACATCGATCACATCATCATGAGGTGAACTGCGCATATTTTTATTTCCGTAAAAATAGAACTTGAATTGATGGGATGGATTCACAAAAAGGTTCAACAAAAAGCTGATCATGCTCAGCAACAGCGCTCCCCAAAAAGCACTTGAGAAATTAGCGATAGAAAATCCGTCAATTAATCTGGAAACAAGATAAAGCATAAATCCGTTAATAAAAAGCGTGAAGATGCCCAGCGTTGAAAAATTGATCGGCAAGGTCAATAAAAGGATCACCGGTTTTAAGCCGATATTAAAGACTCCCAGGACCAAAGCCGCGATCACCGTGATCAGCCAATGCTGGGATTGGATCCCGGGAACAACCCAAACAACGACCATCAACCCAAAAACGTTAATGATCCATTGGATGAAAAGAGGCATGCTTTCCTTAACCATTAATAGCCCTTAGAAATTTAGGAAATACCCTGGAAGGAATAACGATCTCAGTCACTGTATCCCTTGTCAGGTCTTCAAAAATGATCGTCGCTCCTTTGCGTCGATCATCATCGAAGAAATGTTTCACATAAATACTATGTTTAGCGCCGAGATAATCCCACTCGATCAAATCCGTGATCTTTGTCATCAAAGAATCTCCTTTAGGTTTTTAAGCTTGCCGTTATTTTACAGCCCGCGCCTGTTTACGGCAAGATAAAACATATTCTCTTTGTTAAAATTGTTAAAAAATCAAAAAGGCGCCCCGCCAATTTTTGGCGGGGCGCCTTTCTTTAACCTCTTTTCTTAACAGCTTTACTCTCCTAATATTTTCTTAGCACTTTCATCAAGCGCTTCGGTAATAAAAGGAATTCCTGTTTCTTGGGCTGTCTCTCGATTAGCCGCTAAAAGATCATCTCGGGAGATCTGTGTGACCGAGAATTTACGCACACCGGCGAGAAGTTGTTGTAAACCAGCCGTTAACTTATCCACCAAAGTCCACATGGCAACCGCCCCATAAGGAATGTCCTTCATATGGCTTGCCCCTACTTTTTTGCGCACATCATGATATCCGGAAAAGATCTCTTCCGGAGAAGCCCCAAAATGCGTGACATTTGCCGGCAGATCACTCCAATTGCCGTGCACTTTTTCTTTTCGGTCCGGATTAATAACGCCTTCGATATTCGACCCCAAAAATCCCGGGATCATCACCGCGCGGCCCATACACACCAGCTTCGTAAACGGCGCGCCTAAAGCCAGCGCTTTAAAAATATGATCTTCTCGCGCTAAGCCTCCGGCAAAAGCCATATCCACAACCTTATGTCCTTTACTGGCTAAAACAGACGCGTATTCATGAGCCTTCGCATGAAGTAAAAGTGACGGAACACCCCAAGTCTCCATCATATTCCACGGGCTCATCCCTGTTCCGCCACCGGATCCATCAATGGTCAATAGATCAAGTTCGGCTTCCGACGCGTATTTGATGGCCATGGCTAGTGCTTCCATCCCATAAGAACCTGTCTTTAATGTAATTCTTTTGTAGCCGATCTTACGTAAATACTCCACTTCCTTCATAAATTGTTCACGGACTTCTTCCGGATTGGCGGCATCCGTGCCTCCCAAACGGCTATGACGTGCGAATGTCTTGATCGCCCGTTCCTCAAAAGCTTTTTGCACCGTCGGATCCGTCGGATCGGGATCAACAATATAGCCGCGCTTCTTTAAGAAGATGGCATAATCAAGATTACTGACTTGGATCTCTCCGCCGATATCCTTTGCGCCTTGGCCCCATTTAAGCTCGATAATAACTTTATCACCATATTCTTTCATCAGATATTCGGCAACACCGTTACGAGTATCTTCCACGTTCATCTGAACAATGATAGCGCCAAATCCATCAAAGAACTTTAGATAGGTTTCAATTCGCCTGTCTAATTCCGGAGCTTTAATGATCTTTCCTTTTTTGATCTCTGATTCTTTGTCTACACCAACTACATTTTCTCCGACAACGATCGGCATCCCTACTAAAGCCGCACCGATAGCAAAGGAATCCCAATATTTCGCGGCAATAAAGGTAGAACCTAAAGCGCCCGTCATAATAGGAACACGGACCTTGGTTTCGATTTCCCTGCCAAATTTTGTTCCTACGTCAACATTGGGGAAGATACAATCGTCTGCCGAATTCGACAAACCTTTGGGAAGGCCGTGGGCTCCGTAATTGTAACCTTGAATTCTTAGCGAACTATAAGATACGCCAACGTGAGATGTATTTCTGCTTCCTGCGGTAATAACACCAAAATCGCGGGGGTAAAGAAGACTTCTGCCTCTTAAACTGGAAAGCCATGTTTCACATCTGCCCTTGCAATCCGCGCGGCACAATGTACACAAACCGGATTCCGCCGGATCACCACGATTAACTGCCCCGATCGCATCGTTAGTCTTAGGCCATTCAAGCATGGAACATCCTCCTCATCATTGAGCTGTTTCTAAAGAACTTCTTTGTCCTTTATCCAAACCAAAACAATTTATAGAACTTCATTGCCCTATAAATAGAGAAAACTTACCGGGACGTCATTGCCCCAATAAAGGGCAATATACTCTTGCGATTATTTTTTGTCAACCGTTCAGAAAATAATAAGGCCCATCCGCCAAACATTTTGGCGGATGGGCCTTCTAAAAATCTTTTTCTTTTCTATTATTTCTTCTTTTGAGCTAAAAGCCAGCTGTCAACGCCGACGGCGGCACTGCGGCCTTCATTAATCGCCCAAACGACCAGCGATTGGCCTCGGCGCATATCTCCGGCGGCAAAAACACCCGGAACAGAAGTCATCTTATGTTCATTGGTTTTAACATTACCACGCTCATCTAACGCAACGCCCAATTCTTCGATCATCCCCGACTTAACAGGGCCTAAAAATCCCATGGCCAGAAAAATAAGATCGGCATCAACCGTAAATTCTGACCCCAAAACTTCCTTCATCTCGGCGCGTCCGGTTTTTGGATCTTTGGCTCCAAATTCCAGGCGCACAGCATGAAGCTTCTTTAACTTTCCGCCTTCACCCGATAAACGTTTGGTCATAATGCAATAATCCTGCTCAACACCCTCTTCGTGTGACGTCGATTTTCTTTTGATCAGCGCCCATTGCGGCCAAGGATTATTGGCGCCGCGCTCTTTGGGCGGTTCGGGAAGAAGTTCAAATTGTTTGACCGAGAGAGCTCCTTGCCGATTAGCGGTCCCGACGCAATCTGAACCGGTATCACCGCCGCCTAAGACAATGACCTTTTTACCTTGCGCGTTAATTTTCGTTTTAGAGTCAATGCTCTGTCCGCGATTGATACGGTTTTGCTGAGGCAAATATTCCATCGCTTGATAAACGCCTTGAAGTTCACGGCCCGCAACCTGCAAGTCGCGCGGTGCTTCTGCGCCGCCGCAGAGAACAACCGCATCATATTTCTTAGCAAGTTCTTTACTGCTAATATCTTTCCCCACGTTGACTTTTGTTTTGAAAACAACACCTTCATCACGCATGCGGTTAGTTCGGCGGTCTATGACCCATTTTTCTAATTTAAAATCCGGAATGCCCAGCGCTAAAAGCCCGCCTAAATATTCATTTTTTTCATAGACCGTAACACTGTGTCCGGATTTGTTAAGTTGATCCGCGCAAGCTAAGCCCGCCGGGCCGGAGCCGATCACTGCTACTTTTTTTCCGGTACGGAATTTCGGCGGTTGCGGCCTCACCCAGCCTTTTTCATACGCTTTTTCAATAATGGAAAGTTCAATATTCTTAATGGTGACAGGAGGGCGATTGATCGCCAAAGTACAAGAATTTTCGCAAGGTGCCGGACAGACGCGGCCGGTAAATTCCGGGAAATTATTCGTTTTATGAAGCCGCTCGATGGCCTCTAACCAGCGGTCACGATAGACCAGATCATTCCAATCGGGAATAATGTTTCCAATCGGACAGCCTTGTTGACAAAACGGAATACCACAATCCATGCAGCGCCCGCCTTGTTTGCGCAAATCTTCGTCAGAAGGAGAAGCCGTAAATTCCTTCCAATGCTTTACGCGCTCAGCCGCAGGCTGTTTATCAAAATCCTGCCGATTATATTTCATAAAACCTTTTATATCACCCATAATGCTTTCCCTCTTAAATATCTGGCATTACCCCCATGCTTAGTTTTGTTTGTTTCTTTAAACAAAACTATGGGGGCGAAATACTTCCCCTTTTACATATCCGACATTACTTCTTTTTCCAAATCTTCCTCTTTGACTTCCAAAACTTTAGCGGCTTCTTCTAAAACACGACGGTAATCGTTCGGATACACTTTGACGAATTGCGGCAAAACTGCATTCCAATTCTTTAAAACAAATTCAGCAACCGAGCTTTGCGTATAACGCGCATGATTTTCTATCAATGTCTTTAATTCAGCAATATCGGATTCTATCTGGACCGGAAAAAGCTCCACCATGTTTAAATTACAACGATTCCTAAACGTTTTATCTTTATCCCAAACATAGGCGATGCCTCCGCTCATCCCGGCGGCAAAATTTCGCCCCGTCGGGCCTAAAACCACCACACGTCCGCCGGTCATATATTCACATCCATGATCGCCCATGCCTTCCACCACAGCCCACGCACCGCTGTTTCGAACCGCAAACCGTTCTCCGGCCAGCCCGCGAAAATAAGCCTCACCCATCACCGCGCCATACAAAACCACATTGCCGACTAAAATATTTTCTTCCGGAATAAACGTGGCGGATTTGGACGGATAAACAATGATCTTTCCACCGGATAAACCCTTTCCGATATAATCATTGGAGTCACCTTCCAAAGTCAGCGTAACGCCATGAGCCAAAAAGGCGCCGAAACTTTGTCCGGCGGAACCGGTAAATTTAATTTTGATCGTATCATCCGCAAGCCCTGCCAGATTATAACGCCGCGCGATTTCACTGGACAGCATCGTCCCGACGGTACGATTGACATTTTTGATCGGTATTTCTAATTTCACCGCTTTTTTATGTTCGATAGCGTCTTTGCAAAGTTTAATAAGCTCATGGTCTAAAGCACCCGCTAAATCATGATCTTGCCGGCTGGTATGACGAATCGCCACATGCGCCGGCACATCGGGCTTGTGCAGCACATAGGTTAGATCGAGGCCTTTGGCTTTCCAATGATCGATGGCTTCTTTAGTTTCCAACATGTCCACGCACCCAACCATATCATCGAACTTTCTAAACCCGAGCTCAGCC
Organism: Candidatus Omnitrophota bacterium; assembly: GCA_041649175.1. Classification (NCBI taxonomy): domain Bacteria; kingdom Pseudomonadati; phylum Candidatus Omnitrophota; species Candidatus Omnitrophota bacterium. Next base: position 558,073 of record JBAZNR010000001.1, on the reverse strand, counting down.
ATGATCTCACGGCATTCTTCGGCAATGAAGGTAAAGAGATTGGTCACGTATTCAGGCTTTCCGGTAAAATTCTTTCGAAGTTCCGGATCTTGAGTCGCGATACCGACGGAACATGTATTCAAATGGCATTTGCGAAGCATAACGCACCCTAAAGAAATGAGTGCCAATGTTGAAAAACCAAATTCATCAGCACCCAACATAGCAACCACCGCCACATCACGGCCGGTTTTAAGCTGGCCGTCGGTCTGAACGCGGATACGCCCGCGCAGATCATTCATGACTAAAACTTGCTGGGTTTCGGCAATGCCTAATTCCATAGGAAGCCCGGCATGTTTAATAGACGTCTGCGGGCTCGCTCCCGTTCCGCCCTCATAACCACTGATAAGAACATGGTCGGATTTACCCTTGGCCACACCGGCCGCCACTGTTCCCACGCCAACTTCAGAGACAAGCTTGACGCTAATATCAGCTTTTGAGTTTGCATTTTTCAGATCATGGATCAGTTGCGCCAAATCTTCAATAGAATAAATATCATGATGCGGCGGCGGAGAAATGAGCTGCACGCCGGGCATTGTGTAGCGGGTGCGGGCGATCTCTTCGCTCACTTTATGTCCAGGAAGTTGTCCGCCCTCACCGGGTTTAGCGCCTTGCGCCATTTTGATCTGCAACTGATCGCCGTTCACTAAATATTCAATGGTAACGCCGAACCGGCCTTGCGCAACTTGTTTAATGCGGCTTCGGCGCAAATCTCCGTTGGCATCGGGTTTAAAACGTTCGGCATCTTCGCCGCCTTCTCCCGTATTGGAAAATCCGCCTAAACGGTTCATGGCAATGGCCAGCGTCTCATGCGTTTCTTTAGAAATAGAACCATACGACATAGCACCTGTCGCAAAACGTTTTACAATTTCAGAAGCCGGTTCCACTTCCGATAAGGGAATAGGGTTTCCTTTTTTAAATTTCAAAAGCCCGCGAATATTGGCTAAATTCTTATTTCGGTCATTGATGATCTTGGCATATTGTTTATAAGTTTCATACCGGCCGCTTCGAACCGCAAATTGCAATAAAGGAATTGTTTCCGGATTATATTGATGATATTCACCGTCTTGACGCCACTGATAATCTCCGCCGGGATCAAGGATCTTTTCCATATCGCCTAAAGCCGGATAGGCTTGGGCGTGGCGGCGCAACATTTCTTCGGCGATGATCTTGATGTCAATGCCGCCGATCCGTGAAGGTGTGGCGGTAAAATATTTATCGATCAATTCCTGCCCTAAACCCACCGCCTCAAAGATCTGCGCCCCGCAATAAGATTGAATGGTAGAAATACCCATCTTGGAAATGATCTTGAACAATCCTTTACGCGTACTTTTAATAAAATTCTTGGCGGCCCGGTCATAAGATAGATCAGATGGTAAAACACCTTTTTTAATCTCGCTTGCGATCGTTTCTAAAACAAGATAAGGATTGATGGCATTAGCGCCGTAGCCGATCAAAACCGCAAAATGGTGCATCTCGTGCGCCTCACCGGTTTCCAGAACCAAGCTAACCTTGGTGCGCGTTCCTTGACGGACTAAGTGATGATGAAGCCCAGAGCACGCCAGCAAAGACGGTATGGGAACATTGTCACGATTAACACCACGATCGGACAAGATAAGGATCGTAAAACCTTTTTTGATGGCCGCATCAGCAGCAGAAAAAAGTTCGCTTAAGGATTTTTCAAGGCCGCCGGTCCCATCACCAGATTTAAAAAGGATCGGCAATGTCGTCGCTTTAAGCCCGGGCTTGTGGACCTGACGGATTTTTTCCAACTCTCTATTGGTCACGACCGGATGTGATAATTTAAGCCGTCGGCAATGTTCGGAAGTTTCTTCCAGAAGATTTCCTTCGGCGCCCAAAAAGACATCTTCGGACATGACGATCTCTTCGCGGATAGCATCGATCGGCGGATTAGTGACCTGCGCAAAGAGTTGTTTAAAATAATTAAATAAAGGCTGAGACCGGTCTGAGAGAACCGCCAAGGGATTATCCGCGCCCATAGAACCCGTCGCTTCTTCGCCGTTGGTCACCATAGGAGGCAAGATCATTTTCAAATCTTCCAATGTATAACCGAACACCTTCTGGCGCTCCACCAGCGTTTTTTCATCAAGGCCAAAAACTTTTTTTGGTTCCGGCAATTCTTTAAGATGAATTAAATTTTCTTTAAGCCATTGACCGTAAGGTTTTCGGGTAGCATAGAAATGTTTGAGTTCCTTATCGTCAATGATGCGGCCTTCTTGAGTATCAATAAGGAACATTTTTCCCGGTTGCAAACGCCCTTTTCTGGAAACATTTTCCGGAGCAATAGGCAACACGCCCGTTTCGGAAGCCATAATAACAACATCATCCTTGGTGACTAAATATCTGGAAGGACGAAGCCCATTTCTATCCAAAACAGCGCCGATGTAACGCCCGTCGGTAAAAGCAATCGATGCCGGCCCGTCCCAGGGTTCCATCAAACAGGAATGATACTCATAAAAAGCTTTTTTTTCCTCATCCATAGACTCATGTCCGCTCCATGCCTCGGGGATCATCATCATAACGGCATGCGGCAAAGAGCGTCCGGCTAAGACCAGCATTTCTAGCGCATTATCAAACGTGGCGCTATCACTACGCAGAGGAATAACGATCGGAAATATTTTCTGCAGGTCACTTCCTAAAAGCTTAGAAGAAAATTGATGTTCACGCGCATGCATCCAGTTAATGTTACCGCGCAATGTATTAATTTCGCCGTTGTGACAGATAAAACGGTACGGATGAGCCAAGGCCCATGACGGAAACGTATTAGTGCTGTAACGCGAATGGACCATGGCTAACGCAGAGACCATGGCGGGATCATTTAAGTCAGGGAAAAATTGCTTTAACTGATTTGCCATCAGCTGGCCTTTGTAGACGATGGTTTTCGTCGACAAACTGCAAAGGTAGTAATAGCCTTTTTGGGCAAGCTCGGATTGTCTGATCTTTTGATAAAGCCTTTTTCGGATAACATGCAATTTAATATCAAATCGTTCGGCAGGCGTATCCGCGCCGCGGCCGATAAAAAGCTGTCTGAATTCCGGTTTGCCTGAGCGCGCCACTTCCCCAATAACAGAACCGTCGTGAGGAACCCCTCTCCAGCCTAAAAATTTCTGCCCTTCATCGCGGATAATGTTGCCCATCCATTTTTCGATGGTATCCCGTTCGGTAGAATTGGTGGGCATAAAATGCATCCCGACGGCATAATCGCCTTCTTTAGGAAGGGTGATGTGATTTTTGGAACATTCTTTTCGAAAGAAAGCGTCGGAAATTTGAATGTTGATACCCGCCCCGTCCCCGGTTTTAGGATCACAGCCGCAAGCTCCGCGATGCCCTAAATTCTCCAATATCTGAAGAGCATCTTGGATGATCTTATGAGATTTTTTTCCTTTCATATTCACGACAAACCCTACCCCGCAGCTGTCGTGTTCAAAAAAAGGATCGTAAAGGCCTTGTGCTTTCATAGTTTGAATCCCCGAAAATCAATTTTAAGCTTTTTTATTTTGGTACGTAATGTATTACGGTTGAGCCCCAAGATCCTGGCCGCGATCAGTTGATTACCGGATGATTGTGCCAACGCTTTTTCGATCAGCATTTTTTCGGTCGTTTCGATAACGCAACGGTAGATCTGTCCGCTTTGCACCGTTGAGAAATATTGATTAATGGTATCCGTTGTCATAAGAATAATCTCTCCAATTGTATCTATTTTTCGCGATTGTTCAACTGAAAATCACATTTTTTTCGTCGGATAAACTGCCTAAAAATCTCTTCTCTCGTCGGAGTTTAAGAAATATGCTTAAAACTCACGGTATTGATTGACGATAGGAAATCGCCGATCCCGGCCAAAAGCTCTTGGCGTAATCTTAACACCCGGCGGAGCCTGGCGGCGTTTATACTCGCTTCGGTCCACTAAACGCATCACATCTTTAATGACTTTTGCGTTATTGATCTTTTTATTGATATCGCTTAAACTTTTGTCCGCTTCCACATAATCGCTTAAAATTTTATCCAAAAGATCATATTCGGGAAGTGTATCTTGGTCTTTTTGATTTTCCCGCAATTCTGCCGTCGGAGCGCGGTCAATAATGCTTTGCATAATAACGGCATTGGAATTCAAAGAATTACGATACTTGGCTAATTTGTACACGGTTGTTTTAGGAACATCTTTAATGACCGCGAAACCTCCCGCCATATCGCCGTAAAGCGTGCAATACCCCGTGGCAATTTCGCTTTTATTGCCCGTCGTTAAAACCAGCCAGCCGAATTTATTAGAGAAAGCCATTAAAATATTGCCGCGAATGCGCGCTTGAAGGTTTTCTTCGGTAATGTCTTTGGCTTGTCCCTTAAATTCATGATCCAATGTTTCTAAAAAGACAGAAAAAACCTTCATGATGGGAATTTCTAAGAATCTTATTCCCAGATTTTTGGCTATTTTACGCGCGTCACTGATCGTTTCTAAAGACGAATACTGCGACGGCATGGAAACAGCCGTGACATTTTCTTGACCAACAGCATCAACGGCAATCGCCGCGACCAGCGCGGAATCAATGCCTCCGCTTAAACCAATGGTTACCTTTTTAAATCCGTTTTTACGGATATAATCACGCGTACCTAAAGTTAGCGCTTTATAAATTTCTTCGATTTCCCCTAATGGCCGTGGTGATTTATTTTTAGTTTGCGCGTCCAAAGGAATATCCGCAAAGATCATATCCTCTTCAAATTGTTTTCCGGCGGCAATGGTTTTTCCTTTTTTATCAAAGATCATGCTAGCGCCGTCAAAGACAAGTTCGTCCTGCCCTCCAACGATATTCACATAAAAAATGGGCGCTTTCACCTGATTGGCTCTGGTTTTTAAAAGCGCCTGGCGCTCGTGCAGTTTTCCCGCGTGATACGGTGATGAAGAGATATTGATAAGAAATTTAGCGCCTTTTTTAACTTGAGTTTTATGCGGCCCCGTTTCAAGCCAAATATCCTCACAAATATTGACGGCAAATTTTATTCCCTTAACGCTAAAAATAGGATTTTTTGTGCCTGCCGTAAAATATCTTTTTTCGTCAAAAACACCGTAATTGGGAAGCTGTTCTTTATGATAAATTCCTTTGATGCGCCTATCGGAAAGTAAAGCCGCGGCATTATAAATATTCTTCTTTTTATCCCTATCTACAAAACCAACGATCACGGAAATTTTTTTTGCATGGGCAGCGATGTCTTTAAGAGTTTTGATATTTTCGCTGATGAAATGTTCTTTTAAAAGCAGATCTTCCGGCGGATAACCGCAAACGGCTAATTCCGGAAAGGCGACAATATCCGCGTTAGCTGCTTGAGCCTTTCGGATAAAATCAATGATCTTTAAGGCATTTCCCTTAAGATCACCGACGGTAGGATTGATTTGCGCTAAGGCGATGCGTATCATGGGACTCTTCTTAATTATGCCCCGCTACATTCTTCCAGAATGTGACAGCGAGGCAAATTCTTCTGCGAGTCAAGAAAGAATATAAAGAGGCAGAAGAATTTGCCTAATCTTTAGGCAGATTCATTTAAAAAAATTTTACTTACTGCTTACTTTGCTCAATAATCTTTTCAAAATTCTGGTACACAGTTTCTGCATTTCTATTAAAAGCACTTTTGAGTTTTAAATAAGTGCTTATCATTTCTTCTGATTTTTGTTTTCGCGTGTCGCCTTTAAAATGTGCTTTTATCCAGCTATCAATGATCCTGCCCGTTACTTCAACATGAAATTGAAGTCCGTAAGCATTTGTTCCTACTTTTAGCGCTTGATGATGGCATCCGGTGGCCGTCGCTAAAAGTTTTCCACTCTTGGGAATATCGAATGTATCCCCATGCCACTGAAAAACATCAATATTGTTTTCTAAATTCTCAAAGATCGGATCTTTCTCTAAAGAAACCTTAAACCAGCCAATCTCTTCTACCGGTGACTTGGCAACTTTCGCTCCGGAGGCCTTGGCTAAAAGCTGACTTCCCAAACAAATACCCAAATACGGAATTTCTTTCTTTAAGACGTTCTGGATAAAAATATTTTCATCTCTAAGAAACGGATATTTGTCTTCTTCGTCAACATTCATCGGGCCGCCCATGACGATCACGGCCTCAACGCCTTTTAGGTCGCGAGGTAACGGATCGCCAGCGCTAAGCTCAATTGTTTTTAGTGTTTTCTTCTTTTGAAAGAACGACGCAATGGTCCCCGGCCCTTCCACAGCAATATGTTTAATGATCAAAATCATAAGGATTATACTACCTATTGTAAATATTGACTAGGGAAAAGGGGCGCGGTTCGCGCCCCTTTTCCCTTCGCTTTTAATAACTGCGTAAAGCGCTAATTAAAGCGCATTCATCAGAAGCATTTCTGCGTAGGACGGTACCGGCCAGATATTGCTCGGGACAAAACCTTCCAGCGCATCAATGGATTCACGAAGCTCAACCATCGCCGCGTTGGTTTTGGCAGAATCATGTTTATGAATTGCCGCTTCCAACGTATCGCAAGTTGCAAAGGCTTCGTCAATCAACCCGGAAATGGTTTTTAAAACCTTTTTCTGGGATGTGGTTTTGCCGCTTGCTCCGACGGTCTTAATCGTTTCGGAGAGCTCTTTTTGATATTCAACCGCCGCAGGAATTAATTGCGTACGGGCCATTGAAAGCGCGCAATTTCCCTCGAGGTCAATCACCGTTGCATAAGCGTGTTTGTTAATTTCATAACGCGACGCAAGTTCTTTTTCGCTCAAAACGCCATGCTTCACCAAAACCGCGATGTTCTTTTTGAGTTTGATGGCTTCCAGAGCTTCCGGGGTCGATTTGAAATTCGGCAGCCCGCGTTTTTTAGCTTCAGCATGCCATTCCGGAACATAGTTATCGCCATTATAGAGAACACGTTTGTGATTTTTGATAATGCTTTGCAGAATTTTTTGCAAAGAAGCGTTAAAATCCTTACCGGATTTTTTGGCTGTTTCGAGTTCATTGCAGATATCACTAATTGCTTCGGCCACAATGGTATTTAAAACCATGTTGGCGGCGGAAGGGTTCATATTGGAACCAACCGCGCGGAATTCGAATTTCGCACCCGTAAATGCAAAAGGTGATGTACGATTACGATCCGTTGTATCTTTGGCAAGGTTTGGCATAGAATCAACGCCGATGTTAATAGCGCTTCCTTGTTTGGATGTTTTGGCGCCGCCCTTTTCGATCTGCTCAATGATATCCGTCAATTGATCGCCTAAGAAAATTGAAACAATCGCCGGCGGCGCTTCGTTAGCACCCAGACGATGATCGTTACCGGCAGAAGCAACCGTGACGCGCAAAAGATCAGCATACGTATCGACAGCTTTAATAACCGCACAGAGCAGGGTTAAAAATTTTGCATTATCGTGCGGTGTTTTACCAGGATAGAGCCAATTCTTTCCATCGGGGCCAACAATAGACCAGTTATTATGTTTTCCAGAGCCATTAATACCGGCAAAAGGTTTTTCGTGCAACAAACAAACCAAGCCGTGTTTGTCAGCCAGTTGGCGCATCACTTCCATCGCAATCATATTGTGATCAACGCCGACGTTAAGATCTTCAAAGATCGGAGCCATTTCATATTGCGCGGGAGCAACTTCGTTGTGGCGTGTTTTGGAAGGAATACCTAAACCCCATAATGTGCGGTCCAAGTCTTCCATGAAAGCCATCACGCGCGGTTTAACGGCGCCAAAATAATGATCTTCTTGTTGTTGATGTTTGGCCGGTTTGGAACCAAAAAGTGTGCGGCCGGTCTGAACTAAATCAATACGAGCTTCATAATGATTTTTATCGATTAGAAAATATTCCTGTTCGGGGCCAAGCGTGCAATAAGCACGTTTCCCTTTAATCTCAATGCCAAACAAATTCGCCAGACGACAAACTTGTTTTGAAAGAGCTGTCATGGAACGAAGGAGAGGTGTTTTTTTGTCTAACGCTTCGCCATGGTAGCCGATATAAAAAGTTGGAATACAAAGTGTGGCACCTTCCGGCCCTTTTTTAATAAAGGCGGGGGACGTTGGATCCCAGCCTGTATAACCGCGGGCTTCAAATGTGGCGCGTAAACCACCTGAGGGAAAGCTTGATGCGTCGGGCTCACCTTGGATCAACTCTTTGCCAGAAAATTTCAGAACAGTTCCGCCTTCTCCATCTGGATCAATAAAGGCATCATGTTTTTCGGCGGTAGTGCCGGTCAAAGGCTGAAACCAATGCGTAAAATGTGTTGCCCCTTTTGAAACAGCCCAATTTTTCATTGCCTCAGCAACTTCATCGGCAATAGTAGGGTCAAGGCGGCCGCCTTCTTTCATGGTTGCACTAATTGATTTAAAAGCCTTTTCTGACAAACAATTACACATCACCTTAAGACTAAAAACATCTTTGCCGTAAAGATCGGCGACGGAATGGTTACTCTTTACTTCAGATAATTCATTAATCATTTTTTCCTCCAACGAATTTCCTCCGTTAAGATTCGCTAAAGCCTGAATCTCCTGGAGCCTTGTTGATTTTCCCATAATAACCGGCCTCCTTTTGACAAAATCCTTGTGATCGTTAAAAAGTTAAATCTATTAACGCCGGCGAAATAATAGGCTAAAATCTTACCAACCTTTTCGCACAGCGTCAATAGAATTAACCTCGCCCCTTGCCGCCTGATTTCTGAAAAACCAAGCGGTTTAAAAATACTTACCCGATGGCCTTAGAGCCTTCTTCTTCCGTTCTAATACGGATACAGCGCTCTAATGACGTAACAAAGATCTTTCCATCGCCTATCTTTCCCGACTTAGCGCCCTTAATGATGGCTTTGACCGTCGGTTCGACAAAGTTATCATTGACGGCGATCTCGATACGGATCTTTCGTAAAAGATTTCCCGTCTCTTTAGAACCACGGTAAACTTCGGTGACGCCTTTTTGCTGACCGTGGCCTAAAACTTCAGTAACCGTGATCAAATTAATATCGGCCGCGTATAAGGCTTTTTTAACCGACTCTAATTTGTGTGGTTGTATAATTGCAACGACAAGTTTCATAGTTTTCTCCTTAATGAGTGCGCAATTTATGGAATAACTGTGCTTTGCGCCGCAATTTTTGCGGCGCAAAGCACACCGTCATTTATTCTAAAACCGTATAAGCCCGTTCGTGATGCTGTGTAAGATCAAGACCGACATTTTCGTCTTCTTCTTTAACGCGCATACCAACGACCAAGTCCACAACCTTGTAGATCACGAAACTCACCACAAAGCTATAGACAACGGTTATTAAAACAGCTTTTAGCTGAATGACAAACTGGGCTGGGTTACCATAAAATAACCCGTCTGCCCCAGCCGCATTGATAGACTTAGTGGCAAATAAACCCGTTGCTAAGGCTCCCCAGATCCCGCCAACGCAGTGAACACCGAAGGCGTCTAGAGAATCATCGTATCCCAATTTCGGTTTGATAATCGCCACGGCTGTATAGCAAAATACGCTCACCAATAAGCCGATGATGATGGCCGAGATAACATTAACAAATCCGGCTGCCGGTGTGATGGCAACGAGTCCGGCAACAACGCCAGAACAAAAACCAAAAATAGTTGGTTTTCCGACGCGGATCCATTCAATTAAGGCCCAGCTTAAACCCGCAGCAGCAGCAGCCGTATTAGTGACCACAAAAGCATTCACCGCTAAACCATTAGCCGCCAAAGCACTGCCCGCGTTAAACCCAAACCATCCAAACCACAGTAAACCGGTTCCCAAAACAACAAAGGGAAGATTATGCGGCGCTGGAACATGGCCGTTTAAGTCTTTTCGTTTTCCAATAGCTAAGGCTGTTGCTAAAGCGGCAATACCGGCGCTAATATGAACAACGGTTCCGCCTGCAAAATCCAATGCGCCCATGGTTCTCAACCATCCGCCGATGCCCCAAACCCAATGGCAAATAGGATCATATACTAAGGTAGCCCACAATAAGATGAAGATGAGAAACGCCGAGAACTTCATCCGCTCGGCAAAAGCACCGATAATAAGAGCTGGCGTGATGATGGCAAACATTGCTTGAAAGATCATAAAAGCTTGGTGAGGAATGGTGGCGGCATAATCCGCATACGGTTCCAAACCAACACCGTTAAGCCCCGCCCATGCAAAACCGCCCCAAAATCCTTTTCCCGGAGCAAAAGAAAGGCTATAGCCGAACAAAACCCACTGCACGCTGATCAAACCTAAAATAACACAGCACTGCATTAAAATACTCAAAACATTTTTGCGCCGGACCATACCGCCATAAAAAAAGGCTAGGCCGGGTGTCATTAACATAACTAGCGCAGAAGAAATCAAAACCCACGCTGTATCACCTGCATTGATCATTTCCATTTCATCCTCCTTGAATTGTTTTTACTGCTATTAACCGCCAGTGGCCTAAAAAAGACGTCGTTGTCTCGATAAAGAAAAAGGCCCTCTTGAAAACCAGCGCTGGTTTTTAAGAGGGCCTCAATGCCCATTTTAAAAAAATAATCCGACGAGTAAACTTACCTGTCGGACGTCTTTGCCCACATAAAAAAACTCTTAAGACCAGCATCGATCTTAAGAGGACTTCGTTGCCCTACTTAATTACAATGGAAGTATATGATTGCCTGATGATTTTGTCAAGAACTTTTTTTGAGGTACTCTTAATTTTAATTCTTGAACTCCGAAACCAGAATGATCGACTCCGCAATTTCTTTCATCGAGCGGCAAGAATCCATGCTCTTTTTATGGATCAATCGATGCGCGGCTTCTTCACCTAAATTATTCATCCGCATTAAAATCCCTTTGGCGCGCTCGATCAGTTTGCGCGTTTCCAAGGCTTCTTTGGCCTTGAGAGATTCTTCCATCAATTTTGTATTCTCGACGGCAATAGCCGCTTGATTTGCGATCATTTGCAAACAATCAATTTCTTCCTGGGTGAATTGGTGCGGAGTTTTGGTATACACATTGATGATGCCGATGGCTTTATCTTTGACGATCATCGGCACCGAGATCATGGATGTTAAATTCTCTTTGGCCGCCAGATCACGATAAACATATTTTTCTTCACTGCGGACATCGTCAAAGAACATCGGTTTTTTAGATTTAATGACTTCACCACTTAAGCTATTATTGACTTTAATATTGGGTTTCTTTTTATATTCTTCACTGAGGCTTTGAGTAGCTTTAATAGCCAATTCTTCGCCTTTGCTATCCAATAACATAATGGAACATATTTTAGAATTGAGCATTTCCGCCGTCACAACCACGATCAAGTTTAAGATCTCATCCAAATAATGTTCGGAGGTGATCGTTCGGCTCACCTTGGCAAGGCTGTCAAATTGGCTGGCTTTTTGTTTAGTTTGTTCAAAGAGGAGAGCATTTTCGATAACCCCGCCGACTTGTTTGGCAATGATCTCAATTAAGCTTGTCGTACCTAAAAAATAATCATGCGGTTTTCGATGCTGAACATTGATAACGCCAATGGTCTTTCCCTTATAGATAATGGGAACCGATAGAAGCGCCTCATAGCGGTCTTCCGGTAAAATATCAAAACTTTTGAAACGAGGATCCTGATAGGCGTTTTTCTTGATAGCGACCAATTTATTTTCTTTGGCAACCCATCCGGCAATTCCTTCTCCGATCTTTAAATTGATCTTTCCTAACTCTTTCTGGTGCGGAGTTTTAGAGGCCATTAAAACGAGACTTTTTATCTTTTCATCGATCAGATAAATGAAAACAGAATCCGCGCCAATGGCTTCAGTCACCAAACGGACCACCTCATCAAGGACTTTGTGGACGTCCAATTCAGAGCTGGTGATCTCGGTAATGCGCCGTAAGAGTTTTAATTCGTCTGCTTGGCTAATTGAAGGTTTTTTTGTTTTCTTTTCAGCGGGCATAGAACATTTTTCCTTTAATGATTATGGGTTTCATTCTATCATAAAAAATATTTTTAAAAAGATTGTTTTTAAAAGAGCTTTTATCGACAAAAATACGTAAAAATCACCCTTAAGATATTTTTCTACTTTCCTATTGTGCTCGACGGAAAAGTTCGTTATATTAAACAATATTATTATGAATATCTTATTTCTTATCCTTATATCAATCGTCTGCCTTTTAGCGGGATATTTTGTTTATGGGCGTTTTTTGAGCCGATGGTTAAGCTTAGCAAAAAACGCCCAAACCCCTGCCGTCACATTTCAAAACAATACCGATTTCGTTCCAGCCGGAAAATTCTATCTTTTAGGCCAGCATCTCTCCGCGATCGCCGCGGCCGGCCCCATTGTGGGCCCAATTTTAGCCGGACTTTGGTTTGGCTGGCTGCCGACTTTCCTTTGGATCATTTTAGGCGGTATTTTTGTCGGCGGTGTTCATGATATGGCTTCACTAGTTGCCTCTTTACGCCATCAAGGACGTTCGATTGCCGAAGTTATCAAAGAAACAATGAGCCGGCGCGCCTTTATCCTCTTTTTATTTTTCCTTTGGTTCTCTCTTGTTTACATCATTGCCGCTTTTACCGATATTACGGCCAGCACTTTCGCCGAAGAAACGAATGGGCCAGCCATTGCTTCTTCGTCCATGATGTATTTGGGATTAGCGTTTATTATGGGAATTATTTTAAGGAAATGGCCTTTGCCTTTATCAATCTCAACACTTATCTTTTTTCCGTTTGTTTTTGTTTGTATTTTTCTAGGGCCGATTTTTCCGCTCAAACTAAACACCCTATTTGGATGGGACTTACGCACAACCTGGAACATGGCTTTGATCGCGTATTGCTTTATCGCCGCGGTTATTCCGGTTTGGATATTGCTACAGCCACGCGGATATTTGGGAGGATTTTTCCTGGCAATTACCGCCGGAGCAAGCTTTATTGGTATTATCGTAGGAAGTTTTACCCAACATTACAGCATTCAATATCCGGCATTTACTGGTTGGGCAAGCCCGCAGGGCTTGCCCTTAGTACCCATTCTTTTTACCACTGTCGCCTGCGGAGCGTGTTCGGGATTTCACTGCCTCATTGCTTCCGGAACAACTTCCAAACAGCTAGCTAAAGAAACCGACGCCAAACTCGTCGGCTACGGCAGTATGCTTTTAGAAAGCTTTGTCGCAGTCATCGCGCTTTCTACGGTTGTTATTTTAAGCGTCTCTGAAACTCAAAGCCTTCAAGACCCAAGCCAAATTTACGCCAATGGCATCGCAACGTTTTTAAGCAGCCTTCACATCGACAAACAATTCGCTTTAAATTTCGCGCTTTTAGCCTTCGCCACTTTTGTTTACGATACCTTAGATGTGGCCACCAGATTAGGACGATACATTTTTCAAGAGCTCACGGGATGGAAAGGGCGTTTTAGCCCTTACGCGGCAACGTTTGTAACGCTTATTTTACCGGTGATCTTTTTAACTCAAAAGATAACGGACGCGCAAGGAAATATCGTTCCAGGATGGAAAATATTTTGGACGGCATTCGGTTCCAGTAATCAGCTCTTGGCGGCTTTGGTTTTATTCGGATTAAGCGTATGGCTTTCCAAGAAAGGAAAAAATTATATCTTTACGCTTCTCCCGTCTATCTTTATGACACTGGTAGCCGTTATTTCTCTTATTCTTATTATTCAGCCTTGGCTTAGGGAAATATTTGTAGAACAAAAATTCTCCACCGACCCAGTAGGCATCACAGGATTATTGTTACTTTTCTTGGCATTATTTTTGATGTTGGAAGGAACAACCGTTTTACTGCAGAAAAGAAAATCGCTTTGACCTTCTAAGATAAATTCTCTATCACCACCGCCACCGACCCGCCGCCGCCCAAACAAACCGTCGCTAAACCTGTTTTCTTTTTCTGGTTCTCAAGAGCGTGAACAAGTGTCACTAAAATTCGCGCACCGGCAGCCCCCAGAGGATGGCCTAAGGCCACGTCGCCGCCGAATATATTCATTTTTTCTTCCGGAATTTTAAGCGCTTGCTGGGTGACGATCGCCTGAACGGCAAAGGCTTCGCTTATTTCAAAAAGGTCAACATCACTTATTTTAAGTTTTGCTTTCTTTAAACATTCTTCCGTGGAAATAATAGAGCCGGTAAAGGTGAGCTTGGGTTCAACCGCAATGGAGGCATGGGCAATCACACGGGCCTTTGGTTTTAATTTAAACTTCTTAACCGCTTGGGCTGACGCTAAAAGAAACACAGCCGCGCCGTCGGAAGGAATGCAAGAATTTCCGGCCGTCACCGTTCCCCCGTCTTTAAAAGCCGCCGGAAGCTGAGAAAGCCTTTCTAAGCTGATATTGCGCCGAGGGCGCTCATCTTTAGTAAAAATTTGATCCTCATTAATGCGCACCGTCACAATTTCTTTTGCAAGTTGATTAAGTTCCTGCGCTTCACAAGCCTTAAGATGGCTTTGATAAGCATATTTATCTTGCTCCTCGCGCGAAATATGATTTTTCTCAGCTAAATATTCCGCCAACTCACCCATATGTTTACCGGTGATGTGGCACCAAAGCCCGTCGTGAATAAGACTGTCCGAAAAATCGCTGTCTTCTCTTTTTTCCGACGCGTCTTTTTTTAGGATTTTTGGAGATCGTGAAGCGCTTTCAAACCCTCCGGCCATCACAAGATCTGATTCCTGGCAAATAATGGCTTGCCCAGCCAAGATCACTGCTTGCAAACCGGACCCGCAAACATGATTTATCGTTAATGCCGGGACTGAATCGGGAAGATTTCCCAAAATAGCCGCGTGGCGCGCCGGATTTTGTCCCAAACCAGCAGAAACTGTATTGCCCAAGATGACTTGATTGACTAAATCTCCGGGAACACTGCTTTGACGTAAGATCTCCTTGATCACAAATCCGCCCAGTTGCACCGCCGAGAAATCTTTTAATGCCTTGTTGGTTCCGCCGATCGCGGTGCGCAAAGCCTCGACAATATAAATTTCATTTGGAGAATGGCTATCGATAGAGTGTTTTGTCATATTTATAAATTTTTTAAGATCAGGTCAATATCCACATAACGCTTTACTAAACGTGTAGCTTCCGCAATTTTGTCCTTATCCGTTTTTTCTATTTTGCAGGTAATACTTTTGATCTTCGCCGCGGTCGTGTACGTGTCCTCTTCGGACAATAAAACCGGGATCTTGCTTCGCTTGAGTAAATTAACAACTTCCCATCCGGGAAACAGCCCGCCGGTTAACACCATCCCTGATATCCCGATCTTTTTTCTTCCTTTCACAGCTTTTGAATTCACCGCGGCAATAATATTGTCCAGTCGATCACCCGAAGTAATGATCAGGGTTTGATCACGTAAATAGGATATCATATTATGCGGTTCCATAGCCGCAACGATGGTATTTTCCACCCGGCGAGAAAGGTAAGTTTTTCCACAAATGAGTTTTAACTTAAGTTCGTAGCGTATTTGTTCAACCGTCGGAAAACTCAATAAAGGCTGCAGCGGCAAAACCCCCAAAAGCCTGATCCCTTTATTTTTTAGGCCCTGAGCCACGTTGTGTTTTATTCTATCGTATTTATCCGGCAAAACTTTGTTAACAATAACGCCTAAAATCTCAACACCCTTAAGATCAAACAAAGCCTTGTTGAGCATGATCTCATCAATGCTTCGCCCGATACCGCCTTCACTCACAATAATAACTTTAGAGCCTAAAAGTTGAGCCACATCGGCATTGGAAAAATCAAAGACAGATCCCACCCCGGCATGGCCGGTGCCTTCAATGATCATAATATCTTTTTTGTAACTTAAATTTTCAAAAGATTTCAGGATCTGCTGGCGCAAAACATCTTTTCTGGGATGAAAGATATATTTCTCCGTAAATCCTTTTCCGACGGTGACCGGGCTCATTTCTTTAAATTTCTGCCAGCAATGATATATCTCGCCGATCAAATAGGAATCTTTGTCCACTTGTTGATGATTGACGACAACATACTTTTGCCCGACCGGTTTCATAAAAGCGGCTTTAAAACCTTTATCTTTGAGGATCTTATAAAGCCCTAAAGAAATAGTGGTTTTTCCGGCATTTTGGTTAATAGCGGAAAGAAAAACGTTTTTGATCCTTTTCATAGGCGTTATTATACCGCGTTTTAGATAAGAAATTTAGTTTAATTTTGGAGTAACTGTAGGGATTTTTTATATCGCATATAATGTTCGTCAAGTTCATTACGAACCTGCTAATGGTGTACCACGCGTATGCAAATCATCGAAACCGCAGACACTATTACTGGGGAAAAACACAAAATAAAGACAAGAACCTTAAACCATAAATTAAAACGTTTTAAGGAGGGGAAATAAAAATATAAAAGAACGGGAGCCAAAAAAAATGAAAGTGACAGACAAGAAAGGAACAGAATACAACCAATTGAACTGCCCCGACCACCTAACGCACATAGGCCGCCTGCAAAAAAAGGAACAGCAGCAATAGTTGGAAAAGGATAAAGATATTTAGCAAGAAATTCTGTCCATGGTTTACGAAAAAGCAGTCCGATGCCAATTAAAAAAATAAGGATTTGCGCGCAACAAAAAGCAAATTGAGAAAATAATCCCCAAAGTTCAAAATAGTTATCTGGACCTTCCAGTCTAATCATTCCTGGTCCATAAATAAAAAGGACACCGATCCCTCTCACTAGGGGTAAAGTTAAGAGAAAGCAATAAATAATCATCAACCATCGGCTTCTGTTTTCCATAACAGAGTGATTATATCGCATTTAACATAAGAAATTTAGTTAAATTTCAGGATGATAAAGCTTAGGGACAGGCCCCACTGCAAGCGGGGCCTGTCCCTAAAACATTTTTTCTTAAGTTATTTTAATTTTTTCGCTAAAAGACTGGGAATCTCATCGGGAAGATTGGCCACTTCCACGCCGGCATTTTGAAGGATCTTGATTTTCGCATCGGCTGTCGTATCGGCGGAGCCGATAATGGCGCCGGCATGGCCCATACGTTTTCCCGCGGGAGCGGTTTTTCCGGCAATAAACCCGACAATGGGCTTCTTGGAATTCTTCTTTATATATTCGGCGGCGATTTGTTCGTCTCCACCGCCTATTTCACCAACGATCACAATGGCTTTTGTATCATCGTCATTCATGAATAATTCCAAAAGATCGAGAAATCTTAAACCCACAATGGGGTCTCCGCCGAGGCCCACACAAGTGGATTGGCCGATATTATTTAAAGTGAGGTTATAAACAACTTCATAGGTTAAAGTACCGCTGCGAGAAAGAACACCGACATTGCCTGGTTTATGAATATGCCCCGGCATAATGCCTATTTTGCTTTTTCCGGGAGATATAAGCCCGGGACAATTAGGCCCTAAAAGTTTTATTTTGGTCTTTTTTAAAGCCGCCATCACCTCGATCATATCTAAAACCGGAACACCTTCGGTAATGCAAATCACTAGTTCTATTCCGGCGGCAATATCCTCTAACATCGCTGCTTTAGCAAATTTGGCAGGAACATAAATAACGGCCGCGTTTGCGCCTGTTTTATCTTTGGCTTCTTTGACCGAATTAAAAACAGGAATACCAAAAACATCTTGTCCGCCTTTGCCCGGTGTTACCCCCGCTACAACTTTCGTCCCATAATCCAACATTTGCTTGGTATGGAATGAGCCGTCATGGCCGGTTATTCCTTGGACTAAAACTTTTGTATTTTCATTGATCAAGATGCTCATACTTTTGCCAATCTGACTACTTCCTTGACGGCTTCCCGCATGGAAGTATGAATATTAATATTCTCTTTTGCTAAAAGTTCTTTAGCTTCTTTTTCGTTTGTGCCTGTTAAGCGAACCACTAGGGGAACAGGAATGGTGTATTGTTTCTTGGCTTCCAAAATTCCTTTGGCAATATCATCACAACGGGTGATCCCGCCAAAGATATTGATCAAGATAACTTTGACACTTTTGTTGCGCAAAATGATCTTTAAAGCGTTTAAAACTTTTTGCGGATTAGAACTTCCCCCCACATCTAAGAAGTTTGCCGGCTCTCCGCCAAAAAATTTAATAATATCGGTTGTTGCCATGGCAAGGCCGGCGCCGTTAACGATACATCCGACATTTCCGTCGAGCTTGACAAAGCTTAAGTCGTGTTCTTTGGCTTCCATTTCATCCGCGTCTTCATAAAGGCGGTCGCGTAGCTGAGCAAAATCCGGATGACGGCCAAGCGCATTATCATCGAAGATCATTTTACCGTCGGCCGCGTACCATGTTCCCGTGGCATCGATCACTAAGGGATTAATTTCTGCCAAAGAACAATCATTTTGATAGAACAAGGCTACTAAAGCTTTTATGATCGCGGTCGCTTTTTCTTGGGAAGGCTTATCAGAAAAAGATTTTTCGATAAAGGAAGGCCAACGGGCTTGATCAATTTCTTTTTTTCCTTCTAAATAAAATTTTTGAATTTTTTCCGGAGCCGTTTTGGCGGTTTCTTCAATATCAATGCCGCCCGCCGCGCTAAAGATGATCACCGCGTCGTTTTTAGTATTATCCACCGTAATAGCCAAATAAAATTCTTTTTTGATATCAATGGCCTGAGCCACCAGGATCTTTTCGACTTGAAAACCTTTGATGGATAATTTCTTAAGTGCGAGGTAAGTTTGTTCTAATTCTTGCGGAGTTTTAACAACCTTAATGCCACCGGCTTTGCCGCGGCCACCGACTAAAACTTGGGATTTTAGAACAACGGGAAACCCAAGTGTCTTAGCAACACTTTGGGCTTGAGATAATTCGGTCGTTATTTCAGCGTTAACTACGGGAATACCGGCTTTTTGAAAGAACAGCCGGGCTTGATACTCGTGGATTTTCATCAATAAAACTCGTAAATTCTTCTTTAGAAAACTCTATTAATTTTTGAACTGACGCATCATCCTATCACGCACAAATATCTTTGTAAATCCAAATCTTGCCTATACAAGCTCCCTATGTTTTTGAAATATAAACTATTCAACCGGAAGATAATTTAAGAAAAGATTCAATGTCTTTGGGCCTATTTTTCCATCGGGTTTAAGACCATTGGCCCTTTGAAATTCCCGTAAAGCCGCTTGGCTTTTGGGACCCATTTTCCCGTCAATCTTTCCAATTCCAAAGCCGGCATTTTTTAACGCAGTTTGAACGGTGGCCATGTTCACTTCTCCGCCGGAAACAAGCCCTGAATCGTTAAAGGCATTTAATTCCTGCCAGGTTGCCTTATCGACAAAACGGCTTACTTTTAAATTATGGTCTTCTTGGAATTTGGCAAGCATTTTGCGGGTGGCAGCTCCGAATTTTCCATCGGCCGTTCCGGCCCCATAACCGTGAAGCTTAAGAAGTTTTTGCAGTTCTTCTACGACTGGATTATAGATAAACGGAACAACTTCGCCTAAGATCTCTTTTTCTTCCGCGCCTTCCCTTTGGATGAGGCGATAAACAGCATCACACCCGTTAAGAAAAATGCAGGAAGACAAAATAACCGCGATGAAGAAATTTGATTTTCGCATAAGTTAGTTAGGATTTTATTACAGAACCGTTCTTTAAACAAGGACTAAAAGACGAATAAACAAAGACGGCGCTTCGGCTTTTCGCCGAAGCGCCGTCTTTATTTCCGCGGCTGTTTTAGGGCTTAATTCCCTGCTAAAACTAAATTCCCCGCTTCTTCCTCTTCGGAACGGATAAACAAAGAAGCGGTTGTATCGTCTTGTGTTGTTTTTGTGGTCTTTTGTTCCTTGTCCAGATCATTGACCCCTAATAAAAGCGGCAGATTTGGCATCGGAGCCATATTGATAATGACCGGCAAAAACCCTTCGATATTGATCGATTCAATGGGCTGCATCGGTAAGGGCAGTGGAACGCCATTCCCATCGCGCTTGATCTGCATATTCAAATAATTCGAATCAAGATTAATACCGCCCACCGGAGCTTCTTCTGCTGACTGGACGGGAGCAACTGGACTATTGTCATTGCTATATTTTATTTGAAAACGATTCATAAAATCAGCTAATTTTTGAACGCCTTCCATCGGCATACCGTTATAAATGCTGGCACGAATGCCACCCACCGCCGGATATCCTTTCAAGTCCAGCAATCCTTCCAAGGCCGCTTCACCGACGAATCTTTCCGTTAACTCTTGGCTGGGTAAGGTAAAGGTAATATTCATAATGGAACGGTCTCCTCTATTAATAGCTGTTCCATTATAAAAACCGTTCGAGCCATCAATTAAATCATAAAGCATTTTGGCTTTTTGACGGTTCACCTTTTCGATAGCCGCAACACCACCTTTAGCAATCAAGTCTCTGAACACCAAATTGGCCAAATAGATGTGATCGGTCGCGGGCGTATTCCACATCGATCTTGCGTCGGCTTGCGTTTTCCAATTGATCATAGAAAAAGTTCCGGGAAGCGCTTGGCCTAAAAGGTTTTTACGCACGATCACTACAGAAAATCCGGGAAACCCGAAATTCTTCTGTGCCCCGGCAAAAACAACACCTATTTTTTGCCAGTCTTCAGGGCTGATCTGCTGCGATAAAAGATCTGATGTCGCGTCTAAAACCAGTGGAATTCCTTTGGTGTCCGGCAAAGCCGCCCAGCGGGTCCCGCGAGTTGTATTATTCAATCCTAAATAAACATAGCTGACTTCACCCGCTTTGCCTTCGAACATCTCATCATTCAACTTCGGCAAATAGTTTAAGTTCTGATCTTCTGAAGTAGCAATGACCGAAACCGCTTCATTCACTTGCGCAGTAATTTCATCTTCCGTTAACTTACGGTCTGCTCGGGCTAAAACCATCGCTCTTGCCACTTCTTTGGCGTCGGCAATAGCGCGGGTTGTCCAGAGATCGGTATTGACATACAAAGCTTTTCCCTTTATTCCTAAAAGATTTAAAGGAACCGTTCCGTACATATCCGACGCGCTTCGGCCCTGAAGCAGAATTTCATAATTTTCCGGAACGCCCAATAATTTTCGTAAATTATCCATAGCTTCCTGATGGATCGCTAAATATTCCTCAATGCGATAGGTACGCTCAGAAAGATCAACACCTGTTCCTTGAAAATCACCGGTATCTTCTTGTTTTTTCATCATAACGGCCGTTGGAAGCTGTGCCGGCCCGGGGCTAAAACTATAAACATCCCGTTCAGGTTGTGCTGATTCTGCCACAACAGGTACCGCATCTTCTTCGGCTGCTACGTCAGCCTCTAAAACTTTGAAATCAGGATTTTCCGTCAAACGAACTAAACCGTCTGATCCAACATAAGCCTCAATATATTCATCAACTTTTTGCGTTGCCTTAACCAGATCCGTTTCACCCAAAGCCGCGTTGACCAAGTCAATGAGCCAGGGAAGAGCGGAAAGCTTTCCGGCATTGCCAAAAAGAAATTTCTCAACAACTACTCTGGCTATTGGAAGCTCAACTTTCTTAGAAGAGGCAAACACGATATCATCCGGAGCGTTTTGTAATTTCTGATATTCCTGTTCAACAACTTTTTGAATAAGTTCAGGCGTAAAATGATCACCTTCTTTTAATCCTAAAGTTTGACGATCGTCATCGGTAATCTCCGTAATAACGGCATTGGCTTCCATCCACTTTTTGGTGAGTTTGCTGCGCCCTTCACCGGTAGCCATGTCTTCCATAATAAATAAGGCTAAAGGATTGGAGAAAAGGTCCGCGCCTTTTAAGGCGGCCGCGGCTCGGCCGGTTAAGTAAGCATTCGCATATTGCATGGCAACACTTACTAAAAAGCGAAGTTCAGCAATAGTACGAGCGCCTTCTTTAAGCTCGGTTAATTGAGCAGCCGCTTGCGGAGTGTACTGTAATCCATCGATTGTTTCTCCTTGAAGATTTTCTTTTAAACCTAACTGATTCACTTTTCCTGTCGCTTCAAAAAGATTTTTCTCATAAACACTTCTTAAGCGCCCTACCATGCCCGGATGAGCCACCCAGGTACCGCTGGCACCGCGTTTTAATTCACGTAATTTAGCATTCTGGGCGATCATCATAGCGTTTTCGATAGCGGCTTCTCTATCTGTTTTGGAGATCGTTCCTTTGACAACCGGAATCTGCGGCTCCATACCACCGATCCAAAGAACAGAATCTCCGTTAACATCCGGCGTATTCACCGCGCGGACAACCCGACTTTCGTAGTTATACATAAAAGGATATGTCATCACCATTTCTTTAAAGTTGGGCGGAACCCATTCCTGGTCAAACATATTTTGTTTAACAACATCGGCAATATAGTCCCAACGGCCGGTATTGAACCCGACAAAATGTTTGCCCAAAGCGGCGCGCATTTCCATCAACTGAAATGTTTCTTCCAGCTGTTCGATCAATACAAAAACCTTAACTGTCCCGCGCTGCCAACCCATTTGGTCTTCAATGGCATCAATGATCTTAGCCATAAAAGCGGCTTCTTGAGCTGTTTGAAGCTTGGGCAAATAAAGCGTCGGTGTTGAGCCTTGTTCCATTAAAATAGGGCCAGCATTGACCAGATAAGCTGCCATATCCATAATGGTGCCCGCCACAGATTTAAAATTCCCCTGAGAACTCTTAAACTGCGTATGCCGGTCATCTAAATGCAATCCGCGAACACGATAAATGCGGGTTGTGAAATTATTATCGATCAGTTCTCTCCAATTCCAACTCGCATCCCTTTTTCCGGCTTTGATATATTCATTAGCAACCTCTTCGGCTATTTTTAGGAAAACCGGGTCTTTCTTGTAAGCCAAAGTTAAAGCGCGAATATTGTCCAAAGACATCGTGCCCAATTGCCCTAAGGCATCTTCGCCGTCGAACATCATGCCGTCCGCTCCGCTTAAAAGAGCATGGGCAACATTGCGCAAATCAGCCTCAGTCCATTGTTCTTTTGAAAATCCGATCTTGTCCTGCGGAGATTTAGCGGCGGGGCCGGTTAGCTGGATCCATTGACGCTGTAGGTCAGCCGGAATAGGAGCGCCTTCAAATTTTCCCGCTCTGGCATCTTTAACCGTAATATTTGTTCCCGGAATAACGGCATCTGATCCATCGGAATTTGTTTCGGATAAGAAATCGATTTTCTTACGATTAATTTGGCGATCCACATAACGTGTTTCACGGATCTCTCGTAAAACAGATAATTCTTCGCTTAGTGGAGCAATTTTTTCTAAAACCTGAACCACTTGCGGCGTTAAAATGTCTCCATACGCTTCAAAAACATTGCCTAATTCCGGATCAATACGGCTAACCAAGGCTGTTTTGTCTCCGGTTTCCAGCATCACCACATGCCCCGCGTCTTTTTTATCGCTGAAGATCGCGAGGTCGGCGGGAGTGACTTCAGTTTGTGTAATAGAAATAGTCGGGGTTGACCCAAGCGCATTGATAATAAGTGTTTTGACGCTTGTTCCTTCTTCCGAAGACGTAGCGCCTTCTATGCCAAAAACACCGTTGGTGCTGATAAACGAAAAAGCTCCCATCACGCTACCTTGAACATCCGCTTGAGTAAATAATTTCTCTCCACCCAAAACATCTTGAGCATCATCGCGCAACATGACAATATCTTCAATCTCATCAGACCAAAAACTATAACGCAGTGAGTGGTCATCAACTTCCACTCCATCGTCGTCTTTATTCATCTTACCGCTATAAATGCGTAAAGCTCCGACAGCACCGCTTGCCTTTAATCCACCGGCGATGGCTAAATTCATAAACCCTTCCGCCGAACCGCCAATGGTGATCATGGTTTTATGAACACCATACTCTTGCCCTGTCGCTTGTTTAAACATTTCCGGCGTCATAGAAGCCTTAAGGCCGTGAGCCACCGTTCCATCCTTGATGGTAGTAACTTTCAAACCTTGAATATTGAACGTTTCTTTGGCGCTTTTCAAGGCCTGCAATAGTTTTTCTTCGCGGACACGATCCATGACCACAATTTCTTCTTGTAAATCGCTTAACAATTGATTGCGGCTGCGAGCTAGAAATTTCAAGTATTCAATGACCATTTCCGGAGCCACCGCATAAAGCTCGGGATCATAAAGCGCGTAGTCTTGGCCCTTGACACTGACTTTAATTTGTTTGAATTCATCGGCCTTGTCGCCCAAATTGGTTTCAAATTGTCCCACGTAACCGTCGGGCGCATTGCCTAAACTGGCAACGCCTGGCCCGGTCACGATCACGCTGGTAGAACCCGATTCGGAATCCTTGATGCTGGATGTCGTATGATCGTTAGAATTAGTCACGAACATATTTGTTCCTTCGATCACATCGATAACAGCATTAACGATCGGATATACTTTTTGGTCGGTTTCAGAGCGATAAACATCGCTTCCAGTCACAACCGCATCATAGATACGATTGATCTCTCCTTTAAGATTCAAAGGCACAATAACTTCATTGGATTTAAAACTTTCCGCGACTTCATCGCGCCCAAAACCTTCACTCACCCGTACCATTAAAATAATGCCTTCGTCTTCCGAAATTTTCTGGAAGATGCGTTTAGCCATGGCATCGGCGGTATCTTTAATAGCGCGGCTGATCTTGGATAATTCTTCTTTGGTGAGAATTTCTGACGCGTTTGGTGAAATTTGTCTTTGGGCTAACATCGCTACAACCGCTTCAATTTCTTCCTTACCTGTTCTTTGATAAAGATCAGAAAAAAGAAGATTAAGCGATAGAAGCTTTTGTTCGGCGTCAACGCCTTCTTTCTTTAAAATATCATTAACACGCTTTAAGGCACCGCGTAATCCTAAAGCCGTCAATTGCGCGGCTGTTTTATTGACTAAGTCAACCGGAAATGTAACCGAAAGCTTGTTCAATCTGTCTTGTTCCGGAGGTGTTAATGTCACCACATGGCCTTTGTCGGCTTTTGGAGTAGCTGGTTGAAACTGCGCCATGGTATCGCCCTTACCGGTCGCACCCGTTGCCGATGAACCGCGCGCGACTAAATTATCCTGAGCGCCAACGCGTTTGACACCGGCCGCCGCTTGATGTTCTAAGAAACGAGAACGGTGTTTTTGCTCTTCAGCTTGCCCGACCATAACAAAACCGCCGGCACCGGATTCTTTAAGCCTTTTTCCAGCCTGAAACATCGCCAGTGTGCTGATATGATCTTGAAAGATCGTCACAAATTGGAAACTAAAACCTGCCTTGCCCATTTCACTGCTAAATTCCATAATGGCGTCAAGCATAGCCATAACATCCGGACGATATTCACGCCATGTCTCCCAATTGCTCCAATCAAAATTACCAAACTGCATGGCTTTTTTGACATTGGCGATTTGTTGCGCGGTTAATGACGATTTCCAGTTATCCGGATTAAGCCAATTAAAAGAAGGTGAAAGATTAATGGAAAAAAGAACGCCTTTTGCCTTCGGATCGGCATTAACATTATCTACAAAAATTTTTGCTTGTTTGACGTCGGGTTTTTCCTGTTCCATCCAGCTACTATCGGCAATGGTAGCAAAGATCCTTTGTCTGACCGCGGCAAACGTTGCCCCCAATTTTTTGTTCAATTGATAATAGCCTTCGTAGGTTCTGGCTTTTTCGGCATCCCAATTAATTTCAACGCCGAATTTCTTAGCCAAAGCTTTTAATTGATCATGGGAAAGGGTATTTTTAAGAGGATCTGTTGCTTCTTTCCATTGCGCAATAAGTTGTTCCTTGTTCTCAATCGTACTTTGACTTAAAGATTCAACGACTGCTTCACCATACGTCTTTAAGCCGGCTTTTTGGCCCCATGTTTCGGTTAAGGCTTCCATGGCTTTGACTTCATCGGCAATTTTAGCGGGCTTACGATTTAAAACTTCTTCAACGGTCATTGTGCTTCCGTCTTGAGCCTTAAGAATTGTGCTGAGCTTAATAAGATCGTTTTCATTAAATCTAATCGATTCCGCATTATCCCAAAGCCAGCCAGCTGTCATCGGAAAATTATCGTGCTCGGTAAACAATTCATCGTTTGGCTCTAATCGTTGGCCGTTAACTTCTCCGCGTAAAGCCCATACCTTTTGTATGGCAGCAGCAATATCCGGAGATTTCTGAGATAATTCATCTACCAATTGCTCCGGAGTTTTAGGCGAAAGGATGTCTTCCAATTCTCCGTCCTTGATCCCGGGAATAAGTTTTCGGATTTCAGCGATAAGATCATCATTTTTTGCTCTCTTATCAAATTCGGCCACTTCTCGACGAGCTAGGCGGATCACATAGGACAAAGAAGGAAGATTTTGGTTGGTCGTTCCGGTAATAAAATAATGGTCAACGGGGTCTTCGTTGGTTGCTAAAAGATTGGCAGCTTCGGCGTCGGTACGGGCAATGATCATAATTCTAGAGAACAATTCATCGGCCTGTTGCCTGGCATTAAGCAATCTCATGAGATGCTCACGGGTTGATACCAAAACTTTTCCTGCCATGTGCCCACATTTCTTTAAGCCATGCGCCTGATCTTCTAAGTGAATAGCCGCAGCACCAGCCTCAACATAAAGCTTGACCATTTCTTTAACGGCTTGATGTCCGGTATCACCATCGGCAAAAATAGGGATAAGATAATCTACCAGGTGCGTGCTTAAGAAACCAAACATACCATCGCGGATACCATCCCTCATCTTTTGATCTAATTTTCCTTTTTGAGCGATCGCATCAGTAATAAGAGCTTCCGCGTACTCAGAAATAAGTTTAGGATTATAGCGAAGATCGTTGATAAAGATCGCGTCATCGCTTTTAATAATACTAATAAATTCTTCAACCCACTTATCTTTCTGTTGTTCTATTTCAAGACTGTCTTTTTCGTGTATAGTTGTGAACACCCTCGACATAAGTGTTTCTAATTTATTTGACATCGCACGCATACGAATTTGCTGATCTTGATCCTTATTTACTAAGAACTTATAGATTTCTTTTATATTCTTGGCAATAACGTCATAAGGGTACTTGGCTAAATCCGGCCCTCCCCAATGATTGGAAGCTTGCCAGCCGCTGAAATAAAGCGCCGTATGTCCGGCTTCCGCCATCGCCGCTGCCGATGGGCCATCCATAACACCACCGGTCGCGATAAACGATTTATTATCTTGGGCTATTTTCATTGCTGCAAATAACTTATCCGCTAAATAATTAGAAAATTTTGGTTCTGCGACAGCTACTTCTCGTCCCAATAGATCCGCAATATCTTTTGCTGACCAAGTACGGCGAATACGTTCAAATCTTTTTTGATTCATAAAATCTGTAACGGCAGACAAAAGGCTTCTGACCATACCTGCATCTTTTTTGTTGGATAGAGGAGAAGGAGGTTCATTAGGTTCGGTTAAATTAGTATCAAAATTTGTAACAGTGGTTGGCTCGGAAACAAGTTTTGCCACATCGTTTCTGGCATCAGCGGGCAGTTGGGAGACTGTTTCGGCAATCTCAACCCTTTGAGAGAGAGGAATACCATTTAATTCCGTCCCGTACCCACCGGAAATATATTTGCGTTCAATGGTTTCTTGAGTATTGGGGTCATAGTCTTCTTTAATATAGTTGTAGACGCCTTGCTTGAAGGCGGCTAAATATTGCTCGTAAATCTTTTCTTTAGCGGATGTATCTTCAAGGTTAATTCCTAAAACCTTGCTTTTATCCACATAGATTTTGCCTAATAAACTTTCTTTTAAAGCTTTTTTGTACCAAGTGGCCAAAATAACGGCATTGGTGATTTGGCGCAACAAAGCAAAGTTTTTTCCTTCATTGACTTCTTCTTCAATAGCCGGAATGATGACTTCGCGCACAACCGGTGAGGTTACGCGGCTTAATTCTTTCACTTTGGCGGCTTCTAAAATATCCGTACCTTTTTCGGTGTTGGAAAGATTGTTTTTAACCGCCAGATAATCTTCTTCCAACAAAACCTTTAAATGGCTGTCGGCGACAATGGCCATGCCGTTGGTTTCAAGAACAGTTGCCTTCT
This sequence comes from Candidatus Omnitrophota bacterium, assembly GCA_041649175.1. Classification (NCBI taxonomy): domain Bacteria; kingdom Pseudomonadati; phylum Candidatus Omnitrophota; species Candidatus Omnitrophota bacterium. The sequence goes on along the minus strand of JBAZNR010000001.1, from coordinate 530,180 downwards.
CAGGAACGATCCAGACTTTGTTGAAAGTATTGATGGGGATTTCTGTTGTGCCATACAGATCGAAAGCTTTTTTGTAGACTTTATCCCAGAATTTCTTGCCTAGATCGTTTTCGGGATATATAAGAGACGCGGCCAGTTGTTTTAAAAGATAATCTTGGCCTAAAAGGTCGCGGCCTAAGTCGGTTAAACCTAATTTTTCGGGAACAATGCGCCCTTTTTCGTATGGAGAAAGGTTGACCCAGAGGTCTTTTTCTGGAATGGTGAGGGCGGCTAAAAAGTACTTGATGGATTGCATAGCTTCTTTTTTCAGCTCTTCGCCTTTAACCTTTTGGTCGCCGCCGTGCATAATAAAACCAAAATGAAGCGGATTTTCAGGGTCAATTTCAATGCCACGAAGTAAAGGCGGCGTAAAGACAGGACTGGGAAGAAGCATGGTTCCCGGAACGGGTAAGTTGATATTAAAACTTTGTGCGTAGCCCATGGGCGGAGTAACAAGGCTGGCGACAAAAGTGATCAAGACAAAGAAAGAAATAAGCCTAAAAGACATATTGTCTTTTCTGCGTTCTATATAACTAAGCATGCATCCTCCATGTTTTTTTGAGGGTTAAAAGTACTAGATTTAGAATGGGTTAGGTAATTTGACATTATAAAGAAAGCGGTTTTCTAGACTAAAGCTTTACAAAAATACCACACCTTATTAGAATGTCAAGTTTTTTTTGCCGATGGGAGAAAACGCAAAGCGGGGGCTAGAATTTAAAGATCTTAAAGTCTTTTAAAAAGTTTTCTTAAGAAAAAATGAGCGGAAAAACGGAGGGGCGGTTTTTCCTATAGGAAAAACCGCCCCTTATTCTAATTTCTGATCAAAAAAGATGAATTATAACTGGTTGGTAATGGATATGAGGCTTAATTCACCGTTGACGTCTTTGGCTGTCACTTCCACCTTGGATTCATTGCCTTCCGCTTTCAAGAATTCTTCTATTTTGGCTGAACTTTCTTTGTCAAACTTAGAAAGCTTACCATCCGCATAGATAGAAAATCCGGAAGCCGCGCAATCAGGTTCTAAAGCACAGGTTTTCGGATGTGTCGGTGCAAATTCGGCTAAGTCGTTCTGATGAGCCTGGGCGCACATATTGTCCAAAACATAACCCTGAAGGACAACAACTCCCTCATCTGTCGGCATCGCCTCTTCAACTGCTTCGTCTACCGCCATCGCCTCGTCAACAACAGGTTGATCGGCCACAACCGCATTCACATCAGCGTCCATAACCGCTTCTTCTTGCGCAAAAGCAAATGAGGCAACGAGACATAATGCTAGGATCATATAAATCGTCTTTTTCATATTTTCACCTCCTTTGTTCGTATCATTTTTACCCTGTTGAGACCTAGGGTAAATTAAAGGTATTCTATAAGAAATGGTGCCTTTGTCAACAACGGGAGTTTATTTTAAGAAATAGGGTGGAAATTAAAAGCGGGCAATGAACCTTACGCCGTATTCATTGGAATGATTGCGAGGCTCCAGGCCGGAACCGATCGAAACGCCGTTTAAAAGCCAGGGTGTTAATTCAGAATCAGCCATATACCAATATCGATAATAAGGTTCTAGAAGAAAATCCAGGTCTTGAGCCTTTTTTTGCAGACGAAGAGAAAATTTTCCCCCAAACCCCTTTGTTTGATTATTTGTTAAGTCACCGTAACCGGGGTTCACATTGCTGACATGGCTGATCTGCCATCCGCCGACAAGGCCGTCAAATTCCAACATTCCTCCGTACCACCAATCGTCTTTTGTAGGCTTCATATACTCTACACCAACCGGGATATAAACATAATTCGACTCACGCTCATAGCCGGCAGGATCGATCGACATATCATCATTAAGATAGCGATATCCCAAGCCAAAGTATAAAGCTAATTTAGCTGGGTCAAATTCCTCAAATTCATGTCCAGCCACCAGACGTGTTTCTATCATATAATCCGGAATATCGTCGACATTATAAGGCGTTCCGTTGGAAAGCCGGCCCTTGTAATACATTTCGCCGAACGCGTAACGAAAATCATAGCGGAACATATTAAGCCACGGTTCATACGTCAAGCTTTTGATCTGAAGATATTTGGGGCGATGCGTCACAGAAAAAAATACTCCCTGCATATAGCCGGATTGGCGCATAACGGTTGGTTCTTTATAAACGATTTGCGAGGTTTCATATCCGGCTTCAAATTCCCACGGCGAAGCTTCTTCTTTCTTCACCGTTTCTTCTTCTTTTTTGCTTTCTGACCCCGGGGCTCCCGCCCATCCCGGTGAACGCAAATAAAAGAATTCCGGCTCACTTTGCGTTCCGGACCGAGGAGCGCGTAAGACAAGCGCTGTTTCTTCTTCAGGGGAAAGGCCCGAATCCATATCGGATCTTTCCTGCTCTTTCTTTTCGACTACTTTTGGCGGCTCACTTTTTTTAACTTCTTGTTTCCCTCGAGGAATAATTGGCTTTCCTTTTTTATAAACATATTCTTCCGCTAATTGGCCTTTGCTGTCATAAATCTTTCCTTTTCCTTCCAGGACCCCATTTTTAAAAAACGCCTCTTGATGAAGAATACCGTTTTCATAATACTTGCGGGCACTGCCGTTGAGTTTATCATTTTTATAAATGACTTCATCATTAACAGTGCCGTTTTTAAAATACGTTTTGGCCGGGCCGTTTTTCTTGCCGTTTTGATACAGATAACTCGCTTTTAATTCTCCGGAATCATAATATTCTTTTGTTTCAACGGGTTGAAGCGGATTGGCGGAATCAGTTTTCTGGATGGAATTTTGTTTTACGGTTTTTGTTTCTTGGCTGATCTTAGGCGCGCGAAGATAAAGGCTGTCTTGCCCTTGAGCATACAGTAAGGGACAGAAACCGGATGATGCAAAAATAAAAAGAAGAAAGATCTTTAAGGTTCTTGTCATAGCCGCGGGCAATTATGTTTTAATATCCTAAAATATTTTTCAGATAAAAACGCTGCTTTTCTATTCTATAAAATCATTTTAGTGTCGTCTCAGAGGCGAAACAAGAGAATTTTCGTATTTCTTAAGAATATTGAGAGAGAACTTTGGCGGGAAAAAGAAAAAGGCTCCTTTGCTCCGCCTAAAGGCGGAGCAAAGGAGCCTTTAACTTTTCAATATATTACAGCTTCACCACATTAACGGCTTGTTCGCCTTTAGGTCCGTTTTGAATTTCGAATTCAACTTTTTGACCTTCATTGAGAGATTTGTAACCCTCTCCCTGAATAGCACTGTGATGCACGAAGACATCGTTGCCTGATTCAGGCGTGATAAACCCATAACCCTTTTGGTTATTGAACCATTTGACTGTACCTTTAGCCATTGGTCTGTTCCTCCTTCTTGTTTGTTGATTTCAATAAGCCGGTGTCTGCAAAACAAAAACCGCAAGACGAATTATTTTCTATCTTGCGGATAAATGTTCTTCGGTCTTGACTTATTGCTACTATTGCTCACCTAACGAAAGTATGACTAAATTAGCCCTTTTTGTCAAATAATTATTTTATTTATTGCGCTTCGCCTCGTCGTATTCGGTTTTTTCCGCTTGAATTAGCCCGCTTCAAAAAATCAATGCCCTTGCAATTCTTCGGGATGATGTTTTACGACTTTCGCTGATGTGATATAGATGACATCCTCGGCGATATTCGTCGCGTGATCACAAATACGCTCCAAGTGGCGCGCGATCAATAAAAGCGGAACAGCCCTAGTTGCCGTTTCCGGGTCTTTGGCCATAAAATCATTGATCAATTCTTCCTGAACAAAATTACGCAGCTTGTCGGCTTCGGGATCGGTAAAAATAACTTGCTTGGCCAGCTCAATATCTTTATTAATGAATGCGTTAATAACATCCCGGGTCATATTTTGGGCGATCTTTGTTAACTTAGGGATATCCACTAACGGCTTCAAAAGAGGTTTATCCGTTAATCCTAAAACTCTTTGAGCAATATCAACCGCCAGATCCGCCATGCGCTCAAGCTCATTGGTGATCTTCATGGCCATGGTAATAAATCTTAAGTCGGAGGCCATTGGCTGGCGCAAAGCCAAGAGATCAAGGCATCTTTGTTCTATTTTTAATTCTAATTCATCCACCAATTGATCATCCGCGATAACACGCTTGGCATTCTCGACGCTTAATTGTTTGAGCGATTCCACAGATTGGAAAATAGCCTCTTCGACCATCGTTCCCATCTTTAAAATATCTTGCTTGAGATCGGCTAATTCTTCATCGAAATGTCTTTGCATCGGTTTCCCTTTCGTAAATGACAACTGCTATTTTATCAACTTAACCAAATTTCCCGGTTAAATATTCTTCGGTGCGTTTATTATCGGGCGCGGTAAACATTTTATCGGTAATACCGTATTCGATCAATTCCCCTAAGTATAAAAAGGCCGTAAAATCAGAAATACGCGCCGCCTGAGCGGTATTATGCGTGACCACAACGATGGTGTAGCTCTTTTTTAATTCCGCGATCAGTTCTTCAATCTTTGCCGTGGCAATAGGGTCAAGCGCCGAACATGGCTCATCAAATAAAATGACCTTCGGCTTAACGGCTAAAGCCCGAGCGATGCAGAGCCTTTGTTGTTGTCCGCCGGAAAGTGACAGCGCCGATTCATGCAGCCGGTCGCTCACCTCGTCCCACAAAGCGGCTTTCTTTAAAACTTCTTCGACGGTAGAATGAATGTACTCTTGATCGCTAACTCCCTGGATCTTCATCCCATAAACAATATTCTCAAAAATACTTTTCGGAAATGGATTAGGTTTTTGAAAAACCATGCCGATCTCTCGCCTTAGGTCGGTTACATCAATATCTTTTGAATAAAGATCATCTCCTTTATAAAGGATCTTTCCTTTCAGATGGAACTTAGAAACCAGGTCATTCATGCGGTTAAAACAGCGAATGAGTGTGCTTTTCCCGCAGCCCGAAGGCCCCATAAGGGCCGTTACGGATCTTTCCTGGATATCTAACGTAATATCTTTTAAAACTTGTTTCTTTCCGTAATAAGAATCCAAATTTTTAACTTGCAAAACGATCGACGACATAACTTACCACCTTTTCTGATTTTTATAACGAAGGTAAATAGCGAATCCGTTCATAGCCAGCGTGATCGCCAGCAAAACAATAATTCCCGCCGCGGCATTAATAAGAAATCCTTTTTGCGGACGAGAAACCCAATTAAAGATCTGGATCGGTAAAACCGTAAAAGGCTCAAAGAACCCTTTGAGCGTCACATTGACAAACGGAAGATCTTTTGAAAAAGAAACCGGAGGCGACGGTAAAAATGGAATATACGTCAGGGCGCCTATGGTGATCAGAGGCGCTGTTTCTCCGATGGCGCGCGACATCGCTAAAATAATTCCGGTTAAAATACTGCCAAATCCGGCCGGAAGAACTTGAAAACGCACCGTTTGCCATTTGGTAGCTCCTAAGGCATAAGAAGCTTCTCTGATAGAATGAGGAACACTGCGTAAGGCCTCACGTGTTGATAAAATAATAACCGGTAAAACAAGCAAGGCCAAAATAAGCCCCCCGGCTAAAACACTACGGTCTAAATGCATCATGCGCACAAAAAGGCCTAGGCCTAAAATGCCGTAAATAACCGAGGGAACGCCTGCTAAATTCGCAATATTGATCTCAATAAAATCTGTCCAGCGGTTACGCCGGGCATATTCTTCCAAATAAATCCCAGACCCAACCCCTAAGGGAATCGCCAAAAGAGCGGTAGTGACCATGATCCAAAGAGTCCCTACCCAAGCTGAAAGAATTCCGGCTTGTTCAGGTTTGCGCGACGGATAATTCATAAAAAAATCCCAGCTCAAACGCTTGTAGCCGTCCATAAAAACATCGATAACAAGAACCGCTAAAACGATCAAGCCAAAAAAAGTCGCCATCAACCCGACCGTGCTAAAGCTGGCATCAACTTTTTTATCAAACTGTTTTTTATTCATAAACTTCCTGAAAACGTCGTCGTAATTTAAAACTGATCACATTTAAGAAAAATGTCAGAAGAAAAAGTGTCATCCCGCAAACAAAGATCGTCCTGTATTCCAAAGTCCCGTGCGGCGTATCACCCAAACTCACCTGAACGATATACGCCGTGATCGTTTCAATAGGGACCAACGGATTAAGTGTTAGCCTGGGCTGCTGACCGGCGGCAATCGCCACGATCATGGTTTCCCCAATAGCGCGCGACATCGCTAAAATAACCGCCGCGCTGATCCCCGAAAGCGCCGCAGGAAAAACGATCTTAAATGCTACTTGGATCTTATGCGATCCTAGCGCATACGCGCCTTCGCGCAGTCCCGTAGGAACCGCATGCATGGCGTCTTCACTGAGCGAAGAAACCAGCGGAATGATCATGATCCCCATAACAAGCCCGGCAGAAAGAGCATTAAATCCCGGTAATCCGGGAATTAATTTTCGTAAAAGCGGTGTTACAAATAAAAGCGCGAAATATCCATAAACAACCGTTGGAACAGCCGCCAATATCTCCAAGATAGGCTTAATGATGACTCTGGATTTTTGTGAGGCATATTCGCTTAAGTAAACCGCACTTATCAGCCCTAAAGGAACGGCAACAGCGATCGCGATGACGGTTGTCACGATCGTTCCGCATAATAATGAGAGAATTCCAAAGTGCTTATCAACAAAAAGCGGTGTCCATTGGGTGTCGGTAAGAAATTTAAAAAGAGAAACTTCTTTAAAAAACCCGATGGATTCCGAAAGAAGGACATAAATAATCCCGGCGGTCGTTAACACGGACAAGAGGCTGCAACAAAATAGCAGCCTCTCGACCAGAGCTTCCTTGAATTTACTAACTTTTTTCTTAAACAACATGCATCCAGTTTAAAAAATAAACCTAAAAAAGAAAAGGATTATTTTATTTTCATAAGATCCGCGTCATATTTACTCTGTGCCAAAGGAATATACCCGACCTCCTCGGACAAAACGGAAGCATTTTGCAGATAAAATTCAACAAATGCTTTGACCGCTGGTTTTTTCGCTAAAGAATCTTTGTTCACATAAATAAATATCGGCCTCGATAGCGGCGCATACGTTCCGTCTAAAACAGTTTCTTTTGTGGGAACAACTCCGCTGGAATTACTCGGCCCTTTGACCGGAACAACCTTGATCTTATCTTTATTGGCTTCATAATAGGCAACACCAAAATACCCTAAACCGCCTTTGCTGTTGGCAACGCCTTCCACTAAGACATTATCGTCTTCGCTGGCCGTATAATCGCCGCGGCTGGCGCCGGATTTTCCGTTAATCACTTCTGTGAAATAATCAAAGGTCCCTGAATCAGTCCCGGGGCCAAAAAGCTGTATTTCTTCGTCCGGAAAACTAGAACGCACTTGGCTCCAACGCGTAACAATACCCTGAGCTGAGGTTTCCCAAATCGTTTTAAGTTCAGCCACTGTTAAGTAATCAACCCAATTATTTTGAGGATTAACAACAACGGCTAACCCGTCATAGGCGACTTCCAATTCAATATAGGAAACTCCGCCTTCTTTACAAGCATCCACTTCTTTTGATTTGATAGGACGCGAGGCATTGCTGATATCAGTTTCACCGCGGCAAAATCGTTTAAATCCGCCTCCGGTTCCCGAAATTCCCACCATGGCTTTAGCACCGCCTTTTTTACCAAATTCTTCGGCGACTGCTTCGGTAATAGGGAAAACTGTGCTAGAACCGTCCGCTTTAATAGGCTCCGCGGCCAAAACAAATGCTTGGCAACTTAAGAAGCTCACAACAGATAATAAGAATATCTTTAAAACGTTTTTCATATTTCCTCCCTTATGTTTTTATAAATAAATTTTCTATTTTAGAATTTAAAGTTAAGATCGGCCTGAATGATATTCTCAACTTTTGCTTGGCGCGTATCGATTTCTTCTCCGCCAATAGGCGCCGCGCGGTAATAATCAAGATTAAGGCTGACATTCTTTGATAAACCATAAGCAAATTCTACTTCATGGCCTTGGACATGCGTTCCACCACCGTAAAAGTCAGAATCCGGTAAATTGTCCAAAAACGCGTTTCTTTCTAAGCGACGGAAATTATAACCTAATTGCCATTGCCTAGGGCCAGAAACTTTTTTAGCGCCAATTCTAGCTCCCAATAAATAACCATCATTATGCTCATCAACCATATCAGCCACATTTTTTACGTATTCGCCCAGAAAAGCGATCTGGTCAAATCCTATATCATTAAAAAATCCATTATTCCCAAATGGGCTATCAATCGTAAACTCCATACCTCCGCTGACCGGTTCAAAGTCATGAGCATAACAGCTTTGTGCCGCGCCGGAAGCGTCCGTACAGGCCCTGGTCGTATTTGTACTGGCGGAATATTGTAAACGCCGTTGTCCTCTAATATTATCTATTCCAAAATAGGTCGCAGCTAATTTAAGCTTTGTATTTGCCGTTGGCTTGATATTAAGGCCGGGTTGGATAACATATAAATAGGGATCGAAGTTTTCTGTTGTTAAAGTACTCGCCCCATTACCTTCATCCATAATAAAAAAGCCTGTATTAAGAAAGAAATCTACCTGATCGTTGAGAAACTTTTTTGATGTCAGATTTACAGAACCGCCGTCATAAGAAATATCGCTGTCGACCAGCAAATCTTTTGGAGTCCAGAACGGGCTCAACATTTTACCACCGGTGATAGACGCCCATGTGGTCGGCATATATTTAGCGTAAGCATAATCGAGGCGAAGATCCATTTTCTCAAAAGAATTTTCACTCGTCTCATTAGTGGAGCGAGGATCACCGGAACCTGTCGCGATCCCAACACCAAGCTGAACTTTATCATTGGCTTTTGTTTCTAGCCCTAAGCGCATACGGATTCTTCCTCTATTGCGGCTTTGAGTCGAATCGCGCCGTTCATTTTGATAACGCACGCGCAAATCCCCTTTGAGCTTCATATCTTTAACCCAAGACGGCAGATCGGTTTTCAAACCTTCCGCGCGTACCATTTTTTCGTCGGCCGCAATCTCGCTTTTTAGCTCTAATGCTTCCTCTTTGCTTAAGATTTTTTTGTCCACTAATTTACGGATCAAAGCATCAACCGATGTTGCCCCCGCAAAACTTGGCGATGCGTTCCCTAACAAGAAAACACCTAAAATAAAAATACTGATCACTCGTCTCATCCTACCCTTCTCCTTTCGTTAACTGTTTCTTTTTACTTTTGTTCTTAATCAAGAAATGTTTTTCTGATACGCCGCAAATTGATCTCGATCTCTTTAATTTCTCCGTTGACGCATTCCACATCCATCGCTTCATCTTCCTCAAGAACGTATAAGACCTTGTTGATCTTGCTCAATTGAAAACGTAACTGGTTGGCGATCATTTCTTTGTGTATCGTCGATAATTCTCGTGTAAAAAACATATCTATCTTTCTTAGGCCCAACATCTTTTATTAACTTCCACGCCTTTTACTGCCTCAAGTATAGAAAAGAGATGTGCCAAGAAAATGAAGGGGATGTGAACTTTGTGTGAACTTCAAAAAGAAGATTTGGAAGGGTTTTGGTGGGAGATTACGCTTGCGGAATGGTGAAGCTAAATGTGGAACCTTGCCCCGGCATAGATTGGACAAAAACTTCTCCGCCGTGAGCCAAAACGATATGTTTAACAATGGACAAGCCTAAGCCGGTACCGCCAAGTTCCCTGGAACGCGCCTTGTCGGTGCGATAAAACCGTTCGAAGATACGGGGAAGATCGTTTTCGGCAATGCCAATGCCATTATCAATAATATCCACGCGAATATGCCCTGCTTGAGCTTGAGCATTAACCTGGATGGATCCGTCTTGGGGCGTATATTTAACGGCATTGTCTAAAAGATTCAAGAAAACTTGAGAAAGTCTTTGTTCATCCGCCTTGGCTTTGGGTAAACTACTCGCGATATTGATTTGTACGGAAATATTCTTTGCCTTGATAGCCTTCTCTAATACATTAAGGCAAAGCTTAACGGTCGGATGGATATCAACGGAAAGAAAGACCATATTCATTTTTCCTGATTCTATACCGGAAAGGTCCAGAAGGTCGTTAATAAGATTGGCCAAGCGAATACTGTCTTGATGAATGATGTGGACGAACTCTTTGCGGTTTTCTTGATCATCTAAAGCGCCCGATAAAAGCGTTTCGGCATAACCTTTGATGCTGGCAACGGGCGTGCGTAGTTCGTGAGAAACATTGGCGACAAAATCCTGCCTGATCTTCTCTAAGCGGCGCAGCTCGGTCAGGTCGTGAAAAACTAAAACCGCCCCTTGCAGTTGATGATTTCTGATGATGGCCGCCGCGTTGATCTTAAAGACGATCTCTTCCGGTTGCTCAATGATGATCTCTTTGCTGATCATTGGGCTTTGCGAAGAAAGGATCTGATCCACCGTTTCTTGAACTCCGCGATGGCGAATGACTTCCAGAGGTTTTTTATGCTCAGGGCTGGCATCAATAAAAAAAAGTTTTTGAAGCGAAGGATTGATCATAAGGATCTTGCCCTTTTCATCAACCACCATGATCCCTTCGAACATGCTGGATAAAACCGCATCGAGCTTTATCTTTTCCTGTTCAATGATCTCTATTTTTTCTTTAATTTCACCCGACATGTGCGTTAAAGCCTTTGACAGCTCTCCGATCTCATCTTGAGAATAGACGGATGGTTTCCGAGAGAAATCTCCTCGGGCCATAGCCCGGGCAATACCGGCCATTTCAACCAAAGGTTTAGAAATAAAGAAGGATGTCAGAAAAGTAAATCCGAGGCTAAAAACAAATACCAAGACAAGAGAGATAACAATGATCTTTTTCACGCTGGATTCCAGAAATTCAACATGCGACAAAGGCATAGCAAGCCTAAGAACACCGGATATTTTTTCTTTCTCAAACGGCATAGCTATGTACAAAAGATATTTCTTTACCGTCATGCTGTAGCGCCGGTCCATACCAAGGCCTTTTGTCAATGCCTCTTGGATTTCCGGACGGTTGATATGATTTTCAACCGTTTGAAACTCATCGCCGCTTAGGTTGGAATCACCGACCACAGTGCCGTCTCTAAGAGTAATGGTGACTCTTAAATTAAGTTCCTTGCCTATTCGATCGGCTAAAACGTCGGCATCGCTGAAGTTCTTTTTGCTGGTAATATGAGATTCAATAATGTCCCTGGCAAGAATAAGTTCGTTTTGAATACTTTTTTTCAGATTATCTTCCAAATAAGTTTTAAGATGATCGGCTAGATAAAAATACCCCGCCAAAACTCCGGCGGCAACAGCCAGGCAGAAAATAAATGTCAACTTCCAAGGGAGCTTAATCGTCATTGTCTTGTTGTTTAAGGCGGTATCCAACACCGATCACAGTTTCTATGGATTTTCCTGATTTTCCTAGCTTTTCCCGCAACCGTTTGATATGCGTATCAACCGTGCGCGTATAAACATCTGATTCCAATCCCCAAACATCAGATAACAATTGATCCCGGCTTTGGACCCGTCCTTGGCGCTCCATCAAAACAGCCAGCAACTTAAATTCCATGGCTGTGAGGTCTATTTTCTTTTCTCCGACGCTGACCTGATGACGGGCATTATCGAGCAAGATATCCGCGGACCTTAGGATGTCTTTTTTTGCTTCTGCGGTTTTTCCTCTTTTAAGGACTGATTTTATTCTTAGGACAAGTTCGCGAGGGCTAAAGGGCTTGACCATATAATCATCGGCGCCAAGCTCCAAGCCAACAATACGGTCGATCTCTTCGCCTTTTGCGGTAAGCATGATAACGGGGATCTGTTTAAGGTGGGGATCGCTTTTAAGGCGGCGGCACACTTCCAAGCCGTCCATTTTAGGCAGCATAATATCAAGAATAACCAAGTCAACCGCCTGTTGTTCAAGCGCGTCTAAGGCGTCTTCGCCGGTAATGACTGTCTGGCATTCATAATCGGCTTTTTCCAAATTATATTTAATAAGTTTGGAAATATTTTTCTCGTCTTCTACGATCAATATCTTCTCTTGGGACATAAAATTCTTTCGTAAGTTGCCCCGCTAGGACTCGAACCTAGACACTGAGATCCAGAATCTCATGTCCTACCATTAGACGACAGGGCAGTAAATCAAAGGAGAAAAGCAAATGGCTTTCAAATAAAAATGGCGAGAAATCCGGCGGAGAAAACAGCAACGATTACCACATATTCTCTTTAAACCACTCATCGACGTGTTTGGCTTTATCCCAACCGTTGACAACGTCTTTTTGAAACCCTTTTGCCGTTTCGCAGCCGTATACGAATGAGAGTAATACCACGCAAAGAACAATTTTTCTAAAAGCCACTTTGTCCTTGCCCCCTTTCCTTAATTAAAAAATTCTTTTGCTTTCCTCAGCCGTTCGATCGTTTTTTCTTTTCCCAAAACAACCATCGTATCAAAAAGCCCGGGGCCGATCTCTTTTCCTGTCAATGCCACACGCGTCGGATGGACCAGCTCGGAAGAATTGATCCCCTGTTCGGCAACAACTTTACGAAACGCTTCTTCCGTTGCCTTTATATCAAATGTCTCTAAATTTTCTAAGATCTCAATTAATCTTATAAGGTCTTTTTTCCGCTCCGAGATAAAAAATTTTGCTTTTATCTCCTCAGAAATTTGGATATCACCCACAAAAATAAAATCCGCCCAATCCAAAAAATCCGTCAAAGTCGCAAGCCGACCTTGAAATAATTTTACAATACTTTCTAAGGTATTTCCATAAGCATATCCTTTTTGTGTCAAAAAAGGTTTTAAAAGTTCTGCGAGTTTGGCGGTTTCCATTTTCTTGATATATTGAGAATTGATCCAGCGCAATTTATCCATAGAAAAAACCGCGGCTGTTTTATTGATCTTTTTGATGGAAAATCTTTTAACAGCGTCGGAAAGTTTAACGATCTCTTGATTTTCTCCCGGCGACCAGCCTAGTAGCATCAAATAATTCACAATGGCTTCCGGGACAAATCCTAAATTGCGATATTCGGTGACCGCCACCGCTCCGAAGCGCTTGGACATCCGTCCGCCTTCTTCATCCATAATAAGCGGCAAATGGGCAAACTTAGGGATCTTCAATCCCAACGCTTGATAAATAACGATCTGTTTCGGCGTATTAGAAATATGGTCTTCTCCGCGGACAACGCAAGAAATATTCATCAGCGCATCATCCACCACGCAAGCAAAACTATACGTCGGCGATCCGTCGGATTTAATGAGGACTTGGTCTTTGATGGTGGCCGTATCAAATTTGATTTCACCGCGGATAAGGTCATAAAAAACAATTTCGGCGGGAATAATTTTCAAGATAATGGCACTGTCTTCACGGTAGGCTTTATTTTCTTGGACTAATCTTTCGGCATATTCTTTATAAATGGAAAACCGCTGGCTTTGAAAATAGATCTCATCCCAATCAAGCCCCAACCATTTCATACTGTCTAAGATCTCATCGACATATTCTTTTTTGGAACGGGCCTGGTCGGTATCTTCAATGCGTAAGATAAACTGCCCGCCTTGCGACCGGGCATACATCCAGTTAAAAAGGGCCGTACGCGCGCCGCCGATATGCAAAAACCCCGTCGGGCTCGGGGCAAATCTAACACGCATTTTTATTTCGTTCATCGTAGATTAAGAATAGGGATTTACGTGGGCGGGGTTTCAAAACCTAATTTCACTAAACGGGCAACCACATCAATGATCCGTTGCGCGTCTTTCGCATTGATGCTGGAAAATTCTATTCCCGTGTCATAAAAGGACGGCTTTTTTTCTTCGGGATTTTTCCGCTGGACGGACCAAACAACCTTTCCTTCACATTTAATATGCAAATTAGTGTCTAAGAGGTCTAATTCGAGTTCAACCGTTGTAAAAAGTTTTAAGCTGCGCTTTAAAATAACGCACACACCGCCGATGCCTAGGTTTTCCGTATGGGTCAACATCGCTTCCGGCCCGGCATGGTTATGGCGAATGATGATCAAACACGGATAATTAGCTCGAGGAAATTTACGCCGGTTCAAACCATCCCATCCTGTCATGTCACAAATCCTTTCGTCAGCAAAATAGCCTTACGACCAATGCTACCACACACTTTATTTTTTGTTTATAACTTTTTTTGAATACGTTTAATGCTGCGCGCTTTCCCCGTTTTCTCATCGACGTCCACGATAATGCCGTTTAAGCGAATATCTCCGGTGGCAACTTCGAATTTATGCGGCAAACTGGTCAAAAATCGCTCAATGATCTTTTCTTTGACTTGCCCGATCACCGAATCAAACGGTCCGGTCATTCCTAGGTCAGTGATATATGCTGTTCCTGAGGAAAGAACAGTTTCATCGGCGGTGGGAATGTGCGTATGTGTTCCAAACACGATCGAAACTTTCCCGTCAGAAAAAAATCCTAAAGCAACTTTTTCGCTGGTAGCCTCGGCATGCATATCCACAACGATCACCGGCGTTTCTTTTCTTATTTCTTGGGAAAGGTCTTCGAGTTTCTTAAAAGGACAAGTGACATTATACCGCATAAAAGTACGGCCCAAAAGATTGATAACACCCACCCGAACGCCGTTAGGTGCGGTGACAACACAAGACCCTTTTCCAGGAACTCCGTCGGGAAAATTAGCGGGACGCAGGAGTTTTTCATTGCGGTTCAAATAATCTTTGATGTCCGATTTATCCCAAATATGGTCACCGCTGGTTAAAACATCACAGCCTCTTTTGAAAAGTTCTTCGGCAATATCCAGAGTGATCCCAGAACCTGCGGCAGAATTTTCCGCGTTCACAACGGTAAAATCAACGGAAAGTTCCTGCTTTAAAGACGGCAATAATTCAATGATGGCATTGCGCCCTGCCCGTCCAACGATATCGCCGATACAAAGAATATTCATTAAAACCTTTCTTTTTATTTTGCGTATTCAATGGCGCGCGTTTCTCTAATCACAATAACCTTGATCTGTCCGGGATATTCCATGGTTTCTTCGATCTTTTTACGAATATCTCGAGCCATCACAATGGACTGATCATCGGTGATCTTATCCGGCTGGACCATGATACGGATCTCCCGGCCGGCTTGAAGCGCGTAAGCTTTTTCAACGCCTTTAAAACCGCTAGAAATTTTCTCCAAGCTTTCCAAGCGTTTAATATACGTTTCTAATGTTTCGGCTCTCGCCCCGGGACGCGCCGCGCTAATAGCATCAGCGGCACAAACTAAAACGCCGTAAATCGTGCTCATCTCAATTTCTTCATGATGTGATTCGACCGCTCGGGCCACTTCTTCTAATTCGCCGTATTTACGCGCTAAGTTCCCTCCGACGATAGCATGCGTTCCTTCCACTTCCGGGCCGACCACTTTCCCGATATCATGCAAAAGTCCGGCGCGTTTGGCAAGCTTAGGATCTAATCCTAGTTGCATGGCCATAAGCCCCATTAAAAGTGACACCTCTTTTGTATGCTGAAGGGCATTTTGCCCGAAACTTGTTCGGTATTTTAATTTTCCAACCAGCTTCAATAATTCCAAATGCATGCCGTGGATACCAAGATCAAAGGCTGCTCGCTCGCCTTCTTCTTTGATCTTGTTTTCCATTTCTTTTTTGGCTTTTTCCACGACTTCTTCGATGCGGCCGGGATGAATTCTTCCGTCGGCAATAAGGCTTTCCAAGGCAATGCGGGCAATTTCTCGGCGAACCATATCAAATCCGGAAATCGTTACCGCTTCCGGCGTATCATCAATGATAATATCAACGCCCGTGGCCATTTCTAGTGCGCGGATATTGCGCCCTTCGCGGCCGATAATGCGCCCTTTCATTTCGTCACTGGGAAGGCTGACAACACTCACGGTCGTCTCCGCCGTATGGTCACTGGCGCAACGCTGAATAGAGGTGGCAATAATTTCCCGCGCTCTTTTTTCCGCTGACTCCTTGACTTCTTCTTCCATCTTTCGAAGCGCAGTAGCTTTTTCTTGCGTTAATTCGCTTTCCAAACGACTTAAAAGGATCTTCTTAGCTTCCTCTTGTGTTAGAGAAGAAATGGTTTGAAGCCTTTCTTTTTCTTCGCTGATCAATTTATCTAATTGCTCACTTTTTTGTTTAGCGTTAATTTCATCTTGATGCAATGTGGCAACCCGGGCATTAATGTCTTTTTCTTTCTTCTCTAAAAGATCGACGCGGCGGTCAATATTCTCTTCTTTTTGTAAAAGCCTTTTTTCGGTAGCGGCGGCTTCTTCCCGTCGCTCCTTGGTTTCCCGCTCAAAGTCCTGGCGAAGCCTAAGCAATGTATCTTTAGCAGTAATTTCTGCTTCACGTTTACGTTGCTCGATATCGACTTTAGCAGCTTCTAATAATTCTTTGGCTTTTGATTCTGAAACTTTTAACCTTTTATCGGCAAAAAAACGGCTTAAAAAATACCCCGCCAAGATCAGAGTAATAGCCGCAACAGACATGCCGATACTTTTCATCATCATGCTTGTTTCGGTAAACATGGCAATAATACCTCCCTTTATCAAAAGATAACTTTCGGTGTTCTTTAAAAACCGACTCTTAGATTTTAATAACTTAGTTTGTTACAACACGAGAAACCGGGATATCCCGATTTTTGTGATGAGGCAGGCGATCAACGATCTGGAAATCAAAGGCAAGGCCGACACAAGGAACGGTACGCGGCAATTTCCTTAAAAAACGGTCATAGTATCCAAGACCCCGCCCTAGGCGGTTATTATTCCGGTCAAAGGAAACCCCCGGCACTAAAACTAAGCCGAGTTCTTTGAGCGAAACTTTTAAGCTCGTTCGCACCAAAGGCTCTTTGATACCGTAAGCGCCTTGGGCTAGCTGAGTGTTAAGATCTTGGATCAATATGGGAATCATCTTTCTTTGATTTCTGATAATCTTAGGTAATGCGACTTTCTTTCCTAATCGTTGCGCATGACTCATCATCATGAATGTCTCAACTTCTCCGTCAAACGATGCGTAAAACAAAACTATCTTAGCGCGCCTAAACTCAGGTGTTGAAAAAAGCTTTTTCTGAATGGCTTTGCTTTTCTTAAGTCTTGTTTCCTCCTTTTGGTTTCTTAACAAAGACAACAATTTAACCCGCAAAACTGATTTTAAAAGGCGGGTTTCTGTTTCTTCGGTTTTCTCTTTTTTATTCTTTTTGGTGACGTAACTTTTTAACATCGGGCATTTTATCATTTTTTCCTAAAATATACAACCGCAAATATTTTGGTGCCGTCTTAAAAGATCTTTTAGGGATTTTTGGGCATCCTTTTTTTGATCTCTTTCTCAAAGCCTAGGTCTGTCGGCTCATAATAAATGGTATGTTCCGGCATATATTCTTGCGCAACATAATGGTTTTCAAAATCATGGGCGTATTTATAGCCTTGTCCATGCTCTAAACTCTTGGCGCCTTTATACGAACTATCTTTAAGATGCTTGGGGACTTCTTGAACTCTTTTTTCCTTAACATCTTTAAGGGCTTTTTCTATTCCTAAATATACGGCATTGGATTTTGGCGCGCACGCGACATAAACAGCCGCTTGAGCGAGCGGAATTCTGGCCTCCGGCAAGCCGATAAACTCCGAAACCTGCAAAGCCGCGCTCGCTAAAACAAGCGCCTGCGGATCGGCATTGCCTACGTCTTCTGCCGCGCAAATGCAGATCCGGCGGGCAATAAAACGCGGATCTTCTCCCGCGTAAAGCATTTTCGCCATCCAATAAAGCGTAGCATCGGCATCTGAGCCGCGCATGGATTTTATAAACGCTGAGATCGTATCATAATGCGCGTCGCCATCGTTATCATAATTGACCTGTTTTTTTTGGACGGATTCTTGCACAACATCTAACGTCAGGTGAATGCGATCATCCTTATCGGGTTGCGTGGTCATACACCCGATCTCTAAAGCATTAAGCGCTCGGCGGGCGTCTCCTTCACAAACTTGCGCTAAAAACTTTAACGCATTTTCCTCGGCTTCGATCTTGAGATGGCCAAGTCCTTTTTCTTGGTCGGATAAAGCGCGTTTTAAAACTGACATAATATCTTCAGCCGACAAAGGTTTTAATTCAAAGATGATAGACCGTGATAGTAAAGGACCAATGAGCGCGAAAAACGGATTAAAAACAGTGGCACCGATCAAGATCACATAACCCTGTTCTAAATCGGGCATTAAAACATCTTGCTGGGCTTTATTGAACCGATGGATCTCATCGATAAAAAGGACCGTTTTTTTGGAAGTGGTTTTAAATCGGTATTTGGCGGAAGCGATAACTTTTCGTAATTCTTCCACGTTGGACGAGACAGCATTAAGGCTTTCAAAATGGCCTTGAGTGACAAAGCTAATGCAGTGAGCTAAACTCGTTTTTCCCGTTCCCGGAGGGCCATAGAGAATAAGCGAGCTGAGCCGGTCGGCTTCAATGGAACGGATGAGAAGTTTTCCTTCGCCTAAGATATGTTTTTGCCCGGCAATTTCGTTTAGGGTTGTCGGACGCATACGCACACTAAGAGGGAGTTTTTTAAGCTGATCTTGGGGCTGCTTTTCTTCTTCGAAGAGGTTCTCTGCTTGGTCGGGTGAGGATGTGTGTTTTTTCATGGAAAAATTTATCCCCGCGGTGCCGTCGGGTTAGATGTAAATTGAACCTGCAATTTACGTGGGTGCCTCACTAAAATGTCCTTCGGACAATTAGAAATTTGGCTCCCGTAGTTAATGTATTGGTTCATTACTACCTTAACCCAAAACGCGCACAGCAGGGATTTTGTAATATTCTTTTAATTACCGTCTGATGGCGCCCAATTGGTTCGTCAGGGATTGACAGATCTTCTCGTGAACCTGAGCAACTTCTTCTTCGCGCAACGTGCGCTTTTGGTCTTGATAGATCAAAGAAAAGATAAGGCCGCGATGGCCGGCAGGGATTTTTTCGCCCAAATACTGCTCCATAAAATTGACCTGTTTGACCAAACCGTCGTCATGGCTGCGTACCAGCGCGCGGATCTGCTCAAAACTTACGTTATCTTTAACGGCCAAACTAATATCGCGCACAATACCGGGAAACAGTGTAATGGGCTGATAATTTTTTATCGGTTGTGCCGCTAGAAAGATCTTTTCTAGATCCAACTGCGCGAAAAACACTTTCTTTTTTTTGATATCCCACTGATCTAAGACCTGTCCGGAAACTTTTCCCAAAAAACCTATTTTTTTATCTGCCGCTAAAATGTTCGCCGCCTGTCCCTCGTCTAGAAACACGATGGATAAAGGCGCAAAATCCATTTTCTTAATGCCGATCGTCTTTAAAAGATTTTCGATAATTCCCTTTAGGTCAAAGAGATCCGCTTCTCCTGTTTTAGGATTTCGCCAATCATAGCGATACTGACCTGTCATCACGATCGTTAATGTCTCTTTTTCTCCCGACGAAGAATAGATCTTTCCGCATTCAAAAAGATGAATATCTTTCTGTCCGCGATTAAGGTTTGTTGACACGACCGCCAACAAGCCGGGCAAAACCGAGGGGCGCATGATCTCTTGTTCTTGGGTTAAAGGATTTTTGACCTTCAAAAGATCTGTTTCATTTAAATTGGTTTTTTCCAAGAACTTCCGGCTGATCATCGTATAGCTGATAGCCTCATTTAATCCATAGCCGCACAACACAGAAGATAATGTTTTTTTGATCATCTGACTAATGGGAGAAATGATCGAAGAGACTTTAATTTGCGGAAGGCTGACCGGAATACGGTCATAGCCGATCATGCGGGCGATCTCTTCGATAACGTCAACATCCTGACGAACATCTAAACGAAAATCCGGAGGAACAATTTTTAACGCGTTTTTGGAGGCTAAATTTATTTTAAATCCCAGTTTTTTCAGGATGTTTTTGCATTTTTCCGAAGAGATTTTCTGCCCTAAAAGACGGTCCACTTTTTTTAAGTTCAACGTAATAGTTGTTTTAGATATTTTTATTTTTTGAAGATAAAGATCTGTATACGCGCTTAATGTTCCTTTAGCTTCATCATTAATAAGTAACAGCGCGTGTTTGGCGGTTGCGGCAACGCCGTTTATATCAACGCCGCGTTCAAAGCGATAAGACGAATCGCTGGAAAGCCCCAATTTTCTAGCACCCCGACGGATAAGAACGGGATCAAAATAGGCGCTTTCTAAAAGGATATTTTTTGTTTGTTCGGTCACTTCCGCATCTTTGCCGCCCATAATTCCGGCAATGGCAACAGCGCGTTTAGCATCGGCAATAACTAAAATGGACGGATCGAGTTTTCGCTCAACACCGTCAATGGTGGTGATCGTTTCATTATCTTTGGCGCGCCGAACAATGATCTTGCCACCGGATAATTTATCCAAATCAAAAGCATGTAAGGGCTGGCCTGTTTCTAAAAGGCAGAAATTAGTAATATCCACAATATTGTTAATACAGCGAACACCGACGGGGATAAGGCGGTTTTTGAGCCAATCACCGGAGGATTTGACGGAAATATTCTTGACGATAGCACCAATATAGCGCGCGCAGTCTTTTTTATCGGAAATAGTAATGTCGACTTTTTCTTTTGAAATTTTAAATCCACCAACACCGGGAATTTTTAAAGGAATATTTAAGATCGCGGATGTTTCACGAGCAATGCCAATGAGGCTCAAACAATCAGGGCGATTAGGCGTTACTTCGATCTCAAAAACAGTATCTCCACCGATGATTTCGATCTTTTTAACTTCTAAACCGGCCATGGTGAGCCGATGAGCTAATTCTTCGGATTTTAAGCGGACGGGGACATAGTCATTGAGCCAATTCAGAGAGATTTTCATAATGCAGACATTTTAAGGCGGCGGCGTGCGATTGTCAATGAAAGGAATATAAAGCAAATGTAAAAAATTACCAGCCGCAGTTGGGGCTAGGAGCAGCGCAAGAACCAGCATTGTTGCAATTGGGCCCCCAACTTATATATCCGCTTGGACCGCTAGCGCTAAATAAACAGCCAAGTGAAAATAGCGTTGCTCCGGCATTCATTTCATCTGAATACTCTTCACAAGCACCTTTCGGCCAACCAGCTGGAACCGAAACAGTTTCTGTAAAATTACCTCCATCTGTTGTTCTGCACAATTTTTGAAAATCAACTGCAATGCTCCCACCTTGAATCCAAATAGTTCCTGGTTGTCCCGTACCGCTTCCCGATCCTGGATTCAGAATAATATGCCCTCCATCAGTGTTTCCAGTTCCTCCATCTTGCGCACGAAGGATCATACTAACTCCATTTTGATTTGCGGCTGCTGTTCCTCCTTGAAAATCAATAGTTCCTGCCGGAACCGCTACGTTTATCCCAACTCTTTTCGTATCCCCGTTCATCATCAATACAGGAGTCACTAAATCCCCGGCATCATAAAAACGATGATATTGATTGCTAATATAATTTAATGAATTCGAACTAATGCCAAAACCATACGCCCCGCCGTAAAGGTCAATATGGGAAAGAGAAGGATTTCCCGCATTATCATAATAATCACTGAGCTTTAATCGTGGTACCGGCGCCGCTCCGTTTGCACCTCCGCCAATATTTAATTTATAACCAGCTGGATTTGCTATACCAATACCGACATTTCCTGAAGCATCTACTCTCATTCTCTCAGCTGAATTTGTATAAAACGCGAGCTGATTAAGCACAGGCCTGCCTAATCCAACACCGGAATCTACGATAGACAAATCATATGCCGGAGATGAATTTTTAATACCAACATTAACTCCATTAATTGTCATAACACTTGTCGTAACTCCACTGGTCATCTTTTGGAATTCAAGGCGATTATTGGTGGAATTAATGATCCGCATATTAAAATCCTGCGGCGCTGCAAGCCATCCAGAGTGAAAATCAATATAAGGCGCACCATTGATAACGGGGTTTAATGTTGTATTACTGCTCGCTCCTAACTCTATCGATCCACCTCCATCTGCATTAAGCGAATTAGATGTCGTCGCGGCGCCCCATTGGACACTACCGCCTAAGACACTCAATCTTGAAGTTGGATTTGTTGTTCCGATGCCGACATTGTAGTTGATATCCGTCGTATAAATATTGCCCGGAATAGCGCCGGTCGTCCAAAATCCACTACCTAGATTTACCCATGCCGGCGTTGTACCCTGGCAAGAAACAATCATGTCAGTGGCGTCATTGAAAAACATTAAACCTAGCGTCGAACCATCGCATGTCGGTAAAGGAGCCGCTGGATTATGCGGCATGATTTGCAAGCGGTCATACGCTCCAAACGGCGCGGGATAATAAGTAGTAAGCGTAATCGTTTCCGTCGCCTGGGCAAACACAGAATTTGGAATAATCGGCGGAGAAAAGAGAATCGCAAGAACGCTTATGAATAATATTTTTTTTCGCATTGTCTTATCCTCCTATGGGAAATTCCTTTTTTAAAAAATTTATTTTGCTCTTTACTGCTTAACAATATTCGCACACCAAACACCCGAATCAAAACTAGCTAATTCTTGTTGATACGTTGAATTAGATAAAGAACATGTGCACGATGTAACAGCCCCTAGACATTCACTGCTTCCTTCTACAGTTCCAACTCCCGTATTTGTCGTCCCACCGACACAAGAGGTTGTATTGCCGTTACATGAAGCTAAAGATTGCGGTGTTGGATAAATCGCGCGGCACTGCGCATCACACCAATTATCCGGTTTACAACCGACGTTAAACGGCCCCAAGTCATCAAATCCATTACAATATCTTGTTTGTGTAGAGCAATTTTCCGTTGCGGCAACATTAAAACAAAGCTGTGCCGGTCCAGCGGGTGGATTTGTATTTCTGATGTAGAAATCTCTGCCTTCGATCCTGTCGGCATCTAATCCGGAACCGCTGCCGTCATTTTGAGATGTCCACACTAACCCGCCATCAACAATAACATCATCCCCAAAATTCCCTCCACCGGAGACTTTAAGATTGCCGCCGGAAACATGCAGTTTCTCCTGAGGACTTGCCGTACCTACACCAACATCACCGGTTGTTCCGGCTCCCGATGCCGGGCCGACAAACATCGTCGGAATATTAGAATCAAATCCTATAGCTAAAGAATTATTGGTTGCATTGGTAATGCGATTAGCGGCGCTAAGGCCTTTGCCGATCGTTACGGAATTTGATCCGACAGAGTTGATATGCGTCCCTAAAGCCAAAGATGTGGTTCCGGTCGCGATCGCTCCGGGACCTATGGCAACAGCGTTTGTCCCTGTCGCTTGACTGCTTTCACCCATAGCAATGGCCCGCAAACCAGTTGCGGACGAATTATGACTTAAGGCAATGCTATT
The DNA here is from genome assembly GCA_041649175.1 of Candidatus Omnitrophota bacterium. Taxonomy (NCBI): domain Bacteria; kingdom Pseudomonadati; phylum Candidatus Omnitrophota; species Candidatus Omnitrophota bacterium. Next base: position 506,879 of record JBAZNR010000001.1, on the reverse strand, counting down.
GGTATTGCTGGCCGTTATGGTGCCGGAACCAAGAGCAACAGAATAAAGTCCAACATTAGCATCATCCCATTGAGCGCCACCAACACTTCCCGCGCGAAGCGCCCCCTTAGAAGGGATCCACATAAACCTTGTTCCAGCGCCGGAAACAGGAGTATTTCCTGTTGTGCCGTTAAATAAAATTGAACCATTTTCAACATGCAATAAAGTATCGCTGTCGGGAGCATTAGTTCCAATACCAACGCGCCCTCCGGTAAAAGTTGCCGTCGGGCCAACGCCGGAATTTTCAAAAGAAGCTAAGGGGCTAACATTACCGGTGTTGTTTGCTACTCTCAATGTCCTTCCTCCACCGCCGCCAAATGCGTTGTACAAATACACAGCATCATTACCCGCAGTCACCGATCCGTGAACGTGCAGCCTGGCGGTTGGCGTTGCTGTCCCAATCCCGACTAAAGAATTAATATTCGTCGGATATAAATTATTTCCGACTTGTGTCCACTGCGACCCTAAACTCGACCAGCTGGGGCCTGTCCCCTGGCAGACAACCACCACATTATTGGCATCATCATAAAACATCATTCCACGAATAGCATTGGTACACGCCGGCAAAGCTACCGCCGGATTATGCGGTGTTATTTGCATACGGTCATAAACCCCAAACGGCGCGGGGTAATAGGTCGTTAGAGAAATTGTTTCAGAATTTTGAGCGGAAACGATCGCAGGCAAAATCGAGACGAGAAATATAAGCACCAATAAATGAAGTCTACGCATGAACAAACCCCTCCCAGAAATACATTAATATTTCGGTAGCTTTTTAGCTTTATGATACGCGCCAGCGCTTTCTTCAAAAGAACAGGCGCGACTATAGTATAAGTATATTATAAAAAGAGGGAGGACTCAACGTAAGGATAGCTTTTCTAGGAAAGCGGTTTTTTGAAGCGCCATCATCAAAACTGTTTTAAAAATCTCACATCATTCTCAAAAAACAACCGAATATCGTCAATGCCGTATTTAAGCATAGCAATGCGCTCAACGCCCATCCCAAAGGCCAGGCCGGTATACTTATCTTTAGGATACCCAACGGCTTCAAACACTTTTGGATTGACCATGCCGCATCCTAAGATCTCCAGCCACCCTTTTTTACCGCAAACAGAGCACCCTTTTCCATCGCAGAGATAACAAGAGATATCCACTTCGGCGGAAGGCTCGGTGAAAGGAAAAAAATGCGGACGAAAACGCATCTTGATTTTTTCCCCGAAGAATTTTTTCGCAAAGGCTTCTAAAAGCCCTTTAAGATCGGAAAATTTAACATCCCTATCGACCAAAAGCCCTTCGACCTGGTGGAACATGAACGAATGACTGGCATCGACCGCGTCGGGACGATAAACTTTCCCCGGAACCACAACCGCTAGCGGCGGAGAAAATTGTTCCATCACCCGGATTTGCGCCGGAGAGGTATGACTGCGCAACAATTTGAATCGGTCTTTCTTTATATCATCTTTGAGGTCTAAATAAAACGTGTCAAAAGCATCGCGGGAAGGATGATCAACGGGAATATTTAACGCGGTAAAATTATTAAATTCGGTTTCAATTTCCGGCCCTTCCATGACCGCAAACCCAAGCTTTTCGAAAGTAGAGCAAATATCATTCATGGTTTGCGTTAAGATATGCGCCTTTCCGGGAGCAATAGCCACTCCGGGAATTGTCATATCTACGGTTTCTTTTGAAGAACCGAAAGCACCCGGTAATTTTTTCAAAACTTCATTTTGTTCTTCCAAAAGTTGCGCAATCTTATTCTTGAGTTCATTGGCATTTTTTCCGACGGAAGGCTTCTGTTCGGCAGAAAGATCGGGAAGACTGGCATAGATCTCGGCAATCAAACCCTTGCGGCCCAAATATTTTATGCGCAGTGCTTCTAAGTCTTTTTGATGTAAAGCCGCCTTTATTTCATTGGCGGCTGTTAATTCAATAGTATTGAAATCCAAATTCATATTTAAATTCGTTTAAGGCTTTTAAAAAGCCGGGAAAATATCTTACTAATTTAACGAAAATATTTTCCCGGCTCTCCATATTTGCTGATATTGCTTTCCCCAAACAAACGAAAACTATTTTGCTTTTGAAATATCAATGAGTTTTGTAAGTATTTCCGGAGAATTAACCGCTAAGTCAGCTAATATTTTTCGATCAATGGTGATCTTGGCAGTCTTAAGACCTTTGATGAACCGGCTATAATTTGTTCCGGCCGCACGGCAAGCCGCGTTAAGGCGGACAACCCAAAGGCTTTTGAATGCTCGTTTTCTATTTTTGCGATCGCGATAAGCATAAGACATGCTTTTAAGCAGTGATCTTTTGGCTTGGGAATAACGACGGCTACGATGCCCAAACTGACCGGCCGCCTTCTTTAAAAGACGCTTCTTTTTTCTGCGCGCCGAGACAGCGTGTTTAATTCTAACCATAAGGAAGTAACCTCCTAATATTTTGATGATCGACGCCGGCAATATAGCCTGTTTGGCGTAAATTGCGTTTGCGCTTTCTGGTTTTGCCACCTAAGATGTGGCCGCGGCCGGCTTTGCGGTGCTTGATCTTCCCTTTTTTGGTAAATCGAAACCGTTTAGCGGCCGAACGATTTGTCTTTAATTTCGGCATGTTGCCCCTTTCTTTTATTTAAAAACTACAAACTGCGACCTAAAAACAATACTGCTAAAACATTTTGTTATTTATCCGCCTTAGGCGCGATCACAACACTCATAATACGCCCTTCCATCATCGCACCCTTTTCGATCTGGCCGTGGGGCATCAAGTCATTGGTGAATCGGTCGACGATCCGCCTACCCAGATCTTGAAAAGCCATTTCGCGTCCGCGGAAAAATAAATTCACTTTGACTTTATCTTTCTTATTTAAAAACGCGATGGCCTGTTTTAATTTCACCTGATAATCGTTTTCCTCAATATGAGGCTTAACGCGAATTTCTTTTAGATGAGAAATCTTTTGACTTCTTTTAACACGCCGCTCTTTTTTCTCTTGGTCATATTTGTATTTACTGAAATCCATGATACGACACACCGGCGGTTTTGCCGTCGGAGCAACCTCAACTAAATCAAGGCTGTGCTGGCTGGCCAACTCCAGCGCGCGCTGGATCATCACAACGCCTAATTGTTCGGCATTAGGACCGATAACGCGAACTTCGGGAACTCTGATTCTTTCGTTGACGCGAATATACTTTTGTATACGAACCACCTCCTTAACGAGTCCCGAATAATCGGGACGAGTTAACCCAGCACTAATTTAACTTTGCTAAATTAGTGCTGGGCAACAACTTGGTTTATATTTTTTCTTCCTCTTCCTTTTTTAATCTAACAATAAACTCTTTTAGGTCAACGCTTCCCTCGTCGCCAACAACGCGTTTTCTAACCGCCACTTTTCCGGAAGAGGCTTCTTTGTCGCCGACGATCAGAACATACGGAACTTTTTTAGTCGTCGCTTCGCGAATACGCTTGTTGAGCGTCTCGTGGCTTTGGTCAATTATAACCCTAAATCCTTCTTTCTGTAAATCCTCTTTTACTTTTACGCCGTAATCGTGATGGCTCTCGCTAATAGGAATGATCGCTATTTGAACCGGAGCAAGCCATAAAGGAAATGCTCCGGCATAATGTTCTATTAAGGTTCCGATAAATCTCTCCAAACTTCCTAAAATAGCACGGTGAAGCATAATGGGGCGTACGGCTTTTCCGGTTTCATCAACGTATTCCAATTCAAAACGCTCGGGTAAAGCGAAATCACACTGAATGGTCGCGCATTGCCATTGACGCCCGAGGGCGTCTTTAAGCTTTATGTCGATCTTTGGACCGTAAAATGCCCCATCGCCTTCATTAATTTTATAAGATAATTTTCTTTCCTTTAAAGATTCTTCCAAAGCTTGGGTGGCTGTATTCCAGTTTTCTTCGGTTCCAATAAATTTCGCCGGACGAGTGCTCACTTCAATATCCATATCTTTAAATCCAAAATCATTCATTGTTTCAAAAACAAAATCAACGACATTGATGACTTCCGCTTTAACTTGATCCGGACGGCAAAAAATATGCGCATCATCTTGGGTAAATCCGCGCACGCGAAGCAGCCCGTGCAAAACACCGGCTTTTTCTTGACGATAAACAGTTCCTAATTCAAAAAAACGTACCGGAAGATCGCGATAAGAACGGATCTTAGATTTGTAGATCAACATATGCCCCGGGCAGTTCATCGGCTTGACGGCATATTCTTCATTTTCCGTCTTAAAATAATACATGTTCTCGCGATAATACTCGGCGTGGCCGCTTTGTTCCCAAAGCTTTCCTTTTAAAATATGAGGCGTTGAAACAAAATCATATCCGTGTTTCATATGCTGCGCGCGGACATAATCTTCGATAATTTTGCGTAACATCGCGCCATTGGGATGATAAAAAATTAGCCCCGCTCCGGCGGTTTCATGATACACATTGAAAAGATCAAGCTGAATCCCTAATTTTCTATGATCGCGGTTTTTAGCTTCTTCCAATAATTGAAGATATTCTTTAAGTTCTTTTTCCGTCGGAAAACAAGTTCCGTAAATGCGCTGCAGCATAGGATTTTTTTCATCGCCATGCCAATAGGCTCCAGCCACCGATAGTAACTTGAAGGCTTTGATCTCGCCGGCATTATCAACATGCGGACCCTTGCATAGATCCATCCACGCGTCACCTGTTTTAAAGATGGAGACTTTCTCGTCAGGGATTCCCTGGATAAGTTCTACTTTATAGGTTTCTTTCATCTTGGAGAACAAATCAATGGCATCTTTTTTCGGCATGAAACTTTGGACAAAAACCGGTTTGCCTTGGATAATTCTGCGCATTCTGGATTCTATTGTTTTCAAATCTTCCGGCGTAAAGGGCTCTTTGCGGTCAAAATCATAATAAAACCCATTGTCGATAGCCGGGCCAATGGTCACTTTGGTTTCCGGCCAAAGTTCCTGAACCGCCTGCGCCATCACATGCGAACAACTGTGACGAAGTTTATCAATGTCTGTTTTGTATTCCATGTTTCTTTAAGGACCCTAAAATAAAATATGGTGGACTCAGGGGGGCTCGAACCTCCGACCTCTTCCATGTCAAGGAAGCGCTCTAACCAACTGAGCTATGAGTCCACATAAACCAAATTAAATCAAATAACCAATGTATTTACTTAACTCGTGAATAAATGAGCTCCATCGTTTTATATTCTTTTCCGTCGAGGCCGTTCATGAACATTTCATAACTATAATGATCGGCATCCATGATCTTTGAAATTCCGCGCACCGCGCGATTTGTTTCGCCGGTCATTGGGCAAGAAACACTTCCTTGTTCGGTAAATGTTTTTGTTGCCGGGTCATATTGGCTGGTGGTCGCCATCACAGCCGTTGACATATTATCGATCCAGATCGAGTTGTATTCTTTACTTAAATTATTATAACCTATAATATTAATTCCCTCAAAAGGCTGGCCCATCGACTCCCCTTTAACATCCGATTGGACAAAACGTCCGCCTAAAATCCAACGGCTGCTGGTCGTCCCGGTTGATTCTTCCGGTGTAGTATCCGCGCTTTGCCACCATTTCATCGTATAGGTCCATTCTCCGGCAAGAAAATCTAAATTTTTATGGTTTTCATTTGGCGTTGAAAATTGCTGCCATTTTTCCATCATTAATTCTTGTTCTGTTTTAGCCGGTGCCGCCTGGTCTTGGGCATATCCCTGTCCAACAAAAATAATCCCACAAAAAAATAGTGTTATGACCGCATAACGAATACCTTGAGACATTTACTTCTCCTTTTATTTTGAAATAGCCTTATCGGCTATTTGGTTTTAAATCTGCCCTAGCTCGGACGGAGCCTCGTTAGGCCCACCATATTTTTCGTCCTGCGCCATTCGCTTGCGCTTATGGCTTAGGACCCATTTGTGTTATTTCTCTGATATTAGATATTAATGAAATAACACAAATGGGCAAGGAGGGAGTCGAACCCTCACAGCCTTACGGCCAAAGGATTTTAAGTCCTTCGTGTATGCCATTCCACCACTTGCCCAATGAGTACTAAATTTATGGAGCAACAGCGAACATAAATTTACGTATGAATTGGGCCCCGCACCTTTGAATTATTCAGAATGAGCGATACAAAGGTGCGGGGCGAAATTCGCATTTATAATTTACAAAGCCAAGGCTTCGTAAATTATATGCTCATTTCGAGGCGTGGACCGGATTTGAACCGGTGCATAGCAGTTTTGCAGACTGCTGCCTTACCACTTGGCTACCACGCCAAATATTCATATCTCTTCTATTTTAAAGAACGAACGACCGAGCGAACAATATCGTCCACTTCCGCCAAATGCCCTTCGCCCGTCGTGCCGCAGGCTAATTTACCTTTAACGGGCTCAATAAAACTAACACCCATTTTTTTTAATTTCGAAATATTCTCTTGAACGATCTTATTTTTATACATCACATCATTCATCGCCGGAGCGATCAGGATCTTCGCTTGCGTTGCTAAAGCCAAACAGGTTAAAAAATCATCGGCGATTCCGGCGGATAATTTTCCGATCACATTGGCCGTTGCCGGGGCAATAAGAAAAAGATCAGCCTTTTGCCCTGAAGCAATGTGGCTCATTTTCCAACTGTCTTCATCGAACATATCCGTCAAGACTTTTCGCCCCGAGAGTGCCGACAAAGTTAAAGCCGGAATAAATCTTTGAGCTTCTTTGGTCATAACCACCGTAACCTGGCAATTCTGGTCTTGTAAGCGGCGAATGATATCGCCGGCTTTATACGCGGCAATGCTTCCGCAAACCCCTAAAATGATCTCTTTAGGTTTTTTCACTTATCTTCCTTTTTTGCTTTTCTTGCTTTCTCGTCTATTTCAGCGCTTTCTTTGGTCTCTACTTTCCCCGCCAAGATCTCATCTAAGGCGATGGTCGCCGTTTTTTGTGACGGAAAATCGATCAAGGGCGGCAGCCCATCAGCTAATTCCAAAGCTCTTTTGGAAGCTAATAAAATCAACTTATAAATACTTCCCGCTGCACGGGGCAATAATTGTTCCAGTGGTTGATACGCCATTTGTCCTCCTTAAGGGTTGAATAAAAACTATTTTTCTAATTCTTTTTCGATAATGTGCTGTAATTCTTTCGTTGCTTTGGCAAGATGATCGTTAACAATAATATATTGATACATTCCGGCTTTGCTCATTTCAAACTGAACTCTTTTTAAACGCACCGAAAGGCTTGTTTTCGACTCAGAACCGCGCCGGCTTAAACGGTCTTTTAGTATTTTTACCGACGGAGGTTTGATAAAAACCGTTAACGCGTCGGAATATTGCCGCAGGGCCGTTTCGGCACCTTTGACATCAATACATAAAAGAACATTTTTTCCCGCGCGTAACAATTTTAAAACTTGAGATTTTAGCGTTCCATAATATTCGCTAAAGACTTTTTCCCATTCTAAAAATTGCCCGCTTTTTTTAAGGCGTAAAAATTTTTCTTTCGTTAAAAAGAAATAATCACGGCCGTTTCGCTCGCCCGGACGCCGTAACCTTGTTGTCGCGGAAACGGATTTTAGCAGTTTTCCTTTGAGCCGTCTACTTAAAAGTATCTTCTTGTAGAGCGTCGTCTTCCCCGACCCGGAAGGCCCGGAAATAATGACAATCCGTCCCTTGCGCTTGGCAGATCTTTTTTTCATAAGCACAAAGCGTTATTCGACATTCTGAGATTGCTCGCGAATTTTTTCGATCTTACTTTTTAAAGCAATAACGGCATTGGAGATGTGTTTGTCCTGCAGTTTTGATCCGATGGTATTGGTTTCACGCTGCATTTCTTGGGCAATAAAATCGATCTTTTTTCCTGCTGCCGTATCTGTTTTTAATAGAAGTTTTAATTCATCCACATGGTGCGCCAGGCGTTTAAGTTCTTCATTCACATCAGAGCTTTTTTCTAAAGAAGAAAATTCTTCGCCATTAAGGGTTTTCTTTTTTTCTTTGAGAATAAATTTTGCTCTCGTCTGTATCATATTGACCTGTAAGGACATACGTTTCAATTGTTCACTAATATCTTTGGCGAGGCTTGACCCCTCTCTTTTTCGCATGGTCACCAAGCTTTTTAAAGCGCCAGTAATCGCACGCTCAAATGCCGGCCATAAAACCTCAGGGTCAATGGTTGTTTCTTTCGTTTCCACAATTCCCGGAAGCTGGATAATATCGCTTAAAGACAGGTCGCCTTTAAGGTTAAGTTCTTTCTTTAGGATATGTGCGTATTTCAAATATGTTTTTGCGACTTCTTTATTAAAATGAACGCTGAGCTGCGGCTTGTTAGTGATTTTAATAGCAATGATCACTCGGCCGCGTTCGATTTTTTCTTCAATGAGTTGACGAATACGGTTTTCAACAGCCGCGAATCCCGTCGGTAAATAATATCCGATATCTAAATACCGATGATTAACGCTTTTGACCTCAACGGTGCCGCGCACGCCACTGGCGGTAAATTCAGTTGAACCAAAACCCGTCATTCCTGTGATCATGCCCACACCTTCTTTTTATAAGAATTGATTGTTGTTTCTTTGACCGGGTAAAGGTCAACGATGATCTCGTCGGGAGAAAACCATAATTTGATCTCGCGTTCGGCATCTTCTTTATTAGCCGAAACGTGAATAACATTTTCATAAACACCCTTAGTGGTGATGCGCCCGTAAGAACCACGAATGCTGGTCACATCCGCTTCTTCCGGATTAGTGGCGCCGGCGAGGCCGCGGCATTTGGCAATGGCATCTTCACCCCAATAGACCATGGCCATCACTTTCTTGCGATTATGATATTCGCCCATCAGATATTGAATGACTTCTCCGAAAAACGGCTTGTCTTTCAGGTGTTGATAATGTTCCTCAGCGAGTTCACGCTCAACGCGCACCATGCGCGCCGCGACGATCTCTAGTTTTGTTTCGGAAAGGCGCGTGAGGATATTCCCGGTCAAAGATTTGGCCAGCCCGTCGGGCTTTACCACAATAAGAACTTGTTCTTTCATTTTTTTATGATCCCCATGATTCGTTCTAAATCGTTTAATGAATAATATTCGATGATAATTTTCCCTTGTTTTTTTTGTGCTTTGATCCTTACCTTTGTTCCTAAAATTCTTTGCAGGTCTTCTTCGAGATCGATGGTGTAATGATCTTTATGGGCGCTTGATTTTCTTTTTTCCTGATCGTCCGCGTCAGGCTTTACCAGTTGTTCAATGGCTCGGACCGACAAACCATTTTTAACAATTTTTAGAAAAAGTTTCTTTTGTAAACTTTCATTTTCAATGCTTAAAAGCGCGCGTCCATGGCCGACAGAGATCGAATTACCGGAAATAGCTTTTTGTATCTCTAAAGGAAGCTTTAGAAGGCGCAGTGTATTGGTGATGGTTGTTCTATCTTTCCCAACTGATTGCGCCACATCATCTTGCGTAAATTTGAAATCTTCTATGAGCTTCTTGAAAGCCTGCGCTTCTTCAATGGCATTAAGTTCTTCACGCTGAATATTTTCAACTAAGGCGATCACTAAAGCTTCTTGGTCGTTAACATTTTTGATAACGACCGGAACTTCTTCCATATCCAAAGACTTGGCCGCGCGTAAACGGCGTTCGCCGGCGATCACTTCGTATCCATCGCCTTTTCTTCGAACAAGGATCGGCTGTAAAACTCCTTTTTCTTTAATGGACGAAATAAGATCACCTAATTTGGCATCATCAAAATCCAAACGAGGCTGTAGAGAATTTTCTTTGATCTCCGTCGTGCGAAGATAGGTGACTGATTCAGATTTTACGGAAATATTTTTTTCGGGAATAAGCGCCGATAAGCCTTTTCCTAAAGCACGATTTTCCATTTTATTCTCCCGCCTTTTCTTTATCCGAAATGTTTTCCTGTGACGCGACTAATTCCGGCGAATAATTTCCGCCATTGTCGCCGGAGGCTTCCCCTAAAAATTCTCTGGCTAATTCTTCATAACGCTTGGCGCCAATGGAACTTTTTTCATAAAGAGAAATTGGTTTTCCAAAGCTTGGTGCTTCGCTCAGCTTAATGTTGCGCGGAATGATCGTTTTGTAAACTCGTTCTTTAAAATAGCTTTTAATTTCACTAATGACTTCGTTTGTTAAATTAGTACGGAAGTCAGCCATAGTCAAAACAACGCCTTCAATGTCCAAACTGGAATTCAATCCGTCTTTGATTAAATTGATCGTTTTAAGAAGTTGTGATACGCCTTCCAAGGCATAAAACTCGCACTGGATCGGAATAATGATCGAATCACTCGCCACCAAAGCATTCAGCGTAAGCAAGCCTAGAGACGGTGGACAATCAATAAAAATATAATCATAGTCGTTCTTTGCTTTTTCTAAGGCTTTCTTTAGGCGTGTTTCTCTGGAAATAACGCCAACTAATTCAATTTCCGCTCCGGTTAAATTAATATTACACGGAGCTACTTTCAAATTAGGAACTTCCGTCGGCAAAGCTATTTCATCGACGGTGAGCTGATTCAGCAAAACATTATAAATGGATTTGGTGATGGTATTTTTGTTGATTCCTAAACCGCTGGTAGAATTTCCCTGAGGATCGGCATCAACTAAAAGGATCTTTTTCCCGGATAAGGCTAATGCTGCGGACAAATTGATAGTGGTAGTGGTTTTTCCTGTGCCGCCTTTTTGATTACATACCGAAATGACTTTTCCCATGGGGCAATATCCAATGTTTCACGTGAAACATTTCTAAAAGCTTATTCCTTCGTTATTCTAATAATGGAGTCTATGAAAATCAAGGTCTTTTTTCTTTATTTACGCTGACAATGATTTTTGCCGGTTTTGCGCTATCCAATCCAAAAAGGCCTTTTTTCTCTTCGCAGACGATCTTTACTGATATCGCGTTTCGAGGAACCTTGAGCAATTCTAATGCCTTTTTTATAGCATCTTTGACTGTCTTCCCTTCTACTTCAATGCTATTTTGGGTTTTTTCCATTTATTTCTCGAAGTTCATTTTGGACATTTTCCACTGAGAAACTGTCGAAAGAAGATAAAATACGGTAAAATACAAAGATAGTCCGCTTGAGAATTTATAAAATATAAACCCTAAGAAAATTGGAAAGAATACGAGCATGATCTTTTGCTGTAGAACTTGATTTGGATCCGCTGAAGACATTGATTTCATGGATATTTTCTGCTGAAAATACATGACAACGGCCATAAGAAGCGGAAGTAAATTGAATTCATTCCCTATAATAGGCAGGTTTTGAGCGAAAACAAAAAGGCGGTCCGGTTCAGATAAATCTTTGATCCATAAAAATGGAGCTCCTTTAAACTCTACAGAGCGCCATAAAGCCTGATAAAGCGCTATAAATACCGGCATTTGAAGCAAAAATGGCAAGCATCCGCTAAAAGGATTGACATTGTATTGCTTATATAATTCCATAACTTCTTTGTTCATTTTTTGAGGATTATTCTTGTGCTGTTCACGTAATTGGGCCATTTTAGGCTGTATGGCTTGCATTTTCTTCATTGACTTCATCCCATGAAAAGTCAAAGGATACATCGCTAAAAAGACAAGAGTACTTACAAGAATGATTGCAATGCCCCAATTCGGGATAACTTTATAAATGATATGCATAACGTTCAAAATAAGTTTAGAAACCCAATCAATGGGCGAAAAATTACTAAATACCATAATATCTTCAAAACCCTGCTTGTAGCTCTTAAGTAATTTCAAATCTTGCGGCCCGACGTAGATTTTAGCGGAATATGTGAAAACTTCACCGGGATTGATCGCAACGTCATCATGGTCAATGGAAAGTTTCAATCGCTTTTCATTTACAAAATCGGTTTGATATCCTTTGGCCTGGGATTCAGGCTTTACGAATATTGCATAGTAACGATTGCGAAATCCGATCCATTTCACCATGCCGGATGTTTTTTTCGTATCTTTAATGGTAAATTTATACGCATTCCCTCTGCGAAAAGCCATATTTCCGGAATAAACCGAATATTCAAAAAGACTTATGTCTCTTTCGGGATCAACGATATTGTCCAATCTGGATGTATCTATAGAAAAGCTATTGATGGAAAGGTTTTTAATGATCGGCGCTCCGGATACGTTCTTTATGCTGATCGCGGCTGTCAAAACATCAGTGTCATCTGAAAAATCGTATCGCTTCTCAATTTCTAAATTGGAGTCTCTGCATAGATAAGAAATCGAGTTTCCATTTTTTTTCGTTACAGAAAATGGAAGGCTGGAATATTCAGACAATCCAAAAACATCAACGACCGGCATACGATAACCGTATTTTTTGATTTCGACGCTCTTAATAACGCCGCCAAGATTGGACATTTCTGACTTTATTTTTGAGTTCTCTACCAAAACGATTTCTTCCGATATTTTTTGGCCTGAGCTTGGCAGGATTTTCGCAGGTTCTATTGCGGATAACTTAGATTCTTCACTATGTATAACTTGTTTATTTTCAATTACTTGTGATATATTTTGCTCTTGAGTTTCCTTAGTTTTTGCAACTTGAGAAGTGACCATCATGTTGTAAACATACATGACGAGAAAAGATAAGGCTATTGCTAAAATAGTTCTTTTTTCCATAGGATTATTTCACCGGATCGTAGCCGCCTTTAGAAAAAGGCGAACATTTTAAAATACGCCAAAGTACGCGAGGGATTCCTTTAATTAAACCGTACTTATCAACCGCTTCCAAAGCATAGGAAGAACATGTGGGATAAAACCGGCAAGGAGACACAAAAAACAATGCGCCGATTTTTTGATAAACACATACCAATAGATAAAAAAATCGTTTCATGGAATTTTTTTATGGAGCAATCGGTAGACAGATGAGTTAAACTGCAAGCCGCTTGCGGCCTTGGGCGCGCCGCCTGCGTAGAATCGCACGTCCGTTTTGTGTGCTCATTCTCCGACGGAAACCGTGCTTTCTTTTGCCTTTTATCAGCGTTGGAATGCGTAAATGTTTTTTCATAGTTTGTCAATTATAACATAGCGCTTTGCTTAGTCAAGTTTTTTAAAACTCATTAGCGAGGAACAAAACATCTTGGCTTTAAACATGTTGGGAATTTTTCAAACAAGATCACTATGGAATAAAACAGGCTCTTTGACCAAGTGTTAACATCTTAATTATTGGGATCTTTTAAGAAAGAATTGCGGCAGGCCAAAGCCCTATTAAAAATTTTTACGGGCTTTGGCCCATCAAATAAGAGTACCTTATTTTTCGGTATTTTTTGAGGCAAAAAAATTTGAATTGAAATAAAACAATTGTTTGTTATAATAGGGACGTTTGAAAATTTAAAAAAGATCAATCGTTTTTAAAAAAAATACTTTTTACATGTCTTTCTTCTCCTCCGACGACAAAGAGGTTAAGCGGTGGCAATTCACCGCTGTGGAAAAACTGTTAATTCCGTCGGAGCCGTTTTTTTGCCCGAAGGAAGTATTTTAAAAAGCAAAGGTCGTCTTTCTTATGAGCTTAACCGCTGTCTGGGAAAAAGCCCAGAGCGCTATTAAAGAAAAAGTGGGTTCTAGCGCCTACGAAACGTGGTTTTCCTCTCTAAACATCAAAGAAAAAAACCCCGAATCGCTTCTGATCGAAACACCGGATGAGTTTTTTAAAACTTGGGTGGTCGATCATTATTCGGCCCTCATCCGAGAGTCCCTTAAAGACATTTCTCAAAGGGTCGTTGAAGTTGAGTTTTCGGTCAATCCCGATATTTTAGGTGAAAATTTTCTCAATCGTGCTTCCAAACCTTCCGAAAAATATTCCGGCCCGGCGGCGCAAACACCTCCTAACGCTTTAAATTCCCGTTTTACATTCGATAATTTTGTGATCGGCTCTTCGAACCGTTTTGCCCACGCGGCATCGCTTGCTGTTGCTGAATCTCCGGCCAAAGCCTACAATCCGCTTTTTATTTACGGCGGCGTAGGCTTAGGAAAAACACATTTACTGCAAGCCATCGTTCACCAAATTCACGTCCGCAATCCGGAAACCAAACATTGCTACATCACTTCCGAACGTTTCACTAACGAGCTTATTGATGCCATCCGGCATCGCTCAACACCTCAATTCCGTCAAAAATACCGAAACGTCGACGTGCTTTTGATCGACGACATCCAATTTATCGCCGGAAAAGAATCCACCCAGGAAGAATTCTTTCACACCTTTAACGCTCTGCATAACGACCGAAAGCAGATCATCATCACTTCCGATCGTTCTCCCAAAGAGATCTCTAATTTAGAAGAGCGTTTGAGGTCACGCTTTACTTGGGGGCTGATCACCGATATTCAGGCTCCGGATTTTGAAACACGCGTTGCTATCCTGCGAAAGAAAATTGAACGGGAACCCGTTAAAGTCCCCGATGAAGTCATTAACTTTATCGCCCAAGAGATCAAAACCAATATTCGGGAATTGGAAGGTGCCTTGATCCGTGTTGTCGCTTATTCTCTATTAGAGGAGAAATCTGTTTCGCTAGACATGGCTAAATTCATCTTAAAGGACATGGTCAAAGAAACAGTTAAGTTAATTAGTATTGATGTTATTCAAAAAACGGTGGCGGATCACTTTAGCATTTCTTTATCAGAGCTTAAAACAAAAAAACGTACCAAAAATGTCGTTTTTCCCAGACAAATTGCTATGTATCTATCAAGAAATTTGACCAATTTTTCTCTGCCGGAAATAGGCACGGCTTTTGGAGGCAAAGATCACACGACTGTTTTACATTCTTGGAAGAAAATTGATGGAGATTTAAAAAATGACCACCGCTTAAAGAACACCATTGAAAACTTAATAACAACTCTTAAACAATGATTGTTTTTTATTCAAGTGATATTAACAGGCTTTTTTTACATAACTTATTGTAATTAATATGGTTTTATTCTTATTCAACTTATCCACAAACACTATTACAACTGATACTGTTTTAATAGATATTTAATCGTTCCGAAATGTTAACTAGTTAGAAAGGTTCTCATGAAAATAAAATCTACAAAACAAAACCTTCTTTCCGGAATACAAATTGTCCAAAACATCGTAACTTCAAAAAATTCGCTGCCTATTTTGTCCAATATGCTTATTGAAACAAAAAACGAAGCCATTCGTATCAATACAACAGATTTGGACATTGGAATTTCCTGTGAAGTTCCTGTGAGTATCCTTGAAGAAGGTGCGATCACGATCCCGGCAAAAAAAATCAGTGATATTATTAAGGAATTACCCGAAGGGGATATTATTATTACAACAAAAAAGAACAATCAAATCGATATTGAAGGGCAAAATTGTCATTTTAAACTCACTGGTCTTCCTAAAGAAGAATTTCCAAAATTCCCGGAGTTTAAAGACAGAGAAGCGATCCAGATTGGACAAAACGTTTTAAAAGAGATGTTGCGCTTAACATCTTTCGCTGTTTCTCATGAAGAAGCCAGATATGTGCTAAATGGAATTTTGTTTGAAATATCCGAAAATAAGATCTGTGTTGTGGCAACGGATGGCCGGCGTTTAGCTAAGATCGAGAAAAAGTTATCTATCCCAACAAAAAAAGAGATCACCGCCATTATTCCCAGTAAAGCCATTCAAGAAATTGTTAGAAACCTCAAAGATGAAGGCGACCTATCTTTATTAGTAGGGACAAACCAAATTTTGTTCGATATCAATGGTACTTTAATTGTAACGCGTATTATCGAAGGGGAATTTCCGAATTATAAACAAGTTATTCCGGAAGCAGCAATCCCTAAAATAAAAACAAGCCGTTTGGACCTTTTATCAGCGATAAGGCGGGCCAATCTTTTAGCAACACCAGACTTCCAAGCCGTTAAATTTGAAGTATTTACAGATAAATTGATCGTTTCAAAAACAACACCGGATGTGGGAGAATCCCGGGAAGAAATTGCCATCACCTATGGAGGGGCAGAGTTAATTGTCGGATTCAATCCGCATTACTTGATCGATGTCCTTAAGAATATTGATAATGAGTTTGTTGAGTTGGAACTTTTGGGCCCGGACAAGCCGGGTGTTTTACGCCTCAATGATTATTTATATTTAGTATTGCCGATGCGGATCTAGCTAATGGAGCAAATCCGGGATATTATCCAAGAAGTGATCGGCCGGATGGCTGAAAAACGGCCGGAAACTCAAAATAAGATTCAAAATATTTGGAAAAATATCGCGGACGGAAAAGCTGTTAAGCACACGCGGATCGCTAGTTTAGAAAAAGGAAAGCTGATCGTTTGTGTTGATTCGCCGGCTTGGCTTTTTCAACTCAATATGCAAAAAGGAAAGATCTTAAACGAATTAAAAAAAGAAATTGATGAAATTTCCGGAATTTATTTTAAAATAGGTAAAATCAAATGACCAAAGCTAAAAAAACAACCAAAGCAAAACAAGAGGAAACAATGCCAGAAAAAGAACAGGCTAAAACAGCGGTGGCTGAAAAAAGCGAAAAACAAAAAACAAAAGCCGCCGGCAATTATGATGCGACGAGTATTCAGGTTCTCGAAGGGTTGGAAGCCGTGCGTATGCGCCCGGCGATGTATATCGGGGATACTACCTCGCGCGGCCTTCATCATATGGTTTATGAAGTCGTTGATAATTCCATTGACGAAGCGATGGCGGGAGTTTGCGACACCATAGAAGTTGTGGTCAATCCCAACGGGTCCATTTCCGTTTCCGATAATGGGCGCGGGATCCCCGTTGACATTCATAAGACCGAAAAAAAACCCGCCGTGGAAGTTGCCTTAACTATGCTTCATGCCGGCGGAAAATTTGATCATCGAACCTATAAGGTATCCGGCGGTTTACACGGCGTTGGCGTAAGCGTTGTTAACGGTTTATCCGAATGGTTGGAAGTGGAAGTTAAACGCGACGGAAAAATTCATCATCAACGTTACGAGCGCGGCAAGACGGTTTCCAAATTAACCGTCATCGGAAAAACAAAAACAACCGGAACCAAAGTCACCTTCAAGCCCGATAAAACGATCTTTAAAGAAAGCCAGGTTTTTTCGTACGATATTTTATCAAAACGCTTGCGTGAATTAGCCTTCCTTAATAAAGGGCTTTTGATCAAATTAACCGACAAGCGCGGTGATAAAGAAAAAGAAACCATCTTTCAGTTCAAAGGAGGGATCGTTTCTTTCGTGGAGCATTTATCAGCCAACAAAAATGTTTTACATAATAAGGTTATTTATTTTACCCGGGAAAAAGACAATATTGTCATTGAAGTCGCACTTCAATATAACGACGGATACACTGAAAATGTGTTCACCTTTGCTAACAATATTAATACCGTCGAGGGTGGAACGCATTTAAGCGGATTTCGCTCGGCGTTAACACGCGCCATTAATCAACACGCGAAAAATAAAAATTTGCTCAAAGGCGAGATCACCATTTCCGGAGATGATACTCGAGAAGGTTTAACGGCGGTTATCAGCGTAAAAATCCCCAATCCGCAGTTTGAAGGACAGACAAAAACAAAATTAGGAAACTCGGAAGCCGACGGAATTGTTGCTTCAGCCACTCTTGAGGCCTTGGCAAGCTTCTTTGAAGAAAACCCATCGGTGGCCAATAAGGTGGTTGACAAAGTTCTCTTAGCATCTCGAGCACGCGAGGCGGCGCGAAAAGCCCGAGAGCTTACGCGCCGTAAAGGCGCTTTAGAAAGCGGCGGGCTACCCGGCAAGTTAGCGGATTGTTCCGAACGCGATCCGTCACTATGCGAACTTTATTTGGTCGAAGGTGATTCGGCCGGCGGTTCCGCTAAGCAGGGGCGTGACCGCACCTTTCAGGCCATTTTGCCTTTAAAAGGAAAGATCTTGAACGTCGAAAAATCCCGTTTAGACAAGATCTTAAGCAATGAAGAAATTCGCACCATTATTACGGCGCTTGGCGCAGGAATTGGTGAAGAATTTGATATCGCCAAATTGCGCTATCATAAAATTATCCTCATGTGCGACGCGGACGTTGATGGTTCTCACATCCGGACCCTTCTTTTAACTCTTTTGTACCGTCATATGAACGCGCTTTTGGAAGCCGGCCATGTTTATATCGCGCAGCCGCCGCTTTATAAGGTAAAGCGCGGGAACCGGGAAGAATATATTGAAACCGAAGCCCATATGAATAACCTGATCCTTGATTTAGGAACTGATGGGGTTAAGTTAACTCGCCTTAAAGGAAAACAGCAATACACCGATGCCCAGCTTAAGGAAATTGTTGGCGTTTTAGTGGAGCTGGAAAGAGCTGTTGTCGTTTTGGGCAAAAGGGGAGTAAATATTAAAGAATATATGCAAAATGAGAACAAAAAGACCAAGAAGATGCCAGTTTATATGGTAAAAGTGGAGCAAAAAACCCATTTTGTATATGATGACAAAGAGCTGGCGGAGCTTACAAAAGAAGATGAAGAAGCTCAATACGTAGAGATTTTTGAAGCGCAGGATCTTGAAGAAATTCAGAAAAAGCTTAACAAACTTGGGTTAGATGCAGCTGACTTTGCCAAGAAGCCCAAAGAAGACACCAGCATGAAAGTTGAGCATAAAAAAGGAAAATCCAAACAAACAAAGAAGGAAAAAGATGATAATAAGCCTCTTTTTCTTATTGAGGATGAAAAAGAAGAGCATGAGTTTTTATCGCTTCAGGAAATTTTAGAATTTATCCGCACCGAAGCGCATAAGGGTATGCATGTTCAGCGTTACAAAGGTTTGGGGGAAATGAATCCTCAGCAACTTTGGGATACGACCATGGATCCGGCCAAACGCACGCTTTTGCAAGTAGCCTTGGAAGACGCGGTGGAAGCCGATAAAATGTTCACAACGCTTATGGGTGATGAAGTCGAACCCCGGCGCGCTTTTATTGAAGCCAATGCGCATCAAGTGAAAAATCTAGACGTTTAATTTTTTAAAAAGGACGAAAAAACATCATGAAGGATTTTACCGCAAAAGAGAAGATCGTTCCCGTTCCTATCGAAGAGGAAATGAAGAATTCGTATCTGTCCTATTCGATGAGCGTTATCGTTAGCCGCGCGCTTCCGGATGTGCGTGACGGGTTAAAGCCGGTTCATCGGCGGGTTTTATACGCGATGAAAGAGCTGAGCTTGGAACACAATAAATCGTACAAAAAAAGCGCTCGTATCGTCGGGGAAGTCTTAGGTAAATATCATCCTCACGGAGACGTGGCGGTTTATGATACGTTGGTGCGCATGGTCCAAGAATTTTCTCTGCGGTATCCTTTGGTGGACGGACAAGGAAACTTTGGTTCGGTGGACGGAGATTCGGCCGCGGCGATGCGCTACACGGAAGCCCGTATGTCAGCGATCGCCGGAGAGATGTTGGCCGATATCGAAAAAGAGACGGTTGATTTTTCGCCCAATTTTGACGCAACGCTTTTAGAACCGCAGATCTTGCCTTCCGCTATTCCTAATTTATTAGTGAACGGTTCCAGCGGTATCGCGGTCGGTATGGCAACTAATATGGCGCCGCATAATTTGGGAGAAGTGGTGGACGGCATCGTTTGCCTTTTAGATGACCCGGAAATCGCCATCAAAGACCTTACCAAATATGTCAAGGGGCCGGACTTTCCGACGGGTGGGATCATTTGTGGGCGAGAAGGCATTGCGGATGCTTACAATAATGGCCGCGGCAAGATCACCTTGCGCGCTAAAGCCTCTATTGAACGCCAAAAAGGAAATAAAGATTCTATTATCGTCACCGAAATTCCTTATCAGGTCAATAAAGCTAATTTGGTGGAAACCATTGCCGGCTTAGTCCAAGATAAAAGCGTAGAAGGCATTACCGATATCCGCGATGAATCGGATAAAGACGGTATTCGTGTGGTGATCGAACTTCGCCGCGACGTAGAACCTCAAATTATTTTGAATTATCTCTACAAACATACTCCGTTGGAAGTTACCTTTGGCATTATCAATCTGGCCTTGGTGAACGGAACACCGCGCGTCCTTAATTTAAAACAATTAATGGATTATTATATCGGCCATCGCCGCGTGATCGTTCGTCGACGGACACAATTCGACCTGGACCGCGCATTGAAACGCGCCCATATTTTAGAGGGATTGCGCATTGCCTTAAAATTCATTAATCAGATCATTAAAGTTATCAAATCTTCTAAGAGTACTCTGGAGGCTAAAAAGGCCTTGATGAAGGAATTTGAACTTTCCGAGATCCAAGCGCAATCCATTTTGGAAATGCAATTGCAGAAATTAACGGCTCTTGAACAAGATAAACTCGAGGCCGAATACAAAGAACTTTTAAAGAATATTGATGCGTTTCGCGCGATTCTTGCATCACCTAAGAAAATCGACGAAATTATCAAAAGCGAACTTCTGGAAGTCAGAAAAAGATTTGCCGACGACCGCCGCACCGAAATTGCCGGCAAGGCCGAAGAGATCGAAGTGGAAGATTTGATCGCCGAAGAAGATATGGCTATTACCATCAGCAATACCGGCTATATCAAGAGGCTTCCGGTTGATGCTTATCGAAAGCAAAAACGCGGCGGCAAAGGCGTTACGGCCATGGAAACCAAAGAAGAAGATTTTGTAAAACAGATCTTCGTGGCTTCTTCTAAAGATTACTTATTGATTTTTTCTAATAAGGGAGTTGTCCGTTGGCTTAAAGCCTATGAAATTCCCATTGCTTCGCGCAGCGCCAAGGGCAAGGCCATTGTTAACTTGGTGAGTTTTTCTGGCGACGAGGCCATTAGCTCTATTGTCGCGGTTAAGGAATTTAGTGATAAGCAGTGTATCATTATGACCACGGCCAAGGGGCTAGTGAAGAAAACAAAGCTTTCCGCGTTCAGCAATCCCAGAAAATCCGGGATTGTCGGTATTACCTTGGAAAAAGGCGATCAGCTGATCGGGACAATGATCAGCAATGAAAAAGACGAGGTGCTTTTAGCCACTAAACAAGGCAAGGCCATTCGTTTTCCGGAAAGTTATGTGCGCGATATGGGCCGCGGGGCCAAAGGAGTGCGCGGGATCAATTTAGGAAAAGATGATATTGTTGTCGGGATGCAGGTTTTTCCGCCGGATGTGGCGAAAACCGGCAACTCCATTTTAACGGTCACTTCCTTAGGGTTTGCCAAGCGCAGCAATTTCGAAGATTATCGTATGCAATCACGCGGCGGCAAAGGGATCATCAATATCAAAGTGGCTTCAAAAACAGGCTATGTGGTCGGTATTGCCACTGCTACCGAAGACGATGAAATCATGACCGTCACCCAGCAAGGAATGACGGTGCGCTGTTCGGTTAAAGATATTCGTCTATCGGGGCGAAATACCCAAGGCGTGCGGTTGATGAGTTTAGCCAAAGATGATATTGTCAGCTCTGTCGCTAATATTATTGCCGCGGAAGAAGAATAAATTTCCGCTTAAGAAAAATCTCTTTACGAACAAATATTTGTCAGTATAATATCGGAGTTTTAGTTGCTGACCCCATCGTCCAGCCTGGTTAGGACACGAGCTTTTCAAGCTCGCGACGCGGGTTCAAATCCCGCTGGGGTCACTTTTTATTTTCTTTTTTGAGGTTTTTAAAATATGCCTAATAAGTTCTATATCGGCATTGATATCGGCGGAACGAAAATATTCGCCGGGCTCGTAACCCAAAACGGAAAAATCTTAAACCGCGAAAAGATTTCCACTCCTAAAAATTCCTCTCCTAAAAAAGTCACCCAGATCCTGAAAGACATTATTGATGACCTTATCTATAGCCAGAAACTAAGTGTCAAGAATATTGCAGGAATAGGTTTAGGGATCCCGGGAATTATTGCGCCGTCAGGCAAGATCGTGAAAACACCCAATATGGAGCTTTCCGGATTTGATTTAGTAAAAGATCTAAAGAAAGAATATCCTGTAAGAATTGCCGCCGGAAATGATGTTAACTTAGGATTACTCGGGGAGAAATGGCTGGGAGCCGCCCGTGCGTATAAAAATGCCGTTAGTCTTTTTGTCGGAACAGGGCTAGGAGCCGGAGTGCTTGTGGACGGAAAATTGTTTTTAGGCGCTCACGGAGCGGCTTGTGAGATCGGGCATATGATCGTCGAGAATGATGGGCCGCTATGCAACTGCGGCAATAAAGGATGCCTAGAGGCTTTTGTCGGCCGTTGGGCTATTGAAAAAGAGATCAAGAAAGCTATTTCCGATGGGCACCGGACAGTGATCAAGCGCTTTTTAGAAAAAGACAATAGATCCATAAAAAGTAAAATGATCGCGCGGGCCTTAAAAGCCCAAGATCCTGTTGTGGTGCGGATCATGAAAGATGTTTCCCGTGTTTTAGGCCTTGCCTGTATTTCGCTTCGGCATGTTTTTGATCCGGAAATCATTATCTTAGGTGGAGGTGTTGTGGAGGCCTGCGGCTCGTTCATGATCCCTATCATTAAAAAAACCTTTAGCAGCGATAAGCTTTTAAAAGGATTGAACAAATGCCCGGTGGTGGTTTCAACGTTGGGCGACGACGCTATTATTTTAGGGAGCGTTGCTCTAGTCTGTCATTCATAACTTCCCAAACCAAACGAACTTTTTTCTCCAAGACTTTCTCTAAAAGGTCTGATTTTTTCTCGCCAGCCTGACAATCTTCTTCAGATAATTCTCGCGTCTTGATATGGGTAATGATCTCATCGGAAAGAATTTCACAACGTAAATTTTTAACTCTGCAGCCGTGGCTTCTATCTAACCCGTCAGCTATGCGCAAGAAAGATGACAAAATACAGACCAATCTTTTTGTCGCGCCGTTAAGATCTGAATAGTATTTATGCGAATCTTTAGGAAGGCTTTTACGATGATAACGCGCGATAAGCCCGACGAGTATTCGCTCATTTTCTTCAAAAGACAACTGTGTTGTTTTGATAATCATTTCCATCGAGGCTTTGTGATGCCCTTGCCGCCCTTGGCTCCATCCGATATCGTGTAGCAGCGCGGCCGCTTGAAGCCAGCTTCGCTCGGTGTTTCCTAGCTTGTGCCAAGGCTTTAAAGTATCGAAGATCTTTACGGAAATTCTGGCAACTTGCTGTGAATGCCCTTTTTCATAACGGCAAGCTTTTGCAAACAAAAGAGTTTTTCTTAAAGAATTGCTTTTTGTAAATGAGCCCATATTTTTTTATTCTTTAGATCTTTCCATAACAATAGGAATTGACGGTAGCGATCTGCTCGAAGCGCCTCACATACCGCTTTAAGATGAGCGCGAGAAGATGTTGTATGACAAAAATCCACCCAAACATCATATTCGTGAAAATCGCCGAGAATATCCTGAATATCGATCATCACAGGAATGAAGGCGTCGAATTTATTTTTAAAGATCGGATTGAATAGCTCTAAAGAATAACGCAGATTTTTTACCGCAATACGCATTTGATGAAGTTCTTTTGTGTTTTGGGGAGAATTGATCAGCGGTTCAAAAGAAAGTATTTTACGGGCCTTCTTTTTAAGGATATTTCCTGATCGCTCTAAGAATATTTCCTTATTGTCCGCATCTTCTTTGTATTTTTGATGCGATAAGCCTCGGAGATAATTTTGTATCTCTAAAAACGTGCCTTTTTTCTCGACGAGTTTTAGGGTGGACAGTATTCCTTTCTGAGCCGCTTGGCGTTTTCTTCTTAAAAGAGGAACGGTATTCTCTATTTCCATCAAAATAGCAGGATCTTTGGATTTTTTCTTCAAAAGAGAAAGAAAACGAAGCTGAACATCTATTTGGCGGGCCTTTCCTAAAGATTTTCCTAATCGGCGTAAAGGCTTTAACCATTCTTTGATTTTCTTCTGCGGATACAATGCCTTAAATATTTTCAGAGCGCAACGAAGACGGCGCGATGAGATGCGCATCCGGTGGAGAGAATCTATTCCTTGGGATATTTTGACAGCCGAAGACTCTTTTAAGATATTTTCAACGTAGCAAGAAACAAAAAGCGCTAGACGGGCTTTGGGTCCGGGGAAGTTCATAAGCCATGAGATTTGATCAGATCTTCTTGAGCGTTAACGTCGTTTTGATAAACAGGGGTGTGCAGGTAGTTTCGTTTTGATGTTAAGATCCGGGATTTTATTTGTCCGGCCCAGTATCGTTCCAAAATATTCTTAAAATGCTCTTTGATCTTATCATTGTAAATTTCGAATAAAAGCTCTACGCGATTATCAAAATTCCGCCTCATCCAGTCTGCTGAAGAGATGAAGGTGCGGTAGGTCCCGTTATTATGGAAATAGTACAAACGGGAATGTTCTAAAAATCTTCCGACGATGCTTCTGACCTCTATATTTTCGCTTAGCCCTTCCACGTTGGGAACCAAACAGCAGATGCCGCGGACAATCAGTTGTATTTTAACTCCCGCTCGGGAGGCCTCGTAGAGTTTTTCAATAAGCTTAACATCTTCTAAAGAGTTCATTTTGGCAAAAATAAATCCGGTTTTGTATTTTTTCTGAAAGGCAATTTCTTTATCGATCAGTTCAAAGAAATATTCCCGCAAGTCTCTCGGGGAGGAAACGATCCTTCTCCATCGCGACGGGAGCGAATAACCGGTAATGACGTTAAAAATATCCGCCACGTCTTTGGCGGTATCTTCATTGGCGGTAAAATATCCGATATCCGTATAGATACGGGCGGTTTTTTCATTGTAATTTCCCGTCGATAAATGAACATAGCGTTGAATGCCGCTTTCTTCTTTGCGGACGATCAAGGTCATTTTAGAGTGGATCTTTATTCCCGATAACCCATAAATAACATGGCAACCGACAGATTCCAATTCTTTGGTCCAGGTGATATTCTTTTCTTCGTCAAAACGAGCCTTGATCTCTACTAAGACCGTCACTTGTTTTTTATTTTTGGCCGCCTCGATCAAGGCCTTGATAATGGCGGAATCTTCATCCGCGCGATAAAGAGTCATTTTGATAGCCAAGACATTTTTATCTCTTGCGGCTGAGCGCAAAAGGTCAATGGTCGGCTGGAAAGATTGATAGGGGAGATGAACGATAAAATCACCTTCCTTGATGGCTTCAAAAATATCTTCGTATGTTTTTTCTGCAGGAACAAAACTTTTAAAAAGCAATGCCGGTTTAATGTTCTGGCTGACCAATTCAAAAAGATAGGTCATATCCAGATCACCGTCGATAAAGGTGATGGGCTCTTGAGGGAAATCAACGCCTTTGTAAAGCAGAGTTAAAAGTTCCGGGTGATGGTTTTTTTCGACTTGCAAAGAAACGACTCTGGCCTTGGGGCGTTTTTTGATCTCATCGGCGATGGCGGTGAGTAAATTAGATGTGTATTCTTCCTGTCCGGAAAATTCACTATCCCGAATAATGCGAAACGCGAAACTGCCCAAAATGGTATATCCCCGGAAAAATATTTCAAGATTTTCCCGGATGATATCGTCAATAAGGATAAAGCAAAATTCATCTTTTTCCGATGGAAGGCGTAAGAGGCGCGGAATGGATTTTGGGACAGGGATAATAGCGAGAAAATGTTCATTAGCCCGGTTAAGATAAACGCCAAAGGCGGTTGTTTTTGAGTGAAGCACCGGAAAAGGATGCCCTTGGTCGACCGCCATGGGCGTTACAATAGGATATAAGGTGACGTCAAAATAACGTTGGACGGCCTTTTTTTGTTCCGCGTTAAGCTGGGCGTATTTTTTGATAAAGATCTTATTTTTTTCTAAGTCTTTTTGGATGTCATTTTGAAAGGTTTGATAAAATCGGGCAAGCAAGACGTCGGAACGCGATTTAACCTCTTCGAGTAGCTCTTGCGGGTAATAACCAAAATTGTCTTTTTGATTAAATCCAGAATCTAAAAGCCGGCGTAAGCCCGCCACCCGGACCATAAAAAACTCGTCGAGATTATTGGCAAAAATAGCCAAAAATTTAACGCGTTCAAGCAAGGGGTTATTGCGGTCTTCCGCTTCTTCTAAGACCCGCTCATTGAACAAAAGCCAGCTGATATCGCGGTGAATGAATTTTTCTTTTGGATCAGATATTTTTTCGGGAGCATTATCCATAAATTAGGAGGCTGATTTGATCTTTAAACTGATCTTATTGCCGCAGGCTTCTTCTAAAAACTCTTTTTTCTCCGCGAATTCCGCTTTTTCTAAAATAAAACTGCCGTCAACGGTAACGATCAAAGAGATATCCTGCAGGCGGTTAAGTTTTATCTCAATGTCTTTTGCTTTTTGTTTATGAGAACGGTCTAAAGAGTTGGCGACTTTTAAAAGAGAGCTTAGTTTTTGGACCAAGATCTGTTCTTTTCTGGGGAGCGATTGGTAAAGAAGATGTGTGTCTGACGGATTTCCCCGACGGTGATAACGCGCCACGCAGGCGATGATCTTTATTTCTTCTTCTGTCAGGCGGAAGAAATTCAAGGAGTTAATAATATATTCGGAATGTTTATGATGCGCGCGGTTATAAATGAACATGCCGATATCATGTAAATAGGACGCCAAAGTTAAATACAAAGATTCTGTTTTTTTAAGCCCCAGAAGGTCTTTAAAGGCGTCAAATAATTTATCGGATAACCGCGCAACCTGATGAGCATGATTAAGATCGACGTTATATTTACGGCAAAGGGCGTGCGCCATAGAAATAAGCTGATTTCCCTTATTGTATTTCTGGGAAATGTCATACCCTAATATTTCATTGGCTAAGATAGCTTCGGCCAAAGATGTTTTAAGAATATAGATATTTTTGTTTTGAGCCAATTCGACAACGGCGTTAAGGATAATGGCGTATTCCATAAACGATTCGGCCGTTTCGAGCGGAACTTTGTAGTCGCTGACGATCTCGTCAACTTTTTTGTCCATTAAATGGCTTAAAAGTTGTTTGGTGTCATCTTGACTGAGCTGGAAGAAGCTTTCACCGAGGCCTTTGTTAGCGAGGATCTTATCTAGGTAAGGTGAATAATTTTCATCAATGAGAATAATATCGTCAATGGCCAAAGGCGGCATACTGCGGCGCAAATACGCCAGTTCGTTCTCTACGCTTTCTTTTAAGGCTTCATAATTTTCCTGGAAACTGCCGTCAAGTTTATTGATCAATTGCTTTAAGCGCATGGTCCCTAAGGGAAGCCCCGCGTTCATCAAAGTAAATCCTTGCGCCATAAGGGAGATGTCAAAACTTCCCGCGCCCGGTTCGGCGATCAGGAGATTTTTTTCGTGAAGAGGGTATTTATCTTTGAGCCGATGATAGATATAAGCGTCGATATAATAAACGACGTCTCCGACGGTTAAAACCTCAACGTTAAATCCGGTTTTACGCTGAACGGCGTCTATAAAGACATCTTTATTCCTCGCTTCGCGGACAGCGGTGGTGGCAATGACCCGTGGATTGGTAATGTCGTATTCTTTAAGGGTA
This sequence comes from Candidatus Omnitrophota bacterium, assembly GCA_041649175.1. Classification (NCBI taxonomy): domain Bacteria; kingdom Pseudomonadati; phylum Candidatus Omnitrophota; species Candidatus Omnitrophota bacterium. Next base: position 479,525 of record JBAZNR010000001.1, on the reverse strand, counting down.
TTGGCGTATTTATCCAAGATCGCAATGGTGCGGTTGATGCTTTCCTGGGAGAATCGTTCTTTCAAGAACGTATCCCGGCCTAAGGCGGCCACGTTCTTTAAGGATTCCAGGATCTTAATATCGCCGTTATTTCCTTCGGCGATCAAAAGCTTGATGGAATGGGTTCCGATGTCGATAACGCCGCTACGGATGATCTTATCGTCTTTCATGAAAAAAGTTCTTTTTTGAGGTTTTTATTATTTTTGCCCGGGTTTTCTCGGATGAAAAAACGGAGGATTTAAAATGTCCCCTATTGTATGCTTTTGGGCTTCCTTTTGTCAACAAGGTTTAAATCGGGCCTGTTTTCTGCGAAAACAGGCCCAAGAAAATTTATCAAACCATAAAAAGATAAAGTGCCTTTAAAATACCGTGTTGGTGAGAAATATGTGTGACGGTATTGTTAAATCTTTGTGAAAATCTATGAACGCAGTGTGTGAATTTACGCAAAACTTATCGACGGATCGAGAAGAAAAACATACAGAAAAATAATTGAAAATTACATATTTCAATAGTAGGATAAAGACCGCTAAAAAATTATGTCAAACCACGATAAGAAATCTTTCTCTCCTGCCTTAAAAGATATCGGCCTTTTCCGGGGCCTTTCTTCTAAAGAGCTTAAACTTTTACGATCCTGCATCAAAGAAAAGATATATGAAAAAGGCGAGCTCTTGTTTTATGACAGCAAGCCTTGTGAGCGTGTCTTTGTTATTCGCTCCGGCAGGGTTAAGGTTTTTCGTACGGCATCATCCGGCCGGGAACAGATCCTGGAGGTTTTGGAAGGCGGAGATACGTGTGCTTGTAATCCCGGGGCGACGCAGTGGTGCTGTTCCTCTTCCGCCGAAGCCCTAACGACGTGTCAGGTATGGTTTTTATCCCGGGAAGATTATGTTCGCTTAGTTAAGGTCAGCTCGCAGCTCACGCATACTCTAAACCGGATCTTTGCCGAACGCCTATCGAAATTCAGTTCTTTGATCGAAAAAGTATCATTGGACGATACCAAAAAAAGGCTGGCGAAATTCCTTTTGGACCTACACGGTAATAATGTCGCTTTACGTACTCAAGAAAACCTTGTCTCTCTTCCCTTTACCCGGGAAGAAATAGCCCATCGTATCGGCTCAAGCCGCGAAACAGTCGCCCGCCACCTGCATGAATTTAAACGCAAGAAATTGATCGAGATCAAACCAAAGCAGATCGTTATTCTTAACAAAAACGGCCTGGAAAAACACCTTTCTTAAGTTTATGGAAAAAACAAGATTTTAGGTTTATGTGATGGATATCACAGACACAAAACACACTGTCTCTTATAATGTTACGAAAAATAGGAGCGGCTTTTTTATGGTGCATAAAAATCGCGTAGGCGTGACCACATCTTTAGAACATTGTCATAAAGAGGTCTTAAAAAAATCCCAACAACTTCTGCAGTTTTTGGTCAATTTACGTTATGAAGGCAAAGTTTCTTTAGGGCGCAACATCAAAAGCATAGCGGAAATTTTAAAATTCTTCCAAAAAACATTGTTGCCGCACATGGATCTCGATGAGCGCATCCTTTTTCCGTTCGTCGCCACCCATATTCCGCGGCTTAGCCCGGCCATTAAGATTTTCAAGATCGACCACCGAGAGTTTAAATCTAATTTAAGATCATTTATTGTGCTATTTGAGCAGTTAAAAAACGCCAAAACGGAAAACAGGCGTTTTGAGATCATCGAACAGCTCAAAGAAAAAGGGACGTATCTTATGTGCCTTTTGCGCCATCACGTGCGCGCGGAAAGCGAACAAATCCACAAAGCAGCCGACGAAGATCTGCATTTGGTTGAGAAAAATTTTATCCTTCGGGAAATTAAAAAGGTTTGCAAGAAACATGATCCTTTGCGGAATTAATCATAAGACAGCACCTATCGAGATACGGGAAAAGTTCCATCTCAATTTAAATGAACGCACGCTTTTGCTTAATGAATTTAAAAACGATCCTCGTATTATAGAAGCCATTGTTCTTTCGACCTGCAACCGCACGGAAATCTGCGCTCATCTTATCGACGAGAATGTTGGTATTTTGCTCGACCATCTTTGCCGTATCAAAAAGATCTCTATGGGGACGGATGTTCAGAAATATTTTTATTCCTATCAGGGCAAAGAAGCGCTGGAGCATTTTTTACGCGTTTCAACGGGAGCTGATTCTCTGATCTTAGGAGAAAAACAAGTGTTAGGGCAAATCAAAGAAGCGGTAGAATTGTCCCGCGCCAAAGCAATGCTGCAAAAAGAATTCAATGTTCTGTCCCAGATCGTTATTCGCGCCGGGAAAAAAGCTCAGAGTGAAACGGCCATCGGTTGCGGTGGGTCATCGGTCAGCTGGGCGGCGGTCACGATGGCGCAACATTTATTGGGGACCCTTCAGGATAAATCTGTTTTGATCATCGGCGCCGGGAAAATGGGGCATTTGGCGGTGAGCCATCTAAAAGAAAAAGGCGCCAGTAAGATTTATGTCATGAGCCGTACACATGAAAATTCCTGCGCCGTGGCCAATGAATTTGGCGCCGAAGCGGTTTCCTTCCTTGAGCTTAAAAATATCCTGGCCAAAGTTGATGTCTGCATTTGTTCGGCCAGCGCTCCGCAGTATCTTTTAGAAAAAGACCTGATCGATCAAATTATGCCGGCACGCGCGAAACAAAAGTTAGTTTTGATCGATATCTCTATGCCGCGCAATATTCATCCTGATATTGCTTTTATAGAAAATGTTTCTTTGTTATCCGTCGACGATCTCGATAAAGCCGTGGAGCATAATATTGCCCGCCGCCGCTTGGCGGTTGAAGAGGTTGAAAAGATCATCGCTAAAAAAATTGATGAATTTTACGCCAAAATAGAAAAAATTCGTGTCGCAGAAGCATCAAAGCTTAATCCATCGGAGAAATCCTATGTGGCTCGTTAAAAAATTAGGATCCCTTTCTTTTACGGCTTTTATTTGTGCGAGCTTAATGGCGCTTTTGATCGTGGCAACCGTTATGGAATCGATGCACGGAACACCGTTCGCTCAGAAAACTTTTTATCAAACGAAATGGTTTGACGCACTTTTATCTTTGCTTTGGATCAATATCTTTTGTTCAACGATCTTGAGAATTCCTTTTAAAAAGTATCACACAGGATTTCTCATTACTCATATTGGTATTTTAGGATTGCTTTTAGGGTCTTTGTTGACGCGTTTGTTGGCCGTTGAAGGCCAGATGGCTTTACGAGAAGGAGAAACAGCCAATACAATAAGGCTCGGCGGATACAGTCTTAGTGTGGTTGTGCCCGGCAAGGCTGAACATGTTTTTGATCTACGCAAGGGTGAACATATTTTAAACGGTGCTGAAAAGAACGAAACGATGATCGTGAAAGATATTATCGAACATGCCGCGCCCCAACTGATCGTCCGAGAAGGAACCGTTCAAAATCCGGCTCAAAATGCCTTACAGGTCACCTTAAAAAGCCCGTCGATGGGAGTTGATCAGGCGTTTTGGCTTATCGAAGGCGATCAAGGGCATTTGTCTTCTGCCGTGCAGTTTTTTGGGCCTTTAAAGGTTTCTTTAGGAAAAAAAGAAGAAAAAATTTCCACGCAAAGCCCGACATTAACGATCGCGGAAAAATCCGGGGAAATATTAACGGTCCTTGATCTTAATCAGCCGGCGCCTAAAGAAATTCCGTTGAAGCAAAAAGGATTGACCATCAAAGGGCTTCAGTATTATCCGTATGCCAGAGTTTCCGAACACAAGCTGGTCAATGCGCCTCAAAGCGGTTCTCTTAATCCGGCGGTTGAATTTGACGCGGTAGACGGCCAAGGGCGAGCACGTCATTACATTCGATTTGCCTTGTTTCCTGATTTTGAATCGATGCATCATCAAACATCTCAAAATGAATTTGATATTGTCATCGATCTTGATGTTCCCGGCGCTAAGGAAGAGCAATCCTATGGCGGGCCTTCTTTAAATTTTTTCATTGATCCCGATGGAAAATTTCAATACCAATCTATGTCCGCGCAGGAGATCATAAAAAAAGGAGCTGTTCATTCCGGGGAAACTATCGAATTAGGGTGGGCAGATATGTTAGCGCGGGTTGAAAAATTATATACGCATGCCTTGGTTTCCCATGAGATAACCGCCGTGGATGTTCCCGGTGAGGGCGCATTGGCCGCCAAGGTCGTCATCAATCATCAAAACGGGAATTCTCCAATATGGGTATTAGAAGGGGAAGAAAAAAAGATCTCTGTCGGACAGAACGATCTTTTCGTATCTATTATTCCGGCGCAAAAACAAGTGCCCTTCTCTTTGACGCTTAAAGATTTTCGAAAAGTAGATTATCCCGGAACGAACCGTCCGGCATCGTTTGAAAGTGATGTGACCGTGGAAGACCAACAGGAAAATATTCGCCTGGAGAAGACGATCGCCATGAATCAACCGTTTGATTACCGGGGATTTCGCATCTTTCAATCTTCGTTCATGCAAAACCCTAATGAAAAAGAAGGATCTGTTTTTACCATTGCCAAAAATCCCGGCATTAGCCTTATCTATACTAGTTCGATCATTATTTTTGCCGGAGCTTTTCTACAATTTTATGTTAAGCCGTTTTCACGAAGGCCGGAAAACGCGTAAGGAATAAAAATATGGTAACGAGAATCAAAAAAAGTGCTTTATGTTTGATGGCCCTGGGAACAATATGTTTTTCGCTTTGTTCTTGTGGCGCAACCGATGTAATGCCTCGCGCCGCCGGGAAAATTCCCATTCAGCATAACGGGCGCATTAAATCATTCGATGTTTTTTCCCGGGAAACCTTGCGGCTTATTTCCGGGAAAGAAACCTGGGGTCAAGAGCCGGCTGTTTCGGTTATTTTTAAAAATCTTCATGATCCGAAGAAGTTTCTGGAAATTCCATTTATCCGCGTCGATCATCTGGAATTAAAAAAAGCCGTCGACCTTTCCGCGGATAAGAAATATTTCTCCTATCGAGAGCTTAAAAGCTGTGTTCCTCTATTATTGACGCTGATCCAAAGCGCGAAAGACAAACGCCAACGCGAATTAACGCTTACGTCTACGGAGCAAGCGGCCGAATTGCTTTATACGCGCCTTTTAACCGTCGATGATCTGGCTGCGCAAGAATATATTAAAACCATTCCCACGGCCACTTTAGAATGGGAATCTCCTTATAAGACGTCCGGATTACTGGCAGAAAATTTCAGGGTCCTGACACTTTTATATTCCAAGGGATCTTTAGATTTTGTTGGGCTCGCCGGGCAGTGGAGCAGAGATATTGAACGGCATTCGCCGGAAGTATTCGCGCCTTATGTCTACCTGGAAAATATTTATTATCAGCTCAAACCTTTTTTGTGGGCATGGGTTTTATATCTGATCGCTTTTATTTTTGTATCTTTTTTCAGTTCGAAATCTTTATTGCGCATGACAGGCGTTACGCTGGTTTTAGCTGGATTTTTATTTCATTCAGCGGGGCTTTTGCTGAGGGTTATTATTTTAGGGCGTCCACCGGTGTCCAACATGTATGAGTCGATCATTTTTATGAATTGGATCTTAGTGGCCGGTGCCTTTATTTTCTTTTTATCTAAAAAGCAATATTTCGTTTTATCGGTGGCGGCTTTAACCGGGGCTTTGGTCATGATCTTTGCCGACCTTCTCCCGGTAGAAAAATCTTTGGATGTTTTAGTCCCGGTTCTCAAAAGCAATTATTGGCTGGCCATTCATGTGTTAACGATCGTTTCCAGTTATGGTATTTTTGGGCTCGCCATGGCCTTAGGCCACCGGCATCTTTTCTTAAACGCTTTAGGAAAGTTTTCCGAAAATAGCGAAGCCGTTTCGGCGCATATGATTAATCGTTTACTGCAGGCAGGGTTGATCGCTCTTGGGATCGGAACGATCTTAGGCGGCGTTTGGGCTAATGAATCCTGGGGGCGGTTTTGGGGATGGGATCCTAAAGAAACCTGGGCGCTCATTACCTTTTTAGGATATATGGTCATTGTTCATTTTCGTCACGCCGGAAAATTAAGCAATAAGGCCTTGGCTGTCGGCGCTATTTTGGGATTTCTTTTAGTTCTTATGACATGGTACGGTGTGAATTTTATTTTAGGAAAGGGCCTGCATAGCTATGGTTTTGGCGCGGGTCAAAGCGCTTGGATCGTTTATTATCTTATTTTTGAGGCGGCTTTTTTTGCCTTTGTCGGCATAAGGAAAAGTTTAAAAACATCATAATCTTTTCATAATCTTTAAGGGAGGAAGGCACAATGAAACATCAACACTTATTTCTTTTAACCGCTGTTATTATTCTAGGATGGGCTGTTGCGGCGCAAGCTGATATGAAAGAGATCAAAGTATATAAAGAGGCTTTTCCCGGAGAATCACCTAAATGCATTGCCTGCCATACCGATAAAATGCCAAAAAAAGATGACGGCATGCATGAGTTGAGCGAATATGGCCAAAAGGTTATTAAAGAAAATCCGCAACCGACGGCTGAAACATATCAAAAAGTTGGCAAGGCCCCGGAGGCGACCCAATAAATGACAACAGTTATCATAAATCAAATTTCAGATTTACGAAAAAAGGAGGGTTGTCTTATGGCCGGAAAATGGCTTTTAAGGATTTGCCAGATTCTTGGTGTTTTGTCGCTATTATTTTTTGGATTAAGGGTTGAAGCGGCACAGGAGATGAACAATATTCTTCCCAGCATGAAAGGCGCTACCTACGTTGGCAGCGAAACGTGCGCCTCGTGCCATGAAAAAGAAAATCGAGAGTATCAACTTTCAACTCATTCCAGGATAGAAGTAAAAGGAGATGAGATCGAGGCCCAAGGGTGCGAAATGTGCCATGGCCCGGGCAGTATTCACGTTGAAAACGGCGGCGGCAGAGGAACGATGGTTAATCCCGACAAAAATCCGGAAGCCTGTTTTACCTGTCATACGGAAAAAAAGATGGAATTCAAACTTCCTTATCGTCATCCTGTCCTGGAAGGAAAAATGAGCTGTTCTGATTGCCATAATGCGCATGGCAGTGACAGCCGGCCATGGACAGCGACCAGCATGGAAGATGTCAATGAAACTTGTTTTAAATGCCATAAAGACCAGCAAGGACCGTTTCCGTGGGAGCATCAGGCCTTACGCGATGGATGCACGAGCTGTCATAAGGTTCATGGGTCTATTACGGATAAAATGTTGGTTGCCAGAGATAACAATTTGTGTTTGCGTTGTCACGTCCAAGCAAACTTTCCTAGAATAGGAAACAGTAATCATAATACACGCAATCTTCAAGGATCATGTTGGAGCGCCGGATGTCATACAGCACCACACGGGTCATATTTTGATCGGCATTTACGTGAATAAAAAAATAAAGGAGGTGAACTCAATGAAAAAACATATTTTAAAGGATTTCAGCCCGGTCCTGCTGACGATCTTTATGCTGGTTTTTGGCTTGGGCCAAACAAATGTTTTTGCCGGCACATTAACGGAAACCTTAAAAAAGTTGTTCAATCAGGACATCAGCGATTTTACTCAAAAGTTTAAATTGGACAATTTTGAATTTATGCCTCTTCGTTATGTCAGCGTCAAAGGAGATGCGGCGAAATTCCGTGCTTTAAATTGGATGAATGACGGGACAGCCACCGGAATTAAAGATATGACCTTTGAGGGTGATCTGGGTAATGGTGACCACTTGTCTTTTCAGGGACACGTCATTTCTGGTGACAATGATTTTGACGCTAATCTTAATCTTGTTAAGGGTAACGGCAACTACGTGACGTTGGATTATGGGAATTTTCGCAAATGGTATGATGTTTATGGAGGTTTTTATACCAATTTCGGAGGACAGTCTATTTCTAAATTACCCCTCGATCCGGCATTGGATATAGGGCATTTCTTTTTTGAAGCAGGAAGCAATGTTGAAAGCGAACCCGGGATAGCCTTAAGCTATCGGCGTGATACCAAAGAAGGAACAAAAAGCAGGCTAACGTGGGGCGATGTTGTTGAAGGAGTTACTCGTAAAATAAACCCTGCCTGGCAAGACGTCTCAACGGCCATCGATGCTATCGAGATCAAAGGAAATGTGAATGTTGCCGGATTTAACGTTAAGGGCAAGCAAAAAGCTGAGTTTTATTCAGGACGCACGATGAGGGAAGATAATGACAGCACGGAATATGTTCGCACCACACAAGAACCCAGATCCAAGCAATTAGTTTCATCGCTGAGGGCAGATCGCTGGATGATGAATGACAAAACATATGTTTCTTTTGGCTATCAATTCCAGAATTCAAAGAGCGACATGCTGGAAACGATCTTAGCCTTTGATTCAACAACAGGCCTTCCTACGGGAAGCAGTCATAATGGTGTTGTGGATGGATGGGCTAGCCGCGATTCACATTCTTGGGTTGAGCATTTTGCCACGAATTTGACACCGGATCTAAACTTCAGTACAAAATTGAAACAAGAAATTATTGCTTCAACCGGTTTTGGTTTTAGGCAAGGGTTTTTAAGTGGTTCCAATAAGGCGGATGTTACCGAAAATCAGATAACCCGCACCGGCGAATCACTCTCTTTGAATTATACTGGTTGGTCTAAAACCAGTCTTTATACGGATTGGGATTTTCAACAGACGCGAAGCTGGAATTCAAAAGCTGCTCTGGGAACGAGCTATACGGAGTATTTAGATACTAATCCTGAATCGACAGGGGTCATGGGCATTCGTTATGTTTTTAATAATAAGGTCAATATGACTTCGAATGTTAGACTCAAGTCGGACCGCAACACCTACGACATATATCAAAATAATGACAATGCGGTGAGTATTTCAAGGATTCGGACCAAATCAGATGAGTGGAACAATCGGCTTGTTTGGAAGCCGACCAAATGGTTTCAGAATTCTTTCCGCGTGCAGTTAGCTGATACGGTTTACCAAGTTCAATCGACTCCTGTTGTAACGCCGCAAAGAGATTGGATCAAAAGCAATGCCAATTCAAGGGTGTATACTTACGATATTTCTGTGCAGCCTTTGGATGAGTGGATGTTTAATGTTGGGGCGTCGTTAAATCAGTTCAAAGTCTCAACGCCGGCATCGCAAACGGCCGTAAGCGGCGGAGGAGTTCCTGTTTATGTTGCCGATGTCTATACGTTGCTTTTATCAACCAGTTACGCGCCTAAAGAAAATTTGAGTTTTTATAGCAGCGCTCAATATTCGACAACTAACGATTTCGATTCTCATGGGTGGGTTGGTATGCCGTATGGGGTCAATAGCGAAGCGTACGATATTACGTTAGGAGCAAGGTGGTCTCCTAAAAAAGATCTTACGCTGGAACCTCATTACGGATACTATTCCTATAAGGCAAATCCGGGTGATCTTTTTGCAACGGACGGCTACGGAAACTACAGCGCCCATGTTGTTTGGTTGGATACAAAGTTTACGTGGTAAAATAAAAAAACGTTGTTAGAATAAAAATAGAAAAAGAAGGTGCTTTGGCGCGGCTTTATAAGGCCGCGCCAAAGCACCTTTTAAAGAATTTCTACGTAATAAAATATGCCCACAGAAAAGAAACATAAATTTTCCGATTATTTTTATAACCGCATAACTTACGGCGGTGTTGCCTTAGCGCTTCTGGTATTTATTATCGAATGCCTTCTGTTCGGCATTGATTTCTTTACCAACGGCGCTAATTTTTATTTAGGCATTCTCACCTATGTTTTTCTCCCGCCCTTTCTTATTTTAGGGCTTATCTTAATTCCTTTGGGGGCAGCCTGGAAACACAAGCGAATTTTAAAAGGAATTTCAGAATCCGCGCCCAAAACGCTTTTCATTGATCCCGCTATTCCCACTCACCGCAATGCTATTTTTGTTTTTCTGATCGGAACATCCATTTTAATGGTGATGACCATTATCGGTTCTTATAAGGCGTTTCACTATACCGAATCGGTCCATTTTTGCGGAGTGACCTGTCACGATGTGATGAAACCCGAATATGCTACCTATCTTAATTCGCCGCATGCTCGCGTTAAATGCGTGGAATGCCACATCGGGCCTGGCGCCAACTGGTACGTAAAATCAAAACTTTCCGGCTTGCGCCAAGTTTATCACACCATAAAAAATGATTATGCCAAACCTATTCCCACGCCGGTCCAAAACTTGCGTCCATCGGCAGAAACATGCGAACAATGCCACTGGCCGGGAAAATTCTATAGTTCTGTGGAACTGCGCCGGACATACCGTTCCACGGAAGCCGACCAGCCCGACCCGTGGTCTTTGCGTATGCTGATCCACGTCGGCCGGGACGAAAAGAAAGATTACGGCATTCATTCGCATATGTATGTTGATCAGGATGTTTATTACGTGGCCGATGATCAAAAACGCCAGGTGATCTCTTGGGTTAAAACTATTGGCAAAGACGGCAAAGAAGAGATCTTTACAACGCCCGATTCGCCCTATAAAGATAAAGAACCGCCTCAAAGCCTTGTGCGCAAGATGGATTGCATGGATTGTCATAATCGCCCCTCGCATCGCTTTGAACCTCCATTTGACTTGATCAATCGGGCGATGAATGACGGCAAAATAAACCCACAGATCCCATCGATCAAAAGTAAAGCCATGGAAGTTCTATCTAAGCCGTATAAAACCGAACAAGAAGCGCTCCAGGCTATTCCTAAAACGATTCTGGAATATTATCAAAATAAACACCCCGAATTTTATCAATCACATCAAGAAGATATTAAAAAGTCCGCCGACGAGATCGTTATTTTATTTAAAAATAATATTTTTCCGGAACGAAAAGCACGATGGGATATTTATCCGGATAATATCGGGCATTTGGTTTCTCCGGGATGTTTTCGCTGTCACGACGATCAACATGCGGCCGCAAGCGGTAAAACAATTACCAAAAACTGCAATAGCTGCCACTCCATCATTGAGCAGGGCACGGCTTCATCCATAGAAAAAAGCACGGATGGTTTAACGTTTCGCCATCCATTCAATGAAGATGAAAGCTGGAAAGAAATGAATTGCACCGATTGCCACACGGGAAACTGATCCTTTAGATCCATGAAAAATTTTCTTACGACCAAAAACTTTAAGATCTGTTTCTTTATTCTTTGCTGTTTTTTGAGCGTTTCCGCGCAATCGTTCGGCGAAGAAAAAGAAGTTATTGATAATGAAACTTGTTTTACCTGCCACAGCGACCCCGAAGCCACACCTTTTGTCGATCCGGAAAAATTCAAATCGTCTATTCACGGCGGAAATTTATGTATCAGTTGCCATTCGGACATTGTGGAAGTCCCGCACGAAGAAAAACTAAAACCCGTCAGTTGCGGAAGCTGCCATCGCATTGAAACCGAGCTTTATTTAAATAGCGATCACGGCAAGGCTTTAGGCCATGGCGTTACCGAAGCGGCTACTTGTCAAAGCTGTCATGGAAATCCGCACGAACTTCTTAATTCCCGCAATCTTGTCTCTCCTGTTTACCGGGAAAATATTCCCAAAACTTGCGCGCATTGCCATGAAAAGACCGAAGAGATGAAGAAATTTAACCTCAATATTGCGGAGCCGGTTTCTTCCTATGAACATAGCGTTCACGGAATGGCCGTCGAGGGAAGCCATCTTATCCAGGCGGCCGTGTGCACCGATTGCCACGGTTCCCACGCATTAAGTAAAGCCACCAATGAAGATTCAAAATTATTTTGGAAAAATATCCCCACCACCTGTGGAAAATGCCACGAAAACGTTCAGATGACGTATATGCGCAGTATTCACGGGCAAGCTGTTAGAGAAGGAAAAAGAGAAGCGCCCGTGTGTACCGATTGTCACGGAGAACATTCTATTGAAGAAGTCAAAAAGATCACCTCAAAGGTTGCTCCGGCGCATATTACAGAAACTTGCGGACAATGCCACGCGGTTGAGCGCATCACCACAAAATATAGTTTGCCCAATAATGTCGTCGATACATTTATGCAAAGTTACCACGGGCTCGCCATCAAGCTGGGTTCGGTCATTACCGCCAACTGCGCGTCGTGCCATGGTTTTCACGATATATTGCCCGTAAGCGACAGCAATTCTTCCGTCAATCCTAAGAATCTAGAGCAGACCTGCGGTAAATGCCACGCGGGGGTGAGCGAACAAGTAGCGAAGGGCAAGATCCATACCAGCCGAAAATCAGGTTTGGAAAACAAAGCCGGTTTTTTTGTCAGCCGGTTTTATATTATTTTGATCATTGCCGTGATCGGATTTCTATTTCTTCACAATTGCCTCGATTTTATAAAGAAGCTGCGGGCGCATTATCAAAGAATGTCTTCTTTGGGAAAACCCAAACGCATGTCAACTAATGAGCGCATTCAGCATCTTATTTTGCTGACGGCTTTCATCGCTTTAGCGTATACCGGATTTGCTTTAAAATATCCTCAAGCCTGGTGGGCCAGTCCTTTCGTTGGGCGGGTTGATTGGCGCAGCCTCGGGCATCGCGCGGCCGCGCTTATCTTTTGCGTTTTATCGCTGTATCATGTCGTGTATGTTTTATTCACGCAAAAAGGACGGCATCATCTTAATGCCCTTATTTTGCGCAAAAAAGATTTTATCCAATGCGGGCAAATGTTCGCTTATTATTTTGGGTGGCGCAAAGAAAGACCTATATTTGGATTTTACGGATACGTTGAGAAATTTGAATATTGGGCTTTAGTGTGGGGCTCGATGATCATGGTTTTAACCGGAGGATTGATGCTTTGGGAAAATTGGTTTTTACATTATTTCCCTAAATGGCTTTACGATGTGATCGCGGCTATTCATTACTATGAAGCGGTTTTGGCCTGCTTGGCGATCCTTATTTGGCACGGATATTTTGTGATGTTTGACCCCGATGTCTATCCAATGAAGTGGACATGGGTCACGGGTGATGGTTCTAAGGAAGATGAACATCGGACAAAAGAACATTAACACTTTTTTTATCCCTTTAGTATAATATCCCTCACCCGGGTTTTTCAGCAGAAAAAACCCGCCCATGCCGAAGGCGTGGGTCGGCCAATTAAATCTCGAAGAGATTTAATTGTGGTTGCCGAGGTAGCCCAAATTTTGTGTAAGGCAAAATTTGGGCCAAACTTTTTATCTTCCATGAGTAAAAAAACAAGCGAACACTACGCTAAAATACGATTTGTTTTAATTGTTGTTTTACTGCTGAATTGGGCGGTTGCCTTGGCCAAGATCTTTTACGGCCTTTGGAGCCGTTCGGCTAGTATTACGGCAGACGGATTTCATTCTCTCTCCGACGGAATTTCGAATCTTATGGGGCTGATCGGTATTGCGGTGGCTTCTCAGCCCCGGGATAAAGACCATCCTTACGGCCACAAAAAATATGAAACGCTTTTTTCTTTAGGGATAGGCGTTTTACTGCTTTTTGTCTGCTTTAACCTTATCAAAGATGCCGTGGGACGGTTTTATCATCCTATTATTCCACAGCTCGATGACCGGGCTTTTATCGTGATGTTCGTTACTATCATTGTGAATCTTGTGGTGATGAACTTTGAATATAATCACGGGAAAATCCTCAAAAGCGACATTCTTGTTTCCGATTCCATTCATACCAAGGCAGATATCTTTACGTCTTTTTCTGTTATTGTGGCGATCATTGTTATGAAAATGGGATATCCCATTATTGACCCGATCGTCACTTTGCTCATCTCATGTTTCATCGCTTATTCAGCTTATGAGATCATTAAACAAAGCTCTGAAGTTTTATGCGATACTGTGGTGATCGTTAATGTTAAAGATATTGAAAAGATCGTTTTAAGTGTCAAAGGGGTTGAGTCGTGCCACCGCATCCGTTCCCGCGGGCGCTCCGACGACATTTATATCGATCTGCACGTCCTCGTTAATTCTAAAATGACCTTAGAGGATGCGCATAAAATAAGCCATGATATTGAAGATGCTATTCAGAAAGCTATTCCCGGCGTTACGGAAGTCATTGCCCATATGGAGCCCAAAGAAATATTTCCTAAATAACTACACACGAGATCAAAGGAGTTTAAAAAAGTGAAAGAACTAAAAATTTACCTCAAAGAAAAAGACATCCCGAAAAAATGGTATAACCTGGCGGCCGATCTGCCCTCGCAGCCTTTGCCTCCGCTTGGCCCCGACGGAAATCCGATAACTCCCGATATGCTTTCGGCGGTTTTTCCGATGAATTTAATTGAGCAGGAAGTAAGTACCAAACGCTGGATCGATATTCCCCAAGAAATCCTAGAAATTCTTTATCGCTGGCGCCCCAGCCCACTGCGCCGGGCCCGCTATTTAGAAGAATATTTAAAAACTCCCGCGCGCATTTACTACAAAGACGAAAGTGTTTCACCGGCGGGAAGCCACAAAACCAATACGGCGGTTGCGCAAGTTTGGTATAACAAACAATTCGGAATAAAACGCTTAACAACGGAAACCGGCGCCGGGCAATGGGGCAGCGCTTTGGCGTTTTCTTGTTCTTTGTTGGGGTTGGAATGCAAAATTTTTATGGTGCGCGTCAGCTTTGAGCAAAAACCGATGCGTAAAACCATGATGCAAATTTGGAACGGCAATTGTGTGGCGAGCCCAAGTACGGAAACGGCCATTGGCCGGGAGATCTTAAAGAAAATGCCTGATACTCCGGGCAGTCTTGGCATTGCCATCAGTGAAGCCATTGAAGCGGCGGTCGGTGATAAGTCCGGAAAAACCCGATATTGCTTGGGCAGTGTTTTAAATCATGTTCTTTTGCACCAAACCATCATCGGGCTTGAAGCCAAAAAACAAATGGTGATGGCCGGTGAGAAAAAAGTGGATGTTGTTATTGGATGCGCCGGCGGCGGAAGTAATTTTGCGGGACTTGCGTTTCCGTTTACACAAGATAAGATCAACGGTAAAAAAATCGAAATTATTCCGGTAGAACCAACCGCTTGCCCCAAAATGACTCGCGGGCTTTTTACCTATGATTTTGGTGATGTCGCCGGAACAACACCGCTTTTAGCGATGTATACGCTGGGCCATACCTTTATTCCGGCTCCTATTCACGCCGGAGGGCTTCGTTATCACGGCATGGCGCCTTTAGTAAGCCAGGCCATTGTCGACGGGTTGATGACGCCGAAAGCTTTTGATCAAGTGAAATGTTATGAAGCGGCTCTTTTATGGGCGAAGACCGAAGGTTTCATTTGCGCGCCGGAAACAAGCCACGCCATTGCCTGTGTTATCGACGAAGCTAAGAAAGCCAAGGCTGAAGGTAAACAAAAAGTGATCCTGTTCAATTATAGCGGCCATGGGCTGATGGATTTGGTCGGCTACGATAAATATTTGTCGGAAAAACTTGAGGTATATCATTTGCCTGAAGATGAATTAAAAAGATCCATCGATTCCATCAAAGACTTACCAAAACCACCAGCAAAAAAATAAAAGGACTTTTTATGTATAAACCACGTTCTTTAGAAAATATCGAAGAAAAGATGAAAAGTTTAGAGCCGGATAGTCTGCGCCGGCATATTTTAGAAAATGCCAAAAGCTTTAAGAGTTCCTGGATCGAATTAGGCCGCGCGCTGTACAGTGTCTACCGAGATAAACTGTATAAGGAATGGGGTTATCAACAATTTGACACCTATACGTCCAAGGAGATTGGGATTCGTAAACAAACAGCAATGAAATTACTTCGTTCGTATTTCTTTTTAGAGAAAGAAGAACCACAATATTTGAAAAATGAGTATATGGAGTCAGCACAGCCGGGCCAAGTCCCCAGCTACGAAGCCATTGACGTGCTGCGTTTAGCCAAAAATAAAAAAACGCTCGATGGAGCTGATTACGCGAATTTGAAGAAAAATATTTTTGAAAAAGGCAAAGATGTCCGCGAAGTCAAAAAAGACCTCACGATGCTGATGAAACAGCGTCAAGAGCTTGACCCGGATGAGGCGCGCGAAAAAAGACAGAACGCCACTCTTCGGCGTTGTATCGGGGCATTAAAAAGTTTAAAACACGAAATTGAAGATTCCGGACTTTTACCGGCCAATTTGGTTAAAGATATTGATCAGCTCATCGGAAAAATTGAAGAAAAGATCATTTAGTTAAAAAGTTAAAAAGGAGAACAGCAATGAGAATGGTAAAGATGTTTTTAGGGACACTGTTTTTATTAACCTCTTTGACAATAGGAGCAGCCATGGCCCAAGACGCCAAAAAAGATGTAAAAGTTGTTTTTGAAACGAACCAAGGGAATATCGTTTTAAAACTTTATCCGGATATCGCGCCCAAGACGGTTGAGAATTTCACCGGGCTTGTGAATAAAGGTTATTATGACGGAATTATTTTTCACCGTGTCATTAAAAATTTCATGATCCAAGGCGGAGACCCGACGGGAACAGGCGCTGGCGGAGAATCTTTGTGGGGCGGGACATTTGAAGATGAGTTCAGCAAAAGTGTTTCTTTTGAGAAGCCCGGTATTTTAGCCATGGCCAATGCCGGCCCCGGAACTAATGGCAGCCAATTTTTTATTACTACCGCTCCCACCCCGTGGCTTTTGATGCACCACACTATTTTCGGCGAAGTGGTTGAAGGCTATGATGTCGTCCAAAAAATAGAAAATTGCAAAACCGGAGCTAACGATAAGCCGGTGGAAGAGCAAAAGATCATTAAGGCGTATATTCAAGAATAAAAAATATATCAGTAAGCTATCAGCCTTCAGCTCGCAGTTTTCAGCAGCTGGTGGCTGATGACTGAAAGCTGATAGCAAAAAGGAGTTTTTATGCTAACGATTTATGGAAGCGATCTGTCTAGCCCGTCGAACAAGGTAAGGATGGCGGCTAATCTTTTAGGATTGAAATATGATTATAAAAAGGTGAATTTACGCGAAGGTGAACATAAAAAAGCGGAATTCCTCAAAATGCATCCGGCAGGAAAAGTTCCGGTGATCGATGACGACGGTTTTGTTCTTTTTGAAAGCGGAGCCATTGTCAAATATCTGGCGGAAAAGGCCGGTTCTGATATTTATCCTAAAGATATCAAGCAAAGGGCTCAAGTCGATCAATGGATCGATTTTATCAATGCTCATATCGGATCAGCGGCCATGAAAATTGTTTACAATCGTATTTTTAAACCGCGCCGCAATATCCCGGTGGATGAGCAAGAAATAAAAACAGGCTTAGAAGATTTGGAAAAATTTTTGCCGATCGTGAACGAACAATTAGCCAAGAATAAATATGTGGCCGGAAATAAAATAACATTGGCCGATATTTCGCTTTTGGTTATTTTAGATCCGTCGGAAGTGGCCTCCATTGACATTAGCAAATATTCTAATATTATGAAGTGGAGAGCTGGTCTCCAGGCTCAAGAATTTTACACAAAGTGCCATAAAAGTTACGCGGATGCCTTAAACGCTTTAAAATAAGAAATATTTATCTAAGGAAACAGCCATGGAAAAAATAACTGTTTATCAAAAACCAACCTGCACAACGTGCCGGGAAGTTTATGCGGCTCTAAAGGCCGGCAATGTCGACTTTGACGCGGTGGATTATTATATAGAGCCGATCTCAAAGGCAAAACTCAAAGAACTTTTATCCAAAATGGGGATTTCCGCCAAAGAACTTTTACGAAGTAAGGATGCCAAGTATAAAGAGCTGAAATTTGACGAGAAGAATTATTCGGAAAGCGAAATTTTAGATTTGATGATGATCTATCCGGATCTTATTCAGCGGCCTATTGTAGAAAAAGGCGAAAAAGCCATTCTCGCCCGTCCGGCGGAAAGACTAAAGGAAATTTTATCGTGAGAACTGCGGTTATTCAAATGTGCGCCGGCGCCGATAAGAAAAAGAATATCGCCGGCGCACTTTTCTTAGTCCGTAAAGCCATCCAAAAACGCGCTACATTCATTCTCCTGCCGGAAGTTTTCAATTATCGCGGGAAAGCGGATTTAAAGAAAGGCTATTTCTCTGTCGCGGAAAATATTCCCGGAGAATCTTCAAAGCCTTTTATGGCATTAGCCCGCCGGCATAAAGTTTTTATTCTTTTAGGTTCGCTTTGTGAGAAATCTCCCCGAACTCATAAAGTTTTTAACACATCCATTCTGATCAATGATAAAGGAAAGGCAATCGCCCGATATCGGAAAAATCATCTTTTCGATGCTGTTGTCGACGGAAAAACGCTCAAAGAATCGCGATTTTTTATGCCGGGAAAAGATCTTGTAACGGCCAATGTTAAAGATTTTAAGATCGGATTATCTGTTTGTTATGATGTGCGTTTTCCGGAAATGTATCGCGCGTATGCAAAAAAAGGTGTTGATATTTTATGCGTTCCTTCTTCATTTACGAAAACAACCGGACAAGCGCATTGGGAGATTCTTTTGCGCGCTCGCGCTATCGAGAATAGTTGTTATGTTTTAGCGCCCGATCAGTTTGGGTTTGGCCATGGTGGTGTGGAAACATTCGGCAAAAGCATGATCATTTCTCCTTGGGGCGAGGTTTTAGCCTGCGCCTCAAACGACAAGGAAGGAATTATCGTTGCCGATCTTTCCAAAGACGATCTAATAAAGACACGAGATAAAATCCCTGTAAAATTTTAAGGAGATCTATGCCTCAAGATAATACAAGCGTTGCTTCCCTCAAGGAAATTTTCCAGAAATTCCAAAGCCTCAAATGCGATCAACAACGCGCCATGGAAGACGATTATGTGGAAGTCGTTTTTGACGTCAAAGACCAGCAGGCTTGGCATAAAGTCCTTACAGATGTCTTTGGCCCGGTGGCAAAGCCCGAAGGTAAAGCGCCTACAAGGGAAGATTCTTCGCTAACGGAAGAATTTGGAGGTGTTTTTGATAATCAGGTGCTTTTTAGAAAAGATTTTAACGGAACGAAGGTCATCGCTATGCTTTGGCCCTGGGGAAATCGCCAGCAGATCACATTGAAGATGGCGGTTTTAAAAAAGAAATAAGGAGAGTTTTTATGAAAAATATAAAAGTTGCTATAACGGGTGCGGCCGGACAGATCGGCTACGCCCTTTTGTTTAGAATTGCCGCCGGAGAAATGTTCGGAAAAGATACACAAGTCCATTTGAACTTACTTGAACTTGAAGCGGCCCTTCCCGCTTTAGAAGGCGTTAAAATGGAGCTGGATGATTGCGCCTTTCCTTTATTGAGATCGGTCACCACAACTTCAAAATTAGAAGTTGCTTTTAAAGACATTGATTGGGCGCTTTTAGTCGGTAGTGTTCCCCGCAAAGCCGGAATGGAACGTGGTGATCTTTTAAAGATCAACGGAAAGATATTTATTGAACAAGGCAAGGCTATTTCCGAGAATGCCAAAAAAACCTGCAAGGTTTTAGTCGTCGGGAATCCCTGCAACACCAATGCCTATATCGCTAAAACATTCGCCAAAAATATTCCGGCGAAAAACTTTTTTGCCATGACCATGCTCGATCAAAATCGCGCTAAGACGCAATTAGCGCAAAAAGCCAATGTGGCGGTCAGCGAAGTGGACAATGTCGCTATTTGGGGTAATCATTCTTCCACTCAATATCCGGATTTTTATCATGCGACAATTTCTGGAAAACCAGTTCCACAAGTGATCGCTGACGAAACATGGCTTCAAACAACCTTTATTCAAGCTGTTCAACAGCGCGGCGCCGCCGTTATCAAGGCGCGAGGGCTTTCTTCAGCCGCCTCGGCCGCTAATGCGGTTATTGATACGGTAAAAAATATCATCACACCGACACCGCAAGGGAAATTCTTCTCGGCGGCTATTTCTTCGGACGGAAGTTATGAAATTCCCGATGGTATTATGTTCGGATTTCCCTTGCGCTCGGACGGGAATGACTGTTCCGTTGTTCAAGGCCTTGACTCAAATGATTTTTCCAAAGAAAAAATTCAGTTAACTTTAAAAGAGCTTTTAGAAGAAAAAGAAGCGGTTAAGGAATTGTTATAAATGGCCGGCGACGATCAAGAATTGAAGAATCTAAAAAATATCCTTTCTCAGGCGGATGCGCAGCAGAAAGACGATAAGTTGCTCTTGCCGGAAATCATCCAAGAAAGCAAATCCGTTCCGTTGGTTTTACCTACCCCTGAAAAACTGCCAGAACAAGAAAAGACGGGTTCTGAACCCCAAGAGATTTCTCTTGCTTACTCCGAAGCCGTTCTTAGACTGGATGAAATAATTAAAAATTTCCGCAGTAAGCAAACGTAAGTTATTGTAATATAACTAGTTATATCTTTCCTAAAGGCATTTCGCCAGGCTTGACGAAAGCGTTTTCTTGTGTTACTCTTTATTTGGAAATTCTAAGAATTCTAAGATTGCTAAAGAACTTAAAACCATTATTTTAAAAAGGTTCTTGATGAATCATCTCCCGCCAAAGGAATTCTATACCACCTATGAAGCCGGAAGCCGCCTTTTTGTCAGCCACTCCACCGTTATTGATTGGATCGAATCAGGAAAACTTAAAGCCGTTAAGACTTTAGGCGGACATCGGCGCATCCCCCGCGAAGAACTCGAGCGTTTTATGGCGCGCCATAAAATGGTCTCTGAGCAAAAAAAGAAACCGGCTATTCTCATTGTGGACGATGATCAATCCATCCGCGAAGGCTTAAAAGAGATCCTTCAAAAAGAAGGTTTTAAAACGTATGCGGCATCGGAAGGATTTGAAGCCGGCGTTTCAGCCATTCAGTATGAGCCGGGGTTGATCATTTTGGATATTAAAATGCCCGGCTTAGACGGGTTTAACGCTTGCCGTTTGATCAAATCCAATCCGCTTCTTAAGAAAATAAAGATCCTTATTTTAACGGGATATCCGACCAAGCCCAATATCGCAAAAATATTGAAAATGGGCGCCGACCGTTGTCTGGCAAAACCGGTTCAAACGAAGATTCTGCTTAACGAAATAAGCCTATTATTGGAATTAAAAAACAAAGCGTAAATTGATGATGATCGATTTTATAAAACGTTTCTTGAGTAACTCTCGCGGGTCTTCTCCGATCGTTTTAAAAGAAGACTGCAGCCGCTCTTTGACCGATCTGGAACAAGACATAAATCCCGAACTTGTCCGTCATCACATGCGCGCTATGCATGCCTCGATGGACGGCATTGCTATTTTGGACAACAAGGAAAAATATTCCTGTATGAACAATGCCCATGCCAAAATTTATGGCTATAACGACCCTAAAGAACTCGTCGGAAAATCGTGGAGAGTTCTTTATGGCCCCAAAGAGCTAAAGCATATTGAAAGCGAGATCATGCCCATTCTTTTTAGAGAGAAAAAATGGCGCGGTGAATCTGTCGGCAAAAGGAAAAATGGAGAACTTTTTCCTCAGGAAATTTCTTTAACGGCCCTGGAAGACGGAGGGCTTATTTGTATCGTCCGCGATATCTCTGACCGGAAAAATCCCGAGGAAAGGTTAAAAAAGATCAATGAATGTTTCTTAAACTTCAGTGATGATCCGGTAGAAAATATTAATAAGATCGCGGCTGTGTGCGGAGAACTTTTGGGAGCCACCTGTGTTATTTATAATCGCATGGAAGATGGAAAACTGCACTCTTTAGGCCGTTGGAATGTTCCGGATGGTTACAAGATCAAAGATGATTCCCGGGGACATATTTGTTGTGATGTTATTAAAGGCGGACAAGACGAGGTTATGATCATCCGCGATCTTTTAAACAGCCGGTATGCTCAAAGCGATCCTAATGTCCAAAAGTACCAATTAAAAACATATTTAGGGAAAACAGTTAAATTTTCAAATACCTGTGTCGGGTCTTTGTGCGCTGTTTATCAAAAAGATCTTGAGCCGACAGAACTTGATATTAAAACTATCGGTATTTTGGCTTCGGCGATCGGCGTCGAGGAGAAACGACATAGCGCCCAAGAAGACTTGCGAAATTCCGAGGAGAGACTGCGCCGGATCACGGATAACATGGTGGAGCTTATTACCGAGCTTGACCTGGAAGGAAACATCCTTTATCACAGCCCCTCCATCGAAAGTATCTTAGGTTATCGTTCCAAAGAAATGGTAGGAACGAATGCTTTTGATTTTGTTCATCCCGAGGATCTGTCGAGATTAAAAAATGAATTTAAGAAAGCGCTGGCCTCGGAAAGCGGTTGGGCCATTTTTCGTTGCCGACATGCCCAAGGGCATTATTTGTGGATGGAAGCCAATGGAAGGGTCATTAAACAGAAAGACGGGAAAACACATGGCATTGTCGCTAGCTGGCGAGATGTGACCGAGAAAAAAGAAGCGGAAGAAAAGCTCAAAGAGAACGAAGCACAGTACAAATTGCTTTTTGAAAGTATATCGGCGGGTGTTTTACATGTGGCGATGGACGGCCGGGTCCTTTTTGCGAATAGATCTTTTTTGGAGATGTTCGAAAGAGATAGAAGAGATATTATCAACCAATCATTTCTTATGTTTCTTCATCCGGATGAAAAAGAACGCATCCTAAAAATATTTCAGGAAGCGGTAAGGTCAGAGAAAGTCCAAGCGCGTTATCACGAGGTTAGATGTGTTACGGGATCCAAAAAAGAGTTCTATGCCAATATCAGCAATACTCCCCTTATCAAAGCCGGAAAGATGATCGGTTTTCAAACCATGATTCAGGATATTACCGAGCGTAAATTAGCCGAGAATATTGTCAAAGAAAATGAAGCGAAACTTCGCCAAGTGATCGATCTAACGCCGAATTTTGTTTTTGCCAAAGATATTGATGGGCGGTTCATTTTAGTTAATCAGGCCGTAGCCGAAGTTTATGGGACAACGGTGGAGGAGATCGTCGGAAAAACCGACGCCGATTTTGCCAAAAGTAAAGAGGAAGTGGAGCATTTTAGAAAAGATGATCTGGATGTTATCAAAAGTGGAAAAAGAAAATTTATTCCCGAAGAAGTCATTACCAGCGCCCAAGGTGAACAGCGTATTTTGCAAACGACCAAGATCCCTTTTCATATTCCGGGGACCAATACGCCGGCTATTTTAGGCGTTTCAACGGATATTACGGTCCTTAAAAAGATCCAAGAGGCTATTGCCAGATCTGAGATCAATTACCGGTCTATTTTTAATTCTGCCAATGACGCGATCTTTATTCATGATGTAAAGACAGGGAAAATTCTTGATGTCAATCAAAAGACGTGCGAGATGTATGGGTATACATCAGAAGAGATGAGATCCATAGAGGTTATTGACATCAGCTCCGATAGGTCTTCTCAAAATCAAAAGCGTGCTTTAGAGCTGATCCAAAAAGCCGCGCAAGGCCAACCGCAATTGTTTGAATGGTTCAGCAAAAATAAGCAAGGAAAATCGTTTTGGGTGGAAGTGAATTTAAAACGCGCCCGTATTGGTGATGAAGACCGTATCTTAGCTGTTGTCCGCGACATTGATGAACGTAAGAAAGTTCAGGAAGAGCTTGAGAAGTACCGTAAACATTTGGAGGAATTAGTAGAAGAACGTACCCGCGGCTTACGGCAATCCGAGCGGCTCGCCGCCACAGGGCGGCTCGCCGCCAGCATCGCCCATGAGATCAATAATCCCCTACAGGGGATCACAACTCATTTAGAGATCATCCACGACAATTTTCCCAAAGGGTTTGAAAAGGTCAAAAATTACGAATTTGTAAAAAATAATATTGAAAAGATCCGCAATATCGTTTCAAAGCTTCTCGATATCTATCGCGGAGAAGAAGAAGCCAAAGGAAAAATGGATCTGCATGATGTGATCGATAAAGTGGTGATGCTGGTGGAACATCAGCTGTCCCGTAAGGGTATTAAATTAACGCTTAATCTTGATCCAAATCTTCCTAAAGTTATGGGATGGCAGCAACAGCTGCATCAGGTGTTTTTAAATATGGTGCTCAACGCCCATGACAGCATCAAAAAACAAAAAGGTGAGGTAACCATTACAACAACGCATGATGAACATCATGTGATCGTCCAGATCAAAGATACCGGCGAAGGGATACAGGAAAAAGACCTTGTTCATATTTTCGATGCTTTTTTTACAACCAAGGCGGAATCAGGGACAGGGCTAGGGCTTTTTGTCTGCCAAGGAATTATTAAAGAACATAAAGGCGAGATAAAAGTGAAAAGCGAAGTGGGAAAAGGGAGTATTTTTACGATAACATTACCGATCACATAAAATTTATTTTTGTGGCGCTCATTTTGTCAAATGACAAAATGAGCGCCCAGCCCTAAAGGGAATATATTCAATGCAAAGAAAATGAAAGAGGTGGGCCATGAGATCAAGCGTTCTCATTGTTGATGACGACACATCTATTCTGGACGGTTTTAAAGAGATCTTAAGCAAAGAAGATTTCTCGGTCGATACGGCGGAAAATGAGCGCGAAGCGCTGACCATTCTCAAACAAAAACAATACCAGCTTGTGTTAACCGATATTGTCCTTAAAGAAACGACCGGCCTGGAATTGATCTCTAAGATCAAAGAGATAAACTCGGAAACTTTAGTGGTGATGATCACCGCTTATCCGACGACAGAATCGGCCATCAGGAGTTTCAAAGTCGGGGCGTTCGATTATTTGATCAAGCCGGTCAAAAAAACCGACCTCATTGAAACGATACGCCGCGGCTTGGAGCGAAAAAACCAACAGGAGGAAGTCAACAGTGTCCGGCGCATTAAGGAAGCCCTAGAACATGCCCATCAAGAAAAGGCAATTTTCTTGATGCAGATCAGCCGCGATATTGATGAGGCCATGATTGATATGATCAAGGATATTAATTTTCTTATTAAAATGCCCATCAGTGAAAAACAAGTTGAAGCGCTCTCTGCCTTAAAAACAAAAAGTCTTTTTCTTCACAATCTTGCTAATAATATCGTTGATATCGCCAAGATCGAAACGGGAAAATTGGAATTAAAGGAAGAGGATTTTGAACTGACGCACGTTCTGGAGGAAGTTGCTAAGAATGTTTATCCGGCCATTAAAGGAAAACCGGTCGAATTTTTCTACGAAATTGACAAAGAGATCCCACGATATCTTAAAGGAGACCAATATCGCTTAAAACAGATCTTGATGAATCTTTTATCGAACGCGATCCACTACACCCAAGAAGGAGAAATTCGTCTTAAAGCACGTTTGATGACCGTTTTAGGACGCGGATGTCATATCTTTTTTGTAGTCCAAGATTCCGGGGAAGGAATTCCAAAAGAAAAACAGATGGATATTTTTAAACCGCGTTCCATGGAACATGTTTTGCCCCGTGAAGCAGGTGCATTGCCTCATTCTGTTGTCGGCTCGCAGGCCCGCAAAGAATCTTCCGGGTTAGGGCTTTGGCTTTGCAAGGTTTTGGTGGAAAAGATGGGCGGGCTTATTTCGCTTCATTCCGAACAAGGTAAGGGAAGCGAATTTCGTTTTTCGGTACGGTTTAATCTAGTGATCCCTTAAAGTTTTTTCATATCAGGCAAGGGCTTTCTTTTCAAAGTCAAAAAGAACATCTTAACTATTGCCCTTCCTGCCTTTTTCGTTTAAACTTAAAACAAACCGATGATCTCTTCCCAAAAATCCCAATCTATTATTGAATTCTCTGTCGTCATCGTGCTGGTTCTAGCCGGTATTATTCTGATGGGCCCGTCCACCATTCGCGGCATCAACGCTCATTTTAAAAGTTGGCAAGACTCCGGGCATGATTCTATGAAAGATCCTCTTTTGCCTGCCGTTGAATACCCCGCGCCTCCTAATTGTGGTAACGGAGCCGTTGATCCCGGTGAAACCTTAACCTATTGTTGTCAAGATTTTCCCATGACTGATGGTGACGGAGTATGTTGTACGGTTGGCGGAGAAACGGCCGTTACATCGCCCAACGATTGTGCTTATTGTGGTGATCTTACCTGCAATGCCGACCATCCTTCTAATCCTGAAACGTGGACGACGAGCAATTTGTCAGGATATTGTTGTGGCGATTGTTCTTCTCCCAACGATAACTTTTGCTGTACGGCTAATGGTGTTATATCTCGGGCTGATTGTTTGGCTCGTCCTGCCGGTGATCCTTGTGTTGGTGTTGGACGAGACTTGCATTCAACTAATGATTGCCCGGCTCCGTGTCCTATGTGTTCTCCGCCGGATGGTATTTGCGCCGACGGTTATATGGGAAGGCCTGCTTGCGGTGAAAGTTGGATGAATTGCCCAGAAGACTGCATGTATTGTGGTAGTGGACGCTGTGATGTCGAAATTGGTGAAACTATTCAAAACTGCCCCACAGATTGTTGTGATTATGGCGGCGAGGTTCAATGCGGTGATCATATTTGCAATGAAGATTGTGAATCCCCTGACAATTATCGCGTGCCTAATACGTACCGTTGTTACGCAGATTGCGATCCATGTGGTGAGCCTGGGCTTTGTGGAACTTGTTTACAAAATCTTACTTCAGGCACTTGTTGTTCCCTGGTTGATTGGCGCAATGGGAGTCATTGTTGCCAGAAACAAATGTCTTCCGGAGGGACATACTGCAGTTGTGTCTCAGTGAGAAATCCTGGTCGCTGTGATGATGCCCCCTGCGGAGTACCGAATGCATGTAATACAAGTAGTCCGCCGCATCATTGCAATTCTTGTTGATAAAATAGGAAAAGAAATAAAACCAATGATTTCTTCCAAAAAATCCCAATCTATCATTGAATTCTCCGTCGTTGTTGTATTGGTGCTAGCCGGCATTATCCTCATGGGTCCGTCCACGATTCGCGGCATCAACGCTCATTTTAAAAGTTGGCAAGACTCCGCCAGCGATTCTATGAAAGATCCTCTTTTGCCCGCCACAGAATATCCTGTTCCTCCCGATTGTGGAAACGGAGCTGTCGATCCCGGCGAAACATTAACCTATTGCTGCCAAGATTTTCCCATGGTTGATGGTGACGGAGTATGTTGCACCATTGGCGGAGAAACAGCCGCTATATCTCCGATCGATTGTTCGTACTGTGGAGATAATGTGTGTAATGGAGAAGAAACTAACACGAATTGTTGTCTAGATTGTCACGGAAGTCCCGCATGCGGTGATGGAAGTTGCTGCACGGAAAATGGCCCCAGCAATTCCGGAGGAACGCCTATTGACGGAGATGTAGGCTGTTATGCGGATTGTCCCTGGATCGACACCTGCGGAAATAATTTCTGCGGGCCCAATGAAGATGAGTATACTTGTCCTCCCGATTGCTGTGCGAGATTGCGTAATAATGGCGTTTGTAATAACGATGCTCCTTGCTATGAAACGATCATTAATACGCCTAATGACTGTTGTGTGGAGTATTGTTCCGGACATTGCGGAGATAATGATTGTGACGTTCGATGCCCCGCTCAAACGGAAGCATTTTGTCGCGGCCTATCAACAGACTGCAGCGACGGCAACGGGTGTTGCTACGCCTATAATGAATGTTGTAGGGCTATTATGCATAAATGGCAAGGGTCTGCGCCTGCTCCCCAATGCTGCAATGCGCGTTATGAATGTCATCGACAGAATTTTTGTCATGGTGCCGGCACTACTTGGTGTGATAATTGCGGCCCAATGCAATGTCCTCCGCCGGACGAAGGCTCTCCCGTTCCGGCCGGTTGCAACTGTGCTCCGTAATGCGCAGGTTTCAACGGCTGTTACTTTGAGAAAGAACTTTTTAGGAAAAATATTTCTATAAAAACTCTTGTTTCTCTTTCCCTTACTCCTTATAATAAAATAAATTAAATTATTTGTTCCCTTTAGAAAAACGAGGAGGTTTATTGTTATGAAACGCCTAAGCATGACAGCAATACTGTCGGCTCTATTATTGGTTTCCGTTTCCGGATGTGACAAATTATCCTTTCTTTCTGATTATGTCCCGTTTTTAAAAGCTAAAGCTAAACCGGCGGCTGAAACGACTTCTAGCTCAACTTCTCCGACGGGCGAAACAGCCGTAGCCGCGGATGTTGTTGCGAAAGTTGGAAATTGGACGCTCACCGCAGATGAATTTAATGAAAAACTTAAAGCCATCAAAGAAGTCATTCCTGATTACGATACCAGCACCGTCGAATCAAAAAAATTGGTTTTAGACGAGCTCGTTCGCCAACAGCTTTTAGTTCAGGACGCGGAAAGCCGCGGCATAGCGCAAGAAAAAGATATTAAAACCGCTTTAGATGAATTTCGCCGCAGTTTATTGATGCAGGAAGTAGCCACCAGGGTCACGTCCAGCATTGCCGTTACCGACCAGCAAGCGGAAGAATATTATAATCAAAACAAAGATGTTTTCTCTGAGCCCGGCGAATGGCGCTTAAGAGAAATTATGGTTCCCACTCAAGAAGAGGCCAAGGAAATTTTATCGCAACTTTATCAAGCCGGAGCGGATTTTGGGTCGGTGGCACAGGCGCGTTCTAAGGCCGCCAGCGCTGCTCAAGGCGGCGATCTGGGATTTATCAAGGAATTTAAATTTCCTCAAATGCAAACAGCGGTAAGCATCCTAAATACGGGCGATATCAGCAGTGTTTTTAAAGGACCCGACGGATATTACATCGTCAAATTAGAAGAGAAAAAAGGCGGTAATCCGCAAAGCTTCGCAGTCGTTAAAGAAGAAATTAAAAATGGCCTGACTTTAATGGAGCAACAGCAGGCTATTTTAAAATACATTGACGAGCTAAAATCTAAGACGACCATTGTGACCAACGAGGAGCTTTTAAAATAATCTTATGGCCATTGACTTAAAAGCAATTGATAAGAAAAAAGTTATTTTAGTCGGCATTGCTATTGTGATGGGCATTGTTTCTTTGGTATTGGCTAATAGTTACATGGAAGCTGAAAAAGAAAAAGATCGGGCGGCTTTGGTCGCTAGCGCCGGAACAGCCAAAAAAGACATCGATGCTCTCGCCAAGAAGATTGAGGAATTGTCGCAGCAAAATAGAATGCTTGCCGCCAAACAGCAGGAATCCTTCGCTAAAGCTCAGCAAGCCGCCGCGGCCGCGGCAACCAAGACGCAAACGCCCCTTAGCCTTAAAACTCCTCCGGGAAAAAGAGCGGTGACGGTCAATATCGATAAGCTTTCTGCCGTCGGAGGATTAGTATCTCCGGGAGATTATGTGGATATTATCGCTCATTTATCTACTCCAAACCCCAAGGAATCTGAGAAATCAAAAGAAACGGAAAAAATTTCTGTAACACTATTTCAAAATGTTTTGGTTTTGGCCATTGCCGATAATACGCAAGCCGGCCAAGGCATGGACGCGCAGCAAAAGGCGAGCATCCTGCCGATCACCTTTGCTTTAAATCCTGATGAGGCGAACCTTCTGGCCTTTGCTGAACAGCACGGAAAATTACAGCTTGTTTTGCGCCAGCCCGGTGAAAGCGAGTCCTATCAATTACCGACGGCATCCTGGGATTCTTTATCAAATTATCTTAAAACGACCCAAGGCCTCGATCTTAAGATCGGGAAAGACGCGGACCAAGATAAACCCGTTAAGGAAGAATCAAAACCGGTCGAGATCTTCCGCGGCGGACAATAAAAACGCTTCAACTTGAATATGACTAGAATTATTAAATGATGAAAAAATTTTTATTTTTAGCTTTGATAGTCGGTGGATTTTTCTCTGCCTCCTTCCTTTTGGCTGCTGATAGCAACAAAGCCATCTTTGATTCCATGGTAGAAGAAGAGATTCAAATGGTCGTCGGAGAACTCGAAACCATCAAAACGTACAGCCTCACGCGTGTTTCTATCACCGATCCTAACGTCGCGGATGTTGTTAAAGCTGAGGATGATCATATCTTGATGATCGCCAAACAGCCCGGTAAAACATTGCTTTTTATTTGGGATAGCTACGGCAAACGTTCTTTGGTCTTGCGCGTTGTCGGAGAAGACCTCAATCTTATAAAAACCCGCATGCAAGAACTTTTAGCTGAGTCCAATATTTCCGGAATTTATACCGAAGTGAACCAACTCGAAGGAAAAGTGATGGTTTCGGGAACGATCGGTTCGGACAAGAAAGAAAGTTTAGATAAAGTCTTGGAGCGTTTTTCGGAAAGCATTCTTAATTTGACCAAAGAAGAAGATATCAATGATTTAGTGCAGATAGACGCGCAGATCTCGGAATTGACCTCTAGCTATACTAAAAATATGGGCATTGAATGGACCAGCGCTTTGACCTTTACCGAAGCGTTGCCGTCGGGGAAAATTGATAAGATCAAAGATGTTTTTCGCGTGGGAGAATTTAGCCGTACCACACAAATTTTAGGCACTATTAATGCCTTGATTACCGAAGGCAAGGGCCGCATTTTATCTAAGCCAAAATTAGTTTGCGTCAGCGGTAAAGAAGCCAGCTTTTTAGTAGGAGGACAAATCCCGGTTTCAACGACGACAACTTCTTCCGGCGGGAATGTTCAAGAAAACTTGCAGTACAAAGATTACGGCGTTAACTTAACCGTTAAGCCGACCATCAAAGACGAAAAGATCGACGTTGAATTAAAATTGGAAGTCAGCGATATTGACTCGACCAATGCCGTCGGGAATAATGTGGCCTTTACCACGCGCACCGCTCAAACCCAATTGTATTTGGAAAACGGGCAAACGGTTATTTTAGCCGGGCTTATCAAATATGATAACGGAGAGACCATTAAGCGCATTCCCATTTTTAGCGATGTCCCGGTCTTAGGAGCTTTATTTCGCACAACCAATAAAACGCCAAATAAAGAAACAGAACTTGTCATCAGCTTAACGCCGACGATCTTAACGCATCATAAAAGAGCCGCCGCCGAACAAACCGTGACCACGGAAGATTTTAGCGTGCCTAATGAAAAAAAGGCGGATCAAAACGTAACATCGGCTTTGGTTTCTCCGTCGGCCGCGTCGGCAAAAACATTTATCCCACAAGAACTCATCCCGTATGTGCGCTCGATCCAAGAAAAGATCGCCCAATCGGTTGTTTACCCGGAAAAAGCCCGGCAATATGGCTGGGAAGGAACGGTTAAGCTGATGCTGCATATCCTCAAAGACGGAACACTCGCGTCAGCCTCTGTTCAGGAATCTTCCGGTTATGATATTTTTGACCGCGACGCTGTTAACGCGGCTAAAAACTTAGCGCCTTATACGGTTTTTCCCTCCGAGCTAAATCTGCAAGATATCACGGTGACGATACCGATCGTTTATAATTTAGATAGATCTTAAATACACAGATGAAATCCAAAACAATTTCTGTTTTTAGCAACAAAGGCGGCGTCGGAAAAACATTTATTTCGGTGAATGTTTCCGTAGCGCTGGCTTTGACGGGCCAAAAGGTCTTACTGGTCGATATGGATTTTCAGGCCGGCCAGGATATGGCGCGCATGCTCAATGTCGCGCCACGCCACGCCATGGTCGATGTTTTAGGCGAACTGGAAAAACCTGGCCAGGAAAATGTTATCAAGAAATATGTCACCACGCACACGTCTGGATTAGATTTTATTCCGGCGGTTGCCCACACCAAGCAAGTTGGCCATATCACGCCCGACAATATCAAGCCGTTTTTAAAAGCCGCTGCCGCTTTTTATGATTATGTGGTCATTGACGTCGGAAAAGCCTTTAGCGAAACGCTCATCACCGTTTTTGACCATTCCAATTTGATCATGCTGGTGGCCACCCCGGATATTTTAGCAGTTTATCAAACACGCTGGAGCTTGGATGTTCTCCAAAGCCTGCATTTTCCGCTCAAGATGGTCAAGATGATCTTGAACCGTTCGGAAAGCCGCGGAGGCGTTGCCTGGCAGGAAGTGCGCATGGCTCTTCCCTGTGAGATCTTTGCCCATGTCCCTTCCGACGGAAAAGTGGTCGGTATGGCCTTAAACCGCGGGGTTCCATGCGTGATGGACAGCCCGCGCAGTGCCGTTGCGGAAGCATTTAAAAAGATCGCCGCAGAATTAAGCAAAGAAGATCTATTTGTCCAGGGAACGGAAATCGCCAAATTACGCACCACCGCTGATCTGCCCAAGCCCGCCGGATTTTGGGATAAATTCGGGCTGACCGAAAAAATCATCCAAGGCCAAGATTTTATGGCCCAGGTGGATGAAGATGATGACATTATTAAATTAAAAAAGAAAATCCATGAACGATTAATAGAAAAATTAAATCTTCAACAGATCAGCGTCGAATCTTTAAGCGATCCTCGCCGGGCGCCAGCGCTGCGTGCCACCACCGAAAAGATCATCGGGGATCTTTTAACCCAAGAAGCCGGGGCTATTATTTCCTCTCACGAAGAAAGAACCCGCTTGGTCAAAGAAATTGCCGACGAGGCTTTAGGGTTAGGCGCCCTGGAAGACCTTCTAGCGGATGCGGATGTTAACGATATTATGGTCAACAGCAAAGATGAAATTTATATTGAAAAAAACGGCAAGATGATCTTAACCAATAAGAAATTTATTTCCAATGAGCAGGTTCGCGCCATTATTGAAAGGATCATCGCTCCTTTAGGCCGGCGCATTGATGAATCGGTCCCGATGGTCGACGCTCGTCTTCCCGACGGGTCGCGTATTAACGCGATCATCCCGCCTTTGGCTTTGAACGGCCCGATGGTGACCATCAGAAAATTCGGCCAAGAACGTTACACCATTGAAGATCTCTTAAAACGTTTTGACAGCATGTCGCAATCCATGGCGGATTTTCTTAATGCCTGTGTTGTGGGGCGAAAAAATATTATCGTTTCCGGAGGGACCGGTGCCGGAAAAACCACCCTTTTAAATGTTATTTCTTCTTTTATTCCCGAGGGAGAACGCATCATCACCATTGAAGATGCCGCCGAGTTAAAACTCAAACAGCGCCATTGGGGCCGTTTGGAGTCTCGGCCGTCGAACGTAGAAGGCAAAGGTGAGATCACTATTCGTGACCTGTTCATTAATACGCTGCGTATGCGTCCCGACCGTATTATTATTGGAGAATGCCGTGGGCCGGAAATTTTGGATATGCTTCAAGCGATGAATACCGGCCACGACGGATCACTGACTACATTGCATGCCAACTCTACCCGCGATGTTCTTATTCGCATGAGTGCCATGATGCTTTTAAGCGGCATTGAACTCCCCCTTCGCGCCATGTATGAAATGATCGCCACCGCCATTGACATTGTTGTCCACATTGCCCGTTTTTCCGACGGGACAAGAAAAATTACCGGAATTACCGAAGTGGTCGGAATGTTAGATGCGACCCAGCTTGATCTAAAAGACGTCTTTTTATTTGAGCAAACCGGTATGAGTGAAGACGGAAAAGTTTTAGGCCATTACCGGCCCACCGGCTATACGCCTGCTTGTTATAATGAGCTGGTGATGCGCGGTATTCCTCTTAAAAAAGAAATTTTCCTAATTCACACTTAAAATATCCATCGTGAAGATCATTAATACGACACGCCAAACGGTTATCGCTGATCAGGTGGCTATCGCTGATACGCCGCTTTCGAGAATGATCGGACTTTTGAACAGAAAACAAATCCTTCCATCGGAAGCGTTGGTCATCGAATCCTGCAATTCCATCCAT
Organism: Candidatus Omnitrophota bacterium; assembly: GCA_041649175.1. Taxonomy (NCBI): domain Bacteria; kingdom Pseudomonadati; phylum Candidatus Omnitrophota; species Candidatus Omnitrophota bacterium. Next base: position 446,097 of record JBAZNR010000001.1, on the reverse strand, counting down.
ATGTTCTTTATGCGTTTTTCTATTGATGTGATCTTCGTCGGAAAGGATAACTCGGTGGTAGGGCTCGTTAAAAACATCAAACCGTTTTCATTAAGCCCTATTTTTTGGAAGGCGCAGCGCGCGATAGAACTACCCGCCGGAACGATCCAGGCCTCAGGTACTTGCCTTGGAGATTCTATAACTCAAGAAGGTTAATCAATTCGCTCAATATCCCCTGCCGTGCGGTCAACTTCGTCGATCCATTGATGGCAAAAGCGGCAGATGCGAGCCTCTTTGAGGATATTCTTCCCGCAGAAAAAACATTTCTTTTTATCAATACTTTTATATTCCGAATCAATGAGTGGGTCAATAATGAACTGAAGGCAAACGGGGCATTTGTTCATTCCTTCGCTGGCGATCTCAAAACAGTAAGGACATTTTTTGAGCATAAGGTATTTAACTACGGCAAAGGTTATTTGGCAAGCAAAATCTAAGGTTATTTGCTTTTTTAGTCCTGTTTGCGGATAAAAAGCTTGACTCACCTAAAATAGGTAGTATATGATAGAGCCAATCTTATTAAAGAAATGTCCAAACTGCTAACTTAGAATTGCGCCGTCATTTATGGGTGTTGTTTACAAATTAAAACAGGAAGTTATTGATTTTGTTGTCACGCAAAAACGGGATAATCCCGATCTTAGCTGCCGCAAGATCTCCGATTTGATCCGCGAAAAATTTCAATGCGAAGTTTCCAAATCCTCCGTCAACGCCATTCTGAAAAGTTCAGCTCTTAGCAGTCCCGTCGGAAGAAGGGCCGAAAAAGAAGGCAAGCCGCAGAAATTCAAGATTCCCGAAAAAAGAAAAGAACAATTATTTACGGAAAAACAAGCACTGCTCTCTGTTCATGACGAGCCGCCAAAAATTTCGGTTACGAAAGAGCAATTTCCGGTCGAACCGTCAAAAAATAAAGATATTTCCGTGGAACTTGGAAAAATAGACTTAGCCTCGCAAGAAAAAATGTCCAAAGAGGAAAAACTTCCTGAAAAGTCTTCCGAAAAACCTCCCATTATTTTACCGGATCTGACCGAAGTGAAGTCGGAAGCCCTAGCTGATATTTCTAAGGAAGTTCAAATAGAGAAAGAGCCCAGCGCCACAGAGCCTATTTTGCCTATTTTGGAACCGGAACAAGAAGAACCGCAAGAATATATTTCACTTCTTCCGGATCCTATGGCTCAAGCGCCGATCGTGGAAGAAAAACAATCTATTCCCGAAAAGAAAATTGAACCCGCGCCTCAAGAAAGTGTCCCAGAACCCGTACCGGAGCCTGCGCCGGAAATTACCCCTGAAGTTGTCCCGGAAGTTGTGCCTGAAGTTGCTCCTGAAGCTGCTCCTGAAGCCGCTCCTGAAGCCGCTCCTGAAGTCGCGCCAGAGGCTGTGCCTGAAGTTGCTCCTGAAGCTGCTCCTGAAGCCGCACCGGAGGCTGTTCCCGAAGCTGTTGTGGACAGTGTTCCGGAATCTATGCCGGAAATCGCGCCAACGGTTCCGCAGGAAAGCCCCCTACTAGCCGATCCTTTTGCCGGGAAAGAAACTTCCAAAGAAGAGAAGCCAAAAGAAGCTACACCAAAACCGGCCGCCTCTTCTGATGACAAAATATGGACTCCGGAAGCGGAATATTTTTCTCCGGAAAAGAAGCCGGAAATTATTTCGGGAGAAAAACCTCCCGTTTGGGATGGGATGGGATGTTTCTTTTTAAAAGCCGCCCAGTGGCAGTTATCGAACGCGTCTATGCTCGGCGGACTTTTAAGCAAGCATAGTGAAGTTTATTTGCCGGTCGATATCAATTTAGCCAGCGAAGTGCTTTTATATTTTCCGGCGTTTAATATTAAGAAAATCGGGGATATTAAGAATTATACCCAAGACGGCCTTTGGGGGATCAACGGCATCAAACAAAAACAACATCTTAACGCGGAAATATTAGAAAAACTAACCACCAGCGTTCAAAATCTCAAAAGTCTTTCCATGCAAATGGCCAATGAGTACTCGCAGACATTTTCTGAAATAAGCTATATCAAGATAACAGCGCAGGATAAATCTGAAATATGCGTCGACGGGCAATTTCAAACGATTTGGAATGAAAATAATGTTCAATCTGCATTTACGATGCCCATGAACAAGATCATTGAGTCTCTTTCTTCAAATATCATTAGCAATGTTCAGCCCGTTATTATTAATAGTATTCCCGGATACAAGAGTTTTGCGAAACAGTTCTATGAGCTTTTTTTAAGTTTCGAAAATTCATCCGGAAAAAACATATCCCGCATCGGTATTTTTGACGGCAACAAAGAAGAGATCGCCAAGTTTACGGCTATTCCGGCCAAACGAAGGCTTTTTATGGCCGGCGCCTGGCCCTGGCAGGAAGAATGCAGAAAATTTATCGAAGAAGACGCGCGCTTGATCAATCATTTTTATTGTGATTCCGTCGGAAAAGAAGTGTATTACAGCGAACTTAAAACAAAACTGGAACAACCGCTCATTGGGCAAAAAACGCGCGTGAGAGCCCTTCTTTTGCGTGATAGCGCCTTAGACTGGCCGGTGATGGCGATCGTCACCAATATCCTTTCGGAAGAAATGTCGGCGGAAGATGTAATCGCCGCTTTTCTTGCTCGCTGGCCAAACTTTCAAGAAAGTTATCAGGATTTTACCGCCCGGACCGAAAAAGCTTCTTATGGAGTTGTGAGCGTTACTCCGTCCCATGACCGAGTTAACTTGTTAGAAGGAGGAGGCCAATACAATCTTTTGAGGGCTGAGCCGTCTTTGGAGACGAATATTGAGTTTCTTCTATCGGCGCTCAATAACTATTGCCAGCGCCATTTCTTTCCACTGCACTATGAAAAGCTTAATTTTTCTGATATCAGAGAACGTTTTTACCAAATATCCGGCTCTGTTCAAAGGAGCAAGGATAGTATCATTGTGAGCCTTGTTCTTCCCCCAACCCATCTTTACCGCAAAGACCTGGAATATGCCCTGGCGCGCCTTAACGAAAGCGATGTGCGTGATCCCTTGGGGTGCAAGCTTCAAATCCGCATCGAAAATCAGGAGAAAAATTAACCCAAACAAGTGCTTGCGCCTGTTTTTTGTATGTGTTATATTTATAACGCATTAAAGGTAATACCATTTTAGTCAAAGTCTCATTGTTTCTTAAGCCACGGAGAAATGATGAAGGTACCAAGCGTTGTTCACACATATTGCATCACGTTACTTAATGATTTTTTAAGGAGCTATTGTGATCTCCGGAAAATTTTTCCGGAGATTTTTTTTCGCTTAGAAATGACGTATTTTGCGCCCGATGGATATTCTCGGGCGTTTTCACGTGATCGTCTTCGAGAGGCGATCACAGATAGAGGGCCCGCGCGGATGAAATCCTTCGCTCTTCGGTTGCCGGAGATGCTGTAAGCGGGCGGCTACAATCTTTGATAAACATAGGCAAGGCGATGATGAGGCTGAAAAATAAAAACGGACAAAATCTAATAGAATATGTCCTCGTGATTGCTCTTGTATCAGCGGCGATGATCACCATGAGTACTTATGTTTACCGGGCGGTTCAGGCAGCTCAAAAGAATGTAGAAGAAGGATTGAGGGATAACTAGAAATATTGCTTCGCTTTATGGAGCATACAAAAGTTCACTCTTAAGGAGGTGAATGAAAACATGAAGCTAAAAAGTAAAAGAGGTCAAAGCACACTAGAGTATATTATTTTAGTGACGGCAGTTGTGGCGGTTCTCATCGTTTTCTTAGGGCCCAGCGGAGTTTTGCGCCCGGCCTTAGACCGTACATTAGGGACAACCGTTAACGGAATGGAAACCATGGCCGATAAACTTTCCAATTCGCATACTTCAGGTGGCGGTGGCGGCGGTGGCAATGAAGATGTGGTCATTCCGTAACTAATTTTTAATGTGAACATCAAAGCCTTTTAAGGAGGTGTAAATAAAATGTTCAGAAAATTAAACAAAAAAAGAGGGCAAAATACCGCCGAGTACGCGATTTTGATCGCGCTTGTCGTCGGCGCGGTCATTGCCATGCAGGTTTACGCCAAACGTGCTCTGCAGGCCAGAGTTTATGACGCTACTCAGTATATGGCCGATAATACATCAGAGCTGGGTACAACGACGCAGTTTGAACCGACACAGCTGACCAGTGCATTCGATGTCTCGCGTAATTCCGAGTCATCGGTTGTGATGAATGAAGCGGAAAGCGGTATCGGGATGACGTCTAATAGCGATATTCAGCGCCTGGAAGGTGGTTTCCAGGAATACCAATATAATGGCCCCGGAGCTGATGGTGGCGGCGGTGGTGGAGGTGGTGGCGCCGTTGAAATAGAAATGGTTCCGTAAAATATCGATCACACTAACTTAAGTTCTTTAGGAGGTGAACATAAAAATGTTAAAAAAACTAAGACAAATGAAGGCGCAAAGCACGTTGGAATACGCTGTTTTGATCATTATTATCATCGGCGCTTTGCTGTCCATTCAATTCTACATTAAAAGAGGTGTTCAGGGGCGTTTGAGATCGGCCGCCGACGATATCGGCGAACAATTCTCTCCCGGGAACACCAGGGTTAATAGCACAACCAGCTCCACTAGCTCAACGAGAGAAACGTTCAATGCTGGCGTTACACGCTCAGAGCTGACTGAGGCAGAAACGGTCAATGTCGACTCTGAAACGGTGATCATCAACCAACAGCAGGAGTATTGGGGAAATTAACCTGTATTGTTTGTAAACCATGGCTTACCCGGAGAGAAAAACCTTCGGGTAAGCCATGTGTGTTTTTTCACTTTCTTCATCTACGTTTGTAGACGAAGAAAGTGAACCTCGACGAGTGCGGCGAAATTATTGAAAAGAATTTCGCCGCAGCACACGAGTCGGGGCAGCTTCAACAAATTTCGTTTTTGATTTACCTTGTTTTCATCTAAAATATAAAATACATTTCGTAGAAATTTATGCGTAAAATATTCTTTCGTCAAAACGGACAAATGGCCAATGAACACGCTATCATGATCGCGCTGGTGATCGCCGCGCTGATGGCGATGACCATTGTGTTAAAACGGGCTTTGCAAGGGCGGCTTCATGACGCCAAATCAACCATGATGGACATCGTCAAAGACGCCAGCGTGGAAGCGAATGCCGTCGGCAGGCTTTACGGCGAATATGAACCGTATTATGCCGCGACGAATTCTGATATAGAACGCAGTATTCAACAAAATAAGATCCTTTTGCCCGGCGGAAGCACTGGAATTTCCAGGAAGTCACAGGACGATACAACGTCTGTTAATACGGTATCTGTACAACTTCCTCCGGGAGAAGGCGGATAAAATATGTTAAAAATGACGCGCGGCCAATCGTTGATGGAATACATTATTTTGGTCGGAATTGTTTCCACCGCTTTGGTGGTGATGTCCCCACCCATCAGGCGCGGATTACAAGATGTGGTAAGATTAGCCGCCGATCAGCTGGCTCCGCAAAGCGCGTCGGAACAAGAATCCGGAGCGACGGATCAATATGTGGTCAATTCTGTTTCAAATAGTCATAGCATTATGAATCGCCAGCTCATTCATCAGGTCAATGATATTACTTATGTTTTTAATGACGAAATAACATCTTCATCGGATTCTTTGGTCAATATGGGCTTTACGCCCGGGGAGTAAATATGCGCATAAAAAAACATCAGGCTCAGACAACTTTGGAATACGCGATTTTGATCATCATTATTTTAGGGGCTTTTGTGGCGGTCAGTACTTATGTGAAGCGTGGTATTCAGGGAAACTGGAAAGAATCGGTGGATAATTTAGGCGAGCAATATGACCCGACGCTGATGAATACTCATATTAATCATACGATCACTTCCGACGCTGTGAGCTGGATCACAACAAGTAACGCAACAGTGAATGGAGAAGACGGAATAGTGACGACTCGTATTGATTCTTCAAATAGTGTCGAGCGAACCCGCGGCTCTTCCGCCGTGGCCGGAGAATAAAATATTGATGAGAGAAAGAATAAAGAAGTTTTTCGCCCAACCAAAAGCCCAAACAGTCACTGAGTTGGCCATTTTTGGCGCTATCCTCATTTTTGTCCTCGGGGCTATGATCCGCTACGCGGTCAATTTTAATTATGTGCAAAATCAGTCTTTGGGCGCCATGCGCTTAGCTTTGCAAAATTCATTTCTTTCCGGACAAGCCAATAACACATCCCGCAATACAGCCAGCGTTCTTTTTATTGAAGATAGAAAAACGGTAGAAACTGGTAAATACGGCTCCAGCTCCCGCACGCCGTATATTCTCGGCGGAACAGGCACATTTACCCGCAATTTATTTATGGGAACGGACTTTGGGCATACAGAACAAATACCTGTTCAAGACATTCATATTAACGGAAAACAATTCAATTTTTCTACTGCTTCTTTTAAGATCATCCAAGTTCCGGGTGCTTCGGGCAATCCCCATTTCGGATGGAATGAAATGTGCCTGCCGGGTAATATCGGATGCCCCGTTGCTTACACGAAGATCGTTAATGCGGATGATAGTTTTTGTGCTCCGGCGGCTTCCCCGTATTGTTCGGAAGGACGAGGCAGTTGTAATGCCGCGCAAATAAATGAACGTTTCGATCTCGATAGGGACGGAGATACGGATGTAGAAGGTGTCCCCATCACCCGCTGCAGGTTTTCTTGGCAATGGAAACCGGTGGATATCAGACGCGGCAGTGTCGATGTTGATAAAGGAAAAAATATTTCGCTGGATCTAGACGGAGATTTAAAAGAAGAATTTGTGCAAAAAGCCTGCGGTTTCGACGGAAAATGCGATGCCATTGCCACCATGCGTAACACCGGCGGCCTAGATACCATTTGCCAAGGAGGCACTTCAAACATTGAAACGTTTTACGTGATGGATTATCAGGATGGGGATATCGATACAACGTACAATACTTGGGATGAGCGTGGCGGCTATACGCCGGCGACAGCTGCTACCGGACGGCCGCAAGGAACTCGCCCCGGATTTCAGCAAGACAGTTATATTCGTTCGGTGTGTTTTGAGGGAACACATATGTCCGTTGAAGAGGGAAAGTTGTATGACGATGACAAGCAATATACTCGTCATACGCAAAAAAGAAACTGTACCGATGTTATTGAACGGCAGTTTCAACTGAGCAACGATACGGGGCGTATGTGGAATTGTTTAGCCGGAGATGATAATATCCACGAGGCCTGTGGAGAAGTTCCCTTTTGGGCGCGGCATGGTTGCCTTGATCTCAATCCTAATGATTCGGAATATTGTAACTATGGATCAGACAGCTGCGGAAGCCACGGCGATAAATGTGCTTGGAATCCTGGTTGTGATAATCCGGCTGTTGAAGTTTGCGTGGCCAATGCGGGAGAATGTTCGTCAGAGGCAAATCTTAATCAAACTTGTTATAACAAGGCTGAGAAAATGCTTTATGTCCGAAGCGCTATTGCCGATAGCGGCGGTCGTAAATGGGTAACGCCGGTGGATGATGTTAATCCGGTGAAGTGATAAAGAAAAGAAAATAACCCTGCCTCGCCGGCAGGCAGGCAGGATACAAGCAACAATAACCAAATAATATTCAATTTTCAATAAACAATGTTAAAAACGTTTGGAAATTAGAAAATTGGTTTTTGAAATTTATCTGGCCATTGGAATTTGGTGATTGGAACTTTAAATATGATAAGTCCCATTTTTAAGAAATCTTGCAACAAACAGGCCCAAGTGACAATGGAATTCACTTTTTGTTTCATTATGATCCTGCTTATTATTTACGGCTGTATTAAGGCGTTTCAATGGGCGGGAGTAAGTTTAGCCGAACGGCGCATCGCGCATGATCAAAGCTTATCGGACAGATTCGTGAACGAAGGTTCAAATTGGGACACTTCCCCAATGTCGGGGCCTTTGCGCCAGCTACAAACAGATTTCTACGATGGGACAGACATGAATCTTGTTTTTAACGGCTGGGACACTCCTCCGGATGACGGTTCGGAAGAGGAAATAGAATAGGAAATACATAATGATTTTTCAATTTTTAAATAGACTGCTTCATCCGTTAAGGCCGATCAAGCCAAAGCACGCACGCTTAGGGCAAGTGGCGCTTATCCTCATTTTGATCACCGCGGTTTTGATCATCTTTTTGGCGGTGGTGATGAATTTGGGGCGCGTGGCGCAAACAAAAGCGCAGGTGACCATCGCGGCTAATTTGGGCGCGGCGTTTTTGGCATCTGAGATCGCCAGCTATTCGCAGTATTTGTATCAATACGTTTTAGACGGCGGCGCGGACTTGCATGTTTGCGGGACCGATCATAATTTTCTTAGGAACTTAACGACTTTGGTTATAGCAGCGATTATTTTGATTGCCGTTATTATCTTTACGGCGGGAGCTGCGACACCTGCAGCTATACAAGCAGCCACAGTGTTGACTATTTCGGCTGGTGCCGGGCTTGCCGGAGCTACTATCAATTTCGTTCTTTCTGTTGCTGTCCTTCAACCCGGTTTAAGCGAATTTTATAATAAGATGTTTCCTAAAATGACCCAGCAAGACCAGTTTTTAGAGCGTGGGATCCTTATGGGGATTCAAAATGTGGTGGATGATAATAAAGAAATGCCAGATAATCTCGATGAAGATATGGACGGAGTTTGTGATCGGTGCGGGACAGATGATTCCGTAGGAGATAAAACCAATCGGTTCGGTTATTATTATGCTAATCGTGTTCGGGAAATCCAAGAAAATTCTGATGTGGTGGAGGAGCGTTTAGAAAATATTGAAAAAATTGCTCAGTTTCAGGATCTTCTTTCAAAGTTGATCTATGAATCTTATACCGATAGAAGCGGAACGGTGCACGATGATGATTGGGGCATGTGGGATCCGTTTACGCCAACCTGTACGGATGGAAATACGCATCAGCAGTCTGCCGGCGAGCATGCTTGTTGCAATGTGACGGATCCTAACCGTCCTGCGGAATGCAATTGTTGTTGTTTGCCGGAAGAAACGGTGACAATACCTGTTGGCGGTGGGTGGTGGAGGCGTGGCGTTACTCAAGAGATCCGCCCGGAATGCTGCACGGAAGATGAAGCTGAACTGCGTTGCAATGCGACGGAAGATCCCTCAAGCTCCTGTCCGGCAACTTCTTGGCCTTATGTCTATGATCCCATTTATGAAAACGGCAACAATGCTTTTAAGTCTTTTCGAGAAATTCTCGGTCACGACGATGAAAATCCTCTGCTTAAAACTTCCCCGCCGGGAAACTACAACAATCCTCAGATTAGTGACGTGATGGGAAAATACCGCGCGGAAGATGCCACCGGCTTATTTCCGGCCCTTTGGAAAGTTGCCGACCGGACATATTTGCAAAATAATACAAGTCATAATCCGGACCATCCCGAGGGGTGTTTTTGGTGTGATGCGCGTTATCCGGGATGCGATAGTTTTGATGCCGTCGGGCGCCTTTCGCTTACGGGAAATTGTTCCGGAGAAAGCTGTTGTTTAACGACGACAAACCAGGACGATGATGCCTATTTTGATAATATTCATAATGCCACATGCGTGATCGCTCAAGAAGACCGCTGTGTCACCAACGCGGATCTCGGGCCTGCTCCCTGTACCGGAAGCAGGCCTAAGTGGAAACGCGGTGATGATCAGTTTTGTTCAGAAACGTGGCCGTATAATCAAAACTGTGTCGGAAAACATTGCCCGGGGGATTGTCCAAGCTGCTTAGATCCCTCGGCAGATCTAGATCATGATGATAATCCGGATCATTGCGCCGCCAATCAGTCTTGTGAGGATGCGTTTAGCGCTAGCCCAGGCACACCCGCCTCCGAATGGCCGGAAGATTCCTTAGACCAAATGAAAATAACAACGGATGATTTTATTGTGTGGGCCACCAAAACATTAGCCATGCCACCCGAGGATATTTATAGTTCGTTTAACGATTGGTATAATGAGGCTAAGACCTGGATTGATAATTCTAATGGAAATGCTCTTTATGACTTAGCGAAAGCCTCCGGGCCTTTAAATATGTGGCGGGCAAAATTATCCGGATGGCGCAACGGCAATAGCCAGTATCATGGATATTGGGATTCAGAAGGCATGCGATCGGTATTTTGTCCGAATAATGTTACGTGGATCAATAATAATATCGCTCCTTATCCGGGTGTTCCTATTATTCCGCAAGTTCTTAGCTGTTACCAAAATCCCGCCGGCAATGGAACCATTGAAATGCTGCAGGCTTGCTATAACAGCTGTAATGCTTCCGGCGATGTCACGCCGTGCCACTTGTTCAATACTCACTTTATCAACAACACGTTAGGATACGATACAGTTAACGGTATTTGGCCGCAGTGCGCTGATCCAGGATTTCTAGAACATATAGCGCTTTTAAGGGAAAAATATCAACAGCGTTACAATTTTCTAAGCGATGCCTATACAAAAGCCGGTGATGCTGCTACCAAACTTGCTGACGCGCGAACAAAGATCAGTGAGTTTTTAACAACAGCCAACCTCCCCAATGGCATTAGCAGCGTCGAAGATTCTCTTCTGGGCGATATTCCTTCTTTGCCGCCTTACGCGATCTATGGATGGAAAACAGATAAAGGATGCGGGCGTAATCCGGACGGCTCAGAAAAGGGTTGTTGGCATATTGTGAGAGTAGAAGCCAAGATACCAACGCGCTGTGATGGCGGATGCGGACGACCTGGACTTCCTGAACCGGACTGGCCAAGAGTAAAGAACTCTGTCCACGGGACATTTAATCAACACCGCTGTAATTCAGTAGGTGATGTATATGACAAGGTGAGTTGGTGCAATGAACAAGACGAGTATCATCATACGGGTTGTTTCAAAGGCGGCAAAGTAAAAGTGCGTGTCACCCGCTGGGATCAGGATAAAGACTTATCATTTCGATTTGCTAATGCCATGCCGATTTGGGGTATGTCATTTTCTCATCCGCAAAAAGGCCCTGCTTCTGTCGGCAATATCAATAGTTTAAGTGGTTGTCTCGATACTCCGACTGAGGGTGCTTTTATGGTGAAGGATGACGATTGCCGGGCGCGCGCCGAAAGCTTGCTTTCTCACGGGGTCATGTCTTTATCTTGCGCGGAATATTTCTGGCATAACGGCAATCCCTGGGGATTTAATGTCAAATTTAGCGACCAATGCCAATGGTAAACGATGATTAAATTTTTTTGTCAAAAAAAAGCTGCTTCAACTTTAGAATATGTCGCCTTGATCATTCTAATGATCGGTGCGATTCTGTTAATGCAAAAATATATTTTGCGCGGACTTGCCGGGCGCTGGAAATCAGCGTCGGAAGTGTTCAGCGAAGGCCGCCAGTATGACCCGCAAAAAACAACCGAATGCCTTTGGGCTCAAGGTGAGCACGAAGGCTGGTATAGCCTGCAATGCTACAATGCTTGTTATGATCCCATCCACACGTCTTGCGTGTCTGGCTGTGAAGGAGGGCTTTATAACCACTATCAAGCCTGTCTCAACGGTTGTTATGATATGTTCTGTGATCCTGATAGCATGTTTTACGATCCGGCATGCGCAACGATCTGTCGTGATCGGTGCAACCAATCCAACGGTAATCCCAGCCAATTTCACGGAGATTGCGAACGAAGTTGCGAATTGACCGAAGAACAAAACTGCATTGAAGACTGCATCAACGCGGATGATAATATCTGCCAGTAGACTTCTGAAATTCCAATAACCAAAACACAATCACCAAACAAATTCCAATAATCAATATTCAAACGTTTTTAACATTGGTTATTTGTAAATTGAACATTATCTGGATGTTGGAATTTGGTGATTGGTCATTGACCAAAACTCATAATGCATCCCCACAACCCGCAAAGTTAATTTTCCATATTAAAGTTGATTTTTGAAAGGCTTTAAGCAAAAATAGTACCATGCGTCTTTTTATTATGCTGCTCATCTTCTCTGCCGCCGGCCTTTTAACATGGGTCATTGCCCCTTCCGCTTTTAATCTGGCTATGCAGATCAATCAAAAACGCGCCAAAGGACTTTCCGATAAAATGGACCGCATGTTCATGCGCTCAAAAATTAACCGTATTGTGGTGCTTTATACATTCGCGCCTGTGATCGGCGCGGTAGCCGGATTTGTTGTCGCTCCGACGGAATTTCGCTGGTTTGGTTTAGGCTTAGGCGTATTTTTAGGCCTCATCGGCCCGGGGCTTTGGATCAAGGTTTTAGCAGAAAAAAGAATGGATAAATTCAATGATCAGCTCATTGACGCGCTGATGATCATGTCAAGCTCTTTGCGCGGCGGCTTAAGCCTTATTCAAGCTATCGAAGTGGTCACCGAAGAAATGTCGGACCCTATTAATCAGGAATTTGCCATTTTGCTCGGCGAGAATAAAATGGGCGTGTCTTTAGAAGAATCGTTCGCGCACCTTTATGACCGGGTGCCTTCCACCGCTTTAAATCAGATGATCACGGCTATTCTTTTAGCCCGGGAAACCGGCGGTAATTTACCCGTCATTTTTGCCCGCATCATCGGCGTTATCCGGGAGAATAAAAAGATAAAACAAAACCTGGATAATTTAACGATGCAAGGAAGAATTCAGGGCGTTGTTATGTCGCTTTTACCTATTGGTTTTGCCTTTATTGTGACAGCGACCAATAAGAATTTCTTTGACCAGATGTTTAATTCCGATATTGGGAAAATGCTTTTGATGTACGCTGTCGCCTCCGAGCTCGTCGGAGCATTTTTGATATGGAAAATAAGTACGTTTAAGGATTTTTAGGATAATAACCAATGACCAAATTTCAACATCCAGATAATTCCCAATTTATCAATAATCAATGTTAAAAACGTTTGGAAATTAGAAAATTGGTTATTGAAGTTTATCTGGTCATTGGCATTTGGTTATTGGAAATTAACTAACTGGTGAGAAAATAATGCAAATTGTCATCCTTATTTTAGCCTTTGCTACCGGAGTGCTTCTGGCTTATGCCATTTTGCCTTTTGACCAGGTGCTTCGCCCTACCCTTTCTTTGGTTCACGAAAAAGCCGCAACCGATAGAAAGAAGAAATGGACAGATGCTCCGCGAGCCCTTATTAAGGGTTTGGCGATGTTCAATAAACCGCTGTGTATTGGCCCTCTAGGGGCCCGTATTTCAAAGGATTTAGCTTTAGCCAAGGTTGATATGTCTCCCGAAGAATTCTTGCTCATTAAAGAGCTTATCATTGGAGGGCTTTTGGGGGCAACTTTGCCCTTTATTCAGGCAGATGTGATCCTATTTACATCGCTGATGGGTTTTGCCATTGGCTATATATTGCCGGAGTTTTGGCTTAAAGGAAAGATCAGTAAAGTCAAAAATGCTATCGTCAAACAGCTTCCTGACACCATTGACCTTCTAGGCTTATGCGTTAATGCCGGCCTTGATTTTATGTTGGCCTTAAAATGGGTCATTGAGAAAACACCGCCTTCGGCTTTAGCGGATGAGCTGAATTTGATCATGCAGGAGATCAATGTCGGAAAGTCGCGCCGCAATGCCCTAAGCGATTTGTCCAAAAAATACGACCTGCCGGATCTAACCACGTTTACCCGTACGCTTATCCAAGCGGATAGAATGGGAACCTCGGTTGCCGAGGCGCTCAATATCCTATCGGAAGATATGCGCCTGGCGCGCTTTCGCCGTGGCGAGCAAGTAGCTCTCAAAGCTCCTTTAAAAATGCTTGTTCCTCTTTTGCTTTTCATTTTCCCCGTTGTTGCTATTCTCGTTGGCGCTCCCATATTCTTGGATTTCATGCAGAACAATCCTATGAAGAATTTGGTTGGCGGCGCTTCACAGAAACGATAAATTCATATATATCTTTGGACATTAAATTAGAATAATTACACAGAGATTAATGTCCAATCATATTTATTTAATGTCCAATCTATATAAATTCGTGCAATATTTCCACGAATTTATCCACGCAGGCGTTCATGGATTACGAATATATTCCTTTCGCATCAGTTCATTTTTCTTGTCGTAGATTTCCAGAAAGATCCTGACTAAAAACGAAAATGGATCATCAAGCGGAAAACAATTTCTCCGTCGGAAAAGTGTAGTATTCCGACGGAAGTATAGTTTTTCTCATAACGTTCTTCTCATTTTCTCTCTCTTTTTTGATCATGACGGAAAGCGTAAAATAAAAAAACACCGTCAATTTTTTATTTCAAACACCGGATGTTATTAAACATTTTTTAAAACATTTTCATAAGAAAAATTCGCTTTTGGGAATAATTTCCAAAAAAAATAAATTATTTTTTATTTATTTCATAAGTCATTGAAAAATAGACACTTTTGCTCCAAATCAAGGAAATAAAAAGTTGACACATCCTATTACAATGTTATATTTATAATGCAATTGACGGATCGATAAAGGTGGGCCGGAAGTAAGTAAAAATGAGGCCCGCAAAGCCACGGGAAAAAGAAGTGTCGGAATTTTAAGTAACCCTCCTGGGCTGCCGAAAACGTCAAACGTTTTCAGCAGCCTTTTTTGATGCTTCGGTTGGGGGCGACCGAAGCCAACAAGCCACGGAGAAGGGTAGTGAAAACATTTACAATTAAAAAGCCACGGATTATTGAATTTGTCAATAATAGTCTTATTGGCTATGTTATATCCCGATCTCCGGATTTGTTGCCGGAGATTTCTCATTTTATGGATTTTTTCAGCTCATTGGCGTTTGGTAAAAATGGTGCCATTTTAGTTTATTCCAGATTGGACAATGGTGTTTCAAAACCATATGGAGAACAGAATGGACATTAAAGATAAACTCACAGCTGAAGGCAACATAGAACAGGCTCCGTTCAAGAGCAAGTTTAAGGCCTGGATCAGAACGGTGGCCTTGCTCATTGTTGTCATTTTTATTCCTGACCAGATCAGCTGGGCGTTTAACTATAATCCGGCTGTTCTCTGGAAAGACAAAGCTGTCAATGCCGTTAGCCCCGATGCCTCTCCCGAAGAAGTCGCTTCTGCCCAAATTGCCGGAAGCGTTGAGAATCTTTTAAAACAAATCGCCTACAAAGAAAAGCCCCAAATCAACCTCAGACTGCCCCGTCAAAATGTCTCCAATCCGGAATTAGAAGACAGAACCATTGAAATAAAGTCAGAAACAACCGTGACCGACAGCCGCATCAAAAAGATTTATTCTTGGCTGCGCGATCCCAGTATTCACCCTTTAAACTGCGGTGTTTACGCCCTTAAAGATCTTCTCATGAGCCGCGACATTGAAGTGGCTTTAGAAGAGCTTTCGGTGGTTACTTTAGCAGTGGACCTTTTGAACAACATTATTGAGCCGGGTGAGCCGAAGCTTAAGACCTCTCTTTTTGCTTTGAATAAGATCGCCAATGCTTATGGATTAAATGTCCAAGCTGTTCGTTTACCGGCTGAAGAGATTTTCAATTTAAGACCGCCATTCATCGCCAACTTCAAATCTGAACATTTCATTACTGTAACAGCGATTGATGACAAAGAGGTTTCGTACACCGATATTGGAAAGTCCCTTACCATTTCGCGCGAAGATTTTGCCAAACAATCTACCGGGTTCGTTTTAGCGCCAAGTATTGTCCAATCAGAAAAAGCGGAAATTGTCAGCGAAGCTACTCAAGCCTTTGTTTGGGGTTCTCAGTGGCACAGCCGCGCCCATGACTTTTTACCGGGAGTAGCTTTTAGCCGTAGCGACATGTGGACCGTTGTGGGAACGCAAGCGCTCATGAGTTTGGTCAATTTTGCTTCCACCGGATTTAATCCCGGAGCTTTTGCCATAAGCAACGGGATAGGAAGTTTGGGAAGTACCTTAGGACAGATCGGCGTGATGAAGGGCTGGTGGAATGAAACCGGTGCTTTTATCTTTTCGACGGCATTTACGGTTGGTGTGTCCATGGGGGTTAGCGCGTACGCAAATAATTTAGGTGCTAAAGCAGGCGCTGATGCGGCTTCCAAAGAAATTTTAAAAAATCCAAATATCTTAACTGAACAAGCCGCATGGGAAGCGGGTAATCTCACAGGCCCCACGCAATTTCAACAATTAACCGGGGGAACATTGGAATCTACTGGGTTGTCAGGCGTTACTCCCTCAATGGTTGGAGAGCAGATTGCATGGAATTCGGGCAATCTTACCGGCCCAACACAGTTGCAAGCAATGCTAGGGCAGATGGGTCCGCAGGGTAGTGCTTTATCGGCTTTTGGTGGTGGTTTTGCCAGAGGCCTTCTTTATGGCACGGCTAAAGCCGGCATAGAAGTTTTAGCCGACAAGCATATTATCCAGCCTCTCGTTAAAAACATTGGTAACGATATTCTCCGCCAAGGTGTTTCCAACATTCTGATGACCGGGATTTCAACTCCGGTTTTAGCCGGCACCACGGTCAGTATGGATTGGGCCGGGTCTAAGATGGGTCTCGAAAGAGGATGGTTACAAGGCGACTTTAATATAGACAATCCAAGAGGTCAGATAGAGCTTTCGAATAATCCTTTGCATGCGGCTTTCGATCAATTTAAATCTCTGACACCTGGTTTGATCACGCAAGGTACCGGGACATTGATGAAATGGTATTTTACTAAAAATAAATTTTTCTTCGGGAAACCCGTTAACCCTTCAACACATTATTATTTGGTGGAAGCCATTGGCGTTTTAGGCGAAACCGGCAGCCGTTATGCTTTGAATGGGTTTGATACGAATTTCTTCGGAGCGGGGACGAGTGGTTCTAGCAAAGATTCATCTGTTTGGGATAGTCTTTCTCGGTTTATGGCCTCTCCTTTTGGACAGGGCATGGTTGGCTCACTCTTTGCTTTCGCCTTAGATCAAGCGTATCAAAATAATGTTGCCAATGCGGAGACCGGAAAAAAAGGAATGTCAGCTACACAATTTTTGACCATTGCTTTCTTTGCTACCGCTATTGCGCACGGAGCTTATATGGGGGCCTTTGGAAAAGTAGAGGACCTCCAAGATGATACGACAATAGATAAGCAAAAAGCGGTGTGGGGTAAAAAAAGTGATATAGCTAAAGTGGCTTCCACAGTCGGAAAATTCTTCCAAAAATTTGGCATGGTTTCTTATGGCGATTTAGCCAGAATGTCCAATGATTTTTATACGTATCAAGGCTCTATTCCTCAAAACGGCCAAAAGTGGACCATTAGCGGATTTGATCATTATATTAATTCCGTCACGGCCGCAGCCGGTATGGGCATTGATTATGTGCGTGAGTCGCGCCGGATGAAGGAAGATATGCGCCGTTTCAATGAAACGGAAGATAAAGGGTTATCTAGGGCGGAAATCAGAGAAAAATATGAGGCCTACGATGGAAATAAAGAAATTTATTTGAAAGAGCAATATGAAGCGCAGTTAATTGCTTTACCCGGCGCGCTTGCGCAAAGTTATTACGTTAATAACATGCACGCCACGCTGGCTAAGGCGTCTGTACAAAATATAACGTATACGACCGGTGCCTTAGTGGAAGGCGTTGCTGGATTATCCGCCAGGCTCGCTACCAAATCAGCAGAACAAAGAGAAAAATTTGCCAAAGGAACAATAGCTGTTTTAGGGCTTCCTCAAGATAAATTTGTGAGAATAGGCTTAGGCCCGGACGGAAAAGAAAAGCCATTGACGCGCCACGCGATTATCGAACCCGGGCAAACAAACGCCGCTTTAATGGGCTTTGGCGGATGGATGGGGCTTGGCATTGTTTCTTGGGGTGTTGTGGATTACGCGCAAGCCAAAGAAGGCGGGAAGGTAGGAGTTTGGTTAGATCTCACCAATGGCGGCCGCGGATTATCTAAAAGATTTCAAGAAAAATATGGGGTAACGGAAAAAGATACCAATCTGCAGGTGAATGTTAATGGGGAGTTTCAAAACATTGATGTTGCGAGCGCAAATGCCTTAGCAGGAAATACGACAGGCGCTTCTTTAAGCGATGGGCAAGGGGGCATTCGTTCTAATAGGGTTTCTATTCTTGATCAGGAAAAATTAGGTGATGTCAGAATTATCATTGACGCAAAGGCAGATAAAAAAGGTGAATTTTGGGGAATGAGTTATTCTCGAAAGCTCGGCGTGGGAGGAAGAGAAGCGGTTGATTTCTCAAAGAGCAATAGCCTAAGCCGCGGTGGGGATGTCAAAGCTTACAGCGCTCACGCGGTGAAAGGCTTTACGGCTGTTCAAGCTGACCGTGGACTTGAATTTGTTGCCGAAGCCAGTTTGGACAAAGCCGCTTTCGGCGGAAGTGTTGTCCGACAAAATGCAGATGGTTCCATTGATTTTCAAACGGCGGTTTTAACCCATGACGCGAATAATGGAATAGTGGAAAGATTTAGCGGATATCCCGGATTAGCAAAAACAATGTCTCTTCCGGTATCCGGAGAATACTTAAGCCGTGTTGAACAAAATGGAAAAGCAATTCCGAGCGGTGGCGTTGTCCAGCACGACGCTATGACTATTGGTTACGATGACAGCGGCAATGCGATCACGGTCCCTGCCGGTATGTTCAGCGCTAACCAAGAACAACATAAAGCTGGCTTAGACCAAGTAACTTTTAATTTCACTGCCTCCAAAGACCATCGCGGAAATTGGACCACCGGTGCGACACGTAGTTATCATGCCAACAGCGGTTCAGCCGTCAGTCCTACGAGTTACATCAATGACAGGCTTACCGATTCTATCCGCCGAGGAAAAGATAATATCGTCATTAGAAATTTAGAAGGCACTACGCCTAAAAATCCTAATCAGACAGCAGATGTTGACAGAACGCAGATCGGAAATGGCTTTGAAAAACCTAAGTCAACCCAAGATGTCGTATCTCTCCAGGATCCTTTAGCGGAAGATCAATACCATTACGCTTTACAACAAGAAACCGGCAAATGGCGCTGGACAACACTAACAGCCAATGAAAAACCCGGCGTTACCGGCGGCGGATTTAACGTTGAAGAGCCTTCGTTTAATCCGAATACTAATAGATTCGAAGGCGGATTTGCTTATGTAAGCCCCAACGATAAATTTAAACTCGTTGACCGCGACGTCAAAAGACTGGTGGGGCGCGTGGTGGACAATAAACCGGTCTATGAAAAATTTGTGGCCGTTAGCCCGCGTGACGGATCTTACGTGAGCGAAGCAGGAGAAGCTCTTAAATTCACTAACGGACATATCGTGACCGTTAATCCCACCGGCCTTATGTATTCAGCCGACGTTCATCTTTTAAACAAAAAATATGTGATCGAAGGATTAAGCGAATCAGGCGGGCTTATCCGCTTAAAGTATAAAAGCAAAACCGGATTTGATTTCTCAGGCACCGATGCCGCGCCAATTGTTTTAGGTGCAAAAAATGAAGAAGGCCAAACACTAGTTAAGCCGATGGCTTTACAAAAGGGAAGCGCCTGGGAAGAACGAAAATATAATGTTGCAACAAAGAAGTGGGAAACATCCAAAAAATGGGACGCCAAAGGTATTAACGCAGGTGATCAAGGAATTAAATTAGAGATCAAACGCAATGTTGTCGGAGGATTAAGCAGTAATGTTGGTATGGCATTAAGTGATATCGTTTCTATGGCAGGAGATGTTAATGATAGCATTGCCCAAGATGATCTATCCAAAGAAAAAGTTCAGAAATTCTTTGATCTGGCTGAAACGACTCGTCAACTCGCCGTTGAGCAGGGCAATGATCCAACCCAAGAAAGAGAAGCTTTAATTAAAAGGAATATCGATGAGATTTCTTCCTCCAGTCAATCGCTTGTTAATTTAGGCGTTGGCATTGTTCAGGCAGAGGCCATAAGCGGTACTGTCAGGGATCTTCAAACGGATATTTTAGGCGCGGGAGATAAATCTACACCTAAAGCCTTTGGCACGGTAGCCAGTATTGACACAGTCAAGTTGCCCGTCTATGGCCGTACGTTCAATACGCCGCTCAATAAACCTGAGGAAGGCGAAGGAACACCGTCTAATATTTCTTCCGGTATTGAACGCAGCACAACATCACACGGCATCATTGAGAATGTTGCTGTCGGCAATCAAGTTTTTACAAAGTTTTCTGCTGGAACGACAGAATATGCCCTCACCACATCTCCCGAAATGCTTCAATTTGCCGCCGGAGCCGAATGGAAATTACCACAAGATGAAGAAAAAGAATATGAGCTTAAATTAGGAACAGGAACAAAAGAATTATTTTCCGTGAAAGGTCCCATCAAATTCAGTACCAAGAAAGAGACATCTTTCGGCGGCCGTGAGAACACTTGGCTTTCCGCCGAAGGCGAACAGGGAAAGCTTTCCATGGGCGTGGGCGGAGTTGTGATCGGACAGGCGTATACAACCGTTCGCCGTGATGACACCAAAGAACATGTCGTGGAGATCAATGAAACTTTGAAGAAAGACAGAATCCTGGAAGAATTAAAATCTAAAATTAGCCAAAGCGAAAACCTGGTCAATGATCGGACACGCGAAGAGCTGGCAGGATTGTTAACAGCGGTCGGCGTTGAAGGCGCCGAGGGTATTGTTAACAGAACCTTTGAAATCAAAGAAAAAGAAAATCCGCAACAGGCCGTAGATTATTTACTGTCTGCCGTTAACCCGCAAATTCCCGAAACCGTTCAATTAACCGGCGTAGTACGCTCTTTTACCGGCGGTGATTTTCTCTCCACGCCCGGTAGCGTAGAATCCTATCAAAATTATAACAATCCCGGCGGAACATTTAGCGATGAAAAACGCACCTCTACGGATATAAAACTAAAGGCCTCATTTACGCAAAACAATCAAAACGGGACCGAACAAAAAACACCGGTTGAATTTTATGATGTTCGGCAAGACGGCTACAGCGGTACAACGCCGCTTTTCTCCGCGCCGATCGTTCCGTATTTCATTATGCCGGTCAGTCAAGGCGCAGGCGGTAACAGTGAAGACAATGGCTTAGTCCTTAAAGTTAATCCCATTAATTTTGAGAAAAATGGCGAATTGTTAAAATATGGAGCTGAATATGCCAGTCAAAATGAAGGTGAGAATATTCCGCTTTATAACCTAAGTGAAGTGTTCCGCGCCAAAGAATACCAGTTTGATCAAGAAGCCCCTTACAATGATCCTCTCCTTGGACCCGTTACGTATTCCGATAAAAAGATCACTTTTGCTGAAGGCAGAATTCCGCAATACAGCGGCAGTGGTGAAGGCAAATTTACTCTTAATACGCTGCGTCCTTTAACTTTCCACAATGGCGCCGATAGCAAAGATAATGCTTTAGCGCTAAAGATAAATAAGGCGGGACAAAATTTCAAAGCTACTAACGTGGGCGGTGCTCCGGTCTATTCTCCGGCAAACAAAGACAATTTGCCGGCTTACTCAGATCTCGTTATTCCTAATAAGGATGGACAAGACCAAAGATTTACGAGTAAAGATGCCCGTTGGGACGGTGCTAATACGGTTGTTCCTGTTTGGAAAAATGATAACGCCTCAATTGAGAATGACATTATTACCGGTGATGAATTTAATTTAGCCATACGCCGCGTTGAATCTAAAGGCGGCAACGGCGAATTGAATGTTAATAATCGTGGCCTTGAAGGAAGCCTTCTTAACCAATCTGTCCGCGATGATGCGCCGGTTATCGCACAATTAACCAATGGTAACAAGTCAACAGCTGCTAAAATCGGCGGTGAGCAGCACGATGTGTATACAGCGAGGCTTGCTCAAATCGCCGGATTAGATAGCTTAACCGGACAAGAAGCCATGCCTGCGGCGATGTTAGTAGATACGTATTTAGGTCTAGACAATGCGCAAAAAACTCATTACAGCGAAAAAGAAATCTCTGATGCGGATGCTCAAAAAGCCAATGATCCGGCCAATAGATCTTATGTCCGCGTTGGTGAAGATCGTCATACGATTACGGCTGGATTTGGAAAAGTGGGAAGCGTTCCTTATAAATTCAGCGGCATGGATCTGTTAGGCGGCGCCTTATACAAAAAAGGCGACCAAACCATTTTAGAAGAGAATACATTAACAGCCAGAACAACATCTTTACCCAAACCGGTAGCCGGTGTTGATGAAAATGGCCGTCCGTATATTTTGGCACAAGACGATCAGTTTACAGTCTCTGTCGCTAAACCAAAAGAAAAAATTGCCACCATTTCTCTTGTTGGAGAAGACAAAAAAGTCGAAACAGCGAAGCAAGATGGTTTTGTTGTGGTTGATAATTTCCGCAGCCAAACACGATTGCGTCCAATGGAAGTTACTTCTTCAGATTCCATGGCCCAACGAGATGTTAATGCCGCGCAGGGAATTTACGGTGTTATCGATTTATCTGGTCAAAGCCAATCGTCTACTGATTTTGCCGGTCATGCAGAAGCTGTGCAAGCACAACATCTCTCGGATTATTTAATGACGATCAATGATTCTTATATAACTCCGATCACCAAAGAAGAAAATGGAACACAAAAAGTTGTCGGCATGGCTGTTGTCCCCGGTGTTTCGAAAACAATTATTACCGGAATCGGCTCAAGCAATGGGATAATGACAACCTTTGCTGACGTTGCGGTTTCCGACGATGTTGCCCTATATGGAGGCACGATAGAAACCGGAATGGTTGATGCGATAGGAAATCCTCAATATACTCAATCGCTTTCTGCTACCGGGCTACGCTTTAATACAAAAACAGATGAGCTTGTTGCGCAATTCAAAGGTTCTTATATTCCGGGTTATCGTATTTTTGCCCGCGAAGGCGGCTCAAGCCAAGCCCAAAAATCTAATGCGGCTTTACAATCGCCTTCTAAATTCTTTGTTAAAAATGACGGGCAAAAAGATATTTGGAATGCCCAAGACGCAAATTCTTATTTAACATTTTCTTATCTTGATCCGTCCACGCCGAAGTTAGGGGAGGGAAGCACTGTTCAGATCAAGCCAGGAGATTATGCCGATACGTCTAAACTTGTCCGAGCCTTTGCTCAAGATGCTAAGGGAAAAACAACTGATGAGTTGTCAAGCTATTACAGCGAGGACAGTCGTATTCGCAATACAAGTTTAGCGGATAATTATGGGTTTGCGGTGACCGATGATTCTCGCGAATACTTCGGTGAGGCGCGTAAATTTATTCACGGGCAGGCCGCCGGTGCTGCTGTTGATCTTAACTTAGATGTAGATTTAGGAGGACGTGAAGCAGCTATCTCTTTTGACAAACCGCTTCGTTTTTCTGGCGAAGAAATAAGTACTCCCGATGGTACGGGCAATTTCCTTCCCGACCAAGAAAGATTCTTCATTAGCGGCGGAGAAGTTACGATCGGTGATGATACGCTTGAGATGATTCCCGGCGGATACGGTCAAGACAAAGGATGGCTTTATGCGGCCGACCAATACGGCAAAATCACCGGATGGGCGTTTAATACCAAAGGCGAGATCAGCCGTTTGCCATCGGAAACACAACAATCACTGGATCGCTCCGGAATTGCTTATGCCAGCGGCATTCCTTGGAATAAGTTAATTGTTATCCGTTCCCCTGAAGAAAAAGCTGCGGCAGATTCTTTAAGCGCGGCGGCAAAACGAGATTCTTCCGCTTCTTCAACGCGAGGCACAGACGGTGTTGTAGATAATGCGGCTAGTTTAGGCATTCCGAGACTTAGCGAACATCAATTTGTTATGAAAGGCAAAGATTCTGATACGGCGACGTTCACCCAAGACGGCCAATCGATGGGTATTGTCTTTGATGAGAATAATCCCATCATCCAAGATACTACAGATGATAATTACGGAAAGATCGCGCTACGCTCCACACTGAATTATGAAGGAACGGTCAATACCGGTTGGGGCACTCAAGAAGATATTTGGGATAAATATTTTCAGGCTAGCGGTGTCGATCAGGATGTTGTTGAGCTTCTTCCTTACGGAAAATATGGTGACATTACCATCAGCAAAGACGATCCCAGCAAAGTCGTTACAGTTTGGAGAGAAGATGAAAATGGCAACAAAGTTTATCGTCGGATCAGCCGAGATATGCTCAGCCAGGCAGGAGGGGGTTTTGGTCCGAAAGTGTATTACAAGGATGTTAACGGCCGAGAACAAAGCTTTAGGGTCGATAAAGATTTCATGGATTATTTCTTTATGAATCCGAGTGAAGCCGGCGTTGGGCCAAAGCCAGAAACTCATTTTCCGACAGCTCAAAGCCCGACGAATAGCGGATTTATCCATCCGTGGGATGAGCGATTTGATCCCAAGAAATATGCCTATAATTCTACAACAGGAAAATGGGAGCCCATTTCTGTATCTATCGGAGCATTAACCGTTACCAGCTTAAGAAATCTGCAGGAATATGTGGATATCGTTGTGGATGGAAAAACCTATACGGTGAGAACCGATGCCATTCATCCGCAGACCAGCAGGAATGACCGCAGCGATTTTGTCATTGACGATTTTAAAGGGTTAGCGCAGGAGAAGTGGAATGATTACAGAAAAGAAAAAGTGATAACTCTTGCGATCTCAAAAGACAATTTAAATGAATTCGTTTGGGATCCTAAGCGTACGGCCGACCTTAAAGAGGAATTAGGCGATCCTGATCTTTATCCCGGCATAGGTGTTGCGGAAGAATTAATTAACTACGAATTTGGTGACGTCTTAACATCTCGCGGCGGTTATGATGCCTCGACCATGCGAGATTTGAACTCTTATCTTGTTTCCTTAGGATACATGGAAGCCGGCAATGCCTATAATCTTTTTAAAGAAGTCAACAAAACAGAAAGAATGGTCGTCGGATTTGATGCCGCCAATGCGGTTTGGTTGACGGTCGATGCTTTCTTAGTTGTCGGTAGCCTTGCTACTGCCGGTATTTCAGGAGCGGCGGCAACAGGATCGGAAAGTCTAAGAACAGCGACGATGACGGCTATTAGAAAAGTTGGTAAAGATGCTATTCTGTCTTCACTTCGCCGAAAAACCATTATAAACGGAATTGTGTTCAAGAATGGCGTAAAAAATCTTGTGAAAGCGGAAGGGCGATCAGCTTTCGCTCGCGGTGTTAATATGGAAATGCGCCGCATGATCGTCGGGCGCGGTGTTAACGCGGCCACAGCTAAAATCCTTTCCGCGGCAACAGCCAGAACCATTGGTAAACGTTTAGGCAAAACAGCTCTTGATGTCGGTATTGACTTAACCGTGGCTGACACGGTTTCTTTAATGGCCACCGGCCGGCATTTGGTCGTTAACGATAAAGGCCAGATCAACTGGAATGATATAGGCCGGGTGGCATTAACGTCTTCCTTGTTTCACCACGGCAAATTAACGTCGTTTGGCCGCAACGGTTTTCACCAAGCAAGAAATGCCCAGCGTCAAATTCTTAAAAATTCTGCGTTTAGAGTAACAAATACGTCTCTATCCAGAGCTGGCGATGCCTTAACGTATTTTCAGAAAATATTTAGCCCTAAAGGAATACGCGGTATTGAAGCCGGGTTGTCGGTTGCTCTTCAGTTAGGAGATACTATTCCGGCGCTTAATCAAAATAATCTGACAAAAGATGCGTATCGCAAGCTTGGGCTGACGATATTGCTTGCTGGGCCGTTTGTTACGTCTTTGTTCAGTGGAGTAAAAAATGTTGCCAGTGCTACGGGAAGATTGTTTGCCAAAGAAACTCGCAAAGAAACTATTCGGGCAATTATCTGGCCCACATTGGTTCAATCTAAAGGGCTTAACCGGGTTTTGAATGTTGCCAGAGTTGGTGTTGTCGGCACGGGGGTTGGGTTAACATTCTTTGGCCGTGACGATCAGAAATTGACAGGGCTTGGGCTTTTATCAGCTGGTCTTTTTGCCAAACCGCTTTTAAGCCAGCCGACTCATATTGATGATTGGTTTACGTTAGAGCGCTCCGGAGGAAAAATAGTACAGAATGCAAGCAACTGGAGAAAAATAGGAGCCAATCTTGGCATTAAGGCTTATTGGGGGACAACAGCCGGCATGATTGCGACTGGCCATAAAGATGCCGGTTTAGCCATGTTTGGTTTAGGTATTGTTGGTCCAGGGATGCTTATTAAGGGTTGGCAAAAAGGGCAAAGAACTTTATCGGCTTTAACATTGGCAACAACGGCCGCAGGGGCAGGTTTATTCTTTGGATCAGACAACTATAAAGATTTAGGTCTTATCTTGATGGCCGGCGGTATTCTTGGCAAAGGTTTTGGCATTGAAGCGCTTGAGCTAAGTGGCAAAGGGTTAACAGCCAGTTCCAAAGCGCTTATCATGGGACAGAAAATGGCCAGTAGTGCTACGAGTGTTATTCCGCAGTTAGCGGCAATGAATGTTCTCATTCCTTTTGCTCAGGACTATGCCGCAAGACGTGCGAGTTATGTCAGAGATGCCAATGATTTTGTTCAAGAGGACCAACTTGGGAATAGAGCTGTCAATTTTAATTCTAACTTCTCGTGGTTAATGGGAAATATGTTTGGAGATGGTGATCCGCAAAGTTTTGCCAGTGTTAAGCAACAACAAATTGATGAGTTGGAAATCCAGTATAAACGTACCGGCGATAAAGAAATCGGGGAAAAATTAAACGATTTAAAAAGTAAAGACAGCGATTCTAGATTTGTCCGTTATTTTATTGCTAATTCCATGGCAGAAGGCGCAAAGACAGGTTTGTATTTCGGCCCTGCTTTATATCCGTTAAAGCCCGTCATTCAACCCGGATTAAATTCTGTTCCGATCATTGGTGAGATAATGTCGGTTTGGCAAAGTGAAAAATCTGGTATCGGGGATAAGGTCTTTAATGCACGGGCTATTTTTGGAGAGAGCAAGGCGGGGCAAGCGATTGGTAACGCGGTCAATAACGCGCAGAACTTTATCATTGAAGAATTTGTCCGTGAGCCAATTGCCGGAAATACATTTCGCTTAGCTTTAAACCAAATGAATTTCGGCACACCCGACATGAATGATCCGAATTTCTCGCTGTATAACCTTGGCATTGAAGCCCTGCAGGAAGGTTTTGATAAAAACGGCGGAAGTTCAAGAAAATTCAGTAGTGTTGCTCGTGGATTTGGTAGAAATTCCGGTACATCACTTCCTTCTTTTAGAGGTACAAATCCTTATGCCAGCCCAACAGCTCCGAGCGCGCCTGATGGCTCGCAAACAACACCAAGTACTCCGACAGCACCTACATTTAACCCATCTCAAATTCCCGGCGCTGCTCCTCAAGCGGTTGCCAACGCCGTTGGTTCTGCTCCGAGATTATTAGTAGAAACACCAGTGTCGGCGGATGTTCAGCCTAAACCGGGTTTTGTTCCTTTAGGGGTAGATGAAGTTGCCGATGCGCAATTACAGCGTGATAACCCGGTCAATGCTTCAGGTAGCAATCATGATCAAGAAGGAAATTTTGGCCGGGCTATGGAAGCGCGTGCCCATGGACGTATTTCCAACTTAATGAATCAAGGTAGAGCCGAAGAATTAGATTTAAGCCATCCGGTTATTGAAACGACATTAAACCGTTTAAATCGATTTATGGGTGCGCTTAACGGAAGCGGAGCGCCATTAGATCAAGACGAGACAAGGGCCTTAGAAAGTTTACAACAATTTGCGGAAAATAGAGGGCAAAATTTACCGGAATTATTGGCAAGAATTTCCAGCGAACTTCAAGTGATGTCTGATCCTAATCGCGAAGGAATTATTTTCTTACTTGATGCGTCACATCTTGTGATTGGCGAGAGTATGGTCCAAGACGCACATTGGGGCGAAAATAAATCCGGAGACAGGCAGCGTTATGTGGATGTTTTGGTGCAAAAAGAAGATGGCACTGTCGAACGGCAAAGAACTTGGCTTAAAGAAGGTGGACGGCTTTATTTAACCCGTCAGGATTTTAATGCCGGAAGAGAGCGAAGTGTTGAAGAAGTAAGCGAAATGCTTATTCACGAACTCGGCGCCAAACTCGGGCTTGATCACGGATTTAATGATATCTTTGGGCAGATCGCGGCGTATGGACAAGTTATTCGAAATGAGGACGGAGTCGCGCTTGTCTCAGCAAAAGCTCCTAAGGCTTCACCTTCGCCGAGAGTGGAACAGCCCGCGATGCCATCGGCTCAACCTGCATCTGCCGTTGAAACAACCAGAGTTGAACAGCTCGTTATGCAACCTCTTGTTGATGCTTCGAATATGGGAGCAGACAATGGATTACCTCCGGCTGAATTACCGCGCGCGGAAGATCTCGGCACAAATATTCCTGATTTAGCAGATGCTTCACCTGCCATTACTTCATTGCCCGGCATGGAAGAAAATGGTATGCCGGAAGTTCGCCCCTTTGATCCAACAGGATCCTTAAATGGCATAAACGGCCATAACGGCACTGATTTAGGCCTTCCGGCTATTGATCATATGGCCGGCATTGATTCTAATATTGAGATTCCGGTCGTATCTCTTGGAAGAGGTAATAAACCGGCAGCATTAAAAGCGGCTGATCTAACCGGAGCAACGCTCATGAGAGAAGGCAGTAACGTGAGAGTTGATGATCAAGGCCGTAGTATTCTCACCATGGCTAATGGACGAAGATATTATGTTGAGCTTGAAAAACTTCCTGAACCTGTCCGCGTTGCCTTAGTCAATCAAAGCCTCGGGAACACGCCGTCCGGTGATCGCGCCGGCGCATTAAACGGACAATTTAACGGAGCAGCCGCATTATCAAGTTTTGTTGATAGTAATTCTCATCAAACCGTCGGCTGGCATGGCAATAGAGCGCAAGATGCGCAAAATGCTTATCAAATTGTTAGCGTCAATGGGCTTGAAGCCGCCGGACATGGGGCCGCACGCAATTTAGGAAATATCATTTTTATCGATAGCGCTGTTTGGGCGGCCAATCCGCAAATTCAGTCCAATGAAGTGATTATTCACGAGATCAAAGAATTAGCCGAGCTTGCCCGTATCGGCCGTAGACTCGCTGGAGAATCCGCAAAAGCTATGGGCGCAAAAGACGCTTTTGAGGTTTCTAATCAGGCTAAGAGCGCCGATGCCATTTTCGGAATTTCTCACGAAATCGCCGTCAGTAAAACACCCGTGTTGCCGCAAACAAATATTCAACCTGTTATCTCGACAGAAATTCAAGTTTCATCCCTTCACACGAACGGCCGGCAATGGTCAACAATGGCAATTGCTGATTTAAACGGAGCTGTTTTAACGCAAGAAGGCGGAAAAGTACGCGTTGATGATCACGGCCGCAGTATTATAACCACCACGAGCGGACGAAGATATTATGTTGAGCTTAGCAAGCTTCCCGAAACCGTTCGGGCTACTTTGGTTAATCAAAGCTTTGAATTGTCAACGGATTGGGTTTCTCCCATGTTGCAAGAGATCGCCAATAGCGCGGTTTTGAGTAACATCGCTGATATGAAAAAACCAAACGGCCAGATCGGAAATCAAGGAGTTGCAGCCAACCAGGTCAGAGATATTTTAACGCACGTTTTAAATTTAGAAGTTTCCCCAGATGCGACCATGAAAGAAATGGTCGGCCTATTTTTATCAGACAAAAATAATGCTAATCGACTTCTTGAATTTACACGAGAAAATCCTGTCATCGTTTCTCGATTACCGGACGGATTTGTCGCTTTGTCCGACGGACATCATCGGGCATTTCTCTTGGATCAAGCCGGGATAAGCCAGATCCCGAGCATTGAATATTCCAGGGTTGAGCAGATCAGGACGAAATATCGAGATATGGCAGCGCAGAAAGTTCCAACAGTCAGCGCAATAGCCAAGCCAACTAGAGTAGGAACACTCAAAACTTTAGCCGTTGCCGGGCTCATGACGGTAGCCTTACTAATGCCGTCTTTATCCTCAGCGCAAACAAACCTCACGCAAGATGCCCGCGCTAATGTTGTTACCATCACGCAAGATTTAGGCTACAGCGAACAAACAGCGCAAACGCTTGGAAGCATGGTCAGCCGCATCCCGAATTTCAACAAAGATCACTTCAATTCTATATCTAACACCCGCGCCAAGGTTGATACTTTAGTGAAATGGATCAAAGCATCCGCGCCGCAAGGATTAGGATTTAGTTACCCTGACGGTGATGTGACGGCCGATTCCGTACTTGATTTTTCTTCCAGCAGTTTAGACAGCGTTGTTCTCTCTAAGAAATACGGAAAAATGCCGGATTGTTTAGGGTTTTCCATTACGGCGAATATTTTAGGAAAAGCCTTGGGGCTTAAACCTCAAGTGCTTTTTGTTAAGAATGTTACGACCGGAAAATGGGATCATGCCATTGTTCAGATCCAGGACGAACAAAATCCGAAGAACATTATTTTAGCGGATCTGGCGGTTAAGAAAAGTGAAGGAGCTTTTGTCAGCATCCCGTTCAATCGCGACAGTGTTTACGCTACTGCGTCCACCAAAGATGGTCTAGTTTATTCCAGAAAACCAGGGATGAGAATCGATCTATTCCCGCGCTCAACATCAGTGGAAGATCTTAACCACCGTCTGCGAAAGTTTACGGTGGGTACCGCCGATCGCAAAGCCCTGGACGCGCAGGGAATAAGAGCGGATGCGGCGGCAAACATAACCTTGCCTAACAGCAACATGCCCGCTGATCCCCGGTCTGTTGTCATGTTTTCCGGAGCGTCATTGGAAGCGATGCGTATGAGAAATGTCAAAATCGGCGATCGCCTCACAACGGCGCTTCATACATTCGAAGTTATTGATATCACATTTCCAACCGAACACGGCAAAGGCTTCGGCTTTAGCCAGATCGACCAGGCTGATTTTAGATTACGAGATGTAAAAACCGGAAAAGAAACTGAAGCTAGAGCCGTCTCTGCGTATAGTTTTATCAAGGAGATTAACGGTGAATCGGTGACGGCGCTTCAAAGAATTCACACGCCGCTTAATGACGCGCTGCGCAACATTTCGCTTAAGAGAGCGGCGGCGGTCTTAAGCGAAATTAATACTGCTCATCCCAAAATCCTTGAGGAAGCCAGAACAAAAACTCTTACACCGAGCGTTTCCGATTCAGTAAAAGATGTCGTGCCGGCTGCTCCGATCGCGCCGGTGGGAAGTATTCCGACGATGCCGGCGCCGGCGTCATTGCCTGTCAGCGTCCCGATGCAAGCCGGTTTTGGATTTTTGGGATTATTGAGCTTGGTTGGCTCAAGCAAGGCCGGTCAAAATAAAGACAGCCAAAAAGAAGTTGCTTTGCAAAACAATTCAAATGCCAGCGTTGGTGCTCAATTGTGGGATGCGTTTACAGCTGCTTTTGGTTTTGGCAAAAAGACACAACAAGCTTTAGCTCAAAAATCTCCTATTCTTGTCAGCGCTCCGACGATCTTGGCCGGCGCGGGTGTTTATCAAGACGGCCCGGCTTTACCGGCTCCAACAACTGAAATCTCCCAAATTCCCGAAGGCGACGCGGTACAAATCGGCATAGCCTTGCCGCTTCATGAAAATATTCCGCCGCATCCGGATGATATGCCTTTGCCCGCTGCAATTTCTCAAAAAATGTTCCAGCAAGCTTTAGATAATGGCTGGGAAACCGCAGAAATGGCGCCGCGTGCATTTTCTTCTGAATCTGAAACGATAAAAGAACTTGGTGGACTTAAGCCCGCGGATCTGGTGATGGTTCATCGCACGGACTATTTTCCAGAAAACGGGATTATAAAAACAGATCTATCTGCGGCAGGAATACCGCGAGACACTATTCATTTTGCTCTTAACCACTCCGTAGGAAATAGTGGTTTAGCGGGCAGTTCTTCTTGGGGGCAAAAGAAGTATGCGATTATCCTTCCTTTAACATCCATACCAAAATCAAAAGTGGAAGGATTTAATTTAGTTGATACCTGGGTAAGAGGCAATTTGGAATTACCGGAAGGAACTATTGTTTTAGGCAGTGAACCTCTTGCACAAGGAGTAAATTTAGGTAAAGCCCAGTATAAACAAGTTTCCTTAGATGCTCAAGGTGAGATTACGGAACATGTGGGCAGCGCCATATCTGATTTAGGATACACAACGACACGAGGGGGCCATTGGTCATGGTTTGGCAGTGACTGGGGATGGACATATGCAGGCAATGAGCTTGCGGAAAAAGAAGGTTTGACGCCTGCTCCTCACGACAATCATTGGAGCAAAGATCTTGAGGATAGACTTTTAGGGAAAAACCCCATCATTGATTTTCGCGAAGGCGCTTCTTTACCGTCTGTTAATCTCCTTCGTTTAGGCTGGCTCAAAGATCGTTTAGCTGAAAACTCTCCGATGCCGCTTTTTGCAAAAGTCGCCTTGGCTCAAAGCTGGATAAAAGAAATGGTAGCCGCCTATCCGGATAGCGGAATATGGCTTACGCAGTGGTATCGAGAAACAGATGAGATTCCAGAGTATCTTAAGGAAGCTATGGGCCCAGTAGAGGATGCGTTAAAGGTGGCCTGGTCTGATTATGATCATTGGAAATCCGTTGAAACATCTCAAAAACTTGCGACAGCACCGATGGCGAAGCAAGAATTCGCTGACAAAGGCCATGTGGTGAACATTCCGGAAATTGCTCAGGCACTTCTTGATACATCGTGGCTTGATGATGACAAAGATCCGATGGAAGCGGAAATGGGTCAATATGACCGCATTGATGGAATTGTCAGTCGTATATCTGAAGCACAAATGAATACAAGTGATTTTAATGCTCTCAGCGTGTTTCTTTTAATGAAATTGGAAGAACGAGACGCTCTTCGCGCTAACAAGCAATTGGCGGGACATCCTTTAGAACCTCTCGGAATTGCTAAAAGCATTGGATATTTTCTTGCCGCGTTTACCACGAAATCTTTTGTCTCTCCGGAAATTAAGCAAAGTGCCAGCCAGGCGATGGATACATATTATGATATCGTGGGTTCAGAGCTTGAAGAAGAATTCAGGGCGGATTTAGAGATTGCTGATCTAACCGAAACCGAACAACAAAAGCAAGAAAGAGCTCTTCGTCAAGAATCCGTTGAAAGATTAGCGAGAAACTTAGAAGAAACTGCTGCTCGTTTGGGTGACGTCTCAGCGGCCGACGCGTCACAAATGATCTTAAACTTCTGGCAAAATACACAAGGCGCGTCTATTGTTTTTGAGGCCGGTAAAATAGTTTTACAAAACGTTTCAAAACACGAAGATAGAATGGCTTTTGAGAACAATCTCTTGGCGCTTGCTTTACCTGCCGTTGATATCCGTCCGGACAATGATATTATAACAAGCCTTTTATTCGGCCGGGTAGCCGCGGATAGGGGTATTGCCGTAGATCAATTAGCAAATCAAATCTCTTCGTATTCTTCCACGATGTTCGGTGTTGATAGTGCTAAACAGGCTTCACGAGTTACGGAATGGATACAAAGAATTCAGGCGCAAGAATTAGCCTCAGCTCAGCAAGATCTTGGTTCGTCTTGGGGAATTAGCAGTGTTCCTATCGGCAAGAAATCATCTGTCGGTTCCGTCGTGGAAGCGGTCAGTATGCCGACGTGGATGAATGTTCTATCTAAGATCACAACAACGGCGGCTTCGCATAATTTGGTGGTGGTTGCTACACCAGCCAAGAAACAACTTTTAGTAAGAACGATCGAACAGGCGCAAGAAACAAATAAACCTGTTTATCGTGTTTCCGGCGAAAATATTTTCGTGCTGACTTTGGGCGAAAATAATTCCGTTGTGGAAACGCTCGTTGCCGATAAAACGATCATTGCCAAAGGCGGAATTATTTTCGCCCAGACTCAAGGCGAAGTTTTTAGCCTCGCGCAACTCGGCGAAAGTGTTCGCGCCAGCTTACACAATGCGCCGGTTATCTCCACAACCAAACCTCAAGCGCCTTCCGAAACCATTACGGTTGTTATGAAATTACCAAAATTTCAACCCGGAAAAGCCGACAAAGGCATGGTGGTATTACTGCAAAATGAAAGCGCACTTTCCGATACGAATTCAAAATACACATATGCTTTAACCGGCGGCGCGGTTCTTGAAACCCGTTGGCCGGATATTGCACAACTTGAAGATAAATCTATCTTGATGGAAGACGAAGAAGGATTAGGCTTAGCTTCCGAAACGACAGAATCTCGCCAGTGGATTGGCATGAACTTGCGCAATAAATTTTTGGAAAAATGGCTTGGTTTAGATACAAGCTTGCGGTCAATGAATGAAACCTTTAATACCAATGTGGTCAATGAAATTATCGGTTTAGCCGGCCATAATAAAGGTAAAGTTATCACTGTGGTGGATTGGGGCGTTGGAAGAGCCAGGGCTCTTATTGAAATTGCCAGAGAACTTAAACGAAAGAAAATTACCAATGTCCAGCTTGTTGGTTTTGCCAATATGTATCATGAAGAATGGCAAAAGGCTCCATCCGGCATCAGGTTTATTTTGGATACGGAAGAACATTTTACGGATTATTTTGAGCCCGGAGAGATCAATATTATTTTAAGTACTTTAGGAATGGCGCATTTGAATGAGAAATATGCGCCCCACTTACAGAATATCAGGCCATATTTGAATGAAACTGGATTTATTTTGCATGATTTTCTTATCCCCAGCAATATTCCAAGAAATTGGGCTCCGCATTTAAACGGGTATAAAGCAATTTTTGGAAAAGGTCATAATGGAACCAAGGAATTTGTTCGATTAAGGCCGATTCCTGTCGTATCAAGTACTGTTGTTCAACCGATTCAGCCAGCGATAGGCGTCTTGGCAGAAGATAAGGCCAGCATAAAGCAAATATTGCCAAATGTAGCCCAAGAATCGGCTTTACCTGCTATTCAGTTACAACAACCTTTAGAGCAAAGCCCGATATTGGCTCCGGCGCCGCTACAAATGCCTCTGCCAATGCCGGCGCTTATTATGGGAAGAGTGCAGGACTTTACTCAAGCCGTATTTCGCTTAGCACGTACTTCCTCTAATAAGAGCGCTGACAGTAGCACAAGAATTCCTTTAAGTGAAAAACGTGATCCGTTTGGCGCGGCTTCAGCAACAACCTCCATTCCTGCGCCTCAGGAAGAGCCTAATACTTCCAAGGGAAGCACTTCAGGAAAAGCCCCAACAGAAATAGCTGTAACGAAGCCGGATTTTGCCAAGCCGAACACGATCGTTGTTGCCAGCAACTCCGTAGAAAGCCCAGGATTTGCTGTTGAAAGACAGGTGAGGCATTTCAGTGGTTTAACCGTCAGACAAGATCCTGGTATTGTCTCGCTGTCCACCATTTCCGCAATGGTGCAGACAGAGCAAAGTATAAGCGCGGAACAAAAAACCACGGGAGTTAGCCTGTTGTTTGCTGCTTTAAGCAGACTGGCTCTAGAAATACGAAACAAAGCAGAAAAATTAAGCGTAAGCTTAATAACAAGCTCTGAAGGAAACTTCAGAACTGGTGGTGCGAGAGGTCTGCGCCAAGAAACACTAGCAGTGGCAGTTGAGATCTCCGGATTTGCCAAACCGTCCACTAGGATCTTTAGTGGAGATAAGGCGTCTGTTCGCTCTTTAGATGTTAACGGCCAGGATAATAGAGTAACTTCTGCTGATACCAGCCACACCCCTAAAGTCAGTGGAAGATTCTCATCCACCGTCAAGGATGAGAATACTCAATTATCTCAGATTCCCGGAGTCCGCCCTGAAGAAGGACGAATCGAAGCCGGGAATGTAAGCTTTAGCGCGGTAGCTTCCTATATATGGGGAAGATTAGCCGCCGCGTCTATGAACGCCCTTAGGGCGATCGTAGGTACTAACGAAGCTTATGCTGCTGAAGACGAACAAGGCCTTAAGGCAGTATCTGAAGTTACCGGTCAAGCTTCAGATATTACAAATAGACCAGGATCTTCACGAGAAATAGTTTCCAACATACCTCAAATCTCGCGAGAAAGCCACGCGGGATTCGTCTTGTCTAGTGAACCTTCCAATCTCGCTTCAAAAGCCCAGTTAGGCCAACAAACCAAATCCAACAATAAACCTACAAGCCACGGAGGTGTATTATGGATACTTTACAATTTAAGCATTTCATTGATTACCCCAAGGACGACTGCACGTTCGCTGCCGCCCGCGGGGAACAAAACAAGCTCTGCCTCTTCCTCATCCACAACAGCGGACGCGTCTACACGCGCCAACAAAATCGCTGGCATCCTCTGGCAGAGAATGAGCAAACTGTTGTTCGCCATCGCAGCGTCATTGCACGGCAACAAGGCGCCCCAAGCTTTACGTGTCATTCCCGCATTGAGATCTAACCTCAAGAAAATCGTAACCGCCTTAGTTGTCCTCGCCAAATTAATTGACGCTCAAGTTGCCCAGGCTGTTGAATTCGCTTATGACGCTTCCGGAAAACTTCAGGCCATCGTCCAAAACGGCGATACCTGGGGCCATATCTTAGAGAAAATGAGATTGGCCTACCAAATGGTCGATCCGCAAGGATATGTTCAATCGCTTCTCTCCGGAAGATTATTCAACGGCGCTTCTCATAAAGCCGACAGCCTTGCCGCAAGCGTAAATAATAATTTCAATCCTGATGTCATTCGCGTCGGAGAAAGCATCGATCTTTCCAATTTGCAATTGCCTGAAACGGTGCAAAACGCCTTAACCGGTGTCGAGCACGTTTCGGCAGTTGCTGATACGGCTGTTCAAACTGTGACAACGCCGGTTGTTCAAGATACAACCGTCATTGATACGTTAACCAAAGCTGCCGTGGATACATTCAACGCCGCTCAAGACACAGTTTTAAGCGTTGTTTCCCATGTCAGCTTTGCTGATCAAATCGCGAATATTATTCATCAGCCTTGGTTCATCTGGGTTGTTTTCGCCATGGTTTTCGCGGCGACTTTAAGTTTTGCCACTGATAAATTCGAAGATAAAGTGAT
Source organism: Candidatus Omnitrophota bacterium (assembly GCA_041649175.1). Taxonomy (NCBI): domain Bacteria; kingdom Pseudomonadati; phylum Candidatus Omnitrophota; species Candidatus Omnitrophota bacterium. Next base: position 409,313 of record JBAZNR010000001.1, on the reverse strand, counting down.
CCGCCTCTTCAATCCCGCGTTTGAACGAATTGAAATGAGCTGGATCTTAACCGAACAGCAATTCCAAAGCCGAATTAACCGTGCGATCGAGATGTTGGTTAAATCCAACGAAGGATTAGAACCTACGGCTGACAGAGCTCCTGTTGCGCCGGTTACCGAACACCAAGAAGAATCCTTAGCTGAAATATTCCCGGGATTTATTTCCGACCGCGTCAGAACGACCGTCAACAAACAAAGAGCCGAGCGTTTGATCAAGATGCTTACTCGCATCAAAAACGATCTCGCCGAAGCCCGCGATAAAGTGTCGGTGAGACGTCGCGGCGAATACATCTATATCGTTGATCAGCTTCTGTTAAAGATCGCCCAAAACATTGAAGGCTACAGAGGCATGGAACAAGTTCTCCTGAGCACAATGGGAGTTTTAGATGAAATCAATCTTTCCAAGAAAGCCCAAGCCTTAGGCGAAGCGGCCCAAGCCAGAAATTACAACGAAGATGAAATGGTGAAATTAGCCGACGACCTTTCCGAAGGATTAACCAATGTGATTGCGTGGCTTTCTTTAGGATCTTGGCCGACGATTACCACCAGAGATTTTCCGCTTATTACGATCATTGATTGGATCCATGTTTCATTAAACGGATCTGCCTCTTCCGTGGCGGAAGGCAGATCCGATGTTGCCAACGGAACTCAAGCTTCTGTTATGCAGAATGACTTGAGTTCCGCGGCAACTAAAAGACGGATGACCGAAGAAACAAGAGAATTCATTGATGTCCTGATCGCCGAAATTGCGGAATTATTCACACTTTGGAACGAAGCCAACTCCAACGGCGCTGTTGACCAAGCGAAATTTATCGAATTTTACATCAAGGCCGGTAATTTAAGAAACTTCATCAATGATTCTTTTGACGCTACTGAAGATGAAACATTAAAAGCTTTGATCTCCGGTTTGATGGTAGGCGATGAATATAGCGTTCAAGATATGATGAATCCTTTAGCCGCTATTGTATTCGCCTTAGAAACATTCGGCAGAGGAGAGCTTGATGAACGCATTCAGATCAATCAAAGATTATCCAATTTAGGAAAGATCAAATCTTCATTAAAAGCCGTTCGTTCCTTAGGTCAATTGGTTATTGTTAATCATGAAGTCGGCGTAGACGAAGACTTCTCCATGACGATGGAATTAGTTGATTTCGCGCGGTCTTTAAACGGTCATTCTAACAGATTTAAAGTTGCCAACAACGGAGCCGAGGCCCTTCGGCCCCTCCCGAGGGATACCTCGGTCTCCGTGGCAGCTGAAAGCAAAAACGGCCAAAAAGACGCCGGCCGGGTGGTTCCTTTAAATAGAAATCAAAACAACGGTTCCGCTTTAGTTGATGATGTCCGTTATACCCGCGCGTATCGCGCCTTAGCCAATAAACCGGTAAGTGAATTATTAGATATTCTCTCCGGAAAGACTCGCAACACTGAAGACGCCGCCCAACAGCCTTTTGAACGCGGTGCCGCCGCTGATATCCTCGTGGAACGATTAGTTGCCAATGATGAAGATGCTCTTATCCGCTTACTCGCCGGTGAAACATTAACCCTAGAAGATGAAGAGATCAATCTCTTCGATTATTCCGAGATCGCCGAAGGCATTGCCTTTGATCTAAAGAAGGGTAAATACAATGAAGAGGAGATCATTAGCGCCATTCATCGTCTGTATGACGGCAAACGCGCCAAGCTCGCCTTAGCTAATTTAGAAGCCATCAAAGCTTTAACTGTTCTTATCTTCAATAAAAAAGACGAACAAGCTTTAGAATCCTATGACCGCCACATGGTTGAAGTCTTCACCTTAACGTATGAATTTCGTGAAGAAGAAGGAAGAGATTCCGGTAGAGACTTAACCGATGAAATTCAAAATGACGAACAAGCTTACAACCGCGCTTTACGCAATATCGAGCGTTTAGCCTCTAGACAGATCTTAGAAGCCGAGAATGAGTTAAATGATATTGCTAAAGAATTAAATGAAAAGCTGATGAATATTCTTCAAAGCGGCAAAAAATCCGCTCAAAAAGAAGCAGAAGAGATCATCAAAGCCTTAGGTTATTTATCCAAAGAATTAGATATTGAAAAACGCCGCATTGCTCTCGAACGTCAACTTCGAGAATTAGGATTTGAATTAGTGCGCCGTGGTGCTTTAACCGTAGACGCACGCGCGTTTTGGCTTTCTAACGGCACATTGGCAACGGAAGATTTAAGCATTGAAGACGAAAAAGTCCTGCCGTTCATTAAGGATGATATGAACGTTACCGCCTTGCAAGAAGCTTTAGACCGATTTGAAGATTTAACCAACAATCCGCAACTTTTTTACAATGCGATTTTAGCCCAAGAATTCTTAAGAGCTACCATTGATGTCTCGACACTTTATTTCATTCTTTCCAATCCGTCGGCCGCCGCACTTTACTTCGCCAACAATGAATATTTAGTTGATCCGGCCAAAATTGATGTCGTTAAGAAAACCGCTCAAGCGATTAAAGATCAGCCCGTTTATCTGGTTGCTGATAAAGATCAACTTAAAGGTTTGACCAAAGATCGTCCGTGGCTCAAGAGATTTTGGAAAACCACAAAGGGCAAAGAAGCTTTAGAACGTGGTACTTTAACTCAAAAACAAGCTAAAAAGTTATTCGGCCTTTCCGATTATTTTGTAGCGTCAATTTCTATCAATCAAGCGTTTGGGGCCGTACAGTCATTTTCAACCGAAGAAGAAAAAGCGATCTTCTTGAGTTTAGTGAGCGGCCGCTTAGACTTAACGGAAGAACAGTTAGGTGAGATCTGGAACCAGAATAACAGAACAATTTCCCTCAGTAAGATTTTAGAAGCCTCTGAAGAAGAAAGAGAAGTTATTCGCCGCAGTATAGGTCAACATCTTTCTAATAGAGATTTCATTAACGGAAATTCTATTGTCAGCTTTGATGAAAAAGATGAAGACGGCCAATTAAGATTATTCAAAGAGACTTTAGCGATTAGCCGCGTCTTACAGATGATGTTGATCGGTAATCGTCCTTTAAAAGATATTGTTGAATTGCTGAGCGAAAAACGTATTAAAGAAATAGCTACCGTTGCCGCTCATGACCGTTTAGCCGGGGAAGGTTTCCCGCGCACTAAAGGTGACGGTCAGCCATTACGTGAAAAAGATTCTTTGCTCAAACGCATCGGTTTACCGGTGGCGGTTGCTGTGGTCGGTACAATTGTTACGGTTGCCTTGATGGCGATCGCGATCGCACTTTTCGGTATTGACCCGACCATGCTTTCTGTTGGCGGGTTATTGACGACCATGAAAGACGCTGTGTTAGCTTTAGGTCAATTTGATCTTATGGCTTTTGTTGGATTCTTCGTTGGGGAACGTTGGTTGTGGATGGCTGTTGTCTGGCCGTCCGTTCTTCTCTACTTGGCCTATCACGAATATGGACACGCGATCACAGCCTTGCTATTTGGCGATAAGACAGAATCTTTACCTGAAAGAGCGACCGTTTGGAAGATTTGGAAGCACATTAGTTTTAAAGAAACGATTCTTAAACCGTTTTTAGGTATTAAAGTCGGCGCGGCTATTCCGGTCAGCGTCAACCATGACTACACGACTGGAAGCGAATATCGAAAAGTTATTTTTGCCGGCCCTGGGAATAACTTTAAATTATTCGCTGTTTCCGGGTTATTGCTTTTAGCTGTCATTGCTTTCTTCCCTGCATCCATCATGATCGGCGCGATCAGCCTCAAGCTTTTGATAACCATTGCCTTATCCAACAGTTTCTGGCTTAACTTATTCCTCTTTGTTATGAACCTCATTCCGCTTATCCCGGGCAAAGACGCCAGCGGAAATTATCTCAAAACAGACGCCACGCAATTACTTTTCGGTAAAGGCAATATGCCGCAATGGTTCGTAAGCGTGGTTGACCCGATCTTAAAATTGGCGTTTTCAGCAGGGCAGATCGCGCTCCTCTGGTTCTGGCCGGGCACGTATGGATTTGTGAACAATGAAACCGCCAAACAGGAAGTTGAATTAGCAGAAACTAAATCAGAAAAAACCAAGAACTCTTTTGTCGCTCCGAACTTCTTAACGGCAATTCTCGCCGCCTTAGCCGTAACGGCAGTTGCGGCTTTTGGCGCGCAAGGCGATGTTTGGCCGTGGGATGCCAGCATTTTAGGTATTTTATCCCCGATCATTATTTATGGCGGCACGATCCTTTTCGGAGTTTACTCATTAAGACAGAACTTTGTTTTCGCGCCGATCGCTATTTTCCTTTATTTCTTTGCTTATATAGATTTTAAAGCTATCAGCCCGTTGGCGCATGATTATTTCGCTAATGTCTTAGATCCGATGTGGTATACAAGCGTGGTTCTTGGTTTAGTTGAGATCGCCAGAAAATCTAAGATCATTGCCAAGTTCATGTTTAACGAACACAGTTCTCCGGAACAAAAGATCAGGCCCATTAAGCCTGTTAATCCTAATCTTTTCCCTGTGACGCTGATGGCCGTGACGGTTGCTTTAAGCATACAAGAATTCTTTAGCGACTTTATTAATCAGCACAATCTTTATTGGCTTACGTTGACCGAAGACATAGGGGATATCATTGCTTATGCGATCGGCGCAATGATATTCTGGGCTGCCGTAGCGCCGATCGTTTACAACTTAAAACGTGTTCAAAGATCAATCAAATACTTCACCCATCGATCAAAATTTTCCCCGGTTTTTGCATGGTTCAGAGAACATCTCAAAGACGCGTTCATCATTGCCATGATCATTGCCCCAAGCAGTAATCTCTTCGCCCAGACGACGGCTAGCACAACAGCTTCTCCCGACAACGGAGGCAGTATTTTAGCGGTAGGTGCAATTGCCGTAGTTATTGCCGCCATTGTCAAAGAAACAAAGAGAGTTCGCGCTGAAAAATCCACGCAAGAAGAAGTTCAAGAAGAGGCTGTTACAGAAGAACCCGCAACGGAAGAGATCTCAACAGAAGAAACCGTAGAGCCGGCTAAAACATTTGATGAATTGACTGAAGAAGAATTAAATGAGCAATTAATGAATGCACATCGCCGTATGATTTACAAAGCGGGATTTGGTTTTTACACCGAAGAAGATGTCAACGCGACCAGCGGAGAAGGTTTAGAGCCCGAAGAGGAAACACTACTTACTCCGGAGGAAAATTGGGCGGCCTTCCAGGAAAAGACGACCGCTGAAGAGTATTATGACGAACCACAATCTATTTTTGCTCTCGTCCGTGATGTTTATCGCCGTCATCCGAGATTGACCTCAGTGTTCTTAGGATTATCTTACTTGACCGGCATGTTGGTTGCGATGCCGTCGGATGTTTTCGCGGCCGAACAACATCCTTACGCTATTGAAGGCCCGGGCACATTTGGCGCTTCTAACTCAACCGAAGAATTTACGCCGGTGGTTGAGAATGATCCTACCGAAACAGCCCAATTAGAAACAAATAGAGCCTTAGATCTTAGCGCTGACCTCTTCACGTTAACTCCGAACGGGCATTTTGGCGACCATAGAACCAAGATGGTGGATGGAAAAGAAGTGAGTTACGAACACGGCGGTATTGATATTGCCGCTTCCGTTGGAACTCCGGTCATTGCGGCGCAGGGTGGCATCGTTGGTGTCGGTAACAGCGAAGATGGTTTCGGGCTTCACGTTTGGGTTGATAGCGGCGCTACGAAAGCTATTTATGCTCATTTAAGCGAAACAAATGTGAAAGCCGGCCAAGAAGTCAGCAAAGGCGACACTTTAGGTTTCACCGGTATCAGCGGTAATGCCAATAACACTACAACACCGCATTTGCATTTTGAAGTAAGAATCAATGGTAAAGCTGTTGATCCGGACGGATATTTAAGCAATAAAAATATCAGCTTCCCACTGGCCGCCTCCACAACGGCCGCGCTTGATTCCGCGGAAGCAAAACTTATCGCTGATTCTTTAGATGTTATCCACAACATCGAAGATATGCGAGAAGAATTGCGATCATGGGACAGCCTCGCCTTAAGCGATACGGTTCTTTCCTTAGAAAGAATTCATAAGTTAGATAATAGCATCTATGCCGTTATCTCAGCCCATGCCCGAAGCTTTGTTTCCTTACCTGACAGTGTTCAATCGAAGATCATTGATGACTACCAGAATATTTATGGAACCTATAATACAGGCGCAACCCGCTTAGGATTAGGTTTAGGATGGAATTGGAAACCGGGCAATGCCTTATATCATAAATCGCTCAATGGAGTTTTACCGGAATACCTTAAGGGTTTTGGTGTCAACGTTATTATCAATTCACCGTACACGCCGTATTTTGAATTGCTCAACCAAGGTTTGGGCGCCGATGAATCCTTCAAACACCTTTTCCGCGGACATTTGACCCTCGGTGAATTTGCCGGCGCCGTTTATATGATCGACGCCATATCCGGTGTTCGTAATCAAATTGTCAGCAATAAAATTGACCCCGAACAAAACGGCGGGATCTGGGAATCCACCGACAATTCTGTGTTCATTAATGCCTTAACCTTTAAACATACGAAATTCCATACCAATCCGGTCTTAAAAGACTCCAGCTTTATCGCTTCCGATAACGGTAATTTTTATCAATTCGGCCCGGCCGCCATTTTCCCTGATGTATTCAGAAAAGCACTTGGTTACGGCATTGGAAAGCAAATCTTCGGTGATGGACGTCAATCTTGGATCTTTGACGGCTATAGTGTTGCGTATATCCCAAGCCAATTAGAGGTCGCGTTCAACAGAATCGCCTATGACAACAAAGATAATAATTTAATGTATGTGATCGAACGCGGACAAAAAGGCGACAGCTTAATTGTCATTGATGAAAACGGCCGCGAAAGAAAAGATCCGGCCCAGTGGTATGTCTTTGGATTTAAATATAATCTTCAAGAATATATGGAAAGCAAAGGCAAGGCAGGAAAATACTTGGAATTTTCATCCACACGCTTTTTAACCAAAGAGGGAAGCGATGTTCCTTTGATCCAGACATTCATTGATGATCCTAAACATCCGGAAAATAAAGCCTGGGATATGCAGCCCGGCCAACGCTACATTGTTCCGTCGGCTAAGATGTTGGAAAATATCCAAAAACAATATAATATTTATGTCGGGTTTGATGAAAAAGGTAATCGTATCGTCGGTGCCGAGATCCATCCTATAACCGGCGAGATCCTGGCTACCTATTATGAAACCAGAGGCGTACCGTTAACTGTCAAACAAGTTCTCCCACATCGCGAAGGAATGAATGTTTTAGTGGACGGTGTGGCTGAAGCGGATGTCAACCCGGCGGGCGATCTTGGCCGCTACAATGATGGACGCGCCATTCATCCGGTCGTTATTTACAGCGAAGAAACAGCCCTGACCGATTATTGGTTCAACCGTGAAGACGTTGGCCAACAAGCGGATGTCATTGTAATGGGCGCCAGTGGAACCAGAACCGTGGCTGTGAATGATATGAGCGCGGTTTCATCAAGCGTCTTAACAGAATCTCAAGATGTTCTTTTAACCGTTCATGAAACCAGAGGAGATAGTTCTTACGCGGTGACATTACCTAAAGGTTTAACCGTTGTTACCGATACAACTATCGTTAAAGAAGGGGAAGTTGGCATCTTAGTTGCTAAGCCTAATCGTGTTCCTTTAGCCCGCGCTATCACGCCTCACGGAAGCTATTATCTTTATACGCAAGCCGAAATGGATGCGATCAACACGAAGGATCTGAGAACCGGTCAATCAATTATTTACCGCTGGTTTGATAAGAACGATGTTGTGACTGACTCAGTCATTATTACTCCTAAAGAAGGCCGCTTACCGCCAAAAGCCATTATCTCCGGCCCGCGCGTTAATCCGGCTGCCAACGAAGGCGGTATTTTAGAATACGGCGCTAATGTTCCTGATTTCAAAAAAGAACTTTATGAGCGTGATGCCTCTGGTGTCAGCATTGATAGTGAAGGTAACAGAACCTTCTACATAGATAGCTTACCGGTTACTCAAAGAACGACTGAAGTCGTTACGGATAGTGTTGTTATGCCTTTATCGTTTTACGTCAGCCAGATGTCAGCGGATGTAGAAAAATTAGATGAAGTCTTATCTTTAGCCGGATTGAACAGCGCTTCATTAGAACAATTAGCCAGACAATTAGCGGTAGAAAGATCCGCTATTGATTCGCTTCGCGGCCAATTTGATAATGCTCAACTTCTTTCTCAAGAAGCCGATTCTGCTTATATTCAGTTGCGCTCAAATGACATTGAAGAAGGATTAAGAAAACAAGGGCTTAGCTTTAATGAGATCATGAGAGCCATACCGGAAGAACAAGTGAAGCTTTCCTCCAAATTAAATATCTATCATTTCATTCACGAAGTAGCGACCTCTCGTGAGATGACATTCGATTCTTTATTGGCTGATATTAGAGTCCAAGCCGATACATTGGGCGCGGACAATGCAATTCGCGGATTACGCCAAGAATACTTTGCGGCCATGGATTCAAGCTCAGGAATTATTAAGGCCTCTGATCTCGACAGCCTCGAAGCTGATGTTGATAGAACCGATATCCTCATAGAGAACTTAAATCACCTTAGGAATCATGAAGGAACGATCATCCCGATCTCTGATATTTATAGCTGGAGCGATACAACACTTGATTCAGCAAATGCTGATTTAGCCCGTCATTTTGGTTATTTAGATACGCTTAATATCTGGCTTGAACGAGGCGACAGCTTATCTTATGCCAATATCCTTATGCCGGAAGATTCCATTGCGTCCGCGTTTCGTTACTTTGATGAAGATGATCAAACGCCTAACGCGCCGGTCATGGGAGCTGTCCAGCGTATTAATGAAGCCTTACCATTCTGGCAAGGCCAAGAAATCGTGTCTCGCGGACAACAGGGCGCATGGCATCAATTAACAGTGGATATGATCCACAATACACAAGTCGGTATTGGTATTGTTCAAAGACAAAGAGACAGAGTGGCTAATGATGCCATGGAATACGCTGTTGCTCCTGCCTTCTTTGAAATGCCTCAAGAGATCTTAACCGTTAAAAGAGACATTGAAATTGACTATATCGCCTGGAAAGAAAATACCATTCGTATCATCAACGACGCCTTAAATAATACGACCGTTAGCTACCACTTATTGCTTCCTATCTCTCCTTTGACTTGGCCGGCAGATAGCAAACGTCCCTTTGGCGTGTACACGATCCCTGAAACCAGAGATTATTACAATGACAGGCTTGACCCGGCGGTTGAAGAAAGCATTCCGCAAAGCATTGCATTCTGGAATGCCTTAAGAGACAGCCTGCCTGATTCTTTAGTCGAAGTAAGATCTTTAGCCGGCAGCCTCGCCCATAACTACGAACGCGAAGCGGAGCATATCATCCAATTTGGATATCCGGACTTAACAGCAGATTCATTGTTCCAGACGGGCAATACCAACGAAGAATCCATTATTGATGTTATTGTGAGAAAATTGGAATTCTACATCAATCAGCTTAACTATAAGAGTGAGCGCCTTGAATTGTTAAGACGGTTATACGCGTTCAATGATATCTTCTCTCATATCGGTTCTGATTCTGCCAGCGTTGAAGAATACAAAGATTATTGGACCAAACAAATAGAAGAATCCATTAAACGCATCAATGACCGCACCGGCGCCGGACGCGATCCGCTCGGAAATATGTTAAGCAGTTTAGGCGATCATGCTCAAGGAACTCGTCAGCAAATGCAGGGTATTCGCGCGGTTCATAATGCCGAACAAAATTCCAAAGAAGCCAATGATGCCGCTACCGCCGTTTTTGAAAGCTATTTAAAAGGCAATGAACAATATAACCGCATCTTAGGCGAAATAAGAGAGCGCGTTGCCGTTCAGATCAATGCCAACGATACATTATCCATCGGGGAAAAAGAAAATCTGGTCAAAGCGCTCGAAGAATATTTAGCGACTCTTGAACACGCCCCTCCGGCGGTTGTTCGCGTCGGCCGCAATTTACACGTCTTAGGCGAAGTTGTTCCTCTGGTTAACCTCGATCAATTCACCCTCAATAATCAAACCGCTCCTCAAGTTTGGCAATCTGTTATTAACCGGCTTACCGATAGCGATGGTAAACCCATTGTTTCCGCGTCCAATCAGATCGCCGCTTTTGATATTTTAAAAAGCTTAGGTGTTGGCGGTGTCAACGCCTTTGTCGGCCAGGTCCAGCCGGAAGCGCTTGGAATGGGTTCTAAATACGCCTTAGTCGGTATTGACCTGACCAATAAACAAGCGACACTGATTTCCAAGACCATCGCCGGAAAAATGCAAAGCTACAGCTTCAATGAGTGGCCTATCGATGGGTACACTGAAACACAAACCAGCCGTTACTTCGTTTTGATCCAGAATATCGGCGTGAATAATAAATCCAATACCGTTTATTTAGGCATTAGCGGTATTTTCCAAGCCGAAACATATCGTTCCAATGAATTAAAAATTAACAAAAAAAGCCAGGGCGTTGAAGAATATGAGGGTGATCTGGACCGCATTACCGGCTTAAACGGTATTTTGGATATTTCCACCAGCGGGCGCACCAATGTTATTTTAGAAGCCGGCCTTGCTCAATCCGAAGGCAATGTTAATTCTCGTATCGAAATTTTTGACGGTCTTACGGGCATTCTTGTCAACAGATCCGACGTTGCCTTAAAAGCCCAAGATCAATATAGTTTTGAGAAGGCGACCTTCAAGCTTCAGGCTTCGGATAACTTAACTTTAAACTTTTCTATTCTTAGCGAACAATTTGGCACCGATGATCTTTGGGGAAAAACAAAAGAACTTCATGGCGTTGCCGGTGCCGGATTAGATCTTGGCCCTATCACCATCAGTGTTGAACAGGCGGCTGATCTTAAAGGCGGAAAAACGCTCGACAGAACGACAGCCGGAATTCAATACAAATCTTTTAAGGGAACCTTTAGTTTTGTGGATGGAAAACCTGCCTGGATGGTAGAAGCTTCACCGGTTAAAGGCGTTCATGTTAACGTCGGACAAGCCTTCGATAGCCATTGGCGCGGCAGCGTATCCGCTTATCGGGATAATGGTGATGTTTCCGCCGGTGCCAGAGTGACAGCCGATCTTAACAATGGGCAAGTTATTCCCGGTGCATCTGTTGAAAAGACAATTGTTAAAGTCGGTGGAAAATCCAAAAATATTACAGAACTTCCTAACATTGTTGTTGCGCCGGTTGTAAGCGACACGCTAATTATGCCGGCTGAAATGAAGACGCAAGCTGACACATCCAGATTAGAAGTTACCGTTCCGGATTCATTCTACACCGTTACGGCGGATAGAACCTTAGACGGAGATATTTTTACCTACGGGCCTAGAGTGATTAGAGAACACTTAGCGGCTTTAACTGACAGCTCTTACGCCGGTTATGCCATATTCTTCGACGGAAAAGCGCCGCGTGCGGTGACAAGTGATGTTTATGATCTGGGCAAACCGCTTACGTTTATGAAACCAGAAGAATTAAAAGCGGCCGGTATTACCCGTGATGATTCCAGCAACTACTATATTCACGTGGAATATAAAGGCAAAACATATCCGATCAAAATTGGCGATGAAACCGGCCGCACCATGGTTATTACGCCAAAACGCGGCAGTGAATTATCCAGTGAATTACGTTCCGCTTATCCGATCATTGTCGAAGGCAATATCGCGACGATCGAGCGTGAATTAAGCTATGTCAGAGGATTTGGGGTTATTCGCGGAAGCTCCATTGCTGTCACACAACCGATGTTGCAGGCTTTAGTGGATGGAACCAATGGCCGCTTAAAGGGCATTGTCTTAGATAGAGTTGATGCAAATGGCGACCCTGTTTATCGCACCACCGTCGCCAATTACACCTCACCGTCCGGTAAATTCTACAAAGAAGCTCCATTAGAGCTTGGCCGTCAGGGCGTGGCGTTCATGAACTGGGTTCATGATAATTATTTCGCGATGGAAATCGGCCCCGAAGGAACTATCTATCATCGATATCCTGAAAGCCTTCGTAAATTAGATTTAAGACAAAAGAGTAATGAAGTTGTCAGTCTCCACTATGTTAATGGAAGAGATAGAGAACCTTATCCGGCTCCGTTCGAATTCTTACCGAAAGCTATCGAGAAAATGGCCGCAGATTCCGCTAAAGGCCTGATTTCCTTAAATTGGTTCAGTGTCACTGACAGCACGACTTCTGACAATAGAACTTGGTATATCCATAATAAATTAAGCCAATTTAAACAGGTTGATTCGTTCACAGGTAAAGGCAATCTCGTTCGTAGCCAACACACCGTTCAGCAAGAAGATATTCATGTCAACCCGATCACCTGGGATGAAGTTTATGCAACATCGCTTGATTCCTCGAGAGATCTTGGCGTTGATTCCTTATTTATTAGCCGTCAAAACGGACATAGCGGCTGGCAATACAATGTGACCGGTGTCTATGATATTCAAAGAAACGATTCAACCGTTATCAAAACGTTTATCAATCTTCGTGAAATTGATCGATGGGGCGGATATGCTCCTGTGGAAAGAACGGAATACGATAAAGTTTATGGTTACGTTAAAAATATGCAGATCGGATTTATCGAGCTTCCTGTCGGATATACGAAAGATACCGAATTATTAGCTCAAATCAACGGAGATATTTATTACTGGAGAGCGACCGATAGATACAACGAAGATTCCAAATTTATCCAGCGCGTTGTTGAATATCGTCCGGATCCTCAATCCAATTGGGCAAAGGCCTGGATCGCCGAACAAGGTGAGAATATTAGAGCCGGTTTGATTGATTCCGGAAAAGTCTTCCAGAACTCTGAAACAAACATAGCTCTTCGTTCATTAGGCATTGATGAAAACACTGTTCTTCAGCCGACCATCGTGACCAATAACTTTGGCGTTCAAACCATCGATTACCGCATTCCGTTTGACCACTTAGCCAGAAAATTCATAACGATCCGCATAGAACTCGGCAGAGTGTTGGAGATCATTGTTGCTGAACAATTTGATCCTCGCACGGGTGAATTAACAAGATCCTATAGCTTAACTCCGGATTATGAAGTCAAATCTACCTTTGGAACATTATCTGATTCCGCAGCTCAACAACGTGGATTAACGATCAGTGCCGGACAATTATTCAACCAGGGCGTTGAGGGTATCTTCAGCGATGTTTCCAACAGGAGATTTAATGATCCGACATTAAACCTTTGGGATGGTTTGAATAAGCTCGGTATCGCTCCGATGACACAATTATCTATTATTGAAGAAAAGCCGAGATTAATAAATATTGATGGGGCTTATTCTTCTATCGAGGGAAGATCAATTTACCATTATTTAGTTCCTAACGATAGCCGTGGCCGTGACATTGCCGCTATTTACGCCAATAACGATTTGGGCCTTAATCTTTGGTGGTTTGAAGCGCAGACCTTAGTTATTACCAACGGCGGAACCGACACAGTACGCATGCCGGAAGATCTTTTGCCGGGTGTTATGGTCGTTGAAAAAGGCCGTGAGCTTGGATTTGTGGAAATCTATAAAGGCCCTAATGATCGAGATCCTGCGTTTACGTTTGCCTATCAAGATACCTTGGATCGTGAGTTCATGATTTCCAGAGAAAAGTTGGGGCCGCTCACAATGTCTATGACGACCCCTGATGGATCACGGATCGCAATTGTTGGTAATGAGTATCATGTTCTCGATTCAAAATTCAAATCAAATGTCCTTTATTCTCCCGGTGGACGCCTCTTAGCCGAACGATATGCTTTTGTTCGTATGCAGATCATGAAAGAACAACTTGGCGTTGCCGTTAACGGAGTTGAAACAACCATTTATGATCCCACCGCTTCTTATCGCAAACCGGTATTCAGTTTCTTAGAAAATGGTGACTTAGTAAAAGTTTATAAGGATATTGATTTCAGTATCATTGGTGCCAAGCAGGCAAACGAGGAGTATGAGCTTGAATTACCCGATGGTATGTATCAAAAAACAGTCATCCTTATCGGTGAATCTGAAGGCATGGATGTTTCAAAAGTCTATGATCAGCAGTATACATATGTCGGCGATCACCAAGTTGATAAGATTAGGCCTCATTTACTCTGGCATTGGTTAAACCAGATCGGTATCTGGCGCGGTATATTGCTTTTAATATCGCTTTATATCGCCGGTGTTATGACCATCGGTAAATTACTCGCCTGGATCAAGCAACTATTCAGATCTCTATTTCCTAAGAAAAATATTATTGACCAAGTTGTTCTTAAACATACAGGTGATGAAATTAAGAATTTCTTGTCTGAAATTCAAAATTATCCATCTTATGGCTTCCAGAACGGCGTTGTTGACCAGGCCAAATATCTATTGTTAGCCGAAGTAAGCCGAAGATTATTTTCCGGTGAATCAATCGATGATATCCGAAAAGAATTCTTCCGTAGATACAAGCATGTTTGGTTTATTCCGGTTATGAAAGATGTGTTAAGCGCAGACGACTATGAAGCTGCGCTGAGAGAAATTGACCAATACGGATTAAGAGAGATGTACATTTATAATCTTATCAATCTTTCCGGAGATAAATTAGCCAACGTTACAGCGTCGTTTGATTTCTATCGGTTCTTCTCTGGTATGGAACTATTAAATAACGGTAATGATCAATTTGGATTACAAGCTGAAGCTGAAGCGGCGCTTTGGAGCAGGATTATTTTTGCTCATAGTGAGTCAGCAAAGAGCAAAACAAAATATGCGACCATCCATCATAATGATGTGGAAGGTTATTTTAGAACACCTGGATTTATTAAATTTTACCGTAACGGTGGCCGGGCTGAAATTGAAAGAGAATTGGCTAATGGCAATGACACGGTTAATAAAATCCTTCCTAAAGTTTATCCCGACATCAAGACATCTAAGTTTGGTCGTTTAGGCTGGTTTAGAGTTATCGTTAACTTTAAGAAGATTTTTGCGGTTCTTTACGGATCAATCATTCTTTCTTCTGTCGGATTGACATCCGGTATTCCGGCGGTCGGCTTGAATTTTACCGGAGTTATCGCATTTAGTTCGTGGGCTATCGGCGCTTTAATTGCTACAAGTGTTTTAGCTATTGCTTATTTCACAATTTGGTTTGTTGATAGACACAATCAGCAAGAGTATACATTAAAGAACCAAAGATATGGCGAAACCGTACCGTTCGAAGCAGGCTATAAAGATAATCCGCCGGATGGCACCTTGGGCCGTAAAGCCCGTGCTTCTTTAGTTATGGTGTTGACCTTAGGGGCTAAGATTTTTACGAACGTATTGATTTGGAGCTGGTTATCTAAGGCTTTCATTATCCTGCAAAATAGTAGCTGGAATATTCCGTGGGAACGGCTTACGGCTCTAATAGGGCCAATAGTTCCGGGCGGCCAGTATATTCTTATCGCTATCACATTCTCCATTTTCTTCATGATATTCCTTATGGATATATTCGCTTATTTCTACATTATCGAAGGAGCCTTAGGGTACTGGATCGCTAAATGGACCGGGGCTAACCGTATTAACAGCTGGGGCGGCAAAGGCATTTCATCTATTGCTTTAAGAGTTAAATCAGCGCTGACATTTATTGCGGCTGTTGCGGGTATTGTTTATTTGTCTCCTTGGAAAGCGGCCTTTATTGCCGGAGTGCACGGCTTGATTGCTTCCTCTTGGCTTTATCTTATCGGGGCTGTGGCTGCCATTGTGATTGGTATTATCGTTATTAATGCCTTGCTTGGCCGGATTGGTCTTGAAAAAATAGGCGGCGATACGGTTATTGATAAATTTAAAGCGGCGGCTAAAGGATTCCAAGAGAAAATCGTTCCTGCTTCTATTGTTGGTACTGATAGAGAACGCCGGGCTATTACCGAACAGGAAAAACTCGTTGCTTTTGCCAAAGCGTGGAACATGATCGTCAGCCAGTATTTGGAAGATGACCTCGCCTCTATTGAAGAAAAAGAAAGAATGTTATTTGTTATTGATGGCATAGATGAACATAATTTCTTAGCTGGAACAGTTACTCGTTGGCCGGATCTTTCCAAAGCCCCGGAAACACAACGCCTTCGCGCAAGAATCCAGTTTGTTCTCTCCACCTTCTTGATGGATATGGATCAAATGCCGATTTGGGAGAAGCTATATTTATTCAGCGTTGCGACACCGATCTTTGATGAGCCGATCATGTATCCATTCTCAGATAAAACAGTCGGGCAATATGATGCCATTAATGAAGCTTACAAAACTAAGGCGACGCTTTTAACGTACTTTATTACCAAACATCTTAATGAATGGGAAAACTTTAAGGCCCGTATACGTCGGGAATTCGAAAGCCTGAGATACAATCAGGCTGGATTTAAATGGACATATGGAACCGATGATGTTGATGCGGTTGAAAAAGATATTGAAGCCATAGAAAACTTACAATATGGACAAAAACTTGATATTACAAACGACCATCTGATTATTGAGGTAAGGCTTTGGGTCTCCTACCGCTATCAACCTTTAGCCCGTACCATTCGCGGTATTATGAATTATTATCAAATGTACACATGGCTTGCTAAGGTCAATTTCCCCACACCAGAAAGCTTAGGAATAGATTCTACGAGTACGGATGCAAAACAAGAATATGAACAAGAAATAAAAGAAAAAGTATCTGAAAAATTTGAATATGTTGTCGGCCATCAGCCGTATGGCGATTGGCTAAAAAGCACTGACCAGAGCAAAAAGTTAATTATCAACGATGTTAACTATATGCTTCGCAAATATCCCGGCTTAAGAGTCGCTTATTTAGCTAATCCTAGAGACGACAAGAATATGAACACCGATTATCACAGCCCTGATGTTGATACCTATGCCGGTGTTCTTTTAGAGTATCGTGAAGGGCCGGCTCAACCAGGAGAAACAGTTGTTGTTGTTTTCAACGATCACAGAGGCAAGGGAAGAATTGTTGAAGTGAGAAGAATTTATCTATCTTCGAAGCCTTTGGCCGGGCAGGGTAAACCGGTCAACCAAAACAATATATTTAGATTCACTCGCGGTGAAATTGTTCAGATGATGGATATGAATCAAGATATGTATTTGGAAGAAACTTTCAAAGCCCCTAACCTGATGGAAGAATTTAAAGATAATCGTGTCGCGATCGTCGGTTTCCCTGAAGATATCTTTACCGATGTGTCAACGCCGGCCGGTGCTGTTCACGCTTTTGGTGATCATACCTTCTCTACATTGGTTCAGCGTTCGCTTAACTGGATGGGTATTCGTTATCATTACGGGCATCCTGATTTTGTCAGAACAGTTTCTTTCCGTCAGTTAGGCCTTTTAAGTGCCCCGTGGGTTAACGAAGATATTTTTGGCGCTTACAAAGCGACGATGTACGGAGAAAAAGTCATTAATAGAGAAATTATGCAGGCGGCTAAAGCGCGTGAAGGTGTTTATGGCGGGTTACTTGGTATTTCTGATAAATTCGGTGCCGGTGCCGGCGAACAAGCCGTATCGTATGAAATCGCGCAGCATAATTCTTCGTCCATTATCGGGTTTTCCCGTTCCTTTATGCACTTTGTTGCTTCCATCGGTTATTTCTTAAGAAAATCTTTTGTGGTCATCCAAAATAATCTTTACGTTATAGTGGTGATTTTATTTGGAGCCAGTCTTTTCGTTACATTCCCCGATGAATTAGCCGCTGGTATCATTGGCCTTTTATTATCACAGGCCATTACCTTTACCGGATATTTCCAATTGGTTCTTGAGAAAACGTTTATTGACGGATCTATAGCGTTCGCAAGAGTATTTCCTAAAGCGGCCATTGTGTATATGTCGCTTGTTTACAATGCATTTTCTGTCGGTCAAAAGAAGGCCATGGTCAATAGCGGTGATTATGTTAAGACAGGCCGCAGAACCGGCCGTGAACATAGATTGCCTTTCATGTGGCTTGCCGGCGTTAAGGATCTTTTTACAGAAGGTGACTTATATTCTCAGATTAAGCTTCCTGGTTTCGGGTGGGTCGTTCCGGCTGTCTTAGCAATGGTCAGCGGTCTTTTCCTCTGGCAAAGCCCGGCGGCTATTTGGTCTTTATTCCCTATTCTCATGCTTGTTTCCGCTCTTATGGCTCCGTTTATCTTAAATCCTGGTTCTACGCCGGCGACAGTTGGAGCGTGGACATGGACTAAAATACATTTCACAGAAGATTTTGGTAATTTCTTTAAGAAGCTTGGTGCAGGAAATTGGATAGTAGGTGTTGTTGCACTCGTAGTTTCAGCGGGCTTAATAGCGGCAGGATTCTACTTCTTTGGCGACTATAAGTATTATGCCATCTTAGGAACAATCGTTATTTATGCCTTTATAGGTATTGTGAATGCCTTAGTTGTGAATGTAAAATGGCTTAAATGGGCCGAGTGGATTTTTAGCAAGTTAAAAATAGCAAGAGATTACTTTGATCTGTATGTGACTGGTACATTTATTATGACTGTGCTAACCCTCTTAGGGTTTGCGTTAATGTTGATTTACAATATCCCAGTTACTCTCGGCAATAAAATTAGAATGATCATTAAGAAAGATGCGCCAAAATTAGTTTCTGCCTCTATATTCTTAGCGGGCATTAGCGTAACATTATGGTGGTTCACTACCAAGATCCTTCCTCTCCTCCAACAAACGATCAGCTCTCATTCAAAAACGGCCGCATTCTTGATGATCTTAGGCGGAATTCTTGTCGGTTCATTCTTCAAAGGATTATCTGCTAAGGAGGCTGAAATGGAATTAACTATCCGCCGAGGTTATTTTATAAACGACGTTAAGAGTTTAATTAAGAAAGTGTTACCGGCAAAAGAAAATGATGCTAATAAAGATCCTCACAATACTTCTGCTAATGGCTTCATCCTTCCGCCCATGATGGCGATGGTAACGGCAGGTGGTATTTTAAGTTTATTTTGGACATTAATTTTGGCCCATCCTGTAGTGTCGTTTATTTTTGTAGCAATTATTTATTTTGCCCTGTATTCTTATCTTTTTTCAAGTGACAACTTTGACAATAAAAAGTTCAGCAGAATCTTCGTAATTTTAACGTTATCATTTATTGCTATATCTTATACCTTTGGCATTTATCATGATATTAGTCATCCTAGCACGGATCCAACTAGGGGGGCATGGATGGTATTCTTTATGGTGTTTGCATACATCTTCTCAGTCACATTGTCTCCAATTATTTATGGAGTTTTATATGTTTTTGAAGCAATCATTGCAATATCGAAAGACAAGCATAATGCGCGAGAAATAGAAGAAATTACACGTGTTCTTGGTAGACATCAAATTGAATCAACAGAAGATAATATAAAGATATTTAGAATGTATGAGAACAATATTAGAAAGACTCAATTAGCCATTGAAGTATTGTCTATCTTAAAGAAAACATTGCCTCTCAACTTGGCGTGGGATTATTTGCGTGAAGCATTGAGAATTCGAGAAGAAGGTCATAACTTTGAAGTTGTGTATTCTCCTGAAAAAGGCCATAGAGAAGAAGGGCATTATCTTGGAGTTGAAAAGGAATGGGATGTTAGCTATATGACTTGGATTGAAAGTGAAAAATGGAGTGAGCCCAAGTGGGTAGTTGATGTTCCGGCACGAGTTAAGATTATTAAAACCACACCGATTAATAATAAAAATAATTCTCTATCTTCCTCCGCCAACGGCTTTACATTGCCGTCTGTAATGGCGACGATTGTAATGGTAGCGGGGGCGATAAGCGCCATTTTTGCTTCCAATATCGTTGCCGGGGCGCTTAGCGCCCTTATCGTTCTCGCCGGCCTCGGCATCTTGGCCAGAGAGCGCGGCTGGTTCGCTATAAAGACGTCTGCTCCGAACAATGTTGCGGCTGATCTAAAAGCCAATTTGCTTCCGACCATTGCCCGCCTCATTGAACCTATCAAAGCCGAATTAGAAAACCTCATCAATCAATACAATAGCGCCAAAGCCTCAAAAGACGAAGAAGCTGTTAAAGCCGCCGAAGCCGCCATTAATAAGATCATTGACCGCATCAATGCCTTTGACACTATTGCTCCAAGCGAATTAAGTTTGGCCGAAATCCTCTCTTTAGACGATTTCTTAAAGAAACCCGGCCATAACTTCTTTATTACCTTAGCCCAAAGAGCCTTATTATACGGCCAATATATTCCTCAATTTATTTTCGCCGGGGCCGCCACACGCCTTAACCGTGGCCCTATGTATGGCATTGATATTTGGGAACTTGCCGAAGAAGCCGGCTTAGCTAGCGTCGATGAGGCTCAATTCCGTTTAGGCATGGGCCCGCGACAACTGATCGCTTATCGTATGGCTTTAGAAAAATTAGCCGTTGAATTTAACCTTGATCCGGTGGCCGTTTTAGGGCGTCAAACCATCATTGTCCACACCAATGAAGATGTTCATGAAAGCATTGTCCGTGATTTCACCGAAAATCATTTCTACGGATTTAATCCGGAAAGAATTTACTTTATCGTTCAGCCGACCTTAAACGGCTATTCCTTAAAAGACGGCCAGCTTATCTTCGCCGCCGAAAGTCCGGAAATCCCCTATGGTCATGGTTATGGCATTATGCAGCTTAAGGTTGTTGGAGAATTTACCCAACTCGTGAAAGTTGCCGATAGTGAAAAAGATATTTTATCTCTGCTAGACGGCAATGCCTTTATGGGAAGCCACCGTATCAATGACTTAACCAAATTTTTGGTGGATGAAGTTATCAATATTGAAAAATTAGCTTACGGCATTTATCTGATCACAATCAAAGGCCACGATATTGTGGGCGAACTGGTAGAAAATCCGGGAAAACAAAAAGGCGGCAATGCCTTGCGAAGCAAGTCGGGTAAGAATTTCCTTATTGAAACATCCAACGTTAAGGGAAGCGAAGAATTAACCGCTTTAATTGATGAAGCCGGCCGTTTGGGTGCACCGTATAATGCCTTCAGACTTTTGTATCAAGTTAAGAGCCTGCGCAAACTCTTACGTAATGACCTTCCTTATAATCTGCGTTTCAAAGGCGGTTTCCTCTACTTAGAAGCGGTGACCGGTGATATTACGCAAATGGCTGAGGCCAACGCGGTATTCTTCAAACGTGACGGCGACATCATCCATGATTTTAAAGAACCGAAGAATTTACCCGATGCCTTGAATCATTTAAGAAGCCAAGACGCTTTACTGGCCGCAACAACCATTGGGTCGGGCCGGGACAGCTGGGTTTCTGTTTTAGCACAGGCTCACGCCTACCGTTCACAAGATAGTTTCACCAATTATGTTCCCGTCCATTTGCAGGAATTAACCGAAAACGGAACTAACTTTAACGGCTCCAAAGTGAATAGCTATCCGCATAGTTTAAAAGCAGCCGATAGAGTTTCCTTGAACGAATTTCGTTTAAGTGCCGTGTTTACCCAATGGCGTCAAAAGGCTGAGCAATTAGTGGTCTCCGGCGGGTTGATCGCTCAAATGCTTTTTGCCGGCGGGGCAACGCGTGCCGCGGCTATTTTAGGCGGCGGGGCCAAATATTTATTCAATCCGCATCAATTGATGCAAAAAGATGTTGCCGAAATGGCCGGATGGGATGTGGAAGAAAAATTAAATGATGCGGCCAAGCAAGAGCTTAATGAAAAAATTATGAAAGCCAAGTATGACGCCGAGTCGATGATCAAGGCGGGCGTGCACGCGCAATATGATATTAGTGAAAAAGAATTAGATGAATATGTCGCTTACCGCTTTCTAGTTTATATGCAACAAACATATCCGCAATTTAAAAACACGCAGAACTTTTCTTTAGGTGCTCGCCTTTTGATCCAATACCGCTTAGAGCTTGAGCAATTAGCCGGGGAAAACGGTCTTAACATTGCGGAAGTTATCCGTAATGCCAAAGTTATTATTCACGTTAATGATGCGACGGGCGCGCAGATCATGGAAGAATTTGTTAACTATCGCTTCTTCGGATTTAACCCGGAAAACATGCTGTTCATCATTCAGCACACATTTGAAGGTTACCGCCATGCTGAATCAGGATTTACAAAATATGTCAGAGAAAATGGCGTGTCGTTCCGCCGTCCGTTCGGGCATGGATATACATTGATGCAAACAGTTCACGGCGGTAGCGCCTTAAAGGTATTGGCGAGCGATAGCAGTAATGAACGTATCCGCGAAGCAGCCCTAGCATACTTTTTAAGTCAATATCAATCGTCAAACGAAGATCTGCCGTTGATCATGAATAATACCAATGTGGATGACCTGGTGAAGCTTTCTACTTCCATCGACTTAGACCGCTTAGCGCTTGTTCTTTATTTAATGAGTCAGGGACATAATGTAGTTATTGAGACCGTGCGTAACGAAAAAGGCCAAAAAGGCGGCAGCTGGGTGGAAGATCTATCCAACGGCCAAAGAATGTTGGTGGAAGGCCTCAACTTAAAATATCACGAGTTAGTTTTCAATAATCAAACCAATCAATATGAGCTCGTCAGAAAAGATGAAGTTGACTTATCTATCCATCGCGTGATCTCTGAAAAGATCGATCAAAAAGAAAATCCAGAATACATTAAATTCTTTAAGGAAGAAATTGGCTTAAACCGCATGGCGAATTATTACAAAGCCGAGGCGTTGTTGCGTTATTTGCCGGCTTACGGATTGCCAAATTATTTGGATGTTCGCGAAGATAAAGAAGCCGATGGCCTGCCGCAGGTTCTATTTATGGAATCCATTACCGGCGACGTGACGCAAATTGCCGAAATGAATCCGGTGGCCTTCCAGGAAGACGGCGCGGTGATCAAAACATTTAAATCGACCTTTGATGCCGTTCAAACCGCCGAAGAGATGTTAAAGCAAGACGCGGCCAATACAGGGCGCGCTGCGCTTGGCGCTTTTGTTCCGTCTTTAGGATTATCGTTCGAATTTATTCCGGTGTCTCGTTATAGCGAACAACCATCATTTAAAGAAATGATTTCCAGCATAGCGCCGGAAAAGATGTTTGACTGGAACGGAATGTTAACGGAATGGGCTGATGCTCAACTTACCAGCGAAGCTTCTTTTGAAATGAATTTTATTCTAGCCAAAAACGGCAAGGAAGTTGCCGGTTATTTGGTGTATTTATTGACGGATGATGAGGCTCAGCTTAACTTTATTGCCGTACGAAAAGAATATCGTAAATCCGGAATCGGCCTTGCCTTGGTCAAAGAATATATCAGCTTCCTTCAGGTTAATAAAAAGAACAGAATGACCGTATCGACCGAATACGACAATGTTGGTATGCAGAAAACTTTAGAAAGATTAGAACAACAAGGGTTGGTGCGTCTTTCCCGCGATTTTGGCCCCGGCAACTCTTGGATGTATACAGTGGTGTTTGTGGAAGATGTTCATAAGGATTTCGGCAAACAAGGGCAAGAGGAAGCTTTTATCTTTATTCCGGCCGCTTTTGGTTTTGCATTAGGGATCTTGATCGTCCTCGCGCGTAATGCCGCGAATAAAAATGGAAAAACTAATTTAAAAAATAATCGAATTGGGCAGTTGCAGGCATCTAAAAATGGTTCCAATCTTTCCGTGGCTGGATTGGGGAATCAGCCTGCAACTGCCTCTCGTATCCCGTTCGATATTTTTGATGATCACGGCGGAACGTTTTCTGTCATCAAGCAGGCTATCCGTCAAGGCGTGATCTCCAATCATTTACCGCATGTCCTTCTTGATTATCATAGCGATGATACGCATATTATCGGGATTTTAACCAATAGCCGCGCCGTAGAGATCGACTGCGGCAATTGGATAGGATTCTTACTCAGATTTAATTTGGTCGGCAATGTGTATTGGATTTATCCCAAGCACGGCCGCATAGTCCTTTCCGAAGATATGGACCATTGGTCGGCCGTTTCCAGCGACTTAGAAGCGGTCATGCGCGGCAATGCGCCTAATTTTACCGAAGGCATTATCCTGAATATTGACCTGGACTATATTTTAACCAAAGGCATTCTTGGCCAACACGCTCGTGAACTTCGCCCCGGCGAAGTAGCCCAGGAAGTTCACAATATCTTCGTAACTATTTCTCGCTATACGACGATAAGGCAAGTGATCGCCGCAACATCACGATTGTATTCTACCTCAGATCATAAATTGGTTGCGGAATTCCACGAAGCGCTAATGAAAGAAGTGGCCGATTTGCGTGCCAACGGCGGGCGGGTTTCTCTTAATGCGTTTACATTCATGCCCGTTTTGGCGATGATGGATCTTAACGGAATTTTAAGTTCAGACGGCTTTAAAACACTCGCGCTTTCGTTAGCCGTGGTGGCTTTGGCCTGGGTTATTAATTATAAAGAGATCAAAAATGAAAAAGTTTTGGCACGCATTATTCTCAAATCCTATGGAATAAAAACTCCAACGCCTTGGCAAGTGCGTTTCTTAAGGCGCCACGGCGAG
Source organism: Candidatus Omnitrophota bacterium (assembly GCA_041649175.1). Taxonomy (NCBI): domain Bacteria; kingdom Pseudomonadati; phylum Candidatus Omnitrophota; species Candidatus Omnitrophota bacterium. The sequence continues at coordinate 384,874 of JBAZNR010000001.1, read as the reverse complement.
GCTAAAGCGGTTCAAGTGATTTTAGGCGAAAAAGCTATTGAGATCTTAGGAAAGCAATTATTAAGAAAAGAAAAAGAACAAAAGTTTAAGCTTGATACCATTGAAGCTTTAGGTGAATTTGGCACTCATCAGGCTATCGTATATATTATTCAAATTTTAGATGATGTAAGTTTACGTGAAACAGTCGTCAAAGTCATTGCCGCGAAAGCCGGCCGGGAAGATATCGAACGATCCATTGAGCAATTACAAAAATCAGCCCGGAGAGCTTTAAGTATTCCCGTAAGGTCAAACGGCATAACGACATTTCCTCTTCATGACGCTATCGAAAAAGACATTAAAACATTACAAAAATCCCTTGGGCGTATCTTGGCTCAGGAGCGGCAATCTTCCATTGAAAAAGCCATTGTTGATTTGAAAAAACTGAAAAGCGATTACCGTGATGAGCTTCCCAATAGTGTTGTTCATAGCACCGATGGCGTTAACTATAAGGCTCAGCGCGGCTGGTGGTCTCTGGTTTTTGGAAAAATTGGCCTGATCGTCATGAAAAAACTTATCAACGACTCTAAAACGATCGCCGCCTTTGAAACTTTTGAAAATAAATATGATTCTGCCGAATTCCACGCGGTAGGCAGACTTACGACCCGTGAAGAAATAGAAGAAGCCAACGCCATGATCAATACGGTCATCGCCGCTTTAGAACGTGAACTCACCAAAAAAATTGCTCTCAACGCGTTCACGTTTATGCCGGTTCTGGGAATTTTTGGCGGATTAACATCTTCCTTAAACGGTTTGTTGAGCAATGAAGATAATGTTCTTTTAGGAATGAAGATTGTGATCGCGGCTTCTCTCGCGCTGACGATAGCGATGATCATTGCTAAATCAAATTTAAAATCTGCCTGGAAACGCCGTCATCACAATCACAAGTTTGCCGCCAAGACATTTATGATCGGGTTTGTGGCGACGATATTTACGTTCGGATTTTACGTTATCGAAAGTTCACCCATCGTGCTTTACGTGGGCGCGGGCGTTGCGATTTTAACTCTCGCGACGGCTATGTTGCCGAGTGTGACGCTTAGTTATCGCATGAAACATTATCATTCTAGAAGTGATCGAGGATTTTTTGACCCGACAACAATTGTTGCGGCGACGATCGCTATGTTAGCCGGATTATTCTTAAATCTTAAAGGATTTGTGGAAAGTTTTGTTGCGTCCCATCCGATCATTTTTAGTCTGGCCGTCGCGAAAATAATGGCAACGATTGTCGTGAGTGCTATTGTTTACCGCAAGTTCGGTTGGAAGGGTGTTAAAAACTTTGCCGTCAAAACGATCAAATTCGTATCTAAATTGGCTTTGGATATTGTTGTCGGAACCGTTCTTCTTACTTTGCTTGTCACGATCTTTGCTTCAACGCTGATTGGCCTGGGAGCATTCTTTGCTTATATTAGGCTACGTAGTCTTTGGGATATGACGAAGACCCAAAGAACTCAAGAGACCCAATCAACCCAAAAGACCCAAGAAACTCAAAAGATCCGCGAGCTCACCGACGTTCAAATCCGTGCTTTGATCATAGAAAAATTAGGCGATTGGGTGATTAATTACTTAAAAGAAGAGAAGATCGATCCGAATACGCTGACCACGCAAGAACATATTGATACGGTGCGCGCTCTTCTTCAAAACGGTGATGATTTTGGTGCCGGGTTAATGTTTGCGAAAGAGGCAGGATTGTTTGTTAATGATCAAGGTCGACTGGTTGAATCCGAAGGTATGGAAGCGCAGATACAAATTGTTCCTATGGTCAAATTTGATCCCAAGAGCTCTAAGGGTTCCGATCAAAACTCCGGCCAAAACCTCGCCGCGTTTGTGCTGGGGTTAGGAATTTCCGGAATCGTTTCTTTGCTTAGAGATTGGTTTGTAAAAATAGGGGACAGAGTTAAAGGCTCAGCGTATAGCGTATGGCGTTTAGCGAATAAAAATATTGGGCTGCTGCCGGCGAATAAAAATGATTCCAATCTTTCCGTGGCTGGATTGGGGAATCACCCGGCAGCAGCCTTTATTTCAAATTCTAGTGTCAGCGCTCTTCACAGCTTCGCGTTTGTTCCTGTGGCGGTTTTTGGCTTTGTAGCGACGCAGGGAGATTCCAGATCCCAATCATTATTCAATAACGGAGATTTAACGCCGAGAGCAGAAGAAGTGCGAAGCTTAGATTTCTCAAAAGTAAAAAGAGTCTTCATTTATGCCGGGACCGGAACATGGGGAAAGATGTTGGCTTACTTACCGATCATCGCAAAAACACTTTCGCATAATTTCCCGAATTTAGAGAATTTGAGCATCTTTGCCTTGAGTTTAAACGGCATGGAGGATCCCTATCGAGAATTAAACGATCACAAGACAGCTCGTTTTGCCCAGCTTGATATGCCTAGCCTTTATCAGATATCGACATTACGTGACGTGATCTTCCCGTTGTACGACATGGTTATCAATATGCATGGCATTGATATTTACGGCGGTAATGTGATCAATATTTTAAGCGGTCAAACATGGGGCAGATTAGATGCTCATGTGGGTATTCGCGCCGCTTTATTAGAATATGGATTTGAGCTTCCCAGCGAAACAGATATTCTGCCGAGCTTCTCTCAAACTCAGAAAATCGTTCGGGATTTCTTTACCGGAAACAGTATTTCCTCTACATCGCCGGTTATTTTCGTTAACTTCTTAGCTAGTACATCATCCGAAGATTCATCCAGGCAAAATTGGGCCGGGATCATTGAACAGCTTTTGCAAAAAGGCTTCACGGTGATCGTTAATACCAATATTGAAAATGTGGTTTCGGCGCGTTTAAGATATTTGATCGAAGGATTTTCGCAACACCCTAACGTAAAGCTTTGGGATATCAGCCGCCAAGTCAACACCGACTGGGAAAGCCGCGCGGCCACTATTGAGCTTTTACGCCAAGTTAACCAAGTGGTGACCATCGATACAGCTATTGTTCACGCCGCTTACTTAGTCAAAACTCCAACGGTTGTCGTGACAACTGATTTTTCTCATGGCTGGATCCCGAACTCTTCCGAGCGTTTCGGCGTTGTCTCCGTTGAGCAAAAAAATCTAGTTGAGAAAGTTACGGCAGAAGTCGGACGCACTTCAAAGCTTTTCGCTTTTGGCCCGATTGTTTTTGGCTTGGGAATCCAAAACATATTCAAATATATTAAAAGTCAGCTCTTAGGGCTTAACAAAAATGGATTTATCAGTGATCATTACTGGCAGAAACAAGATATCGGCTTTGGGTCTTTACTATACTTCGTTTACTCTATTTTTGCTTCTTTCATCGCGTTAAAAATCGAAGATAACATTGGAATAGCGTTGGATTTATCGCGCATCACCATGATGAGCGCCGTTGTTGCCGCTACTACGTTTAGCGTTCCCGTTATTCATGCCTTGATGCACATCATTCCGGCATGGTTGATGAGCCGATATAATGTGCGGCACCACAGAAGCGAACGTGCGACTGATTCTCAACGCCTCATTGTGTTATTTGCGCCGCTGGCCACTCACTTCCTTTTTGTTGCCGGCGGCATCACGATATTCTTTGTTAATTCAGTTTCTCTCAAAATATTAATTGGTATTCAAACATTCTTCCATTTATCAGAATTACTGGGCTGTTCCATAAAAACAGACGGGCCGGCCATTAAACGCATTACGGGCAAATCATTAATACGGTCTATTTTAGATTTAGGGACGTTTCTGCCGCAGCGCTCAGAACTGTCCCCGAATTCACAGGCTATAGCTCAAAGGGACAGTTCTGAGATACAGAACAGAAACGTCCCTAATGAGTTATCCACAGGCGAAAGAACGGGACTTTTCAGTTTTACTCCAAGCTTTTTTGGATTTGGAATATTTGGTTTTGTTATCGCCGATGACACGCTGGGGCCGATGTTAAATAGCATCAGAACATCCGGCAAACCGATCGTGACCGATGTTTCCCTGGAAGCCTTCTTACCGGAATTAAAAGGCCTGGCTCAAAAAGCCCTAGCCGCCGGCGGGCTTGGATTTTTAACCGGCGAAACCTGGGGTGCATATCATCTCTTGAAAAAATTCTCCGCTATCGGCGTGATGCCGCTTTACGAAGGTTATTACGACGCGCAGGGAAGCCGTGTCCAGATCAATTGGCAAAATGAATCCGGCATCAAACCGGTGGTGATCTTAGATAACCGCAATCAACTCGTGCCGCTTACCTTTAGTGTTGATTTCAATCATCATCCGCATAATACCGTACAGGTTTATTGGATCAATCGTAATGGTATTCCGATATTCTTGATCCGCCATTTAGGCGAAGATTCTATCTTCAACCGCCTGTATCCCGGCGATGAACGCCAGACGCGCCAATTCGGCTTTTTTGCCCGCGCCTATGTGGAATTAATGAAGCAATTAGAGATCCACCCCAATGTCGCGCGGCTCAATGAACCACAATTGGTTTTTGTGGCGACCGCTATGAAAAATGATATTGACTGGTTCAATAGCCAAAACCAGAAAAGTATTTTTGATAAAACAAAAATTGTAATGACTACTCACACTCCCGAACGCGCGGCGCTTCCTTCTTGGCCGGCCCAGTGGCTTAAAACCTTATTAGGGCCGGATCTGATCCGCGATTGGGATGGAGCCAGAGAAGTTGTTGCCGATGGTTATGTTGCCCACGCGGCTATTGGTTTGGCGCGCATGGCCAATGTCATCAACGGCGTTGCCGAAGAACACGCCGAAATCACAAAGATCGTTGTCCTCCCAGAATTTAAAGAAAAGATCGTCGGGATCGTTAACGGCTCAGACCCCACCCTTTGGTATTCCGGCGATTTAAGAGAATATGTTAAAGAGCTGGATTCTTTAGAAAATATTTCCGGACAAAAACTCTTTGAGATCGGTCAAAGACAAAAGAGCGTCCTTAATGATTTTATGAGTGAAAATTTTGGCGCAGAATTCACCTTTAACGACACAAGCCGTCCTTTGGTCGGTTTGGTGCGCCGTTTAGTGGCTTACAAAGAACAAGGCATCATCATTCCTCTGATCAAATGGATCACCGGGGAGCCCGATCAAATGTATCAAACGCCGTGGGGAGAAAAACCGGGATTAGGGGCTAATGTTCTTATCGGCGGGCGCGGCTTGGATGATATCGGGCGTCATTGGGTTTGGCAATTCAGGTCCATGATGGAAGATCCCGCACTAAAGGGTAAATTTGTTTTCGTTTCCGAAAGCGGCATTGATTTTATGCAAAAGGCTATTGCCGCCAGTGATGTTTGGGTCAGTATGCCGCGCCCCACCAGAGAAGCCTGCGGCACCAGCGACCAGCGTGCGGCTTTTAATGGCCATTACAATATCGCAACAGCTACCGGCGGGCCGCTTGAATATATTATTCACGGTCAAACAGGATGGTTTTTAGATGTGTTCAAGGGATGGAATTTTGAAGATGTTGTCCGCCGCTTTGAATCCGGGGACGGAAATATCATTCGCACCTTCGAAGAACAAGGTATGTTGCAATTAGCCCAACATTTAACAGAAGCAATAACTTCATATCGTCAATACCATGCAGGCCGGTCAACGTTATGGATCGATGGAATGAAACAAGCTTTTATCGGCGCGCATCAAAAAGTTGACATTGCGGTTATGATCCAAAAATACGGATTATTATTTGAAAGCGCTTTAGACAATACTGGTGCCGTCGGATACAGAGAAAAAACTCAAAAACTTCATTCGTTTGCGCCTCTTATGTTTTTATTTTTTGGAATATGGGGAACCGTTTTCTCGCAAGAATCCACATTTGATTTTAGAGGCCTTCAATTTATTGATCCTAACAATTTTATCCCCGCGCCTATCCGTAACCGCGTGCGCCGCGCTTTATCCAGCCAATTAGGCGAAACAAACTTTTTAGCCCGAGCGCTTCTCAATGTTTTTAGTGATGATCATTTCATTAAAGAGATCTTATCTGACGGACAAATCCCCGAAGGCGCTGTTATCACCGTGCAGTCGGCTACCGAAGGCAGTGAATCACTTGCTCGTATGGAGCGCGTTGCCCGAGAAGAAGGAAAGCTCCCCTTATCGTTAACGGCCAAATTGCCTTACCAGAACAGAATGAAGGTTTATCATTTAGGTATTTATGCGATTTCCAAGCAGCAACTTGCCATGCCAGCCGAGGATATTTCTCGCCTTTTTGAAACCATTGAAGCGGTCAATGAAGAGCATCGTTTAGGTTATCGATTTTTCCTTAAGCCAGGTGCTTTTACATTAGAAAACAATACCGGAATTTATCTGCATGAAAGCCGCAACGGATTTTCCAATTTACAAATGTTGTATCAATATCCGGCGCAATTTACCCATCGTAATCCTCTCAATATTAAGATGATGATCGTTCATTACGCCGAGGCTTGGATGAGATTAGCCATGTTATCAGGAGAGTTTGACGGTTATTATTTAGCGAATATGCCAACAACCGATAAGGTTTGGATGGACTTTAACTTTAATCGTTTAGTTTTAGATCCCAGCATCATGTTTAATTTGCAGGAAACAGAAAAACTCGAATTTCTTATTGTGCTTTTGGATTATAGTTCGGTTTCCTTGGAAGATGATGAACAGCCGTACAGCAATATATATGATTATGTCGGCTGGTTATTAAGCGGTATGGCGGAAGTTGTCGGAACGACTCGCGCGAAGAATATCTTAGAATTTTTATCCGAATATTTGAAGCGCTTTGGAAATTCTGATGATGAGAAGTTTAACGAACGCCACAGAAGCGAAATTGAGATCTTGGCGGCTATCGCGCGCCATAATCATCATGATCAAGAAGCCGAACGGCTGTACGCAAAGGTCAATGGCAGTATCCGTTATAGAAATGATGTTGTTTTTATAGACACAGAAGCAAGATTAATTCGGATCGCCTTCGATGAAAACGGGGAAGATGTTCAAGGAGCGAGCCCAATCAATGCCTTTGTCCCGGGATTTGGTATTTCTGGAGTTTTCGGTTTTGTCGCCCAATTAAATTGGACTTATAGCCTGGTATCTCCTTGGGTTGAGATGGTCAGATACCCAGAGGAACATCCTTTTCCAAAAACGGAAAATCAAAAAAATTACCTGAAAAATAATTTTGCGGTTCGCCGGATCTTCGTAGAATTCTTACGCAATATTGAACTCAAAAGCTTAAAAGACATCGTCGAGCTTATGCTTAAACTTAATACGACCATGATCTTAGGCGAAGACGGCAATACCGTTTACCGAGTTAAGCATTACAACGAAGCCGACATGAGAGATGTTGCCGGAGAATTTATCCAGGAGCATGAGGTCATCGAGCAACAATTAGGACGTGTTTTAGCTGGCTTACGAAAACTAATGAATATTGCACCGGAAAGTCAAAATTTGGAAGCCGCGGTTGAAGTGATCGCCGTTGACGTCGTTACAAACCTTTACTCAAGCTGGTTATTTAGGCAAGTTAACAATTCGATATATATGAATATTGCCAACGCCTTGTTGCGCTTGTACGGACTTAACGGAATAAGCCACAATCGCATTGATCTTTCTTTCTTGCGGTCACGAGATCTTGGCAGGGAACATTTTATTGGAATGGTTAAAGCCGCTAATCCTGATCAATTTGAACAGTCTTCGCAGCGGAAACTTTATGCCTTATTTGTTTCTTTGCCGATTGGTTTTTTAAATATGGAATGGCTCGGCCCGCTTAAAGAAAAATTAGAAGAAATAAATGGCGGTAAACCGCTGTCTATTATTCATGTGTATGGGGTTAAGAGAGAAAAAGTATTTTACTCGAACTGGAAAGCGCAACTGTCTACTTTGGCTGGCCAGGTAGAAGATGAATATGTTTATGCTTCTGTTATCGATGAGCGGGATGAAATTACAAGCTATCGCTTCATTGTTGTTAAAAAATCTGCTCTTTTTGAGCCGTATCAAGGCAGAGGGAGATCGAATGTTAATCGAAATCGCTACCTCGAGACAGAAAACGCTGTTCATTATTACAGCCATGTTTATGAAGGTGATGGCAGTGTTTTATTCTTAAGAGAGTTCAGTGTTAAGCGGCATGATAGCGGGCGGATCGACATTGATTCCGGCAGCATTGCTCTTCATAGAAGCCTTGCCGGACAAGGATTCGCGTCGCGCGTCTTCGACTTCTTTGCGGATTTTGTAAAGACTCATTTTAAGGGAGGAATTTTTACGATGGTGGTCACCACCGAGGCGACCAGGCATCTTTTGCTAACGCGTTTCCCGGGAATTAAGCTTGTCAGCCAAGATATGGGTCCTTTCTTAAGCATGGAAAACAGCGAAGTTTATCAGATCAAAATCTCAGGGGAAAATAATTCCGCCGTCGATGGAGAAAGTAACGAAACAGTCCTTAACGCTATTTTACCGAGTGGAATGATCGCCTTAATTTTAAGCTTTATTCTTACTTCTCCCGCCTTTGCAGCTGCGTATGCCCGCTCCTATCATGTGAGCACGACAAAGTTCTTAGCGACTATGATCGGCGGGATGATCGTTTATTTGATCGTTGTTCACTTTACCGATCGCAGTATGACAAAAAGGTCAGGAAAGCCGAACCATAAGCCTGTGGAGACGATGGCAGCTGTTACGCCGATAAAACTGGTCGAAGAAGTATCTAAGCCGGCTGAAATAGCAGAAACAGGAGAAACGAAGCTCAGCTCATTTATCTTCTCTCCTTTTGGTTTGTCGGTTTTCGGCATTGTGGCGGATTTTCCGTATGGGGAAGGAAATATGGAATTATCCGACGTTACCGGTGCCTTTAAAAACAATTATCCTAATGCTGATGCGCGCATCATTGAACAAGCTTATCGCATTGTATTAGAAAAACTAAAAGCGACTCCTCTTTCTTCTTTAGATGAACGCTTCAACACCGCCGAAGGCATTATGCAGCACGGATTAGATGTGGCTTATGTTTTAGCCCGTTGGCTAGGCGTGGATACGACGATCATTGCCGGGCTTCTTCATTCTTGGCATATTTCGGAAAGGACCCGACGTGAGGTCATAGAACAGTTAACCGCCCAATTCCCCTCAAGGGCAGAAGATCTAAAAGTGATCGGCCCTACCATAAAGCGCAGCCGTGAGATCATCAATCTTCCGTATTTAAATCAAGTGGTCCGCGCGCTGGCAGGAAGATGGGCTGTCCAATATTATATGAATATGGTCATCCGATTGACCGACGGCCGGATCAGGGTCTTGATGTTAGCGGCGGCCGATCTTATTATTTCTGCCGGTTTGGCCGCCGTTAGGGAAAAAGAAGCCGAAGCCCGCAAAGACAGCCGCCAGGCTGAAGATGCTAAGAATAAAAAAGAAGCGATGCTTAAGAAAATAGAACACATCTTTATTCCGCTGGCCGACCGTATTGATTTTCCCCGCATGGTCATTGGTTTGCAAAACAGAGTCATGATGATCACCATGCCTAAAGAATATCAGGAAACAAAGGCGGCTGTTGCCGACTATTTAGGCGTGGAAAATTATGGCGATATTGAAGCTATTTTAGACGAAGTGAAAAGACGTTTCGAGGCTCTTATCAGGGAAGATGGCGATGATAGCGTGATCGTTATGGTGCGAGCTAAAAGCATTGCCGCTATTTATGAAAAGATCCATTCTTCCCGCTCAAGCCGTAGTGCTTTAGCCGAACTGCCCGATCTTTTAGGGGTCATGGTTTTAGTAAGTGACCCTGATAAAGCCTTTGGAAAATTAAGTTGGGAGCTAAAAGGCAAAGCCGAGAATGCGGAGTTTAAACGAAAAGGTTATTACGCTATTCACGTTGATTTTACGGACGTGGTGGAATTTAAAGAGGATATGCGCATCCGTCCTTGGGAGCTGCAGATCATGAGCCATCAGGATTACCGGCGCTATCGTTATGGCATCGGCAGTGAAGCGGTCAAGCCTCATTGGTTATTTAAATTAGAAGGGTTTTTAAAAAGCCAAAAGATCAATCAAGAACTGATCTCCGACGCTATTATGCTCACCGAAGACCCGAGGGATAATTTGAACCTGATCTACAACTCATTAAACGGGAATATTTATGTCGGATTCCTAAAGGAAAGAGACCGAAAATCCGGATCAAGCCTTTTGGTGACTGAGCTTCCCCAAGGAGCTGTCGCGCTTGATCTGGCGTATTATCCCGAACTTGGCCTTGATGAAGGGTATCAAGGTTTTATGATCTTTGATGATGCCTTATTGGATGCGGTTTCTCCGGCGACACCGCTATCTCGCGCTATTTTGGAAAATACTCCATTAGAAACAGGTATGATCTTTCAAAATGCGCTTAGCCATAAGATCACCGGTTTTGCTATTTCTGCCAAGAATATCAAAGACAAAGGGCTTATTTCGCTGGCCAAGCTTTTGCGCACACGGCTATCCTTAGAGTTAATAACAAGGTTTGAAAATGAAGATTTTGTCCGGAAATTTATGACCAAGGGGCAGAAAAGAAAAATGACTGCCGATGAATTCAAATTAGCTCTTATTCGTGAGGGCGAACGGCGCTTGAAAGAAGAATTTTCTAAGGTAGGAATGACAGAAGCGACCTATAGGCTGATCAATGAATTTACAGAAAAGATGGGCCTTTTCGTAGGCCCGGATAAGTCCATATCTCTTCTTCCGGCTCGTTTTTCTCCGAAGCGCTTTTCGCAATTTGACCGCGATGAGTTGCATTTAGCGATCGGCCTTGGGCTAGTTGACGCCGCTACGGTTTATGCCTATGTGGCAGGACGTATTAGTATTACGGTTAAAGTTTTAGTAAAAAATATTCCGGGCATTGCCAAGCGCATCGGAGAACTTTTAGTGGCTAAGGATAATCCGCTGGTCGCGCACGTGGAAAGCGTTGATGTTCCGGTCGGTGAGCCCAGCGAAGGGACTTTGGTCTTTAGATTATCCGGATTTAACTATGTGACCAATAAAGAAATTGTTGATACGTTGGTGAGAAATATCGAAGGTATTGTTACCGTTGATATCGAACGGCCTCAAGAATTTAAAGCGCTCAACCATATCGGCGGAACAAGAACAGATAAATTATTATCCATCACGCCTTTTATCTTTGTTCCCATCGTTGGATTAGCGGTTTTTGCCGGGCTCTATTATTCACATCTTAAAAAAGATGGATTTATTTTTCAAAATAAGAAAACGTTTTCAAGGGCGCAAATGTTGCCTTCTGATCCCAAAGGGGTCATAACGTCTATCAATCAAGCGATCACGCGCCCCATTGTGCGAAAATTTATGACGTTATTTGTCGGCATGATGATGGCATTCTTTGTTGTCTTGCCTTGGCGCGCGGCACTTGCTTCTGGTGATATTAAGATCTTATCTAACGGACAATATGAAATTTATGATCCGCGCGCTCCGCCTGTTGTCACTAAAGAACCTCGTCACACCTTGGACGAGCTTGACGTGACAACGCGTGAGCGTTATATGTATTTTCGTCTAAGGGATTATTATCTTGATCTGCAAGGACTTCTTTTAGAATATCTTTACATTCCTCCTCCGCCGAATTCTCCGACTGCATTCACTCCTGCTTTTGCCGGGCAGGGCCAAAATGGTATTGGGGTTGATACAACCTGGGTTGCTTTTCACGATGAAGAGCGCGATCTTAGCCCGCAATTACTTGCTCTGATGTTTCAATCTGAAGGAGTTGCTTCTTTTGAAATACCTGCGTATACAGAATACACGCAATACAATAACTGGATCGACAATACGATGGCTTCTTTAACGAATGTCGATCTTGATGCGACATATGCCGCCTTTGATAGCGCGGTTGCCGGATTAGATACCACGTATACGGTTGAAAGAAATTATGTTGTTATTGACGGAAATACAGTCTATCGCTTTAACGTGGCTTTGATCGGCCCGTTCTCAACAGGGTATGATTTTATCGGCATTAATGTGCACACGCGTCCGATTTCCGATGACGATCGTCAGTGGCTGGATACTCATTTTGATGCGACCGCGTTTTCTGTAACCGACGAAATGACCGCAGACGATATTATCAATATGGCTGATTCTCTTTCCGGGACGACAGCGGTCGACCCTCTCCATCCGATAGCACAAAGCTTCCAATTAAAACAAAATTATCCCAATCCGTTCAACGGACAAACAACTATTGAATTTGAATTAGACCGGCCGCGTAAAATTGTTTTAAAGGTCTTTGATGTTTTAGGCCGCGAAGTTCAGCATGTTGACCTTGGAATACGTTCTATCGGGCGCCACACCGTTTCTCTCGGTCTTTCCAGCCAGGCTTCCGGGATTTACTTCTACCGGCTTGAGTCCGATCAAGGTGTTTCCGAGGCCAAAAAAATGCAGCTTCTCCATAGCATGATCTTTCCGGTATTTGGGTTGGTGGCCTTGGGTATGGTTAAAAGGCCGGAGGGTGTTTTAAATTTTGACGAACTTATCAAGCAAGGATGGACGGTTTATCGTTCAGGGAAAAATACAATTCTCTTTACTTTGCGCGCTGCTGTGGTGTCAACGGTGAGCAATGCCTACTATTTATTAGACACTTTTGATCTAAGCAAAAAACGTCACATCGCGTATTTGGATTTTGCGGTCTATCCGTCATCTAAGGATAGAGGACGTAAAATGTTGTTTGAAGCGGCTGATAGGAATTCTAATAATATCGGTTTTAATAAAGAAGCAGAGAAAAACCTTAGGCGTTATGGCATTATTTTCCTTCGGGAAAATGACTTAAGGTATTCTCAAGAAGGAGACGGGCTTTTCGTTCATCCTGATTATCGCAATAAAGGAAAACAAGGATTACGTATTTTAAGCCGGGTCCTTATAGCCGCGGCGCTGACCATTGGCCGAGAACGTCATCAAGCAACGACGGCGAGCATATGGACTACGGAAGGGCTGCTCAGGAATTTTTATCGTCCTAATTTCGGTGCTCAGGGGATCAAGCGGTTTGATGGATGGCAATCTTGGATTGATCTGACAGGTCAAGAAGAGTATTCCGGGTTTAGGACGGTTAGAGATCAGCAAGGTGGTGTGGTTGCTTTTGTTGCTGATGAAGAAAATATAGGCAGGCGCTTACCAGCAGGCTCTCCGAATGGATTAGCGGCTGCTAGCACAGATCGTGAACATGAAAATCAGCTCTTTGTCTTTTTAGTGCCGCTTCATCTGTTGGTTTTTATTCCTGGTATCGGCATAGCGGTTTTTGGATGGATTTATCGTCAAGAGATCAAGAAATGGTTTGAATCTGTTCAAAGCAGATTAAGATTCTTGAGTTTAAATTTACAATTATCTTGGATTGGTTTAAAAGGCCGCTTGAGACTTTTCGCCTACCGTGGCTGGTGGAAAAAGTTTAATCATCAAGCGGCCTCTTCTATTTCTGATGATCATCTATTGGATGTGTCTATCTGGGGCGATGTCCCAGCTTTACCAGGGCAAGTCGTATTCGATGAAAGCCTATTACCAAAAACCGGCATTGGGACCGAAGCAACTTCTGCTCAAATTTCCGCAGGGCAAGATATTCCCGTTGCAATTGTTTTGGGCAATGGCAGCTTCTCTAATATTTATCAAGACCCGCAAGATTCAGCTGTCTTTTATAAGGTAACCGCGAATTCCGGTGTAGCCCACGATCTTAATACAGATGAAGTTCTTGTCTTACGTGATCTAAGCAGGCGTGGTGTTAAAGAGGGAATTCCGCAAATTATTTCGGCGGGCAATGATAAATCAGGGAATTTCTGGATCAAGCTTAAAGGAATTTCTAACGGCTACGATTTAGATTCAGAACTTTTCCTTAACTTTAGCGCCAAAGACAAAATGGATATTCTCATCAAAGCCGCTAAGATCTTGGCGCGTATCCATAAAGCCGGATGGGTTCATGGCGACATTAAGCCGGACAATATTCTAGTGAACGCAGCTAAAGAAGTGATGATCGTTGATTTTGGTTTGTCCGTACGCAAGGGCCGGCCGATGAAAGGTGGATCAAATGGTTTTTCCGCGCCGGAAACCAAAAGATTTTTTGCATCTGACATTTATAGTTTCGCGAAAGTGATCGATTTCGTCCTGGAAATGGATGATGACATTGCCGGCATTAGCGGGATTTCCTTGCTTATCCAACAGATGTCGCAGGAAAATCGGAAAAAACGTAAGCCCAAAACGATGAATGATGTTGTAAAGCGCTTGGAAGGATTATTTATTTTACCCGTCGAGAAAACGGTTTCTTCGGGTTCACAAGCCTCTGTGTCCGTTCATGCTTTCGCCGGATTTGGTGTGTCGAGCCTTCTGGTTGCCGCTACGCCAAACCTCTTTGAATTAGAAAAGGCTTTATACCGAGAGTGGATTTCAGGGACATCTTTAGAGGATATCGTTGATTCGCTTCATATCGAAGAAAACAGCGATAATATTCTTCACGGGCAAATAACAACCGACAAGGGCGCTATTGTGTTCGCCATTGAATCTAAGGGAACACGTATTACGAGGTTGATCTTCAGTATTATGAACAAAGATCAACGGGCGCAGTATTCCGAAACCGCTTTAGCTATTCTTCTTTTCTGGGTCAAAGGCCGAGGCTTTACATCTGTTAGCTCAACTCTGACCTTGCCCGATGGCGCCAGGTTCTTTGCTGAAACCCTTTCTTTATGGAAGAAGTCGGGAAGGCTTTACCGGATCAGAAAAACCGATCACAAAGAAACATACGGAAAGATCTATATTGATCTGCGCAAGCTCGACGCGGATAAATTGCGCGCGGCGGCTTTTGAAGGCGCTCGGACAACCGCTGGAACTGTTGGCGTACTTTCCGCCTTCGCCGGATTTGGATTTGTGCCGGTAATCATTGGATTGGTTGATAGCATGGGGAATACACTAGCATCTTATCGTCAAATACCTGTCCCTGAGAATTATGCGAAGCGGATCGGCGAAGACGCGGTGAGCCGCGGGGTTGCGTCTTTGCACGAGCTTTATTCTGACAAAAAGCGTTGGTTTACGGGGGCTCTGACAATGTTATTACGGCAACATCGAGAACAAGGAACAATGCCTAAAGTTCTTATCGTTGGCGTTGGGCGCGGGGTTAGTATCATTGAACTTTTAGAAGAAGGGTATGATTTTGAATATCATTCCATCAATCTGGAAGAAGGGCTTTTATTTGATCTTGCCCATTTAAAAGAATATTTTGAGCATCAACGGTACGATTATTTTTCTCATCCATTTTCTAATATGGATGACCTTCTTGCCCGTTTACATCAGCATCATTATGTGATGGATATAAGTTACGGAAAAAACCTCGAAAGAATTGAAGGAAACTTTGATTTGATCATTATGGGATATTGTGTTTTATCCTATATCCCCGATCAAATTGCGGTCAACAGAGCCCTCTATCATTTACTTCGTCCGGGAGGATATTTATTTAGTGGATTTAATCAAATTGATTTTACGTCTCAAAATACTTCAGGCCGCCTTGCCCAATCTATGGTGATCAACGAAATCCAGTATCGTTTAAGACCGGAAAATATTATTCGCATTGATACTGATAATAATTTTCAAGGATGGGTTAGCCTGATGATGAAAAAAGAGCCCGGAGCTTTTGTTCTTGATGACTTGCCGTTTAAGTTTGTTGAACACGAAACCGGCCGTGAAACGTATGAATATTTATCGGGAAGCCAAGCGCTTCCCGCCTTTGTCGGATTTGGGTTTGTGCCGGTATTGTTTGGTAGTGTTAATCCTAGCGCAGGCTCGCCCAGCAGAGAGCTTTTTGGAAAAGAATTTGCCTTACGTTACTTGACCGATCAGGCCATTGTATTTCCATTCGAATCTCAGCAAATTCGCTTTGCCTTATTCCAACATGTTACGGCCGGAGACCAACGTCTTTTAGACGAACTTTTTGAAAGCCGGATAACTCATGGCGAATATGGTTTGGTTATGATCAATCAGTATCCGCTGGGGATTATAAAGATTGATTTTGATAAATTATCTCGCGCTATAGACCCGCAGGCGGATAGCGATATAGCTGAGTTGATGGCCTTAACAAGTGAAGGCTTATCCGTCAACTTTGTTTCTGGATCTTTGGAAAGTGGTTTAGCCCAACAAGAAGAAGAACGTGTCACAATGGAAATATTTCAATTCTTTGACGGCGAAATGGCCCGTTCTTCTTATAAAATTATATCGGCCGCCATTGGACGCAGCATTAACAAGAGATTAGTTTTTCGCGATTTAAAACCGATCATTGCCGTTGATGTCGATACATTGGTTGTTCGTGACCTGCTTTTAAGAACAGGCGAGATAGGTTATGAGCTTGTGTTCCGCGTCTCCGATGACAGGACGCGCTCAACAGACTCGCGCGAAACATTATCCGCCTTTGCCGGATTTGGTTTTGCGCCGTTTGTGTTGCCGGTATTGTTTGGGGAAGTTGTCAATACATCTACGAGCAATTTCCCTAAAGAAGCCTGGCTGGTCAGCCGCGACAGAGCGATGGAGTATTTAAATCGTCTTTCTCCCCACTGGACTTATGAAATACGTTTTGAAAATCCCCATACGGTTATTACTCCTCGAGAAAATAGGATCATTGCGGGGCATCGCAAATATGTTCACATCTTTGATCAAGTTCCTTTTAATCGGGTTCAGCGCCATTGGCATGTTACTCGTGCTGACATAAGGGACGCCGTCAGAGACAGCGTTGCTCTTTTAAAGAGTAAATCAGTTCAATTCTCCGAAAAAACACTGCTTGAGATCGGCCCGGGGCAAACCGATTGGGAAGTTTCAGCGCTTTTGGAAGAAATTCCGGAGTTAGGGCGTTTGGTTATCGTTGAACCTACCATAAACCATTTTACCGGATTAGCCAAAGATCTATTGTTCCCGCGATATGACGGCAGCCGGCAAAAAATCAAGATTTACAGCAGCGCGGTCGAAGAGCTTCGGCTGCAGAGCGCAAGTTTTGATTTTATTTACGCGCACGCTGTTTTACTTAACGATGTGCAAGAAGAAGGATTTATCAACCTTGTAAGGTCTTGGCAAAAAATCCATCAGCTCCTTAAAAAGGGCGGATGGTTTATAGGTTTTGCTCATCTTCCCGAAGAGATCAGAACCCAAGGAGTATTTACAGTTGTGCAACAAGGGGAAGAATATAACGGACAAGGATCGGTCACGATCTTGCGTAAGACAGGAAAACAACTTTCAGCGCCTATCAGTTCCTGCGCATGTTTTGTGCCGTTATTTTTATTTGGGACAGTCGCTTCCGGCCTCATCGATTATAGGCAGATCCCGCCTCCGGCGAGGTATCCGGCGGAAGGGTTTATTTCTCGAGGATTAAGTCACTTGACCATACGTCATGGTGATTTAGAGAAGGTTTTGAGTGTGTTAGCTAGTGAAAAGCCGAATGCCAAGATCCTCATCGTAGGAGTTGGGCGCGGTGGGCTTACGATCGATCTTTTGAAAAAGAGCGGTAAGTTCGAAATATATTCCATCAATCGGGAAGAGAATTTGTTGTTTGACTTTAATGGCTTGTCCGGCTATTTAAAACGTAATCATCGAGATTTGAAAGAAGATCCGCAAATGACAAAAGATCTTTTAGAAAAGATTCATCAACATCATTTTGTTTTAAATATCAGTTATGGGCGAAACCTTGAGCAGGTCAGGGCGCAAGGTGAATTTGACCTGGTTATCGTTGGAAGTATGGTCATTATGTATATCCCTGATCAGATCAGAGTGAATGTTAACTTATATGATCTTTTAGTCCCGGGCGGGCAATTGGTTACGGAGTTTGAGTCCGTTCGTTTAGCATCGCCTTATGAAAAAGGTGTTTTAGCTAGCCATGTTATCATCGGTGAACTAACACGAATTTTGGGCGCAGGCAATGTTCTTCGTCCGGATGATTATCACGCTTCTTTCAGATTGGTTAAATCACTGCCGACGCATCAATTGCTTTCC
Organism: Candidatus Omnitrophota bacterium; assembly: GCA_041649175.1. NCBI lineage: Bacteria > Pseudomonadati > Candidatus Omnitrophota > Candidatus Omnitrophota bacterium. Next base: position 366,994 of record JBAZNR010000001.1, on the reverse strand, counting down.
GAAGTTCCTTTCCAATTTGCTGATCACGTGTCCGGGCAGGGAGACCTCTATAAAGTGACCCGGAGTATTCAATTAAACAGCTTTATCGCGTTATTGCCTTTCGGGATCCTTGGTTTGGTTAATGGCGGTTTAGAGCAAAATGAAAATGAGCGCAAAGCGGCTATGGAAAAAGAAGCCGGAGAGATCCTTGGTAAAATACGCGCGCTGCAAGCTAAAGGGTTCAGTTTGCAAGATTTATACCGATGGATGAAAAATTTAGTAACTGAAATTAATAAGAAAACAAAAGAAGTTGATGATCTTAATGAACAAGAAAATCAATTAAGTGATGAAGCTCATCGGTTGCAAATTTCTGTTATCTTCCTTTCATCGCGTTTGGATGAGGCTTTAAGCAATGATGACCTTGAGGAAGTCGCAAGGCTGGTAGATGAAGCGAGTTCCATGGGAGAGCGGATTTCCGGTTCCCAAGAGGCCACGGATGCCCTTATTTCTAGATCCTCTAAATTACGTGAGCAGGGAAGATCGCTGCGTGATGAGCTACACAACGATAATATTTACCGCTTAAACCAACTCGTTGTCAATATTGTTCACGTTTATGGAGTAACACCTTTGATAAAGAGGTATTTTTCTAGAGGCCAAAATTATATCTTTTTAGCCGGGCTTATGGAGATGACCCCGGAGATGTTTGCCACGCATAAAAATGAAGGGACTGTTGGGTGGCAGACAGAACTATTTAGAGAAAAAATACCTGAGGGCAGTAAATCTGATGACATTTTACCGAAACCCATTCGAGATCTACTTGCATTTATTAATAACACGTATCCGGCGAAACCTATAGACAATGCTCCGCTTGATCCCGCCAAACCGCGTGAAGGATATGTACGGCAAGATGCTGAAAGAAGATTTGAAGAACTGAAGGCAAAGGGATTTCCGGGATTTAGCGCGGTCAGCGAAGATGCCATGCCGGGTTGGGTGAAGGTTAACTTAGTTTATTATCAATATAAAGGCGATGAAATTCGCTATCAGCGCCTCTTACAGCTTATTCGCTCCGGAAAATTACTCGCCGGGCCTGACGAAAAGCGCGTTTTTTATGGAGCCAATAATGACAAGACCTTCCTCATCGCTACCAATCTTAATAACTATCTCGCCCGCACCCTGCATCACGAACTACACGGACTTACTCACGAAGAAAACGAACAAGCCGAACGGGAATTCGCCATCTGGGAAAAAGAACAGCGCGAAGCAATTCAGCGCGGATTATATTTCTTAGATAAAGCCATCGCGGAATTATCTCGTGTTGAAAAGTTCTACCAAAACATTATCGGCGCCACCGATATTATTTTTGGTTCGGCGCGCAGAACATTAGGCCACCATTATTATCGTTTTGTCGAAATGGTCGCGGCTTTATTCAATAGCCCCGTTACCACCGGCGGCGGGCCGGGCGTTATGGAAGCGGGCAATAAGGGTGCGGCCGCCGCAGGGCATGACTCCATCGCGCTGCCCATAAAGCTTCCTTTCGAGGAAGCCGTCAATCCTTTTGCCAATATTCAGATATTTTTTGATTATTTCTTCTCGCGGGAAACGACCTTTTTTAGAGTAGCTAAAACAATTGTCCATATGCGCGGTGGCTTTGGCACTATGGCTGAGCTTTTTGAGACATTAGCGCTTAAAGATTCCGGCGCTTTACCGGAAGATATGCCCGTTATTGTCTATGGAAAAACATTTTATGGCCCCTTAATGGAACGCATTAATGATATGGAGCGCCGCGGATTTCTAAAGAAACCGGCTCATCAATTAGTGCAGATGCTAGATAGAGGAAGAGACCTTGTTGCTTTAGTGAATGCGGCTCCCAATCGTGTTGTGGATCCGCTTGACCTTGACTCGGTGGCAAGAGAGTTTGCGGAAGTAACCGGTGCGCTTAGCAATACCGGACGGGTTATAACAATTATGGGCGGTCATTTAACATCCAAATCCGATCTGAATTATATCTTAGCCAGAGACCTTGCCCGGCGCTTAGCGGAAAAACATATCTCCACCATTGTGCGAAGCGATAAAGGCATTGGTGTTGCGGTCAAAGATGGCATTGAAGAAGCGGCAAAGAAAAACGCGTTTTATCATTCGGGGCGTTTGATCTTATTAGGCTTAAACGGCCTTGACGATTTGAGCTGGGCAAGGACATCCGTGGGTTTCTCGCATATGTTCTTACAAAAAGTAGCCATTATGCGCCACAGCGACCAGGGACTTATTTTCTTCCCCGGCGGTATGGGAACGATGGATATGCTTTTTGAAGCGATCGTTTTGATGCAAACACGTAAAGTTGAAAAGAAGCCGCTTATTTTGATCGACCGCGAATTTTGGCAGCCGTGGGATACGTATTTTAAGGAAGTCTTAGTGAAATCCGGCGTTGTCTCTGAAGGAGATATAACGCTTTATACCATCGTCGATTCCGCGCAGGAAGCGGTTGCGGCCATTGAGGAATTTAACCGCCGAAAGGCGCAAAACGGCGTGCAAACTGCCAATAGTTTTATCTTGCCCTTTGCTCCGATGATCTTTGGACTCGTCCGATCCAAAGAGGAAGGCCTGGCAATTATTACGGAAAAGCTTAAGAAACATTTCTCTTTGATCGTTCTCGACGATGATGCGCTGCGCTTGGTCTATGCTTTGGCCGAAGAGATCCGCGAAGAGGCGTCACTCAGAAAATTCTTAAACGATGAGGAATTTAGGGCAAGCGTGTTGTCAGAAATATTTGTCCCTGTGCCCGAAGGCATCCATGAGATCTGGGATATGGCCGATGAAATATCTTTAACGCGTGATGATATCACTGCGATAGTTCAGCAGATCAAAAGCGAATTAGAGAAAGTTGTTGTTCGCATTGAACAAACAGGCGATGTTCTTGAAACAGAAATTCCCGAAGCGCTGTTCAGAGACAATATCCAAGGATGGCATCTTAACAGGCCTTTGCATTTTGGATTAAGAGAACTCGTTAGGAGTAAACTTCCCGAAGGAATACAACAAAGAGCAGAGCTAGCTTTCAGGTCAATGTCCTTAAATCAAGAAGGCGTTACATTTTTATCTAATTTTATTGGACGTAATGACGCTACGACGGAAAAATTTTCCCAGGCGATCAACTTGCTCATTAGAATTTCCCATGTTGATTCGTCACCAAATTTTGCCTTGATCCTTAAAAACCTCCAAGTGCGCGAACGAGAAGTCATAAACGCGCATGTCGCTTATCATGAAATAACCAAGCGCCAGGAAGAAGGCGGGTCAACTTTTGATTTTGAACGTGATGTTATTATGGGAGGCTTGAGGCCGCCTTTGGGAAATCCGGAAGAAAGCACTCGTAATGTTCTTTTGGCTGAGTTTCTTTTAGGGCAAGATGAAACTTCTGTCCCGCAGATCTTTGATGAGAAAATATTTAGTATTGGCGTCATACTCGCTCCGCGTTCTAAGCGGATACGTAATATGAGAGATTTTGTGGAAATGTATCTTCGCATTTATCCGCTTCAGGAAAACCGTGTCAATATTGCTGAGATGGGCATGGTAGTTATGAATAAGTTGTATCTTTTCCTCAATGAGTTTGCCCGGCTTTTAAGAGAATTAGATTCACGCTTGGGACAAGATAGCCCCTTATTCCAAGGGCATATCCTCAATGACCGTATTACAGCCATTAGCCTTATGAAGTCACGCATTATCAATGCTTTTGAAGAAGCCTATGCGCTACACAATAGCCGGGAATACATGGCATATCAAAAAGCTATAAAATTGGTAGCCGATCTATTCCTTGATTTAGATCGCGACCTTGGCAGCAATCGATACCCGGTGATGGTCACCAGAACATTCACGGCGGTTTTAGCGCAAAGAGCGCATGAGCCAAAGATACAGGAAATATTAGAGCGCATGAATGAAATTGATTTTGACAGTGCACGGCTTATTGAGTTTATGGTCCCTGTCCTTATGGAAGGGCAATTCTCAGCCATTCGCGCTATTTATAACGGAAGTTTTGATACGATCGTTGGTTTCGAAATGGAAACTGACCCCTGGAGAGCTTTTCAGGAGGCGTTTTTATTAGAGGAAGACATTGATATTTCCGGTGTTACACGTGTTCATCAAGATACTCAAATTATTATGAATCGTCGAGTGTTCGGCTTAACGATCCAAATTGTCTTTACAGAATTATTTAAGAATGCGGTTGTGTATCTACCCAATATTCCGGGTGAAGACAGAAAAGAAGGGTTGATCTATCAAGACTATGCGGATCGCGATGGAGGTTATTATTACACCATCGAAGATAACGGGGTAGGAATTCCGGCGGATAAGCTTGAAGCTGTATTTTATGTTTGCGAAACAAAAGGGAGCGCTTTTAGAAAATTTGCCGGTGGCGGCGTTGGATTAGCCGAAGTAAGAAATATTGTGGATATGTATGGCGGAACTATCACGGTCATCAGCCGAGTGAGTGGCCAGCTTGCTTATCGTTTGGACTATGTTAATGGGCAATTCGGAAAACCTCAACCGATTTCCGATGATTCTTTGAAACATGAGGCTGGAACAAAATTCATTGTGATGTTCCCGCATTCGCATACCGACCGAAGCGATGTGCTGCCGGATGAAAGCGAATGGGGCGAAGAGGGAGAATTGCCGCTTACTTCTTTAGACGCACTGGCGGACGATAGAGAACAATCAAGAGAAATCCTGAACAGCTTCCTTTTGCCGTTCGTCTTCGCGCCGATTTCAGCTTTGGGAGTTGTCGTAAATCCAAAAACATATGTTTCGCATCCTGTTCCGTCGCTGTACGGCGATGAAGGGGCTGTCAACCGCGGGCTTTTTGACTTAAGCAAATTGTATCGTGATGATGCCGGTAGAGAACAATTGCTTCAAGATTTGGTAGAACTTAAAGAAAATTCAGATGGTGTGAATAAACCAAAAATTCTTTTAGTCGGCGCCGGACGCGGGCGGGTCATTCTTGATCTTATCGAACAATTCGGTGACAAGTTTGAATACTACTCCATCAATGTTGAAAGCAATCTTCTATATGATTTACCCGAGGTTTCATTCTTTATGGATAGGGATTTAACCGATCCCAATGTCTTGAAGGCTTTTGAAATCTTGCACAAGAATTTCCACCGTGCTGATGTTACGAGCGCCGCCCAACTAAGAGAACTTCCTTCTGATTTTGATCTCATTGTTATCGGAACTTGGGTGATGGAATATATCCGCGATCAAGTAGCGGTTGCTAATAACTTGTACCGTCTTCTTAAGACAAACGGAACATTATTCGCCTACATTGTTACGATGGCGATCCAGAGGGTTTCCGGAAAATTGCATACGACGGAAGAAATATCGCAATTAGTTTCTCAAGCTGTGGAAAAGACTGTAGGCGCGCAGCATATGATGCGGCTTTCGCCTTTAAAACGCTCGACGATCTCATTTCGTGTGACAAAAATAGATCAAGAATTCTCGTCTTTAGGGTTAAGCGCGTTTCAGTTTGACGGCCGGAATTCCTATTGGAGGAATACAGAAGACAGCCAACAAGATCTGCAGGGATTTGTTGTTCCATTTATCTTCGCGCCGCTGGCATTCATCGGCTCTGTTTCAGAGACAAAACTTGTTTTACCGCGGCTGAAGGAATTCTCAGGGCGGCAGGGGCCGCTTTTGTTTATTATCATGGATGGAGTTGGCTTAGGAAGCAATGATGAATCCGATGGAGTTTATCTGGCAAAAACGCCGCGTCTGGATGCATTATTAAAAAGCCCGTTTTTCAGAAAACTCAAAGCGCACGGCACAGCTGTCGGCCTTCCCGATGACAGCAATATGGGAAATAGCGAAGTCGGGCATAACGCTATCGGAGCCGGACGTATTTTTGATCAGGGCGCTAAGCTGATCAATCAAGCCATCGAAAGCGGAGATATTTTCACAACGGCTATCTGGAATGATCTTATTGAACGGGCGAAGCGTGATGGTCAAACCATGCATTTTATCGGCCTTTTATCCGACGGAAATGTCCATGCGCATATTGATCATCTTTTTGTTCTTCTTAAAGAAGCCGCCAACAGGGGTGTCAAACGCGTTAGAGTTCATCCGCTTTTAGACGGACGTGATGTTCATCCAAAATCAGCTTTGACCTACGTTGATAGAGCGGAAGAATTTTTCGCGCAGATCAATCATGAATTTGGTTTTGATTACGCGTTCGCTTCGGGCGGCGGAAGAATGACGACCACTATGGACCGATATAACGATAATTGGAATATGGTCAAGCGCGGCTGGGATACGCATGTTTTAGGGCGCGGCAGAAAGTTTCGATCTGTTCGAGAAGCTGTTGAAACATTATATAGGGAAGCCGAAGAGGCGAGTGGTAAAGACGCACAGGATCAAAATCTTCCTGCGTTTGTGATCGTGGACGAGAATGAAAAACCGATGGGAACGATCGAAGACGGAGATTCGGTTGTTTTCTTTAATTTCCGCGGCGACCGTGCCATTGAAATTTCCCGCGCTTTTGGAGAGAAAGATTTTAAAGAATTTGACCGCGAACGTACCCCCGATGTGCTTTATGCCGGCATGATGCTTTATGACGGTGATCTGATGGTTCCGCAAAATTATTTGGTTGCTCCGCCTGCCATTTCCCGCACCTTGGGAGAATATCTTTGTGATAACGGCGTTACAACGGTGCGTATATCGGAAACACAAAAATACGGCCATGTAACTTATTTTATGAACGGCAATAGATCCGGCTATATCAATGAAGGTTTGGAATTATATATTGAGATTGCGTCGGATAAAGATATTACTTTTGACCAAAAGCCGGCCATGAAGGCTTATGAAATCACCAAAAAGGTAAAAGAACTTTTATTGACGGGAAAATACAAATTTATCAGCCTTAACTTTCCTAATGGCGATATGGTCGGGCACACGGGTGTTGAAAAAGCGATCATTGAAACGATGGAAACGGTTGATGAGTGTGTGGCCGAGCTTATTGACGCGGTGAGCGCGTTGAACGGCATTACCATCGTAACCGCCGATCACGGCAATGCTGATGAGATGTTTACGCTCGATAAGAAAGGGAACAAGGTCGTCAGCACCCGCCACTCCCTTAATCCTGTTCCGTTCATTATCGTTGATCCGCAATATAGCGGAGAATATTCCTTAACCGAAGTAGAAAACACCGGCCTTTCCAATATTGCCGCCACCATCTTAAATCTTTTAGGCTTTGAAAAACCCGCTGATTACGATGCCTCGCTGATCGAGTTTAAAGAAGCGCGGTCAGAGGACTTGAACGCTTTTCTTTTACCTTCTTTCTTTGCGTTTTTTGGTTTTGTGCGCGCGCAAATTAAAGATGATAGTGAAAATGTCTCTTTGACCGAAGTAAAACACAACACTTACGTCCAAATTTCTGCTCCGCAGGCATATGAAGGAAGAGAAGATTATGTTAATCGTGATCTTAGCGAACAAATAGAGATTTACGAGCAACACTTTCCGCATGTCCGTGAGGTTTTAGGTGAGTTATCAGAGCGTTATGAAAGCCGCAAAACCCAGTTCCGTCTTTTATTTGTGGGAGTAGGCCGTGGCAGAGCCATTATTGATCTTATTTTAAAATATGGAGATGCTTTTGAGTATCACTCTATCAACAAGGAAGAAGGGCTTTTGTATGATCTACCGCACGTTATTGAATATTTGGAGCAAAGTGGAGAAGATGTCTTTTATCCAAGCCGGGAAAGATTTGAAACCTTTGCCTTGAGAGTTTTTTACCAGATCCATCGTCATCACCGCGTTCTTGACGTAAGTAAACAAGTTGGATTTGCTGAGTTGCAATCTAAATTTGACATGATCATTGTCGGGCGCGCCGTTATAGCGTATATCCCCGACCAGATCGATGTCCTCAAGAGATTATATCGATTGCTTAATCCTGCCGGAAAGTTGTTTATCGATCTGACCCAGTTGGATCTTATTCCGTCACAATCTCAAGAACTTCTCAAAGATCGCCCTCTTAACGGTGCTTTGATTGCCACATTGAAGGAAAGCTTGGGCAAGGATCGTGTAGAGATATCCGGATTTAGGACGCATTTAGATGGAAGTATTATTATTGGAAGCTCATTGATCCTGACAAGAACAGGCCTGGAAACTTTGGATCAATTACCGTTTGAATTCTTTGCGAAGGGAATGCGTCACATTCAAGGTAAAGAAATTGTGACGCCCTGGTATCGGTTCATGGGTGATGAACGTGAATTTGCTAGGCCTTTAGGCCGCGCAGGTTTTTCGGGAAGTAGAAGCTTATATAGTTTTGCCGGATGGACAATAGCGATGACTCTTGGGCTTTTCACAACAGCATTAGGAGCGGGCTTTGAAGGCCGATCAACGACTAACTTTATCCTTATTTTCGCGGGCATTGTTTTCGCCTGGCTTATCATCAGTTTAGGCTTAACCGTCCGCGAGTATCGTAAACAACTTATCGAAAATGGAGATGAAGATATTGCCGCTCCGGCTGCCAGAATTATATTGGGATATCTTCTGATGGAATTTGCGGTTTTCATCACTTCGTTTATGGGGCTGACCTATTTAGCTTGGAGCCGTCAATGGGTTGACTTTGGCGTTCCGGTGAGCTTTGAAGAATTCTTCTTATTTATCATTTCCTGGTTTTATAGCGCTATCCCTCTTAGCTATGCCTACCTATTTTATAATATTTTCGGCCGCTTGATCGGCCGTATTACGGGTAACCATATCGTGCATGTCGCTAAGAAGATGGATTCTAAAAATGTTCTGGCTTTAGGTTTTGATGCCAACACGGATCATTTGGGTGTCTATGCCACCATTAAGCATACGACCCGAAATCCGAATTTACGAAAAATACTTTGGAATCATATTTTAGTTTTCGCTGACCATTTCCGGGAAAATGCAGCCATTGAATATAAGCGTAGAACCAAACAACCTGAATATCCGGATGACGAAATTACTTTTGGGGAAGCTGGAACGTCACGACGAATATTTATCGGCTCCAAAACCTTATTTGAAGCCAATCTGTTTGATACGATCCGCTGGGTCAGTATTGATGAAGGCATTCGCGAATACACGCGTTATGAATTAACCACAGGGGTCAATTATGAGGCGCTTGGGAAGTTTTTAGAAACACTGACTGAAGAAAATTCCCAAAGCCAGATCGATGCGTTAAGAAATACCGAAAGGCTAAATTCATTTGCAGGATTATTTGTACCCTTCGCGTTCTGGGGAACGGTTGCGCCGCAAGTTTATTCTGATGAAGATATTTTTGGCAAAGTCATTGTGCTTAACGCCGGCGGAACGATTAACATGGCCGGAGAAACATCGCGTACAGCCGGCGGCAGTATTGAAAAATTAGTAAGCGAAATTGGCGGCAGTATTCTTTACCAGCAGAGAATTTTTGACAATCCTCCGGATTCCAGCAATATGTCACCGGAACATTGGGAAGTAATTGAAAGGTCCATTCGGGCCGCTGTCGCATTGAAAATGGATGCCTACCAGCGCCTTAAGGAAAAGGCGAACGTTGGCGATCTGCCGCGTCCGGCCGGCATTGTGCTTACTCATGGCACTGATACGCTGTCATTTACATCATTCATTATGTCTTTGGAATTTAAGGGGCAGTTACCGTTTCCGATTGTTTTTACGGCTTCTCATACACCGCCTTTTGATAATGACGGCAATCCTATTGCTTCATCTGACGCGCTTCCTAACTTGCGCCACGCAATCTTGATAGCTTTAGACAAAGATATTCCGGTGGATGTTTATGTGGAGATTTTAGGCAGTATTCATCTTCCTGGTGGCGTGCGTAAAATGGCGGCCGATCCGAAAGACCACCCGGATGAGCCTTATTTTGATTCTTTGCAGGGAAGAGTCGGAGAGATAAATCCAGAAAATAGCAGGGTTGAATTTTATCATGATAAATACATTGAAAATAGGCCTGACCCATTGCCGCCTCTTGCTAGAGATCCGCAAAGGCCGTTTGGTTATGTTGAGCATATTGTGGTTACGGAGGCGACCGGCTTAGGGACTTTTGGAGATGCCGCAGACCGGCTGCTTAACCTCAAAGAAAATAGCAAACATGGGCAAAGATTCGGCTTAGTCATCCAGGGAGATTTCTCGGGGAATAAGCGGTTAAAAGAAATCAAAGGGGTATTGGAAGATTTATATCGAAATAAAATTACGATTATTTTTGGTTCTCGAAAAGTGTGGGAGAAAATTGGGTCAAAGCACTTCATCCTTATCCCTAAATTTACACTCTATCATAAAGTTTGGACCAAGTTAACATGGCTTTTGCGTACAAATATCGCCTTTGAGGATATTCCTCGGTATGTTCAGGCCAATATGGCCGCGGAAGTTTTAAGTTATATTCCGCAGGAAAGATCGCTTTATCAAAAATTAGTCGATACGTTCCATAAACTTGTCGGCCATGAGTTTTACGAGGACGCCTACGAAAAGGGCGTAGTTACAGTTAAGGCTTATCCGGGGATCATTCCTGAAGTATTTCGTGATGCCAGGCGCCGGTTAATGAGGGCTTTAGTGAATAAACGTACCATGAAGATCATCGGATTTGGCGACGGTAATCTGCCGACCGGAGAAGAAAAGATCTATGACCGTGTTTATTCTTATTTAAGCAAACATCATCCGGATTTAGCGCTTATCTTCAAAGGATACATGGACGGGCTTAATATAGACGATCCGGATATTTTTATTATGGAGCGAGTTTTGCGCCGTTCTTTGTCCAGACTAGAAAGACATCAGCTGTGGGATATAGTCAAGCTGTATGAATTAAAAGACATCCCTTGCCTTATTAAACTGCTTTATCATAATGCTTTGTCTCATCGGAATCTTAGCAAAGACGCTACCTTAGCGGATGCGCAGATCATCGAAGCGGTGCTTCATTATTTTCATCATTTGGATCCGTTATTCTGGTCCGCGCTTTCGAGGACCTCGTTTAAAAGAAATCGCGAGCTCACCAATTGGCTTATCGAAACTTTCGGAAAATTAAATATTTATGATTATTTTAGGACACCGTTAGCGCGTTATATTATTTTTCCTCTCGCTCTCCGGTTAATGAAAGATGCCCTGATGGTTTCTCATCCGATCCTTAAGGAATTAGGCAGGCTTAGCGATAATGGAGTCCATCTGAAGATCACCAGCGAAGCGGTCGGTATAAAAACCGATACCAGCCTTTATGTGCTGGGCAATATGCTTATGGTGGTGGGTGTCGACAGCGAGAAAACCGAAGGCTGGCATAATGCTTTACGTCCGATCAATGGAAATGCTAATGAACAAGATCCTGAAGAAGCTTTAAACGGTTTCGCGGGATTGTTGATGCCGTTTGGGTTCTGGGCGACGGTGCAGGCAAATAGCGAAAGCCGGGACGTCTTAGCGCAAAGAAGCGCCCAAATGATCTATGACGCCTTTGACCGTTATCATCGTGAGTTTAGAGAGATCACCTTGCGCGCGAAAACACGGTTTGAACAAAGAGATTGGCAGGGTGACCAGCAAGACAAAATGGATCGTATTGATCTTTATGGAAAGATCATCAGCGAAACGGTTGCTTCATTGGCCGGTTCACAATGGAGCGGAATACTAGGAGAGAATAAATACGATAGAACATTATGGTCGACGATGAAAGTCAAATATAACCAAATGATCACATTTAGAATGTTAGAAGACTATCGTGACGGAGAATTTGCGGAAACATTCTTTAATTCGATTACGCGTAAAATATTTACCACCGAAGGCGTCAATCCGTCTATTGAATTTGTTCATTCCAATGTTGAGTATACGAGCGATAAGGATGGTATCTACACTGTATATCACCGCACGGAAACAACACAAGAGATGGTCCGGCGCATTCTTTCGGAGCATGCATTTTCTGTTGGCTTTAAAGATTTGGAAAGAAACTCAAAGGCTGTTGCCGAAGAAATCACGCATCATCTTATCAATGTTTGGGGCGATTCTCAGATCGCTCGCGTTGAGATCTTAAAGCCGCTATTCTATCGCGACAAGCGCGCCTATATGATCGGGCGTATCATTGTCGGAACTCCGGAAGAAGATTTTATGACTGTCCCGTTTGTTTTACCGTTGGTCAACACAGGGGCAGGCATTGCGGTCGATGCTGTTTTACTTAATCAGACGGATGCCAGCATCGTTTTTAGTTTTACACGTTCCTATTTCCATGTTGATATTAGTGACCATGTGGCGTTGATCACATTCCTTAAATCTATTATGCCACTTAAACGAGTTTCCGAACTTTACATATCTATCGGTTACAACAAGCATGGAAAAACCGTTCTTTATCGGGAGCTTATTAACCATCTTGATACAACCAATGAACCCTTTGTGATCGCCCGCGGGATCGAGGGGATGTCCATGACCGTTGCGGCCCTCAATAAGATCAATATGGTATTTAAACTGATCAAGAGCTTTTTGGCTAAAGAAGACATGACGCGAGAAAGGATCAAAGACCGTTACAATTTTGTTTTCCGTCACGAACGCGGAGGGAGGCTTTTAGATACACAGGAATTCGAACACTTGCGTTTTAGGCGTCATAGATTTCCGAGCGAACTTTTAGAAAAGTTGCTTAAAACAGCCGGAAATGTTGTTACGTTAAGCGGCGACTATGTGGTTATCCATCACGTCTATATTGAACGCAGAATTACTCCGCTAAATATTTTCCTTGAAGAAGCAGATCCCGAATCAGCCCGACGAGCCGTTATTGATTATGGGTATTGTGTTAAAGATCTAGCCGAAATGGGAATCTTTATGGGTGATTATTTTAGCAAAAATTTTGGCGTGACTTCTCATGGACGCGTCTGCTGTTATGATTATGACGAAATTGACTCAATTCTTAATTATAATTTTAGAGACAAACCGAAACCACAAGATGATTGGGAAAGCATGATGGATGAGAGCGAATGGATATCAGTTTCCGATGGAGATGTCTTTCCTTCCGAGCTAATACAGTTTTCTGTTCCGGAACGATATAAAGATCATTTTATGACGGTACACGGCGATTTGGTGACGGCAAAGTGGTGGAAAGAAACTCAAGAAAAAGTTAGGCGTGGAGAAACGCCTGATTTGTTACCTTATCCGGAAAGTAAACGTTTAGATGTCGCAGAACAAGAATTAAATGCGTTTACCTTTGGGTTTATTTTACCTTTTGCCTTGTTTGGTTTGGTCAACAGCGCGAGCGAACCGGTACAACAAGACAGCAACTTTATTCCTAAGCCCAAAAGTCAAATTCCGTTGTCGTTAGGTAAGAAATTTGCCGTTAGTTTTATCATTTTGGGGATTTTTGCCGCAACTGTCTACGGATTTAACGCGCCCCATCTTTTAAGCCGTCTCATCGGAGTTTTCATCGCCAATATCATCATCTTTACGCAATTCGTTGTTGTTACGGATATTTTAGGCCAATGGATGGCCGGGCATGGCATCAATAAAAAACAAGTTTTATTGGCTGTTCCGGGTGGATTTTTAATGGCCTTTGTTTCAGCCCTTAGTATGATGTTTTTAAACGCGATGGTTTCAACGAGTGTTGCAGGAGCAGGAATTATCGCGTCGATCTTGGCGGTATCAGTATTTATGGTCACCGTGTTTACCTTCGGCCAGATTGTTCAAAGAAAGAAAATAGGCAAAAAAGAAATACCGGCCATCGCCAAAGCATTTTTCTTAGCTCCGATTTTAAGTGTTGCCGTTATTGCTGTTTTTGAGATCGTTCAATTCATTCACGCGCAATTTGATGTTACCTTAGATAAAGGCGCGGAATTTTATGCCGCCACCGCGCTTCGCATTATTGGCCTGATGGCGGTAGTAAGAGTCCGGACATTTATTTATGCCGCGGTCGTTAAACATGCCAAGAAAGACACGGTCAATCAAAATCCTTTAGCCCAAGAGAAACAACATGAAGCGTTTTGGATGACGCGCTTGCCGTCCATTATCCGCACCTACGCCGTGCAGGCTTCTCATCCGGCTATTCAAGTTGTGGTCGATGGAATTTCCACGCAGTTCTTCTCCTTATTCTATTCTTGGATGGTCAATAAGAACGGATTTATGATCAAGGCCGAACATCTGCGCCACAAGATTTGGTATGTGATCATTTATCCCATGATCGCGCCGGTGGTAGCTATAACAAAAGCTTTACGCCATCAACGAAAAAATTTATCTCGAGATAAATTACTTGCCGCCACGAGATTAGAAACTCCCGACTTGGCAATGGATATGGATACGGTACGCCGATCACTGCAGGAATTCTTAGAAGGATTTTCCGAGCTTAATCACCAGCTTGATACGCCGCGCGAACTTCCCGAACAGGAGACAATTGATAGAATTATTTTAGGTTATGCGTGTGTCAACAGTCTACTTGGAAAGAATAGAGAAATCAGTAGAGAAGATTTTCTGGAATTGAATCACTTGGTGTTGATGGGAAATGTTTTTGCCGTCCGCTTAGAGCGAAATCAATATGTGCAGGCGGTAAAGAGATCTTTTGGTAAGGGTATTGAAGCTGTGTGGGAAAAATATCAAAGCCGTTCGTATTTTTCTGTTTACGCGAAGGCCGCAGCGGTTTATGTGCAGATTTTAAGCCAACAGCAATTATTTATTGAAGGGAACCATCGCACCGGAGCTTTGATCGTAAGCCTTATTTTACAAAAACATGGTTTGCCGGGATTTGTTATTAGCCCTGATAATGCCAAGGAATATCTTAATATTTCTTCCGATATTAAATACTCCAGCAAGCGAAAACTTATTGACCGGTTGCGGCATATCAAATACCGTTATGACTTTACTAAATTCTTGGAAAGACAAATGGCCGATCATGGCGGGCAAGCGCCTCAGCTAACAGCCTTGAATGCTGTTATTCCCACCTTTGGCATGATGGTGGGATATTTAGCGAAGCTCATCAAAGGATTGTTAGGGGTAGGAGCCATTGAAATTATCCTTGTGGTACTTGCAATTGGCATGGTGATTTTCGTCGCTCAAGACAAAGAACATAAAAAGGTTACTTCGTTGATGACGAAAATATTTAGACATCCCGGTGTACCGGCTTTAATGGCAGCATTAGTGATACCCGCATTTGCTATTGTTATGTTCTATTTCTCCTTAGATAATTTTGGCTTAAGGTTTGGCTTTGCTGCAGCGTTCTTTTCAGCCGCGGCAACTTTGGCTTTGATAAGAATTTCAGTAGATGTTGTGTATTTTCCAGATGAAGCACGCGCCCCTCGAAGAACTTCATCAGAGCCCAATAGTAATTTAATTTCTACTAAAGCTCAGGCTGCGATTTCCGTTCTTCTGGTTTCTAAAATAAAAGAAGTGACTCATTTTAAAGATGAAGATATTTTGTATTTTGTTATTCAAAATTCTACTGTTGTTGAACGCGCTGCAAGCGTTTATAAAATTTATGGAGGATTTGAAGTCGCTGTTCCTGTCATAACAAAGAAGATATCTCAATTAAAGCCGGAAAATATTCGCATTTATCCTCCGGCTGTTGTTCGAAATGCACCTGACAATGCCGGAAGCATTTCTTTGCTTAATGCCGTTATCCCAAGTTTTGGTATGGTGATCGGATATTTAGCGAAGCTCATCAAAGGATTGCTAGGGGTAGGCCGCGCGCCGAGCAATCACAAAAGAATGATCGTTTCTCTGGCATCCCGGTCAAGAATAAAAGAGTGGAAACATACTATTAACCAGCGGGGCGGAGAAAGCAAAAAGATAGATCTTATTTTTAATGATAAAGATGCCGCTCTTCGTATTAAGCTAGCCAAGCGTTACGGATCCATTTCCTCCGAGATCATCGCCCGCCGATTTCCCGACGGAGAAGTAGAAGTTCTTGCCAAAAATTCCGAAGCTTTTGAAGGCAAAGATATTAGCATCATCAAAAGCTTAGAGACCGACGAGGATATTGTTATCCTGCTTTTCATGATCGATGGGCTCAAAAATGATTTTGGCGCGCGCTCGGTTAGGGTTTTCTTGCCTGCTCGGTCCGGGCAATATGACGCTATTTTAGATATTTTGTCGGCCCAAGCTGAAATTTATCTGATGGATAACAATGTATTTGATATTAAAAGCGAACTTTCCACTATTCGTCCGCTTCGTTATTCTAAGAGGTCATTAGCCGAAGAAAAGATCGATCATATCCGAGAAAAATTGATCCGGCTGGTTCACATATCTCGGCCTTTACGGCAAAGAAAAGCAACAGCCCTTCCCGATATCAATTCGGTCCTTTTTACTCCGGAACACGCTGATCTAAAACGCGAAGTAGCTAAGCAAATGGAGCAGGGGCAAATCCACGAGATCAAAATTGATACTCTAGAGCATCGGCACATGAATACACTTATTCCTGCGCAGGTAAAAGAATTGAATAATCTTTTGATCCACGCGACGCGTACCAACAAGGGTATCGTGGAGCTAATGATGATCCTGCATGAATTAAGAAGTGTGCTGAACGCGTCGCTGCGTGGTGTCTTTATGCCGTATTTTGCTTATGCCCGTCAGCATCAAAGCTATACGCTAAAAGAAAAAGACCAGCTGCGTTTTATTTATCCCAAAGCGCGCGCGGTCAATAGCGCTCGCGCCATTGTGTCGATGATCAGTCAGTTCACCGATCGTATCATTACGGTGAACGTTCATTTCTTGGATCAAAGCGGGGAATTCACCTTTGAAGGAGCGGAAAACCTAAAAGTTTTTAATATTAACGCCTTTGGCCTTATCGTCCGCAATCTTATTCAGAAACATGGGCTTCGCTTGGAAGACATTATTTTGATGGGCCCGGATGACGGAGTTTATGATTATGTTAGGGAAGCGGCATCTCAATTAGGGATGGATCTATATACGCAAGTCGCTCATATGGATAAAATTCGCTTAAGTTCCGAAGATGTATTGATGGTTTTAAACGACAGGTTCAAACATATCGATTTTAACGGAAAAGTTATCATTGTCTTGGACGACATTATCTCAACCGGTGGCACGATGAACGCTTTCGCTAAAGCGGTGCGCGCTTTGGGCGCGAGTAAAGTTTACGCCGGAGCGGCGCACGGTGTTTTCTCCACCGGCCTCAAACAGTTTGAAAAATATTTTAACGAAGTAGTGGCAACTAATTCTTTGGATTCTGCGGCGCGCACGATCTCTTTAGCGCCGGCCATTATTGAATATTTAAAGTCGGCGCCATCTTCTCTTGTCAAAGATACGAAAGAAGAAAAACTTTCCGCGTTTTTTGGATTTGGGTTGTCTGCATTCGGTTTTGTCAGAGAAATTAATAACAGAAAAACAGTTGATGATATTTTATTTGACCTTGACCATTCCCACCGACCTCTGTGGACATTTATTAGAAATGAGCCGCAAGCTGTTTCTATGATGAAAGAAAGATTAACGACATTATTAGAGAGAGAAGATGTTGCCGGAAATTTAGTAGACTTACTTGAGCAAATCGCCCAAAAAGGCAACAACGGGCTGACGATACAGGATATTCAAAATCCTATTATCATTGTATTTGGCGACTATCTTTGGCACGCCCAGAACAATTTACCTAATGACCTTGATGTGGTGATTATTGTCAAAGGAAGCTCCCAGAATTCGGGCGTGACCCATATTTCGAACGGATTACCTGCTGTTGCGTACAATGTCACTGGTATAGAGAACTTAAGCAATAGGAATCAGATTACGCAATTATCCATCCGGACGAATATCGCCTTAATTCTTCATGGAACGGGCGTTGTTGTCCACGGCGATGCAGGATCCTTAAATTTACCCGACCCAAGTTATGAAGAAATGGTGACTTATTCAACCGGCCTTATTCCGGCGGGAAATCTGGAGCTTGGTTTAGGGACGATGGGAGATCACCGCAAGCAATGGAAGCGTTATTTTGATGCCTATGCTTTTGCTTACGATCTATTGACGAATCTTGTTTTTCATAAGAACCTGGCGCCTGAAATTCTTATTGAAGATATCCGTATTGATGAATTTTACCGTGAATTTTTCTTGGGCCGTTTAGAGCGGCTTCCCTGGCAGGATCCTGCGTTTGAAGATCAAGAAGATTGGATGGATTTTAATTACATGGGTGGGATGAGCCTTTATATTTTCAAATTCGGGGAATTAGTGAGTAAGTCTCTGCAGATCCTTAAAGCCGAAATCATAAAGAAATCGGAAATTGATCATGAACGAAGCTTAAGTGAACTTAATAGTTTTGTTTCGTCTAGTTTCCTGTTTCTTGGAACAGTTCAATCTATTCAAGAAATCTGGGTCGAGCGGCAAATAACATCCAAACATAGAATTCATTTCGTTCCTGTTTCGAATATTAATAAATTAGCTGGCGCTATTGAGAGAACCTTAGGCATTTCGGTTGAGATCTATTTTGGCGGAGTTAATTTAAAATCTTTTATTAACGCCCATACCGGTTTAATGGAATTTTTCGTCGCTCGAGCAGGATTGCCCTTAGAAGAGCAAGTATTAGCCGTGAAAGTTCAAAATAAATTTGGCAATAAATTTACGGAAGAAATTTTAGCCTTAATTGAAAGATTCTTAAACGATGCCGATGCTTTAGTTGCGGATGGGGAAGTATCCGCCGAGTATAAAAAAGAAATAGAAAGACTATCTGTCATTTTAGCGCTGTCGCGGCAGGAAGCAATTCCGATGCTACCAACCTCTCCGTGGCTGGTGGGTGTAGCATCAGCCGCGACAGCGCTTAATGGTTTTGTGGCATTTACACCGGTGGTATTTGGCATAGTGCAAATTTCAGAAACCAGAGAAGTCAATGGCTGGATCATCAAGCAGTACCATCCGGTCTATAAGATACATTTTGCACCTGTTTGGAATATGAAAAAAATGATTGAGGCAATATACTCTGACATACATGTAACAGTTCTAATTTCCATTAACGACATCGATTTGTATACTTTCGAAAGCAATATGGCGATTGCGCAATTCTTCGATCATATCGAAAGTATGCCCCTAGAAGATCAGGTTATTTCGGTTTCGGTTAAGAATCAATGGGGTCATGATCTTAGCGAAGAAGTTTTTAATTTTATTGAAGAATTCTTAAGCGATCATTACTCATTAGAAAAGTTTGGAGAATTAGAAGAGAAATATCAAGAAAAGTTAGAGAAGCTAGGAGATAAAGTCTTTGGTTCGGGCGGTATTTATGAAAAACAACAAGAGCAAAAAGAAATAGAAAAGCATCAAGATAAAACCAGACTTAACGCCATAATCCCTGCCGGATTTGGGCTTCTTTCAAAAATCTTTGAATCCTTATTTATTTTATTCGGCAAGGAAACGCTGCCTTTGCGCGCGATCTCTCGTCGGAAATTCCTTCAGCAATTCGCGGTGATCGTGGCCTTAGCGGCTGTTTCCGGCCCATTATTAGAAGGTTGCAGTAAGAAAAATCCTACCGAACCGCAAGAAGAAGAACCCTTAACACCGGAAGAACGAAACGCCTTAGCCAAACAATTCTTGGTGAATAATATTAATTCTGATACCAATCTTATCCGCAGCTTTATCGGCGTTCCCGAAACAGACGCGTCTTACAATGCGTCATGGATCTTTAATAATGCTTTGGCAATTGGTGCCTTTTTAGCGATGGATGATGTTGCAAATGCCAGCCGTTTGGCTCAAGGCGCTATCAATGTTCAACACGCGGATGGTTGGTGGGCCAATGCCTACGATGTGACAAGTGGAGAAATTTTAGTCAATTATGTCCGCGAACTTCGTATGGTTGGGCCGGTGGCAACGATGGCGCGCGCCTTGGTAGATCTTTATACAAAAACCGGCAATGAAGAATTCTTAAACGCCGCTCAGCGCGCCGCTACTTGGATGATGCGTTTTTACGGCGACTGGACAGATCCTCAAACGCAAACTGTTTATCATTTCCTGCGCGGCGGGGAAGATGCTCAAGGACAAGCTTTCATTTGGAGTTCTACCGAACACAATGCCCGCGCTATTATGTTATTCAATGTTTTATCTCAACAAACTTCCATTTCCGAAGAAACCCGTGAATCTTACCGCAACATAACCCGCGAACTGGCTAACTGGTTAACCGGGAAAATGTGGCGCCCCACACATTTTGAATCTGTTTGGTCGCGCGACGGTATCATTGATTTTGCGACGGATGAAAAATTAGACGTTCAATATATCAGCATTTTAGCGCTTCATCAGGCGCGCGCGATTCTTAATATTGACCCCATTCATTATATTTCCGCGCTTCATTGGATCAATGCCAATCATGTTTCCATTAACGGCGTAGAACTTATCGGTTATGCCAAAAAGATGGGTGACACTACATCCGTTTGGCTGGAAGCGACTTTAGGGATGGCGGCGGCCTTTAAAGCCTTGGGCGGTGAACAAGAGGCCGCCGCCATTATCGATTCTATTTCAGAAACTCAAAACGAAACGACCGGCGGACTTTGGGCCATGATCGGCCCCGAAGACGGCATTTGGCCGAGCAATTTCCGCTATGAAGCGGTGGATGCGACAGCTTCTCTAATAATGGCGAATTTCGGCGCGAACTATTTTTATTCCACCGATCCCAATAGAAACGCGAACGCCGCTCAATTAAACGCTATTTTAGGCTTTAGCATTGAGGAATTGATCACGCTTGTTAGCGGCGTGATCCAAGAAAGCCGTTCTCTTGATTACATCCGAAACTCCGAAATTCCTTCCAACGAAAAACGCTTTATGAAGTCGATGCGCTGGATCGAAATGATCAGTAAAGTCTTAGCCGTAGAGTTAATTGCTTACAATTTTGTTCGGCCGTCACAAGAAGAATTAAGCGAAGCCTTAAAGAAGATCTATCTTGATCGCTTGGACAGCCCGCAATTACAAGGGCACGTCGGGGAGTATATTAATATCCATGACCAGACAAGAATTATTTTACCCATCATTGACGAATTGCTTACTATTGCCCGCAGCAAAGCTTACGGAATAGACCGAGACATCAGATCACTTACGGATCTGCGTGATGACTTTGCGGATAAATTCAACATGTTCGCGCCGTTTAAGACAGGAGAATCCCCATCCTCAGGGTCTAGTTCTCTTTCCGCCTTTGCGCCGGGAATGTATTTGGATATGGTTAGCTTTATATCGGTGATCACCAGCCTAAGTGGTTTTGAAGCCGTTGGCGCTAAAAACGGACAACGGTATCAGTTCATTGTTACCTTTAGTGATCCCGGATCTCAAAAGGCAGAAATTATCTGGAAGGCTGGTGTTTTTGAACATCAAGAAAATCTTCCTCTCGTAGCAGGGGATGACAATCCGGAAATTCTTGGGACCTATGAGTTTAACACCGGAGGAATTTTTGATATTGGCAATATCCGTCCTCTTGATGCGTCCTCGTTTAAAGGTCACATGTATAGTTCGACGCAGAGAATTTTCTTATATATCAGCATGGGCCATTTGACCGGAGAGAAACTAGCCACCCAATTCTTAAAAGCGCTGTTGGATAAGCTTCCGGCGGGTGTCATGGTAGATGGTGTGATCGGCAATGAACCGACCGTAGAATATTTAAACCAGGTCTCACCCTCGTTTACATACATTGATCCCTATAGTGATTCGACAGCGGCAGATCAGTCCGTTCGGCTTATTAAAAACGGAGAAAAGATCCTTGAGTCGACCGTTATAGGGCAATTGTTCAAAAGACTTGGGCTTAGCGATATTATTTTAGGCGAACACCTCAATCATGGCCACGAACATGCTTACTTTTTACGTTCACGAAAAGTCAGCAGCAACTCTACGCGGCTTGCTTCTTTGGCTGCCTTTGCGCCGATGTTTGCTTTTGGCGCCTTGGCGGGTATTTGGGGCGTGGTCGTTGACAGCGACAATGATCATGGGCCGAGCATTAGCCCGCACGGGTTCATCTCGGTGAGCACCGTTGATCAGCATATCCATCAAATGGCGGCCGTTTTATTTGATTCAAAAGCCAATCCTTATTCATCGTTGGGCCAAAAGATCATTGAAGATATAGCGCAGTTTTATTATTTGATCAAAGGCCACATTAATATGAAGTTGATCGACAATGCAACTCGCGTTCATTTCGGCAATGCTCTTATTTATGTTAGAGATTATCAAGAAGCGATAGATGTTTTATCTTACCTTGGAAATCTTCATCCCAATGATGATGATCTAGAGATGCAATATGAAATTCTTATTGTTGCCTATCTTTTATCCGGTGATCGCAAAAAAGCGATCCTCCACTTGACGCATAATCCGTTTACCGATACCGTGCGAAAAGCTGAAGATTTAGCACACCGGATCGCTGAACTCTTAGAGATCGATATCGAATCAGCCATAGAATATAAGAATTATGAATCAGCCTTGCAATCTGCCGAAGCGCTCAAAGCCCTCGTATCCGGGTATTTATCTTATGCCATTAATCAAAAAGAATGGATGAGTGTTGTTAGGGAAACCGAACGCTTGATTTTGGGAGCGTTTGCGGTTCATCGAACAATGTCCGGGTCCTCTAAGCTTCCCGTGAAGGGAATGACCGTTCACGGCTTTGCGCCTTCGTTTATATTTATTCCAACAATATTCGGTGTGGTCAATAAAGTGGCGTTTTCCGCGCAGGTGACTAATCCGCGCGGGCTTCATGTTTTTCCATCGGAGATGATCAGCTGGAAAGCTAAAACCATAGAAAAGCTTTTCAATGTCCAGGCCGATATAATTACTTTTAGCAGCGGTAATCTAATAGATATTAAAGAAGTGGATAATATAGCCCAAAACCTTATCGGGCTTATTCTCCTATCGATTGATCCTCAGGAAATAATTTTAGTTAGGCTCACGGGCCCTCAAAGTGAAGAAACCCTAAAAGCACTGGCGGATATTTTAAAACGTTTTATTGAAGATAATACAGCTTTAGCTTGGACATATGAAGGCCGTGACCGGCGCGATGCATATGAACAAGAAATTCGACGTTTACACAGGGACAGTCCCCAACTTGAGCTGGGGACTGTCCCTGATTTACGCGGATTTAAGGCTTATCCGGCCGAGTTTGCCGCCATTGAAAGGCCCACCGTATTTTTATCTGCCAATGTCCTGAGCAAGTTTTTTATTTCTAAGATCCATAATGGCTTTCTCACCCATGATGAAGAAGAAGAGCTCTACGGGCAGGTCGAAGAGATCGTTCCATACTTAGGTAATCTTATTGTTTCTAAGAAATTAACTCGCATTGTCATCGTTGCTTTACCCGGCCCGGCGATGATGGTCTCCGAAAGCGAAGGGACTTTGCTTATTCACTGGAGAGTTTTTGAGCTGATGAAAGACCACCCGGCCGCTGTTTTAGGATTCCTCGAACATGAAAAAACGCGTATCCTTCAACCCCATTTAAGCGAAGAAGAGATCATTCAAGAAGACATTAAATATTTATCAGATCATCAAGATATCCTCAGGGATACGATCGAGGTTCTGTTGTTCAGCCAGGAACGTTACAAAATAAATCCAAGACTTGATTGGGAGCTTGCTTTAAAGAAGATCCGTCCGGTCAAAGTTGTCTTCATGACGGATATAACGGTAGAAATAAGAAGCGCTTTGCGTCATCGCTTAGGGCAAGGGGTAGTTTTAGAAAACCTTTTGGCGGTCATTGATGCTTACAAAATTGATTTTTATCAGACCAAGCAGGATCAGGACGGGAAAAGCAATTTATTTACACTGGGCATCAATATTAAAGACGGAAAATTCCAGTCTATCATTGTTACGGTTCCTTATTTTGATGCGAACGCGGACTATATTAATCTTTTGGTTTCATTGCTTAAGATCAAGGCGATCGCTCGCTTTAAGGGAACCGAACTTATGAATGAGGGTATCGTCGGGGCCTTAGAGCGCAATAATTATTTTGAGGCCATAAGCAACTTGGAAGTTATTTATCACGCTGACTATTACCGGTTGACCCGTCAAGAAAAGATCATTGCTATTATGCACATGGTTACCATATCTTCGGGATTGATGAATCGTGGTCAGCGCCAGAAAATTGTTGCCTTACTTGGTAAAAGTGAATTTTTTAAAGAGTTTTCATCTTATCTTATTGCGGTTTTGAGTTTTTGGACGAAGGATAACCCCCTTATCGGTGAATTAGCAAATGTCTATGACCGCTTTAACGATGCGATGAAAGAAAATCAGCCGATCAGCGAAGAAGATGAGGATTTTATTTTGTCTGTCCCCGAAATATTCCTGAAAAAACTTACCAACGGCGGGTTGTCTGACGCTGTTCGCATTCCGTTTGGAATTCTTCGAGAATATTATGTTGATGGATTCAAAAAACCGGCCGATGCGCAGCTTAACGCATTTATTGGCGGGCTCATTCCGCTTGCCTTTGGATTGGTTGATCCCTCAAAAGAGAACGATCTAAAAGCAAGAGTTGAATCTGCCCTTGAAATTCTTTTTGAACGTAAAGAGCGTTTAACCAGAGGAAATATCGCTCGGGAAATGGGGATAAGCACGCGAGAACTTTATGATTTATTGGAGGATAATTCCGATGTTAAGGACTTAGTCTTAAGAAAAACCTCTGCCGGCCATCGCGTTGCGGACGCGAGAAAAGAATTCAAAAAACCAGGAATTCTTTTCAACCGGAAGATGGTTTTACAAAAAGCGCGAGTGGCTAGAGAAACTGCGCAAAAGATATTCTGGTTTAATATGCTGACATCAAACGATGTTGTCCTGGAGTCTGATCTGCGTATTCTTGCCGCTATTCCGCAAGTTGAAGCAATGGTCGATAACGGAAATTTTAACATTAATCCTTATGAGGAAATTGCCGTTAGAGCGGTTGTCGCCGTCGCGACTGTTTACCATCGAGAAAAGTTAAATTCTCAAATCGGCAAAGCTTTACGCGTAATTAGAAAGAAACTTTCCTCCGAATTTCGTTTAAAGAAAGCCTACCGGGAGCTTAAGAAACAAGGCGGATTATTTGATAAAGCAGATATTGCCAAGAAGGCCGGAATCCTTGTCGGAACAGCTTATGAATCAAAGTGGTTTATAAACCTTAAAATAAACCGTAAAGCGCAGGTTGATTCGCTTATTTTATCTGCGGTCAGAGAGATCAGCAAAACAGTTACCAAGAAGGGATTTGAAGGAACTGTTTATGAAGCGATCGCCGCACGATCGGGATTTTCCGTCAGGACGGTTTTAGAAAGCCGTCAACGAAGTCTAAGGGTCAGGCAGGCCATTGATAAACTTAATCAAAAAATCAACCAGGCGATCATTGACGAAGCTAGCGTGTTTAAAACACGTTCTCATAAGCCTAGGAATATTTATACGGTCAGCCGAAACTTATCGAGAAAACTTAATATCCCCGCCACAGCGATCGTGCATCGCGCTAAAACCCAGCCCGATGTGAAACAAGCCGTCAGCCGTTTGTACGCGTTTTTACCGTCGTGGGCCACGCCGGTAAAGGTGGTGGTGGCTGTTTTATTATCCGGAGCGTTCTCTTTATTGCAAGCGGCGGCAAATGACTCAACGAAGGCTTGGCTGGGTGAATGGACGTGGCATAAAACACGGGCGCTGTTAGTTATTGTCGGCATCGTTGCGGCGTTTATTTATTCATTGACGGCTGACCTTATTCCTTTGGGAATTAAGAAATTAGGAAAGCTCAGAAGAGATATAGCCAAATTTTGGCGCCGCTTAGAAACGCAGCGCAAAGTTCTTCGAAGGCGTTTAGAGCGTGCCGCCCATCCGACGGAAAAAGCCGAACCCATATTGGAAGAAACGGCGAAAAATATTCTCGGAGAGTTTTTGAAGGGGAATATTTCCGCCGAAGATGTTTTACAAAAAACCGAAAATTTACGCCCGCAACTTTTTGCGGAGGTTGATTTTGTGCTGAACAACAGCGGTTTAGAAAAACACCTTAAGCTTATCGAGTTTTTAGGAATGATGAATGACGATCGAGCTCTTGATGCGTTGATTATGTTTCTTATCGTTAAAATTCGAGTTGATCTTAAAAAAGGAGGCGGGCTCAACCGAAAAACCGAGATCAATGCTGTTAAGGAAAGTTTGACCCAGCAGGGCATACGCTTTGTTGCTTATCTTAAAGAAACAAAAACGTTGAACAAAGAGCGTAAGGCCGAATCTAATGAAAGAAAAAGATTTGATGAGGCCATTAAAGAGATTCTTTCATTGATCAGGGAAACCTCGAGGGATGAAGCCGTTATTTCCGATATTGATCAATTGGTATCTAATATCGAGCTTCGTTTAGGCTTGGCTTCGAATGCCGCTATTGCCGCTACTATTGTTCCCGTGCCGTCAAAAGTAGAAATAGGAAAGCCCAGGAGAAGAATAGCGGGACTGTTCGAAGTAAACCGTATAACAGCCCAAAAGCTTTATCTCTCCGAGAATGCCTTTGATCATATTATCGCCCGGCATTCACAATTACCGCGTTTTATCGGAGCAGAAGCTAACGGTAATTCGATCTATTTCCCGTATTTGCTTACTGCTCGAGACATCAAAGGCATTGTCACGGAAGCGATGCGGTGGGGATGGCCGGTTTATGAAAATGTTTATGTCTGGTATACCGGCAATTCCGATATGGCGCGCGTTGCCTTAGTGGCTAAACCATACGGACGTTTAATGATCGTTGTAACGGCTTATCCAAAAGTTGGCCGGCAAGTGATGGAGAAAACCGGTTCCAGAATCTTTCTTAATCCGACCAATGTCAATCTTCTTCCTACCTCTGTCAGTGAAGAAGCTCTCAAAGAGCACGGCATTGCCGTAAGGCTTTATTGGGAGAATAAATTTGGCCATAGCGGTTTACGTTCGATCCTGGAAGATGATTTTATCAGAAAACTTAACTTTAGGCCGGAAGTGATCGAACGGCTTATTTATCAGGTTTTATCGTCGCCGACAGCCGATGTTCATCGAAAAAATAGAGAGATCATGGTAGCCCCGGGAAAATTATTAAAGGCCGAAAACGATACTAAATTAAAACTTCGAGTGACCCTTCGCTCGACAGGCTACCAATCAACGCCGTTGGCCACGGGCCCGGAAATCCATGAAATTACCAAATTCTCTATTTATGATTCTCAAACCATAGATTCTCGGGCCATTATGTATGCGCCGGATAGGATTTGGGAAAGTATGCGCGTCGCCCTTTTGGATTTTGCCGGCTGGCCTTACGACGCCCGCCACGCCGATAACGGGGGAATTAAACTTTACGGATTTTTAGGATTTGGGGCTTTTGGTTTATTCGGTGTGGTTGTTGATCCGGAAAATTTACATGAATTAAGCAAGATAACGAAAACCATAACTTATCCCGGCAGGCTTTTTATCTATGACGATTACATCGCAGGGCGGTTAGCGGCAAGCGTGGAGGCTTCTAAGTCTCAGGCTCAAAAAGAAATTCTTGTTATTGATTTTGGCATTGGGCTTGTGGAACCGGGAAAACGTAAACGCAAAGAACAATCGCCCGCGCCGACCTTTACGGAATTAGCCCGGCGCCTGCAAAGAGAAAATCCGCATTACCGTTTGGCCGGTTTTGACAATAACGTAGAAGCGGTGACTCTGACAAAAGACTATTTGACCGATGCTGATCCGGCCATATTTAATACGTTTCTTTATTACGGAACGTTTGACCTTCCGGCTGCGCTTTATGCGAATCAAGCCAGTATCATTCGTGTTGCTAATGTGCTTATCCATTACTCTCATGAGAAATCAAAACGTGCTTTAGGGTTTTTATCCGGGGCTTTGCGGGAAGGCGGATTGATTTTAGTGGGCAGAAGCGGGTTTTTCATAACTTTACAGAAACAAGATAATCAACTTATTCCGATAGAATTTAATTATCAGCTTTATAGCATGGAATTAAGTCGGATCTTACTTGTTGATATGCCGGTTGGCAAAAAGATAGACCATATCTCAACGGCAATTTTTGACTGCGGCATTGATGCATCGCTTAGGCCGCTGCTGGATGATTTTGTTTATTTAGAAAATGACTTAATTATGGGCAATTATGATGAAGTGGAAATTTATTCGGATGTTTCGCAACAGCTTCTCCAACTTTCTTATCCAGCTCAGGTAGATATGCAAAGCGGCCTGCTTACTGTTCGTCTTCATCCCAACGGAAAAATAGCCGTAAGCCGCGAGCAGAAAGAAAATCAATCTTTGGCGGCGTTTATTCCAAACATTTTCTCATTAGGATTATGGGCAACGGTGGCCAATGAAAATCCGTTCATTCTGGGACAATCCTGGGAAGACGCGCAATCGGCTTGGAATAAAGCCATAGAACTTTCTCATGAAGAAAAATATGAAGAAGCGCGAGACACTTATTTAAAAGCCAGAGTATTGCTTTTAGGCCAGTTTGGGCTTTTGGATGACAGCCCGGAAAGCTTGGCACGTTTACCGAAAGAAAAATTCGAATGGCTTAAGATCCGCCTGCTTCGCATGCGGCTTTCTTTAAGCCAGGCTTATCTATACTTAAAAGACTATGAAACAGCTCTTACTTACGTTGACTCAGCTTTAATGGTGGCGCCCAATCATCCCATTTTGCTCATGCAGTACACGGATATTTACCGTGAAATGGGCGATCGAGACAATGTCAGAAAATATTATCGCTTGGCTCAAGATAATCTTTTGATCCCTCAAGAAGACTTTTCGGATAATTTGCGAACGGTTATCATGACCCAGATCCTTTTATATTACGGCGAAGAAGGCGAGACGCAGATAGAGGGCTTGCGGCAATTTTTATCCGGAATTTTATCGGCGGATAGTGCCTTACAATTGCCGGCATTTTTAGAAAAAGAAATTGATGAATTGTATGAAGAGATCAAAACACCGGAAAGTAAAGAACTTCGCCTAAAGACTTTGGATTTAATGGCTCAAGCGGTTGACAGCATTGTGGAGAATGACGATAAGACAAAATGGAAGCTTTTAGCGCGGATCTTTGTTTCCAAGGCGCGTATTTATAAGGAAGCCAAAGAATTTGATCTGATGCACCAAAATGTCGTTGAAGCCAAGAAAGTTGCGCAAGAACACATTGTCCGTGATCCTTCCAATCGGAAGCTCTTAATTTGGCTTTGGAATGAACTTTCCGCCATGATCATCTACGAGATCGACCAAACACTGGAAAAGGAAAAAGAAGCTGCTCTGATCGCGGAAGCTATTGAGTATGTGGAGGCGAATTACAACATTCAAAAAGGAAGCCGTTCGGAAGAGGAGATCTCTGAAGCATTCCGCTTAGGGTACCTTTATTCGCGTTTAACTAGGTATGAAGAAGCGCTCAAGCTTTACGCGCCATACCGTATGCCGATCCTTAAACAGGATTTTAATAAATCGGAAGAAGCCGCCAACCACGTCGGCGTTGTCTATACGGTTGGAATTTGTTTTCAGGAAACGGGGCATCGCAAAGAAGCTTTGGCCTTCTTTAATCGCGCGGTCGATATCAGCCGCCAATGGAGATTTAAAGAGTGGGAAATACGCAGCCTTGCCGGCTTGGCAGAAAACGCCAGGCAAGAGGCTTTGGTGGCCGAATATAAAAATGATGCCAACGGCGAAAAGTTGCGAAAAGCTTTAAGCACTGCGGCGCAGAAATTTGAAATAGTCAAAGCTATGGTTCGTACGCAAGATCCAGGTCAACCGGAACTGACAGAAAGCTTAAGAGAAGACGCTGCGTTTATTTATGGCAAGCTTATTGTCCTTTACCGCGATATGGCGCAATACGATAAAGCTCAAGATGCTTATACGCAAGCGCAATCCTTAAAATTAAAGCTTGATACATCGGCGCTTTATGCGGCGGCGGTGAGCCTGCATAACCAAAGATCATTTCAAAATGCTATTTTAACTTTCAAGGCTGTTCTTGACGGAAATCCGACGGAAACCGTTCGCCGGGACAGTATCAGGAGTTTAGGGATTTGTTACGGCGCCGTTGAAGATAAGGAAAATTCAAAAGTTTATCTAACGCAGGCTCTTGAATTTTCTCCGCAAGACGGCGAACTTCATTTCTTCCTAGGAACTATCAGGCACCAGGAAAATGATTTTGCTCAGGCTCAGGCCCATTATGCGGCGGCTGAAGGTGATCTACGTGAACCATTTAAAAGCTTATTGGCCGTTTATCGTATTTTCTTATATTTGCGTAATCCTGAGCTTGGATCTGCCGATGTGCTTTTTGCTTCACTTTCCGATGAAGTAAATGCGGATAAATTTTTCGATATTGCCAAAGGATTTTATGGGGAAGATGGCAGCGTGACCGATGAAATTGTGAATCTGATCGACCTTTTATCCGGTTACATTAAAACGCATGCGGATATGTTACGGCGAAAAAATGAAGACATCGAAGCCGCGCAAAAAGTTTTTGACGAACAAAGAAACGGCAACGGAGGAAAAAAGAAGAGATCAGCGGCCGAAGAAGAATCGTTTAAAACCGCTAAGAGAAATTTACGTATTTTAAAGGAAGAAAAAGAAGAACTGATCAAGAAATTTGGATTTTACGGTTCCTTATTGATCTTGTTAGGGCAAGATTTTCCGGGGAGTATTTCGGTGGAAGTTCTTGATCTTATCGCGGAGCATAGGACCGAAGAGCAGGAAAAAGTTTCCGCTTTAAAAGAGAAAATCAAAGCCATTTGGCAATCTGAATTGGACGAATTAGAAACACGGTTTGAAACAGCTGTTAGAAACAGCGATGAAGACGAGATTAGCGCATTGTTTGACCTAACAGATGATTCTAAACATTTTGCTCACCCATTTTTTGCGACATTCAAAACAAAGTTGCAAAAATATATTGATTTGATAGACATCAAAAATGAAATTCATGTTCTTGCTCTTGAAGGCGAATACGGAAAAGCCGCACAGCTTTTAAGAGAAAATAAAATTGATGCAGCCCTGATGAAAGAATATGAAAACCAAGAGCGAACGATGCAAATTGTTCTGCGCGGCCTTCCTGAAAGCTGGACCAATAATCGCCGCGTGCGGCAGGTGATCATGTTCTGGCGCGCTCAGAAGGCAAGCGATCGACAAATGACTGATGATGTCCGCCTGCTTTATTCAGGCGGCGTGTGGTCATGGTTTGCGGATTATTTTATTATGCAGCATCACGGTTTGGTGATCAAAGAATACCGAAAGCTTGCCATCGAGCTAGACCATCACGATAGTTTAGATTGGCGTGAGATCGAGGCAGTCGTCACTGCTATGGTCAAGGCCAATGATCATTTATCGACAGCGGCTGTCAGTGAAATTATCGCGGCCGTGGAGGCCAAGAAGCCTGGCTATGAGCTGTTCAAACTTATCCGCTCATTAGAAAATGGGCAAGTGGAAAAAGAAACAAAGCTTAACGCCGTTATTGGGCCGCTTGGTTTTTCGATGCTCTTTGCGGTTTTCGGCACGGTGGCGTCCAGCGGCGGCAAGCAGTCCACGGATTCTCGCATCTTAGCGGCCATCGGATCTTTGCAAAGGCAAGGATACCTCACGATCACTCAAAGAATGATCGCTCACGAAGCCGGAATAAATCCTCTAACTTTATTCAAACATAAAGAATCTAATCCTGAAATAGACCAAGCTATTACGGCGATCACTTCACAAAATGTTGTAACGCGCCGGGAAGCCAGGTCAGGCCAAGGAAAATTAGTTTTTGTATCTCCGCGTGCTATAGGCCGGAAGAAAACCCGGCATGAGGGACAAGCGCAAGCATTTGAAGAATATTTGCGCGATCTGGTCACCGTGTTCAGTAATCCCGATGACCGGCTTATCTTGAAATTATTAACCGGATTAGGGGCTGTTGACGGGCAGCCGTGGAGCAGAGAGCAAATTGCAAAATATTTAGATGTGTCACCCCAGCGCATAAATCAAATAATTTCTATTTTTGAAAAACCCTTAAAAGCGGCGATGAAAAATCATCAAATTAACTGGGATCTTTTGCCAAGATATGCCGGGAAAGATGACGATGCGGATGTTCAAAAAGCTGAAGATTGGCGCATGAGCGGTTCAAGTGAAACATCTTATGAAAAAACTGTACGCAATGGTTCTTTGTATGATTTTTCAGGGCAAGCGTCACGCTTAAGCCGCACACGCCCTGAAGACGTAAGGACTGTTGTTATTAGGTCGATAGCAGACTTTAATAACTTTGAAAGCTCTTTCGTGGCGCAAGCTCAGAACCTGTATCGAGGTGTTCCGATTGTGCAGAGAAGGCCTTTGGGCAAACGTAGAGTTCAAGAAATCCTGACGGTAGCAGCTGCTCTTCCTGACCGGCAAGGAAATATTGTTAAAACTTTAAGAAAACGAAATTGGCCAGTTCCTCATGTGCGCAGCGAAGCCCCTGAAGCAACAGAGGAAGTTCTTATCCCATCGGCAAGACTAAATCCTAAAGTTCTAATATTGGGGGCTGCTGCAGAAGAAACGGTTGCAGAAAGTCCGGTGGTTGAAAAACCTGATTTCGATAGGGATTATAAAGATCTTTTGAACCAGAGAGTTGAAGAGATCGGCTTGGAAAATATCCGTATCGGAAAATATAATTTCACACTTGAAGAGATCTTCAATCTTTTAGGGATCGGATCAAAGGATTTTACATTGGAAATCATCGCCTTCTTTGATGCGCAATATCTACCACGGCCTCTTAAGCCGCGTAATAACTATGAGGAAAAAATAAAACGATTAAAGGTCATCATGTCTGCTCGTTACAAAGGCATTGATCGTCAAAACCGAAAGCCGATCACCTATCAAGAACTTGGCGAAATGACAGGTGTTAAAGAGCTTTCGG
This sequence comes from Candidatus Omnitrophota bacterium, assembly GCA_041649175.1. Lineage (NCBI taxonomy): Bacteria > Pseudomonadati > Candidatus Omnitrophota > Candidatus Omnitrophota bacterium. The sequence goes on along the minus strand of JBAZNR010000001.1, from coordinate 334,362 downwards.
CGCGCAGTGATTATAAATTTGCTTACTGGAGGTTATTTCGTGATTATGGCTGGCCAACGCCGGTCTTTAGCCCGGAAAGATTAGCGCAGTTGGCAAAAGAAAAAGAAATGTTCTTAAAAAGGGAAATGGATTTCTTAGCCCAGCGAGTTGACGCAATGTCTATTGGGCGTCGTAATCAGTTGACATGGAAAGAAATTAGAGAAATTCTTCATGTTAGGCGGCTTACTTCCGATCATCGAGATAGGATCAAATCGCTTTTTTCGGAAAGAGGATGGGCGATTCCTGCTCATGATGCCACTCCTTCTGATCACCGTGAAGAATTGTTTATCTTTGCAGAATTCTTCTTAGGATTAAGCGCTTTGGGATTTATCTTAGCCATGATCTGGCGCAGTACGAAATTCCAAGCCTATCTTGCCCAAAAAAGATCCATTAATCATCCTTACTTTTTTGATGAAAAAGGCGGGATCTATCAGCATTTGACCCGCGTCATCATTCCGGAGCTTTTTAAAACACAGAAGAAAGATTCCGGGAGAACGATGCGCGCTAATGTTGTCGGAGGGATATCGCAATATGAAGACGGCTGGCACAATTTTAAAGCCCAGCGCTTTGCCGCTTTGATGTGGGAAGCCGGGCTTCGGGATTTCAAGATCATTGTGACGGCTTCTAAGAGCCAACAGAATGTGTTGCTGCAGCAAGATTACGGCCTGCATTGGTTTCTTAAGCCCAATGAAGTTTTAAGTGAAGATCTAGAGCGGCGTATTAGCATTTCTTTTAATAAAACTGCGACAGGCCGCTTTAGGTTAAAGCCGGAGATCGAGGAGAAAATCGAAATTGTTTACCTCGACAATATTATCGACTACCGAGTGAACTCAGAAGACGAAAAATTTGATCTTATTACTTATAACTTTGTCGAATATAAATTAGAGCTAAATGCCCAAGAAGACCAGCCCTGGGCGGTCAATATCATGGCCGGCAATATCGTTAATAATGCGCGCCACGGCGGTTTGATCTTGATGACGGCGGAAAAATTCTTTGATTCTTATTGGCTGGTGATCCCCTATTCCGTCCGTGCATTCGTTTCCAAGGATAGCACTGAAAGCCAGTATCTTGGCAAGCCGATCTTTGGCCGTGTTTATCTTTATAAGAAAATCGCGGCCGAATATACGGAGAAATTCATTGAAAATCAGTTTAAAAGGATCTTGCGCAAGATCAAATCTTTCCGGCCATGGTTTGATGAGCGCTTCTTAGACGGCGTATTTCGCATAGCGCGAGAATATCATGCCGGTCAGATCCGTTCTAACGGGGAACCGTATATTTTGCATTTATTAAGCACGCTTAAAACTTTGGTTTTTAGTTTTAGAATTTACGAAGAAATTGAATTTGACCATATGCCGAAATTCTGGTTTGAAATTATTTCGGCGGTCGCGCTATTGCACGATGTTTTGGAAGATTACAAGGGTCCGTTATCCCGGACGGAGTTGATCGAAGAGTTAAGAGGAAAATTACTAAAATTAACTGATGACGCAGCAGCGGTTGAGCTGATCATTCAATGTATTCTTCTGTTGAGCAAGAAATATTCGTTAGAAGAAGATGAAACATTTTTAGGCCGCCTGCTTGCCTTTGATGTTACAAACCATTTACTAATGAAATATCTGCAGATCATTAAAGCCGCCGACAGACTGCATAATATCTCCACACCGCGTTATAAATACACAATGGCGGCCGCCAAATCTTATGTTCAATCGACCGAATGGTTTGTGTCTCATCCGAATTCGCTTATTCCGCTTCGTATCCAGACGATTTTCCATAATCGGGTCAACAGATTATATCGCCCGGAATTAGAGAAATTAAACGTGACGGCGGTGGCCCAAGAATTAGACGAAGATTTTGTCGGTGATATAGTGCGCTTTGCCAGAAACATGTCAAATCATATCGCTGATACGATCAAAATGAATCGTGATCAGGCGGTTGTCAAAAGAAAGCCGGACGGATCTTTGGTTACATCGTCAGATCATTTAGCGCAAAAAATGGCATTTGAGTTCATATCTACAAAATACCCGACGCATTATATTCATGCCGAGGAAGATCTAAAAGAGATCGGCCTCCCAGAGCCCTTGATCCGGCAAAATAGTGCTAACTTCGGCCACACGAATTTTATTTGGGTGATCGACCCCATTGACGGAACGCGGGCTTATGCCCAAAAGGACACAAACGAATATGTTTTCGCGTTAAGCGTCCTTTATAAAGGCTGGCCGCTGATTTCTATGATCATTGCTCCGGATCTAAATGAGACATTCGAATCCAATGCGTTAACTCGGGAAGTTTCTGTCAACAACCGTCCGATTAAATTTTCCCCGGAAGATTCCGCTGATCATAAAGTTATTATTGCCGATTGGAGCGGCGAGCCGCATCCGCTGCGTGGTGTTTTAGAGAGCAGTAGATATTTTGTGATCTCTAAACAGCAGTCGTCTTTTATTTATACGGCAACGCGCCTTATTTTCAGCAGAGAACGGCGGCATGCCGCGTTTACGTCAATGACCGGCGGCGTTCACGATGTTGTTCCATCCGCGGTGTTATTGCGGACGGCGGGTTTGCGCGTTTATCGGATGGATGGAGCGTTCCTTTTTCCGCTTTCTTGGAACGATTTCTCTCCGGAAAAAACGGCGTTACCGTTCGTTGTCGGCCAGGCCAAAGCGACCGAACATTTGGTCGATCTTTACCGACGGCATAAAAAATTAGAAAATTTAAATTCTCTTAATGGATTTGTTCTCTATGGCGTCTTAATGTCTTTGGCAACCCTTTTAGTTATTTTCATAGTGAAGATAGGCCGCCAAGAAATCTTAGAAACATCTTTTCAATCACGGGCACCGAGTTACAATAAAATTAACGACGTCTCAGACGACAAAATTTCCGTCATGTCGGCGCTTTATTTAGCTGTCTTACCTTTCCGTGGCTGGTGGGGGATAGCTAAAGCCGGCATGGCGGTTTTGATTTTCCGCAAGTCTTCGACAGGATCCGCACAAGATCTAAATCCAAGCCTTTTATCGCCTTCCGTTGTCCCTATGTTCGGCCGTGAGCTAACCGTATTTAATTATCCCGGAATCTATCAGACGATCGTTTTTGCCGATGATATTCGTCATTTTGAGTCTCTGCGCATGGTGCGCGCGCTAGAGATCCCGGGCACTTTAAAGCCTGAAAGCAAAGTTCTTGTGATCGGGCCCGGAAACGGCATTGATGTCATCGCCGCTATATTAGCCGGGGCCAAGCAGGTAGACGCGATCGATATTGCCGAAGAAAGTATTTTGCTGACGGGGCATAATCTTGTGCATAACGGCTTGACAAACAACGTTCGCGTGTTCAAACACAATAGTTTGCGTGGGCTGGGTATTTACGATGTGATCATTTGGCATGCGCCGGAACCGGTCGATGGAAAGACAAATAACCACAACGATTTTATTTCTAAGAGAAAAATGCAGGCTATTTTAAAGCAATTGCCAAAACATTTTTCATCTCAAGGCTATGGGATCTTTGCTATTTATTTGGACCGATTATTTATTTGGGAACCGTTATTCACAAAGGCCGGATTAAAACATAAAACGATCATCAGCCGGCGCGTGCAATCTATTCATGAGCCCGGAGTTGTGCGTTTAGAGCCGCAACATAGATCAAATCAAACGCTTAATTCATTTGCCGCCTTACCGATCTTTTCCGTTCCGTTTATTTTTGGGACGGTCAACGGATACTTCTTTGCCCGCCATCCCGGAAGCCTGACGCTTCAAGGAGACAACATCATTGCCGACGGAGAAGTTTACATAGAATTTCTTACGGAAATTTTAGGGCAAAACGAAAAAGAATTTTCAGTCATCAGAGAACGGCTGAAAGATGAGATGGCTCACGGAGCTATTTTCAAATTCAGCCCTGATCTTAAGCACTTAGCTTATAAGTCGCCGCAAGACGGCGTGGTTCTTCTTCATGAGGCTTTAGCTGACCCTAAAACGCATCCGCCCGTTGAGATCGCCGAACAGGTTTGGGAATTGATCTTTGAAGAAATGGTTTTAGCCTACAGCAGGGAAATCATCGGCCAAGACCGCATGTTGGCTAAAAATGTGGTTAAGATATTCGGCCTTTTGACTAAATTGGCCAAGCTTCTTATCTTTTCGGATGAGACATTGGAACAAATGGCTGTGTACATGGATAAGCATAAGAAAATATTTTCCCACGACCATTTGCGCACACTTATTGATATTGCTCGGGAGTTGAAGAAAAAACTAAAAGCAAATCATTATTATATTACAAAAAGTGTCCGGGAAATTTATACCAGAGACGGGCTTCTTATTGTTTTACCGCCGCTGTTGGAACTCATTAAATCCGCTAAAGGGCTTTTTTATGAAGACCCTCGTTCCGGTTCCCAGGTGGTCATCGGCATTGAGGAGTTGGCGGTTCAAATAAAGAAACTGATCTTTGCCCGCAATAAATTAAAACTTATCCGTGAGATCGAGAAATACAAAAGTGGAAAACCTTCCAAGGTTCCCCGTACTGCTTTTATCGGCGATATTGAAGGCGACGGTGAACTTTTAGAGCTTTTAATGGCGGAAGCGCTCGCGCAAGGCGCCACCAAGATCGTTTTAACGGGGGACATATTCGGCAAGGGAAAAGAAAATTTACGTATTTATCAAATTTTGCGCCATTACAAAGAAGTCGACGGACTTCCCCTTATTCTTCTTTATGGTTCGAATGAAGTTGAATTTATCGCGGCCATGATGGATCACGAGCAGCTAACGAAAGTTTGGTTTGCGATGGGCGGTGGGAAATTTATTTTTGAAGAATATAATCAAACCTTGCTTCAAGAAGGCCAAGAGCCTTTGACTATGGAAAATTTCCGGCAAGATCCCTTGATGCAGGAAATGTTTGCCTGGATGAAAGAACATTATTATATCTATCATTACGGGCGTCAGGGCATTTTAGTTATTCATGGCGGCCCGGTCTTGGAAGCTAATTACGCGGGATTTTCCGGCGTGACCGCTTTGGATATGATGGAACGGGATCTAAGACGCATCGAATCATTAAAAGCCCCTGTTTTAAAAGCCTTGTTTGACGCTTATTCGCCTTTGATGGGTGATATCCGCTCTGACATTCAATCTCGTGAGGGATTTATTGACAAGATCCATTTTATTGGAAGGACCGGGCGGGAAGTCAATATGATCGTTACATCTCACCCCGTTCAAAACAGTATTCCGCAAAGAGGGTATTTTGGGATTTCTGAAAGTCTTTTGATGGCGGGTGAAAACGGCGTGCGTTTATTTCAGAAAGATAAAAATGATCCTCAAACGATCTTTTCGAGGCAGCTCGTCGAAGAAGATGAATACCTGGATACCTTGTCACAGCGTTTAAGAAATTGGCTTGTTCTTGTCGCGCATAGCCTGGAGAAAGACGCCCAAAAGGCTGAAGAAGAAATACATAAGCGTCTAACAGCGTGGAGAACCATCGGTTATTATTTGCGTTCACCGATCTCTAGAAAGTTAAAGAATCTCATTGTTCGTTTGGTGAATTTGGCGGCTTACGGAAAGCTTTCTTCGGACGACGCGCAGAAAATTACCGTGAGCTTGAGCGATCCCTTGCCGGATGTGGTTAAATTCTTGAGGAAATTTAATATTGTTTTCTCCGGATCGGAATTAGCCGAGGAAGAACAAGGAAAAAATATATTCCTCATTGCCGAAAATTTACTTCCCTTTATTGAACGTTCCCGGTGGAATTGTGATGTTATCCAAAATAATGTATCCAAAGAAAAAGAAGTTGTTCTCTTAATTAGCCGTGACCCGATTTTAGAATCGCGCGTAACTTACCAGATGCTTCAAACCGGACGCTGGTCTTTGGTAGGAACTTCGGAGATCCAGGTCATGATCTTAGGCGATTCTATTTTTGCCGGTATGATGCCGCTAGAATATGTTCCTGAGGAGTATCAAGCATTTTATTATACCGATCACAACGGGCAAAAACAGGCCACAGATATCTTGCCGCAGCAAAATTTTGTGGAAGTTGACCGCATCATCATTTTGCATGAATTATCCCGTTGGCAAACGGTTAAGTTTTTAGCCGAACGTTGGAATTTATTTAATCGCATCGGAGGAAACCGTGGACAACGCAAGGCGGAGTTGTTCAAATCTATCCAAGCGGCCAGAGGGTATGCCGTAGCGCCGCGTTCTAGATTGGATTATTTTCTTCAGGATCAAAATATCGAGCAAATCGTTATCCCGCTTGGTTCTGATGTCTTATCCGGAAGACCCCATAATCTTGTGACAGAGATCGAAGAAACATACCTTTATCAAAAATTATACCGGTGGGCTCGCACACCTTTTGGACAGCGTCAATGGATGAGGGTCACGAATCGTTTAGATATGGTCTATTTGCGGGCTGTATATCACTGGACCGCTTTTAAATCACATCTGAGCCGAAAATCTTTCTCAGAAGAAAATTTACACGCCCGTAAACAGATCTTAAGAGAGCTGTTTTACACCAACCTTGTTTTAGAGCATAAGCCGTATTTGTGGGCGCATTTGATCGTTGAGGCTATGCTGCGAAAGGATCTTAACAGAGCTCAAAGAAAAGAGTTGCACCACATTTTCCCGAGGACCAATCAAGAGTTTCTCGCCGAAGATTCTCGAGACCGGTATAACCGTGTTAAAGATTTTATTCAGAAATATCATTTGGGCCATTCGACGGAACTTATCTATTTTGCCTTTACGCCTGCATGGGAAGATGAAATACCGCAACAAGTAGCGGGTATCAGCCGATCGGAAAATCAGACGCAATCTTTAGGATGTTTTATATTGGGCGTTCCGGTTCTGTTCGGATTAGTCAGCGCGGGAGAAAAGAAATTAACTTACGTATTGTCAAAACCAAGAATAAAAATGGGAGGGGATCTTGTTATTTTGCTTCCGCAGGAGCTCTCCGGCGTGGTGAGAGTTGAACGCATTGTTGGTGTTGAGGTGAAGTTGGTTGACTTAACCGACCGAGACAATGTCCTTATTTTGAGGAGAAAAGAAGGCCGAATATTTGCTTGGGTTCCGGCCTATAAAAATTATCCGTCCATTAAGGAAGAAATCCAGTTCAGAGACAAAGCTACTTCGGTTGATCTTTATTATAACGGCGCGGCAGCGGAATTTGCCGACCGGGTTTTAGAAAATGTTTATCAGCTGCCGCGCAAACAAGCCGTGATGAAATATTTAAGCCAAAATAAACCTTTTACGTTGCCAAAAGACCATAACGAAATTTTGTTCGGAAATCTGAGAATTCGATTTATTAGATTTTATTCCCGTGATCCATTTCCGGTTATTTTTTACAGAGAAAGGGCTCAGTCGCGCTACTTGGCTGTTGTTGAGCGGAATAATCCTGTTAATTATGTTGTTTTTGAGAAAAAAGGTAATGTGTTTTATCTTCTGGGCGACGGGAAGGATAATTCAAACGTAGTTATTCCAATCACAAACGGTTACTTACGCCCCTTTAGCGTCAAGGCATTTCAGAATTTTGACCGGAATATCCTTCGCCCCAGAGAAGTGACATTTAACAAGGGAGGCGGGACCACCGTCGGCTCTACCCGAGTGAGCTGGTATTATAAAACTCCATTTTATATTGAGCGCCGTTTAGGTATTTCCCGGCGGGACTCTGAATGGGAACGTGATGAAGTTATTTTCTTTGACGGGAAAACGGGGCAATATGTTACTAAGTTAATTCGTGTCGGCCCCTATGAGATTACCGTTGACGGATTTAAGGACAAAAGCGGCAAAAAAGTCATTATAAAGACAGATCATTTGAACATCAGCGCCATCGTCTGGAACTTTGCTCAATTTTCTTCTCCTTCTTTAAGAAGGGCGTTTCCGCAAAGAGGAGAAAATCTTACCGGAGCGACTGCAAGAACAGTGAACTATCGCATTGTGCAAGACAAAGTTGTCAGAGATGATAAGCAGTTTTTGGAACCTGAAAGTGAGTCGTCCCAGGGCAGTTCAGTAAATTGTTTTATTCCGATGTCCCTATTCGGAGTAGTTTCCACCGATAATACTGATCAGGAATCTGCGGAAATGACGGCGATCAATGCGGCCAAGACAATTTTAGGTAAGCCCGTCCACAATCTTACACCGGAAGAAGAGCTTATATTAGTGAAAGCTTATCGGCTGGTCAGTTTTGATGCGTCTTTGCAGGAACAATTTGAATATTTAAGGTCAAAGATTATCAATTATTTTGTGGAGTCCAATACGGGATTGATTTTTCAAGAATTTGGGAAATATTTAAATCATGCTTTTCTTGATAAAGAACTTCTGGCTATTGCCAGGGAAGGCGTCTTCTTTGCTTTAAGGCCCGGCCGATTTGATCAAGAGCGCGGGATACAATTAATGACCTATACCATTAATTGGATACGGCACAGAGTCCATGACTTGCTTAAGGCCAAGTATAGCCGTACGATAAGAATTCCTAAACAAAGTAAAGAGCAGAGGAACAATGGAGGTCAAAAAGAAAGCAGACCGCGCATTACCTTTGTTCGCCTCGGGGATCCAGTGGAAGGACGGAAGAGTGTTGAAGCTCACGAAGGCTTGCAAATTGAGCAGAATACCGTTCCTAACGTGGAATGGGAGTTAGATGTCTCATCTCAAAGAGAAGAAATCTTGTGGCTTTTAGCAGATATGAACAATCAAAGAGATGCTTTGATTTTAGTTCTCTTTTATCGGATCATTGCCGAAAATCCCAAAGAACATTGGTATTTGGAGGATATCGCCGGTATTTTTGAATTGACCAAAGAACGCGTCCGGCAGATCGTTGGAAAGAAGACAAAAGAACTCGGGGTAAAATTTAAGAAATTTATTGTTGATGGAAAGATCAAAGAACATTCCTGGGCCAATTTGGAAAAAACTATCCGCGCGGCTGAGGCGCTTAAAGAAGCCTTAGATTATGATCCTAAAATGGAAGCGGCCCAGACGAAGAGGCTGCAAGGCGAGTTTAAAGCTGCTTTACAAAATTTAATCTCGAAAAAAGAGGCAGAGATCGTAAAGCCTTCGCGCGCGGCTCGTGGTAGAAAAAATCCCAGAAAAGAAAATCGCCAACCTTTGGCAATCGTTACCGTAAAGAGGCCCAAGGAAGAAAACACAAATGTAAAACGGGAACCTAAAAAAGAAGATAATCCGCCGAAACCTAAAGTTAAGGTTATCCCGGTTCCTCAATTTGAAAGGGAAGCCTTTGCGCAAAGGGTTGAACAGGCCTTGCTAGAAATCCCCGCTGATCAGCGTGTTCCTTTGACATTAGAAGTTCTCTCAAAATATTCCGGATTTAAAGCTTCTGATCTTCAACGACATTTCAACGAAATTGCCGCTGTGGCCGCGGAAAAGAGATGGCTTATTGTTGATCAGCAAAATGATCTTTTCTTGCGTGTTATTTTTTCTTTAAAAGATCCTCGGTCGCGGCTCATCCTTTTCTTGCTTTACGGAATAGGGACCAAAAACGGTAAAGAGTGGAGCTATGACGAAGTTGGTATTGTGTTAAGCCTTCGAGAGGGCAAGGTAAGAGAAATAAAAAATCGCTTACTCGCTCAATTGCAGGATCATTTAACGCAAGTACAAAGGTTAAAAAATCTTAAAGTAGATATCATCGATAAGGATAGGAATAATATTCGCCTGGCTGAGCAATTAGCGATGAGCCCAGGTAGCGCGTCGCTGCGCGGAAAACTCAATGACGGATTAAAAATTGTTTTTCAATTTTTCTCGATGGAGCAATTGGTGAGAGAAGTGGATGCTTATTACGAATCTACTCCGCGAAAAGATTGGCAACCGATTTCCTGGGAAGAACTTGCCCGCATGATCAATTCGACGTTTAAGGTCGTTTATTACAATCGCCGCGCTGAAATTATTGCCGAATTTGAAAAGCACGGCTGGCCTTTACCGGTAAGAGAAAATATTCCGTCCCTATCTAAGCAAAAAACGCTTAATGCCTTTATTATTCCGTCCATCTTGCCGATTTTATGGGGAAGTGTGGAAAACAGCCCAACAGAAGTTTCTCAAGCAATATCTGATTTTGATAATATTTCTATCCAGCAAAGAAGAGCTTTGGTGAAGCGTTTGGAAGACCTGTTGGCCCAGCATAAATGGGCAGAGATCGAACGGTCATATATTTACCATGTTCTGCAATTTTACAAATGGCATGAAGGAAACGCTAGAGCTGTGTTAGGGATGCAAGAACAGGATACGTTAGCAAAAAGCATGAGGAAGTATCAGCTTACTCATCAATCTGTTCCGTCAGGCCTTATTAACCTTGACTTGCCTTTCTTCCCGACAGTCCATACTTTAAAACTATTCTCTGTTTATACGGCTTTGCTTTTGTCAAAGAACAATAAAGAAAAATCTACTCAGATACTCGGCATAAACAAAGAAACAGTTTATGAATTTATAAATGACGGAAAAATGGAATTTTCTAAATTAGAGAGATCATTGCAGGAGATAAAAAGCGTTTTTGCCCGCACCATGACCACATATATGCTTCTTAAAAAGCCTGCTGCTAAAATATCCACTATGATTACAACACTACAAGAAGCTATGCGCGCGGGTTCTTCTTGGGAAGAAATCGAGTATTTGTATATTCTTACCGTACTGAAACGAACGTGGAGAGATAAAGAAGCGGATATTATTCTGGGCGGAGATCAGAGCTATCGAGATGCTCTAAAAAGAAAGCACGGAATTGACAGACAATCGATAGCCGGAGATGCTGCGATTTTCGATTTTCCATTCTATCCTCCCGTAAAGATATTCAAATCTATGGTTATTTACGCGGCCTTACGGTTGAATAACGGTAATCAAGCAAAAGCCGGTAAAATGCTTAAGCTTAGCCATCAGGGGGCAGTCCGTGAACATATTCAGAAAAATCAGTATCTCTTTTCGCAGTTAAGTAAATCAATTAAATATTACGAACAAAAGACGCAAAGGCATCAAAATACTGAAAATGCTCAAAGGCTTGTCAAAACATCTATCTGTGGCTTGATCAATGATGCCTTAAAGAAAGCCGGTAGCCTTGCTGCTCTAAGGAGAGAGAAACCTGATCTTTACAACCAAGCCCCTGGGAACCTGGGGGATCAGCCGAATAATTATAAAATCGCGTGCCGTGTTTTTGGTATTAACCCGGATGAGCTACATGAGATGGAAGAAGATTATATTAAAAGACTTAAACGAAAAGTATCAATGTTGACTCATCCTGACATCGGAGCTTCTTTAGCACACACCAATTCTGTTGCCAATCATTTCTGGTTTAGGTACGCGACAAGAGCGGCGGAAATTGTTTATCAAAGATATCAAATGCTCCAGCCTAAGAGATCATGGGTTGCGGCAGAATTACGTCCGAGCTCTGGGCGCAAAAAAGGGCTTTTATCTGAACCAAAAAAAGAAAGCAATCAAACTGATTTGAATGCTTTTGCGGGCGGTTTATTGTTTGGATCATTTTTCTGGGGAACAGTAAACGCAGAAAACGCCGCAGCGAATAAGTCAAGAAACGTAACCAGCGGCCTTTTCACGACCGAAATCACTGATGATGTTTTAAGGGCTGTTTATCAAGAGCTCATTCAAATTTATCAAAGAGCTCCGACAAAAATCGAATTAGCAAGAAGGACAAATCAATCCATAACGTGGACCCAGCACCGCGCTAAGGTATTAAATATTGTGCTGACTAAAGAAGACGATGTGGATCTTATCGATACTTATTTAAAGATCAAAAGAGAGATAGCCGCCTCAAAAGAAAAGCGCCTGCCGCATGTGGTGGAATTATCCGACCGGCTTAATTTAACCAGGGCAGGTGTTATCAAGCGCGCTAAAAGACTTAATTTGGATTTAGAAAAAACCAGACTGCGCGATAGTTTCAGCCTTTATGTTTCGGGAATATCAAAAAAAGTTCCCGCGGAAAGAATTGGTGTTTTAAGAGAAGCCGGCAAAGATTATTTAGGGACAAATTTCTCAGAGGTTGTCATCAACGGCCTTCCTGAATCTTTAGGAAAACCGGGAGATTGGATCTTGATTAGTTTTAGAAGAATTAATAAAAGCCGTGATCTTATTGTGTCTTTCAAGCCTTATGGGGCTGATCAAGAAACAGAACCTGTCCACGCACAGCGTTACCTGAGCATCAAAAATGGGATTGTCAAAGTGAAAAGAGAATTTGGCGTTGATAGGGAATTTGCACTGCGTGAATTAGAGCGAAAAGGCTATATTTACAAAGAACTTCCAAAATGGGTAAGAGCCGGAAATACGCCGTCTTCTTTCTTTGAAAAGCTTCTCATTTACGAAGAATTTGGTTTCGAGCCGGTTTTGGAGCAAATAACTCATCTCAGCTTGGATAATTTAAAAGCGGCTCTTCAAAAGCAAAAGGAATCCTCTAAGCCCCGCAATAAATCCTTAGCGGCCGCTTCAAGCCAAAAGAAAGAAAGTGCTACTGTAGTCAGTAAGCAAGAGATTTCTATATTAACGCATCAAGAACGTCGGAATCTGATAAAGTTGTTAACTAAAAAATGGAACTTATCCAATGATAGAATCCGCACAATATTACGCAATATTGAGTTTGCCTATTTTTCTCATTTTGCGAGATATCTGGAAATGGTAAAGTCTCATTCAGCCGGGCAAAAGGGGAAAGACATTGTTAAATATTCACAGTTTGCCGCTTCTACTGAGATTACCCGACGGATTTTAGGCATTTTAAGCCAAGATTACGGCTTTGTTTTCCGGTATTTTAAAGACGGAGTTGAAATTTTAAGATCTCCCAAAGCGGAAAGCCTGCCTAAAGATTCTACAATGGGACAAATTGAAAATATATCTGTCAGCGATAAAGCTATTCAAGGTTTATTAAGCGGGCAGGAAATCGAACATTCCATTGAAAGGATCAAACGGGATTTTAAGATTGAATCTCAGCGCGAAGCCAGGGAGAATTTACATGAGTTTATCCGAGATGACCTACAGATCATCGTTAAGTATTTACTGAGCAAAGGTTTTGGAAAAACTGTTTCCATAGAAGAAATTATCCGTCACAGGAAACTTTTTTATATTACGTCTCTTGAAGGTGTTCAACGGGCCTTTAAGATCTTTCCTAACGTTTTTCATGTGGAAAGATTTATTCTCGCCAGAGAGAACATTATTGTGCTGACCGGATATGATCCCAAGGAAATATTTCTGCTGACAAGATTAGAAGAAGTTTCTCTGGCATGCTTCTGTCCTTCAGTCGGAAATATATTCGACTCACTAATTCCGGCATTGTTCGGAATGGTGAGTAATGTAAATGATGACTTTTCTCCTCATAACAGCTGTCCGGAGAATCTTCCTGTTACTGCCGCTTATCCTCTGCGCGTTCCGGCTGAAGCCGCCCAGAAGGCGGATGAACAATTCGGTATTCAAAAGACATTAACCGATGTCTTCATATCCGGGTTTGATTTAACGGATCCTGAAGGTTTTTACGATGGGCATTTTGAAATTATGCAAAATGTTTTTAAACGCCTTAGCGAAAACGGACGCGCACCGCCGGCCGTAGGTACTTGGCGTTTAGTTATCACCACCGACCTTGATCTGACCCGTAGCCACATCGCATTCAGTGATGGGGAAATCAAAACCATATTCTTACATCCATATTTCTTTCACTTGGCTCATATTCCTGCCGAACACTTTGACCTTTCTTGGGTTATCCGCGAAGATATTTTCCGCCATGAATTTTCGCATTTGGATGGCGATGAGGAAGCCCTAGCCCGCCACAAAAGCATTCTTTACTTTAGAGATAATCCATGGAAATTCAGGGTCTATCTAAAAGCTCTTAGTGACTATAAACTTTCCTTAGACGATGATTTTGAAAATGAGTTAAATGATCTTGCCATGGACATTGGTAAAAGGCAAATAAAGGCTTTAAGATTCTCTGATCTTGACATGACGATGCTATCAAGGCGGTTGCGCGTAGGCGATAAAATATTAGCTTTAGGGATCTTTAGGGTTTTCTTCCGTCGGGTTTTGAAGAATAAAGAGTGGGAAAATATCAATTCCGTCTTTTCCAATTTGCAAATCGCTAATCAGGATTTGATCGAAGCAATAGATGCGCTTCGCGACAGCCTTGTTGGTGCTGAGCAGGGAATTTTGCCGCAACAAAACGAGATCCAAGTCCAAGACCTTACTTATCAGCAGAAAGTAAATATTTCTACCGCGCTTCAAAAAGCCTCGGAAGAACATGAGACCATGAGCCTTCTTCTGGAGAATTTCCAATTAAAAACCTCGGCACCTATCGATATTTCGGGAAGAGTAAACCATATTTTCATTACACCTGTCCTTGCCCTTAAGGTACGCCTGAAAGAATTATCGGGAAGTTATTCAAAGGGATATTTATCGCGCCAGATACTCAAAGAGGTGATCGATCAAAGCGGGCCGCTTAGATCAGCGCAAAAGATCATGGGGTTATTCTTACGGGTCTTGCGCTCATCAAAGGTACATATCGAAGCTCTGCGGCGTATGTCCAATAATGAACAAATAGCTTTGGCTGGCGCGTCTTTCGATGTTTTATTCTCAGGGGCAGCCGTGCGCAACTTGGTCGATTATTCGCCGTCGCGTTGGCATGTGGGAAATCTCATTCAATTGGCGGTAGCCCTTTTCTCCGTTAAACACAAAGAAAAAGTGGAGGATATCTTTAGTAAAGCGATCATTCAAGTCCTGCACATCGGCCGGGCTAGGCTTTACAAGGTTAGAAAAATTGACAATGTTTGGCAGGTCAGCCATGTTTTGGATGCCTCGCGCGGTGGATTTCGCCCCAGCCGTCACAAAGAAGTATTTTCTGATTCCAGCGATGAGAAATTAAGAGCGCTCAATACTTTTGAGCGCATGAACGCTCAGGGGAAGCCGCTTTTATTGCATACCAAGAAACGCAGTGATCATTTTATCGGCGACAATGGGCTAATGGATGATGAACATTTTGTTGATAGGCTTATGTTTGAATCCGACCGCGTTCATTTCGGCGGTAAGCACGCGGGGCGCGTAGAAGAGGTGTTTCATATCGGTATTATTGACGCGTTTAGCGGAGAAATTTCTTACATCCTGATGATGGATAATTGGCAAATAGCCGCCTCATCGGCCGATCTATCCGTTTCCCAGCCTTTGTTTTATAGCGAAGAAGACCAACAGCTTAAAACGAAATACATTTTGATGATAGCGCAATTAGTTACGCTGGTGATGGACCGGCTTAATTTAGACGCGAGTGTTGAGAATACATTGAATATGAGCCGTAACGCCCACAATATCGTGGAAACCGTTCATGATATTCGTAATTATCTATCAGGGCTTTATGAAGCCGCCAAGCGTTTTCCAGAATTTGTCGATATATTGGCAAAACTTCAGCTTGTTTCCCGGGAATTCATGAACCAAACACAAGATTGGCAAGGTTTAGTAGAAAGAAAGGGGAGCCTATTACAGGAATACGGCGAACAAGATCTCAGCATGCTAAGAGAAAATGAGATCGACATCCTGTCTCAATTCTTAAAAAGCATGTTAGGGGCTCTTTCCCGTTTGGATCTAGACGCAGTTCCCGGCGAAGAACAGCAATATCGAATGCAAGCTTTATCGGTTCATAGCGGGTCTCTCAATCAGCTTATGGAAGACCTCGCTCGAGTTACAAGAGAAGAGATCATTTTGCGTATTGATATTGGGCAAAAGACTAAGCGCCTGAGAGTGACGTACTATTCCTTGACTACTTTTATTAACGCAACACGGGATTTGCTGGACTCATCACGGATCCCGGAGGTGGAAGCAGAAGAACAACAAAAATCTTCCTATGAAACTTTCATGCTTTTAACGACAAGACTGCATGATCTAGTTTCCGGAAAGATCGTTGAGCCGGCCGTTGTTATAAAGGATGTTAATTTAGCTTCATGGCTGCCAAGGATTTTTCTTAAGAACCATGTCAAAACCTCAGGAGAAGCTGTTGTACACGATCCATTATTTATTGTTGATATTCTTCAGCAACGCATGCCGGTATTAATAGATCAGGAGAAATTAGAGCAGGTGATGATCGAACTTTTGACAAATGCCAAAAAATACGGCGGTAATTTGGTCAAAATCGGTATTTCCGAGGAGAACAATAACGGAACAACTTGGGTCCGGGTTGATGTTGTCGATAATGGTATGGGAATGGCCCCTGAGGATATGGCGAAGGTATTTAAAGTTTTCTATCGCACTGATCAGGCCAAGAAAGTTGTCATGGATGGGACTGGTGTTGGATTAAGCGGCGCGCGACGTAGTATCGAGCGAATGGGTGGCGAGATCTTTGTCGCGCGATCTACTCCGGGAGAGGGAACCACGTTCGCAATTCGGTTAAAACCTGTTTCGCCGAATAAGAAAACAGAAGCCCTTAATAGCTTTATATTTCCTTTTGCTGTGTTTGGCATGGTTGCAAATACAAAAGAAGAATCTCCTAACCATCCAAGGTCTAAGCGACGAGAAAAAAGAGATCGGCGCAAGAACGAATTCTTACGTTTACTCAACAAATATCATTGGGATACCGAAGAATTAGCCAAAGGTGAAAATATTAACATTCATACGCTGCGTTCTCGGATTAGCCGTTATGGTATTCGTCCGGGTGAGAAAAAACAACGCAATCGTAAAAGACAATTGCGTGAAGACTTTAAAGCGCACGGTGATGATATTGCCAAGACAGCCGAAGCTCGCGGTGTGAGTGAGGGCTACCTCCGGGAATTATTATTTAGCCGCTATAAGTTATTCTCCTTGGAACGAAAAGATAAAAAAGCGCGAAAACAACAATTATTAGAGCTTTTAGAAAAGCATGACTGGAATATTACGAAAACCGCCGAATTTCTCGAATGCGACAGGGCCGTATTAAATAGTGAATTATTGCGCGCCGGCATTCGCGTGAGAGAAATTGTTCGAGACAAAAGAAGGGAAACCCTTAAGATCCAACTTGATCAGTTCCAGAATAATGTTCCTAAGTTAGCCGAATTCTTAAAAATCGGAAAAGGGACTTTATATGGCCATATAAGAAAATCAGGATTGCGTTCCGATGCTCCTGTAAGAAGAACTATCCGAGAGAAAAGAAAGAAAGTTCTTAAAGCTTTGCTTAACCAGTTTCAGGGCGATGTTCCTAAGTTAGCCGAATTTCTGGATATTGGTAAGGTAGTTTTATATAAGTACTTAAAGAAACTAAGAATTGATGTGAAAAAAATTCATCGGGAGTTTAAATTCAAGGCTAAACGTCAGAAAATATTGAATGCTTTGCAGGAAAATAAATTCGATAAGGATCAAACATCCCAGGAGCTTGGTTTGTCGAGAAGAAATCTTCAATGGCGAATTAAATCTTATGGCATTCATTTTGAAAGCGAAAAAGCTGTTTACGAGAAAAACCAAGAAGAAAACAAATATCGACAGGTGATAAAGAAGTATTCGTATCTTACCGATCGCGTTGCCAGATATATTTATCGAAAACTACCCCAAAAAATTCAACAAGATTCCCAAATGCTCAAAGAATTAAAGCAGGTAGCTTCTATTGGGCTGTTTACGGCCGCGAGGGATTTCAATAACCGCCAAGATGTTCCGTTTGAAGTTTACGCTTTTGGCTGTATTCAAAGAGAGCTCATCGATTTCCTACGTTCCCAAGATCATTTGCCGCGTGGCATGTATGCCAAAATCAATAAATTAAATGAAGCGGTGGATAAATTGGCTGCTATTTCCGGAGGATATGTGACGGAAGAAGCCATAGCGGCGGAGCTTCATATCGGGATCGAAGAGCTGCGTACGATTATTTATGCCCGTCAAAGCGGATTTGATTCTTTGGATAATTTCATTTCAAGAACGACAGGCAACGATCTACATTCTTTAAAAGCATTATTTCCGTCGGATGAAGACATTCACGAACGGGTTGTCGCCTTAGAAAAAGTTTCTATTTTGCGTGAATATATTGAAAAGCTTCCCGCCCGGGACCGTACGATCATTCAACAATACTATTTTAACGGCATGAGCATGAGAGAAATCGGGGGGTTGTTAAATTTAACAGAAAGCCGTATTTCCCAGCTTCATAGCGCGATTGTAGGATTGCTAAGAGCCAAGATCGGTAAACTATTGTCGGATGAAGAAGACGGACAATCTCTTAACGGTTTTGCCGGAATATTTTTCCCTCTTGGGTTTTGGGCGATGGTCAAAGAGCAAGAGAGTCCAGATGAGGAATTAAAATACATTGAAGAATTGCTTAATTTCTTTGCCGCCGGTGATATGAGCTTGCCGGAGTTAGTTAATTACTTAAAGGGGAGAGTTTTGATCTCGGTAAAAAGCCGCATTGTTTTTGAAGCCTTAGAGGGGGAATACATTATTAAGATCTATATGGACAAAACAAGTGCCCCCAAGGCTTATGAAGCCGAGAAATGTTTTTTTGTTGAGGCTAATCCGTATAAGCGCCCCCATCTTCTATTATTCAATGACAATGCCAGGGCTCTTGTTCTGGAGAATTTAAATCGATTAGGGTTAATAAGTCAATTTGGCTTTTTACATCGTCCCCGGTCTGATATTGAAAAAGTTAAGGCAACGTTACGTTCCGCCGCCGGCGGCTTAGCGCGCCTTCACAAAAGCTATCCAACGGCTCAGCCGGTCTCAAGAAGCGATTATGCGACATTGTTAGACAAAATAATGGGCATGATCGATAACCCGGAGTTCAAAGAGCACCTTGCCTCGGTTCATCCTCCCGCCGTTATAGATTTCTTCAATAAATTTTACAACGTTGTTTTAGGTGAGCAAAAAGTTCTTACTCACGGCGATCCTTTCCCCTGGAATTGGTTTGTTGATAGCGACTCCGGCCACGTGATGGCCTGGATCGATGCTGAATTAGGCGGATTTGACGCGGCAACAAAAGAATTAGCCAACGCGCTGTTGGGCCTTATTGATGCCAGAAAAAATAACGCCTTATTGATAGGGCACATCGAAGAATTGATGCACGAATTTCTGACGACTTATCAAAAGCGATATGGATTAACATATTCTAAACGCACGGTTCATTTATCCCCAGTTGATTTGTCCTTGGATGCGGAAAAGTTATTTCTATTAAGGGTTTATTTTTATCTTGTTACTCAACTTTTGCAGGGGGCATGGGTCGCGCACCAAAAATGGAATTTAAGAGAGTGGGCCCAGGTCCGGTTGGACCTGGCCGGGGAGTTAATGCAGCTTGAAGAATTCTCCATTGCTGATTTTGCACGAATTCTTAATCGCGACTTAGGGCATGCCCCAATTGTTTGGGCCGGCAATTTGGATATCGCGGCACAAAGTTATGCCGGCCCATTTTCCGGAAAAACGGTTAAAGTCGTATCCGGTCAAATGATAGAGATCTATGCTCAGGCGTATGTTTCCCGGAAACTTCACGACGCTATTTTTGCTCATAGCATAGCGGCAACTCTCGAAATTAAATTCGAAGATGAAGCCCCATATTCCTTCACTCCTCTGGAATTCCTAAGATTTGAGGGTAATAACTATCTTTTTAAGGCAAGAGTGCTCATGACCCGCCCGGGATCATATTCTATCCGGCCGGTATTTTCCACCGATAAAGGAGAAACATGGACAAACGCTTCGCTTACTTTTGGGGACGGCATTATTCGAGTTGAAGGGGAATTGCTTGAAGCGCAAACCTTAGCCGCCGTAACAACGGTTATCATTGGTGACCCCCACGGAGAGCTGTGGGGCGTGCGCAATGCCTTAAGTAAGCTTGGCATCATTGAATTTGGAAGCGATTTCATGAATGATGAGTGGAAAGTGTGCGGCGTTACGGTTGTGGTGATCGGGGATATTTTAGACCGCGGCAAATATCAAAAAGAGCTGTATCGTTATTTGCACATGCTGCATCGAAAGGCTTTATCAAAGGCTAATAGTTTGGTAACGCTTGTCGGAAATCATGAGCTCCAGCATTTTCAGGGAAAACCGGAAGATAAGCGAGCCACTGAAATCATTCCGGAAATGCGAAATTCCATTCTTTCAGGTGAAATGGTGGCCGCCTTTCATATCCACGACCGCTTAATGGTTCATGGTGGAATGCTGCCGCATATTACGGCGCATTTACTTAAGAAACTTCATCCGGAATCAATTCTTCTCATTGCCCAGGAACTTGATAAAGATCCGCAAGAACTAACCGATGAAGATATTGCCATAAAAATAAATGATCGGCCGAATTTATTGCCGATGGAAGATATTGCCCAAGAGTTGAATCGTCGTTTAGTAGAGGCGATTAGGGCAAATAATTTTAGCGATATTGTTTTTGAGCGCGGCAATGCCCACTTTGGCCCCAAAAAACGCGGGCAAAGCGGGTATAAACCAGGCGGTATTATTTGGGCTGACTTTGATGATGAACTTAATCTAACCCCGGAAAATCTTTTACTGCCGCAGATCGTCGGACACAAAGAGGCGAAAGAAATTCGCTGGACTCAAAATGGCAAGGTCATCAATACCAATATTATTTTGGCTGAAAAACATCTCGAATTTGGGCGTAACGCGGGCGTTGTTGTTTACGACGGGTTACACTGGAAAGCTGTTTATTTTGATGGACGGCCTGAGCAAATCATTTCGGATGAGGACAATGGTAGTGGGCAAAAGACAGAGAAACTTTCGGCCTTTTTGCCGATGGGAGCACTTTTCTCTATAAAAGATTCAGTCGTATCTGTCGGGATCAGTTTGGGTGGAACTAAGATCGGCGCCGGGGCGGTAGATGTACAAGGGAATATCATTGCGACTGTGGACGCTATCAAATGGAAAGAAAAATACACGGCATCTGCGACCAGTGACAATATCATTGAGGGCATTCTGCTTCAAATTGAAAATATCATCACCGGCTTGCCGGATAAAAAAGTTATAAAAATTGGAATTGCCTTTGCCGGTCCTGTGGATTCTTATCGCGGCATCGTCGGAACACCGTTTAAAGCGGCTAACTTACCGTTTGAAAATTATCCTCTTAAAGACGTGCTAGAGAAGAAACTTAATGATCAATACGGTTATCGTATTGCAGTGGCTGTTTACAATGATTGCGAAGCGGCTCTCTTGGGAGAATTCAGTCCTCGCGGAGGATTGGCGCAAGTCCAAGATGGTATGGCATTTATTTTAGGGACCGGAAATAATGGAACAGCCGGGAAAAACAGAAAACCCTATTTTGGGCAAGAAAATGAGATCTTAGAATTAGGCCATGTTATCGAAGCTACTTTTCATGACAATGGGCCATTTGCTTTGCCTTCGCTTAAATGGGAATTTGTTGGCTTTACGGCTAAGGGGCAACATCCCGTTGAGCATGAAGGCAGAGTTGATTTTGAAGACCTGTTCGGCGGGCCGAAGATTGCCGCGGCGTTTATGGAAGCTGTTGGGGACAATCGTTTGGCTTTGCAATATATAGAACTTCCCGAAGGTGTTACCGACTATGAAAGTTTATCGCGTTTAATTAGCGCTACAGATTCACTCAACGAAGATGAGCAGATATTGAAGGCTCGCGCCGTTGATAGCATTTTAAGGGGAATGAGCAACGCTGTTAATTCGAAAGATGAATTTACCATGTTATTTGTTAATGATATGGCAGAACAAATAGGACAAGCGTTTGCGGCATTTGTCCGTCATTATCCTGATGAAGAGTTTGTGGAACATATTGTCTTGGTTAGCGGTGTCGCGGAAAACTTGGCAAAGCCGGAAAATAGCGATAAGGAAGATATTTTTATTTCCGGAATTCGACGAGGAATAGGCCAGGGGTTTGAAGGATTTAATTTTGACGAAAGAAAAATAAAACGTATTCAAGATGGACTCGTGCGTTCGACGATGAGCTGGGAACGGGAAATATTTTCCGCGGCGTTAACACAAGCAGACATTGATGCGTATCTTGAATCTTTATCTACCGCGCAAAACCTCAAAAGACAATACGATGGTTTTGCCGTTCGGCGGAATTATGATATCGGCGTAAAAGTGGCAATGAGGAAAGCGGCGGCATCTATTTTTGGTGCGGCTGTTCCGCTCGATCATGTTAAGGGAAGTAGAGTTCTGGACTTGGCGACGGGAACCGGGATGGTCGCTGAATTGGCTGCGCAAAACGGCGCCGCCGAAATTGTCGGCGTGGATATTTCCGGTGAAATGCTCAAATGGGCAAAAGAAAAATTAGAGCCGTTTCGCGCCAACACACAGATCCGGCTTATCGAAGGAGATATTCTCAATATAAAAGATCTGCTGAATCAAAACGGTATTGCAGAGAAATTTAATATCATCACCATTGCTAACGTCCTATTTTTCTATTCTCCGGAAGACAGGGCGAGAATCTTGAAGCAAGCTTTTGAGCTTTTGGAAGAGGGCGGATACATCGTTATTCTATATCGCAGTATGGATGAAGGGCCCAGTAACTTTTTAGGAGCAACTAATCGAGATCCATCCATCAAGCCGATGACGGCACAAGAATACGAAGAGATGCTTAAGGCAGTTGGAAAGGAATTAAATCTCGAAGTGGGATCCGGCTCTTACACCGCTAATCAGGAAACCGACGACGATTATGGTTTTGAACTTTCCGATCTTGCCGTTGTTGTGAATCACAATATGGTTGTCTGGGCCAGAAAACCCGCTCCGCGGCGCGCTAATGATCTTTGGGAGGGATTAAAAGAATTAAGCGCTATGATCGAGGAGAGATTAGAAAGGGGCGAAGAACCGGTAGTGATCAGTATCTGCGGATTGCCTGCGCGCGGAAAAACAACTTTAAGCCGTTTAATTGCTCAAGGAGAGCTGGATGGAATTCTCCGCCACCATGTCAGTGTTTACAGTGAAGAAAATCCGGAATTCTTACTACCTTACGAACATCGCGAAGAAGCCAAGGTGATCGTGGTCGAAGGTTACCATGCGCCCAAATGGCTGGACCATCACGATTTAGATCCGGATATCCATATCTTGATCGAACGTTCGGAAGGCATCTCCCGCTTGGCGTCCTATGGACGATATTTTGAGCGCCAAGGCATTTCGAAAGACCAAATTAATTCTTACAGGATCCAAGAAGCCGACGATGAATATGCTTCCCGTTGGTGGGCTATAGACCTTCAGATGAGAGAATTAAACCCTCGCTGGGATTTGATTATTCAAAATACCGGACACGATGATAAACTTCAGGGAACGTTTGCTTTTGTGATGCTGTTTGTGTTTTCACTACCGCTGGCGTGGGGGACGGTGGACGCGGAAAATGACGAAACGCTTTCCCCTCTCCAACCTATTTTCTATCATGGCACAATTACGGCGATTGTTGACAGGGCATTAGAAACTGAAGGCTGGGTTTTTGGCCGAGGGAATGTTGAACTGATTACTGAAGCGGCATCTGCCGATATGCATGCGCGCGCAATAATATATCCGTTTGTCGAAGAGGGCAGTAGCGGTTATGAACCAGAAGATGTAGCGGCGTTTCTTTCTCCCGGTGCTGTCGGAGAAGGCTATCGTATGATTTATGCCAGTCAGCCGATAGTTTTGAGTTTCGATTTTAAGAAACTAACAAGCGCGGGATTTAATCCTCGCGAGAAAATCTCACAACGCGTCGGAACAACCGTGGTTCATTCTAGCGGGAGCATGAGCGTTAACTTAAACATGTGCACGCGTGAGTTAAAGGGAGAAATTGTCGCTAAATTTGGTTTAATTCAGAAGGCCGATTGGATGGACAGCGGTTGGGATGAATTTTTTGCTGATAGTTCCGCTTCGCCGGCACAGCAAGAAAAACTTTCCTGCTTTATACTGTCGGCCTGTCTGCCGCTAGGTTTAGTGTGGGCGACGGTGGGCAATAGAAGCGGTGATCGATCATCGGCAATCTGGTCCGTGGAAATGTTGGTTGGCGGAGAGTTGAATTTCCGATACATGAGCCGTATCCGCGAAATTGTTAACAGCGCAGAAACCATGAGAGACAATGAACAAAGAGTGGCGCTTTTGATCGGGCCGGCCGCTGATTTTTCTACAGCTTGGGTTACGACCAATGCCGCCAAATTTATTTTTATCGAAAAACTTCCGTTTCACACAAATCTAAATGCAGTTTCTCAAGAGCAACAACAGCAGCTTCTTCAATATTTTTTGATGATCAAGCTTATGATGATGCTAACAGGCGGCAAGATGGATGATATTGATCCGCGTTGCGCCATACACCAAGATAAGATCATCGAATTGTATTTAATAGAAAAAAGCCGAATGGGTTTTATCTCGAATGAATTGTTGTGGATGTGCCAAGGGATATGGCCATTTTTAAAGAAAGAGCTAAGGGCAAGCGGTGTGACTGATATTGATTTAAATTCGACCGGCCACCACGCGGGTACTTTCAGTTTGAATTTTATGCTGCAGGGAAAAGAGCGTTCTTTGATCTTTGTTGAAAAAACGGATGGTTTAGCCGTTGATTCCTATCGAAGTCATCTTGAAGCGTCCCAAGGGGTTGATCTTATCATTATCAAAGCCGGTGATGTTTATATTAGAGACGGAAAATTCCTTTTATCAGCTCGGCTTATTGAAGAGTTCTTAAGGCCCGGAGGATTTGTCATTCTTGATAGCGACAGGGCTATGGAGCGTAGCGCACGCGGGTTACTAACCTTGGTGCAAGATGGTGTTCTTTTGGGGTTAGAAAGACAGGGGGCTATTTTTGGTTATAACGGCCCTGCTTACGGTGGGGCAAGAAATGGAGCTTATATTTTCCAGAAACAAAATAATCTTGCTTGTTTCTTGCCGTTTGGGCTGTGGGGGACGGTAGAAAACCTATCTTCCGTTTGGCAGAAGCCTAATTTGATCGGTTATACCAATACTGAACAAGAGATCGCCATTGAACATGCCTTAATGAGTATTTTTAAAAATGATCATCGGATCAAAAAACCTATTTTTGTTGACCTGATGAGCGGCGCTAAGACATATTTTCCGCGCACTCTTCAGGGAGAATTTATTGGCATCGGGTTAAATCAAGTTGAATTACGCGCAAATCAAAGGCTCACCCAAGGCATTGTTTTTGATGTCAATCGGGGGCTAGGATTACTGGCGAATGATTACGCTTCGGGCGTATTGATGAAAAACGGCATTGCCTATGTTAAACAGCCGAGGAGATTTTTTAGAGAGGTTAACCGAATTTTAAAAGTTGGCGCGCCTTTTGCTGTTGTTTTTGACGACCGTTCCGATCCTTCAGCAAGAACTAAAACGTGGAATGATCATCACTCTGCCCAAGAAAGGATAAATTTAGTTTTACACTATTTTGAGCGATCTCAAAGGTATAGCGGCATTACCGTTAAGCAGGTTTACGACAGCAAAGGTTTCCCGACGGAATATTATGTCATCACGGCACGGAAAATAGAATTTGTGGTGTTGGAAAACAGGAAAATTGTATCGGAAGCTCTTTGTTGTTTCGGGCTACCGTTTATTTCGCTTTTATTCTGCTTGCCGGCCCTAGGAACGGTGGGGGATGACTCATGGCCGCTTACAGGATTCAATGACAAACTGATTGATTTTTATTTGGGAAGAAGAACAGACCACGAAGGAAGATATATTCGTGATATTTGGCGATTTAGCCATGAGCAGCTTGAAGAAGACCACAATTTTATACAGTTATTGTTCCCTACAAAAAGCCTTGGTGCTTTTGTGTGGGAAATCATGGGCCGTAACCTAGGAGAAAAGGTTGTTCCTCCTGTTTTAACCCGGGAAACTGCCGATACTTTTCGTGCCGATACAAAAATCGGTCAAAACCTTAGATCAAATATGATCCGATCCCTTAAGGTCATGCTTTCCTTCTATGGGCTTGCCTTAAGAAACAGTCAAAATGGCCTGCGCGTCGTCCATAGCCCGGGATTTAAGAATAGAAGCCGTGTTTGGCTATCTTCACCGAATGACAATTTTCTACGCCTTACGCGAATCCTTGAATCATTACGTTTAGTTGGATTAAATGATCAGGCAACAGCTTTATTTTTGGCACTTAAGAAACTGAATGAATCTTATTCTGATGTTATCGGGGACTCTTTTGATTACTGGGAAAAAGCGGTTGAGGGAATGACGGAAGAAAAGCTTCACGGATTTGCGTTTTTGCCTCTTTTCGCGCCCTTGGGTATGGCGTGGGCGACGGTAAAACAGGAAACAAGCACAAGAAGATCGGTGACAACCGATCAAGAATACCGTACGGCTCATCAATCCTTAACGATTGCTCATGAAAGATTTCCGACGGCAACAGAAATGATCAAAGCATTTGATGGTTTAAGAAAAAGACAATGGCCTTATCAAGTTCGCGCGCGTTGTCAGAGTTTGGGGTTAAGTTTATGCAAAACTCCTTCCCATGAGAAAATAGAATCCGAATTACGTTTATACGTTGAAGAATTTACCAAGGCGATTCCCTCTAGGGAATTAGTTAAATTGCGTAAAGCCCAGCATGAGCAATTAGGAACATGCCTTTGGTGTAAGGGCATTGAAGGATTAAGCTTTTCTTTAGGAAATCCGGGTGAATATGCCTGGGCGGTATTTCGATTGGCTACCGAGGCTGATTTTGGAACTCTAAAAAATAGGCCTTTGCGGAGTTTAGTCGTTGAATTTAAACCGTTACGGTGTGATTTGGCTGCAGAGCCAGCGCATAGCCAAAGGCTTCTTTTGATCGAGAACAAAAAAATGCGCGTAGCCAAAGAAATGAGCAATAGCGGGCGTCCGGCGGCTTTAAGAGAATTACGTGCCCGCGGTATTGAATATCATAGACTTCCGAAATATATCCAAAGAAAGATTTCTCCGTCGGAATATTTAAGGAAGGCAAGAATATTTCAGGATGAATTCAAAATGCCCATCTCTGCTCTTATAATATCTAATTATAAGGAAGACAGGATTCGGAAAGAATTACGAGAAATACAGGCGCAGCACAAGGCGGGAAAAGAATCTGTTCTATCCGGACGAGATGATGCGGAATATATTGGGCCTGTTCCGGATGTTGTTTGGGAAAGGCTTCGGTTACCGGAAGAGATTTTAGAACGGATGCGTATTCCTGAAAACTACGGGGTTTCTTTTAGCCGCACGTATTGGTACCGGGTTTCAAATTGGACCAAGCAAAGGTTTTTAGAGTCTGTCGTTTTCCTCCATTTCTTGTATCTTGTTTTAAGCCTTTTTGGATTTACATCACGTCAAATTGCTCAGCTTATTGATAGTAATCCCGAGTTCTTCCTTAAAACTTTGCCACGCTCACGGTTTAAGGCGCTACTAGACCTAATTGATCCATATATCGGTCGGCAGGTGCCTCCTGCTAGGGACTTGAAGAATATCATTCCGGTTTTTAAGGAACCGACAAAAACCAGAGACGTACGTTTAAGTCAATGGATTGCTTTGCGGGCTCCTAAGAAAAATTTTCCTGATGCGAATGCAGAAAAATTACGCTCAAAGACCAAGGCGCTTATCGAAATTTATCAAGAATACTTTGATCATAAAGATGCCGAGATGGCATTGTCGCAACTAGATCCTTTAAGCCAAGGTATTGATGATTTAAGATTCTTGGTTCGTATCCGCGAGTTACAACACTTGCTGGAAGATATTAAGAATAAGATTTACGAAGATGATGTTCTAAGAAAGAGTAGTCAGAAAGAAAATAGAGTATCTTCAAAACGATCCTCCGGAAAAAGTAAACGCTCAGCAAGTCGTCCACAAAGTGTTTCTAATAGTGTTCCTGCGCTTTTTTTGCGGGAAGATGAAAAACTTATCCGTAATCTTGAAGTTTGGGGTTTTTCCAGAGAACAAAGCCAGCCAATCCTAGACAATTTTGAATCATTTTGGGTCGACATGCTATCGATCTATTTTAACGGCCTTACGGAAAATACTTTTATCGTTTATGATCAAGTGCCGTTGTCGATGATCAATTCTGTCGTAACCATCAAAAAAATATTAGGGGCGTTAAGCTATAAGCGCGGCTTTATATTTCGATATGAACGCAATGGAATTTTAATTTTAGCTCTTCCCGGAATGAACGGGGAATTTAAGCGTCTAAAACATGTTTCGTCTATCACGCTACCCGATAGGGCATGGGAGAAACTTCTTACTCCAGAAGAGATTGCGGTATATATTTCCAGATTCCAAAAAAGATTTCAAATTAACTCAAAAGAAGCACTAGGGACGTTGGGCGAATTTGTATTGGTTGATCTTCAAGAAATAGAACGATGTTGCCTTGCGGCAGGTATTGGGGCGCGGTTAACTTTGGAAAGAATCTTGGATAAAGCCTCGTTGGAAATCATTAAATCTACAGAGCACATGAAAAAAGCAGTTTACATTTTCATAGCTAATAAACTGCTCTTCCCGGTGGGAAATGGCGAATTTATTGTCTTAGCCGGTCATGCCCTTGCTCGGAAGAGTTCCCTTGATAGATCTCAGTCAGCTAAAGAACAAACAAAAGGTTTTGTATTAGATTCCCAAGAAACCGCACTTTGCAGCTGGGTGTTGTTTGGATTTGTAGGATTGTTGGGAGTTTTGGGATATCTCTTCGGCCATTTCGCCCAGGCGCCACCGATAAAATATCTCAACCCACGCTTTATTTTCTCTGCCGCAGTTTTAACAGCGGTAGTAAGTGTTTCTCCGGTAAATTCTTTGGCTCAGGCTCCTTCCTCTCCTTCACAAGAAGAAAAAATGGCAACCCTCACTATTCCTGCTGATCAATTTTTACTTAAAGATTTGCAAATGGGTGATGTGCTTAATGGGGCGAATGGTAGTACTTTTGAAGTGATGAGGCCAGGCATAAAATTAGGTAAGAGCAAGAGTGCGTATATCGGGGGCTTAGCACTTCGCAATATCCGAACTAATCTTTTTTTTGAAGTGGGCAATTTTTCTCCTCGGCTGAGTGTCGCAGTATTGAGAGAAATACCATACTTGCGCCCAAAAATTATTTCTGTCCAAAGAGTTCATCAACCTTTAAAGAACATCCTTGAGGATATTCATTCTCGGCAAGAAGACGATTCTTTAAAAGAGCTTGATGGAGAAAAGCTTCACGGCTGGATCGGATTTGGGCTTACAGGGTTTGTGGTACTTTGGGGAATGCTGGAATATCTGTTTGGAAATTTCGCCCCTGGGTCGATGAATTCCACGATATTTCTTGCCACCACCATTCTTTCCTCTAAATCCTTCGCTATTATTTCTTTATCGGCCGTTCTTATTGGGATAGCTTCTCTCATCTTGATTGCGGGTGTTCTTGTGATTTCCTACTTCTCCACATCTTTAGTGAATGTATTTTTAAAAGATCCTCGTCGGGCTGAGTTTGTTTTTAAGCCGAAATTCTTCGAACGAAGCGGCAAACTATATGAGCTTCTCGGGATCAAGATGTTTAGAAAATGGCTGCTGAGAGATATTAAGAAATTACCGCCGAGTGTATTTGTCGATCACTTCTCCGCTGAGGCATTAAAAAGAAAAGAGACAACAACCAGGGAAATGGAAACGATCCACTACATATACTCTTTGATCGTGCTTTCTGTCATGGGCGGATTATTGGCCGTAAGTTTGCTGACAACAGGAATTATTCAAATAGCGGGAATGATTTTACTTTCTGTTTTAGGGATCTTTAATATTTTCGGCAATCTTTACCCCATTATGCTGCAGAGATATCTTCGGGGGAGGATCTATTCTATTTTAAAGAAAAAGAGGATTTACAACCTTGTTTATCCTCTTGGCGCGGTTCTTATCTTGATCACGGTGTTTGGCTATTTTCCTCACGCCCCAACGGAGATGGTTTTTGCCGCCGCGGTTTTGGCGGTTAGCAAAAGATCAAAAAAAGACCGAGAAGAATCAGACCCCGTCGCAGAATTGACATTAAAAGAGAAAAAACAAATTCTTTTTGCATTGGCGAAATGCGGCGGTGATATAGAAAATGCGGCAAGAAACTTAGGACTGTCAAAGGAAGATTTAGATCAAAAAATAGCCGAATATCAAATAAACCAAAACACCTTTCATGATTTTATTTTTATATTGCCGTATTTGAACATTGCTAAAAACGATGCCTTAACATGGGATGAAATCAAGAAAAGAGCCGTTCTTCACGCGTTTTTAGCGGCCGGCCGCAATAAAACCGAAGCCGCAAAAATGTTAAAGATAAGCACAAGAGGTATAAGGATTTTGATGAAAAATTATTCCGAGGGTGATATGCGGCAAGCACAAGAGAATTTCATCGCTATTTTAGATGAGCCAACGCTGTATTTGGCGCTGGAAGAGCTTAAAGAGTGGGCAGGCATACGCGCACTTTGGAGAAATAAGAATAACCGAACGCTTTCTGCCAAAGAATTAGGCATTGCTAGAAATGTGGTGAATGTTTTGGCTAAAAACTTTGGGCTTTCTCTCTCGAAGGTTATGGATGTTAATAATTTGCCCTCAGAAAATGAGGTTCTTTTTAGTAATCTCTTGTTAAGCGGCATTAGAGAACTTGAAAAAGAGCTTGGAGGTCTTTCTGACGAAGAATTGCGGGCCAAAACATTAGAATTTCGTCTGCGGCTTAAAAACGGAGGAAGCTTGGAGGAGATCTTGCCGAAAGCATTTGCGGTTGTCAGTGAGGCGGCTTTCAGGGTAACGGGAATGCGCCCTTACGATGTTCAGCTTTTGGCGGCCTTTCAACTTTATCAAGGCCGCGCTATCCAGATGGAATCTTCCGAAGGGAAAACATTAGCGGCCGTTTCGGCTGTTTACTTAAATGCTTTAAAAGAGCAAGGCGTCTATGTGGCAACGGTTAAAGAAAATCTTGCCTTGCGTGATGCTCATGATATGGGCGGCATATATCATTTCTTAGGATTAAGCGTCGGTGTTGTTGTCAGGGGCCAGTCGTACCTTTTCGATCCTTCCTATCAAAACGGCAGCGCGCATTATAAAAATTTACGCCCCTTAGAAGTTCCTAAAAATGGGAATGGAAATGGCAATGGACACAACAAAAAAGAGAATCTGCGGCTTTATCGAAAGCAAGCCTACGCGGCAGATATCACTTACGGCGTTAATGATGAGTTTGTGTACGATATAGAACGAGATCATTTAGTTACGGACGCGCAGCAACAAGTACGCCGGCCCGGAAAAATTTCTTTTGTCGTTATTGATGAAGGCGATGAAACACTTATTGATAATGCTTTTGAGCCTATCATAACGACGGTCAAAGACGGATGGGATATGGGTGCTTTTTACAAGATCCTTTATCAGGAATCCTTAAATAGGCTTTTACCGGGGGAAGATTACATTTTAAATCCGGCTACAAAGCATGTCCGATTTACCGAGAAAGGAAAAAACGCGCGCGCAAAGCTGGTAGAAAATTTTATCGTGAAATATATCGATCATGCGTGGTTTCGCGACACTGTCAAGGTCATTTCCTGGATCAGCAAAAATGACCATCAGCAAAAGGAAGAGGAAGATCCCGTCGAAATGGCGCGTAACAATATTTATAAATCCTTATTAGCAAAGGGAGTTCATTATCGCTTAGATTATCGGCAAATAGCTTTGCTCACACCCAAGGGAAAAAAAGCTTTGCAGGAATATTTTGAACGGCTTATTTTTGTGGCGCTAGAAGCCCATTATTTTTATCGCAGAGAAAAAGAGTATGTTGTGCAAAATGGCAGGATCGTGATCGTGGACGAATATACGGGCCGGCTTCATCCGGAACATATTTGGGCTTTACAACTTCATCAATTTATTGAAACAAAAGAGCATTTGCCCGTTTCGCAAGTATATGACCCGGCGCTTATTATGACGCAGCATCACTTTTTCTTATCTGTTGCCGAGAGAGCGTCAACAATGAGCGGAAGTATTGGCCGCCAGCAGGATGAATTGCAGAAATACTATGGCTTAAAGACATCTTTTATCCCGCGTAATAAGCCTTGCCGCCGGACTGACTTAGGCGTGGTGATTTATGGAACAAAGAAAAAGAAATATGAGGAAGTTCTTAAGGAAATAAAAAAATGGCACGCTAAGGGAAATCCTGTGCTTATTGGTGTTTGTTATATTGAAACAGCCAATGAAATAGGAGCGCTGTTAAATGCGAACGGGATCTCTTGCCAAGTCCTAAACGGCATTAACGCTTGGCAAGAAGCTGATATTGTGGCTACTGCCGGGCAAAAGAAGATGGTTACCGTCGGGACAAACATGATGGGCCGTGGAGAAGATATTAAATTAGGCGAAGGAGTTTCCAAAATGGGCGGGCTTGTCGTGATTCAGGCAGAACCTAATAAGTTTGGGCGCCAAGACCAACAATTATTTAATCGCACGGCACGTCAGGGAGATCCGGGATTTTCAAAATCAATACTATGTCTGGAAGATGAAGTGATTTGGCGCAGCCTAAGAAATTCTCCCTTTGAGAAAATCGCGGAAGATCATAACGACAATCCTCTGTCGGGAGAAAAAGCGCAAGAGTTGATAAATTCAATCCAGGAAGATAATGAAGCCCGCGCGAAGGTTTTGCGCCAGACGCTTATTAAGTACGACAGGGTTTTTGCCCGGTATACAGAAATTTATTATTGGATTTGTGACCTGGCCTTGAAGGCGGAATCTCAAAGAACCGTGTTTTCGATGCATTATTTGTGGAGAAGATTCATCCAGGACTTTGAATATGAGAAGTTCCATACGGAAGAATTTCCTCAGTTTTGTAAGGCTGTTAAGAATCATTTCGATGTATTGTTGCGAGTGATCCTGTTTAATTCTGCCAAAGCAGAAGTTGATCAAGAGCATTGGAGGGAATTAAAAAGTTTAAAGCTTATCGCAAGAGTCTTTTCATTAGATGAATTGCGAAGATATCTAAGATCTTCATTAAGCGATGAGACAGCTAGTGTTTCTGCCGAGGCAATGTCTTTTCAAGAGAAATCGCAAAGGATCTTGTCTGTTGCAAAGAGGATCAACGCAAAATCAGCATCACGCCGGGAGCGTTTTTATAATTTGCTCAATGCGAAAAACGGTATTTCTACGACAAAATTTATTCAATGGTTGGAAGATATTGAGCAGGAAGCAAAAGATAAAGGTGGAGAATGGGAGAAAACAGCTATAAGTATTGAAGAGCAGCTAAGTGAAATATTGTGCCCGGACCGGGTCAAAAGATTCTTGGATAAATTAAAAGAATCCTATGGTGATGAAGAAGAAGCCATACAACGAAGCGGCTATAAGATCAGTAAAAAGATA
The DNA here is from genome assembly GCA_041649175.1 of Candidatus Omnitrophota bacterium. NCBI lineage: Bacteria > Pseudomonadati > Candidatus Omnitrophota > Candidatus Omnitrophota bacterium. The sequence goes on along the minus strand of JBAZNR010000001.1, from coordinate 301,255 downwards.
TTTTATTTACAGCTAAACGAATTTAAAGCGGCAGTTTCTCAGTATCATATGTTTTTCTATGAGCGGCGTCTACAAGAGATTTGTTCTATAGGAACTTATACTGAGCGCATTGTCAGTGTCTTAGAAATATCAGAAAGCGCGCAAGAGGCGGCCTCAAACCTTCAGGTTCCACTGCAATGCTTAGGGAGGCTTTTATTACGATTGGATGATTTTGCCAAAGAATCTTCCGATAGCATGCTTTCTCAAAAATTAGAGTTGTTATTTGGGCGGTTTGCTTTTTCTATAGGCGAAGCAAGAAGCAGAGAAGTAGCATTACCGTCTTATTCGGAAGATATTTTAAAAGCGTTAGAAGCTGCTCAAGGAGACAAAAAACAAGCGGCTGAAACACTTAACATTCCTCTTGAGCGTTTGCGCGATAGAATCCCCAAGCTTCGTAGAAAAGTTGTAAAAGCAGGCCAAAAAGAGGTTCTTGATCGTTTAGCTAAAGCATTAGAGACAGAAAAGAAAGTCTTGTTGCCGTCCCGTACAGAAGAAACTATAAAAGCTTTAAAAGATGCGAGGGGAGATCGAGGAAAAGCAGCCAAAACTTTAAATATAGCAAAAAAAAGTTTAGACCGCAGGATTTCTACCATTCGCGAGAAGGCAGTATCTGCGAATAATCAAGAGATCCTTGAAAGTTTGAACAAGGCATTGGAAAATTCGAAGAGCGCTGAAGAGGATAAGATCCGCCGGAAGAAAATTATTAGCCACGATTTTATCGAGAAAATCATAACAGTTTTGCAGAAAAAACGCGGAAACCAAAGAAAAACGGCCCAGGTATTTTCCATGTCCTATAAGGCTTTGCGTGATAGCCGTATTCCCGGTATTATCCTTGCGCTTGAATCAGGCCATGATTCAAAAGAGCTTTTTCAGCGCTTTAAAAGGGCATTGATTGAAGAATGGATACTGAATATCTTAAAAGGATCTAAAAATTTAGATGAAGCTAAAAAGAAGCTGAGGAAATCCGGGGAAAGGATGTCTAAGGATGGAATTGAGGCCAAGCTTTTAGATATTGAAAAAAGCGCGGTAGAAAATGAATTTTCTGATGTCCTTGAGAAACTCAGGCCCATATTAAAGAAGTTTTTTGGCAAGAAAAGTTTATTGGAGGATTCTTTACCTCGCTCATCTGGTTTTATCGCTTTACCTTTGATGATCGCCGCAACTGTTTTAGGAGTATTGATCGGGCCGTTAGAGACAATGATTGTTCAGCTTGGCGATTGGCTGTCTCTAACGGCCCACGCCCCGCCGATAGGCCTTTGGCCGATAGAAAATTTTTCTTCAGTTAGCATTTCTTTATTAAGTTTTGTATTTTTCGGACTTGTCCGCAGTGAAAATGATTTTGGTTCCGCAAACAGCCTTTTTCCCGATGATGACCCTTCTCGATCAGATCCTTCCTTTCGACAGTCTCCATGCACCATAAAATCGGTTATTGAATTTCTCGGTCTTTACAATAACTGTCTTATTGAAAAGTTAAAAAGAGATCATCGGATCGCCTTGGCGCATTTTCTTTCCCAACTTTATCTATTAGAAAATGGCGTGCGCGATTATATGGTGCATAAATCTTCAGAACGCAACGGAAAGACGCTTATTCGTATTGTGCCGGCTCAAGAATTATTAAAAGGTGTTGCCCGGGATATTAAACTTGTGGAAACCAAACGCATTGTTCGAAACGGTGCTCAGATAACTTTTTATCATGTGGATGATAACGGCACGATCCCATTTTCAAGCATTACGGATGACAATGCCTGGGTTGGAGCCAAGGAGCAAGGTTCTCGAACAAACTCTCTTCCGATAAAGACTAATGTTCCCCAAAGAATTCTTAAACGTGGATTCGGCACATTTTTGATGATCGTTGCCGCGGTTATTATTTTATTCCCGCGGACAATTTTTGGGCATGGTAACGCTGATCTTAATAATGTATCAGGTGGAAAAGATAATATTCACGACGCGCGTTCTCCGCCGGAGGAAAATCCAAGTCTATTTAAAATCGCGCCTGCTCAAGAAACCCTCAAAGATTCATCTTCCTTAGACTCATATATTTTCTCACAAGATTTCGACTCAACCGACCACGACACGCCGCTTTTATCCTGGCGGACGAACCAAATCCGCCGTTATCTTTTAGATAGTTGTTCTTATGTAGATGTTTTCGCTATTTATCCGTTCGTTCCGGATCCGTCACTTCCGGCGGTGATCATTCGCCCCATCACCGTTTATCTTTCGGACTTACCTCCGAGAGTTTATTTTTATCAACTTCAGGGGAACAGTTTTGGAAAGGAGATAAGAATTGTCAGAAAAATGCTTCATTTGTAGCAGATCAAATCAGTCTGACGCGTCCGCGCGTCAAGTTTCTATAGATCGTTTTTATCAACATCTTAGCAAAAGGAGCAGAACCATGTTTTTTAAGACACGAAACGTTTTTTTGGGGTTCTTGGCTGTTGTTATTTTATTGAGCTCAATATCCATGCCATCCGTTGTTCATGCGGCGGATGTTCCGGGGACGATACGCTATCCCTTGACGCCGTTGGAAGGCCGAAAAACCTTTGATTGGAATACGCAATCGACAATCATTGTTCCTCAGCAAGATGTCCAGCAGGGTCCCGACGAAATCAAAAAATGTTTTATTGAGTTTAATGAACATCCTGCCGCCTTAGAATTAGGCCCGTATCCTCGTACGTCTGAACAGTACTCAAGGGCACAAATCTACGCGCAGAATCTTCGGAATATGCAAGATCAGTACGTTGCCCAATTAGGCGCTATTGTTCCCGCACTAAGCCAGCGGGACATAGAACATCTTGTTTTAGCGTCTAACGGAATTATTATCGACCTGACCGGATTGGAGAAGGAACAAGCTGAAGGACAAGGTTTTGTTAAGAAAGTCCATATCCTTGAAGATCCCAGGTTTCTTTTGCGTGAATCGGCTCCTCAGATCGGCGCAACAGCCGTGTGGGAAGATCCCGGGTTTGACGGATCAGGTATTACGGTTGCGGTTATAGATACTGGCATTGATTATACTCATGCCGATTTTGGAAGTTGCACTATAGAGCAATACCAAAGCGGAAATTGCGCAAAAGTTGCCGGGGGAAATCCGGGAGCCCTTGATCTAACAAACGGGCATGGAACTCATGTGGCGTCCATTGTTGCCGGTGATGGTATCGCTGGTGATGGACAGCCTATAAGAGGTGTTGCGCCGGGAGCGACATTGTATGCCTATATTAGAGGTTGTTCTCTTTCTGTTGAAGAAATCGTGGATCCCAACAATGATGACAATATGGAAGACCATCTTGATGTTGTGACGGCAAGCTTTACTGTGGGCCTTTTTGGCGATCCAGACAATTATTGTTCTGAGGCATTTGACAATGCGGCTGAGATTGGTGTTGTCGCCGTTGCTGCGGCTTCAAATGATTATCTCTATGAAACTATTGGTAATCCAGCTTCAGGCAGAAAGGTTATTGCCGTTGGGGCGACTTTTGATGATAGCCACATATGGTCTGATCAGATGATCGATTTTTCGTCAAAAGGGCCAACGATGGATGGCAGTGTAAAACCTGATGTTGTTGCTCCTGGGGCAATAATTTGTGCCGCAAAAGCAGCCAATACCGTGGGATGGACTCCGTGTATTGATGGTACGCATGTCAGCGCCTGGGGAACGTCTATGTCGGCACCGCATGTGGCGGGCATGGCGGCTCTTCTTTTAGAGCAGCACCCCGGTTGGAATCCGGACCAAATTAAATATGCCATTCGTAATAGCGCGATCGATCTTGGATACAATGTCCTTACTCAGGGCCATGGCCGTGTTAGCGCGGTTGCGGCAAGCCAAGAGCCGCCACCGGTCATTGTCAAAATACTGAAAGATGTTGATACGGTAGACGAAGTCTCATTTAGAACTCAGTTGATAAGCTATCATGATGAATTGCCGGGTGAATATCAATATGCCTTTGATGTTGGCTATATGGGAAGTGACCCTTATTTTCAGCCGGATGACCTGCAGGATCCCGGTCAGTGGATGACTAATTTTCATCAAGAAGGCGCGATCGTACTTCAAGCGGGAATTCCTCAAGAATTACTACAAAATCCGATCGATAAATCTTTATTGCCGGCTGATGGTATTTATTTGGCGCGATTTAGGACGATCAGTGCAGGTGGGTATGATTCGACAGACTACCATACGTTTTTGGTAGAAAATGCGCGAGTGGTCAGTCCGCGTAGCGGTGATGTGATCGGGCGGGAGACGATATCATTTTCCGGATCGATCCGTATAAACCCGGGATACCGATATATGATCGAATATGAGCCGTATCTTTCATCGTTGCCATATTTCACGAGTGATGGAATTACACTTACCCAAGAGGGACTTGAACCTGTAGAGGAAGGAGCATTAGGGAATTTTCAGACACCGGAATCTCTTCCAACGGGTTTTTATAAATTCTGGATAAGGATATATGATGGTAATCAACTGAGGTGGAGTAAGCCAATTGCCGTTGTTCGCGTTGATCAAGAATTGCGCAGCGGTTTTCCGGCACGGACCATACGATATGCTTCCGAGTCCTCTGAGGCAGATCCAGTTCTGGTCATTAAGGATATTGACAATGATGGCAGGCAAGAAATGTCCTTTGTTTCTTATGGCCTAACTTCAGGCTACAGAAGAAGTATTCATATTTTTGGTAGCAATGGGGAACATGAAAATACAATAAATTATGGAAATACATATAACTATTTTAATCATCACTCTCTTATCCTTGATGATTTTGACGGAGATAGTGTCGATGATTTTCTTTTTCAAAGCCAAAGCCACGATAGTTTTCAAAATCCTAATGAATTGCGTACTAAACGTCAAGATGGAGGACACATATGGTCTCGAATATTTGCAGGTGGGCTACTTAACGGTGGATTCATTCAGGACACTTTTTTTGTTAATACGGACCTTAATAATGACAGGGCGAGAGAGATCATTTTTGCTCAAGTAAATTCTATATCTCCTTTTAGCAAGTCGCTTCACCTGATTGATTTTAATGGAGACCCTGTCTCCGATAACTGGCCAAAGACCATAACAGCTTGTCGACTGCCGGAACTTGGGCCGAGTCCTTTGGTCGGTAATTTTAACAGCAATAGGGAAGATAAAGAAATTGCTTATGTCGGAGAGTCTGAGGCATTTTGTGACGCGGGTGTTCCATTAATGCAGCTATATATTTTTAATTACGACGGTCTTTCTGTCGCTGATCCTGTTTATTTTAGCGGGGCCTCGTATTCTACTCCTTCCAGCGGTGATTCTAACGGTGATGGCATTGACGAAATTTTTGTCAATACTGATCAAGGGGTTTATAGGTATGATCCGGCAACTGGAATTACTGCGCATCTTTTATCTGGCATTGACTGTTCATTTTCTACTCCTGCCTTAGGTGATGTTGATGGCGATGGTTATCTCGACATTGTTGTGGTTAGCGCCAATTTCGAGGCAGGAGAGGCAACTATGTTCTCGATTTATGTTCTGCATCAAAATGGAACGGTGCTAAGCGGTTGGCCGGTCCATGGTAAATTTACTGATTTTCATGGAGCAATACTTGGCGATGTTAACGGAGACAATCAGGTAGATGTTCTTTATAGCGATTTTGAAGATATTGGTGATCATTATTTCAGCTCTATCCACGCCAAGAATTACCTCGGACAGGAGATAACAGGTTTTCCTAAATACATTGAGCCGGGTACAACGCCCGGCAAGATCCTCACAGATCTTGATGGTGACGGAACACTTGAACTGGTGGCAACATCAAAGGGATTGCAGCGTTCCTCCGATGATGACGATGCGGGGTTTGATGAAAATACGGATCTCGTCCCGCGAGTATCACTTTATGCGTGGAATTTGAATGTGCCTGATTCCTCTTTTAATCATTTATGGCCATCTCTGCGTCAGGATCAACAACGCCGCGGCCTTTACGCCGGTATTGGCGCGCCGTTGAATTTCCAAGCGTCTCGACAAGGGCCCAACAGCGCTTCCTTGTCCTGGAATGATGCGTTGGCATCAAAGTACGTGTATGCCTATACGGCTGAAGTTGCCTCAGATCCACAATTCCGTCATCTGATCAATGGTGCTAGCGCCATTGATGTGGGAATACGGAATTATAATTACCGCTTTTCTGATCTTTCTGCGGGCTGGTATTTTACTCGCGTGGGCAGTATTAATCGTGATGATAGAAGCCACGTGATGTGGTCATCGGTTAAAACAATTTGTGTTCCCGGAGGCCATGTCGTTTGTAATGATCAAGAAGACGATCCCTTGACGCGCTACAAGCCTGTCGATCATATTTTCCCGGAAGGAAATATGGAAAAGTTTTGGGGGTATTTTGCCGGAGGAGACCCAGACGATTGGACTGGAAGCGGCCCGGTGGAATTTTGTCCAACGTGTCATTGATCTTGATCGAAAGGAGAAGATAAATGTTCAGTCGAAATGTGGAAATAAAAACAATATCATCCAACAGAGGAGGCGTGATGAAAAGTATTTTTCATTTTACGCGATGTTTAGCTGTCAGCTTCTTCATAATTTCTGCGGTTCCGGTTGCTTCACTAGCGTATATTGCTGAAGAACCACAGCCTTTGATGCAGCAGCAAGTTGATATGCAAAATCTGGAAATTCCCATCGGAGTTCCGGTTATTCCTAATAATAACAATCAAGAAGTTGTCATTGTCCCGCAGGAAGAAAGCGTATCATATTTCATCGAGTTCCATGAGCTTCCGGCGGCGTCACAATTTAATTCTTATCCGATCAGCGTGAACCAAAGAACAAGCGCTCAGCAATATGCCGGCAATCTTTCGGTTTTGCATGCTCAGTATATTGCGCAGATCAATAACATTATTTCCGGATTTGCTCAAAGACAGAAAACAGAAGTATTTTATGTTCTTAACGGAATTACGGTTGATTTAAATTCATCGGAAAAAGATCAAATTGAAAACCTCAGCTTTGTGAAGAAAGTTTTTGCATGGCCGGTTTATCGCACACTTTTGCAGCAGTCAATACCGTATATTCATACTCCGCAGGTTTGGCAAGAGGGATATACAGGGGAAGGTGTTAAAGTCGGCGTGATCGATACCGGGATTTATTATACGCATGCCGATTTTGCCGTCGATGGATTTCCTAACGGTTGCTTAGGGGAAGGATGTAAGATCGAAGGCGGCTACGATTTCTTTGATAACGATAATGATCCCGCGGATGATCATGGCCATGGAACACATGTAGCGGCCACCATCGCCGGAAACGGCATAGCTGGTAATTGGCAGCCTATTCGGGGCGTTGCTCCTGATGCCACGTTGTATGCCTATAGGGCCTGCGGCTATCTTGATCCGGAACACCAAAATCATGGTTGCCCAGGAGGCGCCCTAAGTGCGGCCTTAGATCAAGCGGTAGTAGATCAACTTGACGTTGTCTCTATGAGTTTGGGTGCGTCAAGCAATGACCCCGATGATCCGATGTCTTTAGCTGTGGATAATCTTGTCAATTCCGGCGTCGTCGTTGTTGTTTCAGCCGGTAATGATTATCAATACAAAACAATCAATAGCCCCGGAACATCGCGTAAGGCAATTACGGTAGGGGCAAGTTTTGACTATGGCGATTCTATCGCAGATTTTTCTTCCAAAGGGCCTTTGATCGATGGGAGTATTAAGCCGGATGTTTCGGCTCCGGGTCAATGGATCTGCGCGGCAAAATATCCGGGTCAAGGCATGGATGCCAGTGATTGTATTGATAATGAACATATTAATCTGCGCGGAACATCGATGGCAGCGCCGCATGTGTCCGGTTTGGCGGCGCTTTTACTTGAGCAACATCCCACTTGGAATCCCGATCAGGTTAAATATGCAATTCGTAACAGTGCTGTTGAGGGAACGGAAAATGCGTTTAAACAGGGCCATGGACGCGTTGACGCCTTAACCGCCAGCCAAGAAATCGTTCCGGTCATTGTGAAAATCAATAAATTGACGGACAGTGTCAGCTCGGCCCAGTATGAAGCCTCTGTTATTAGTTATCACGATCAGAACCAGCAGATCTACAATTATACGTACGATGTTGGATATATGGGACAAGACCCTCAGTTTCAGCCGTGGGATCTTCCGGATCCGCAAATCTGGGATCCGGATCTGCACGCGGAAGGAACTGTCACTTTAATGCCGGGTCAGCCAACGGTTTTAGGATTGTCTTCGGTGAACAAATTGGAACTTGTCAATGAAGGTGTTTATTTGGTGCGCGTACAGATCACCGGAAACGGGCAAGAAAGCACAGATTATCATTCGTTCATCGTGGATAATACTCAAATCACTGATCCTTATGATGGCGATGTTTGGCGCACAAGCTTTGACTTTTTAGGAACGATGCGAATGTCGACGGGGCATCATTACTCTATTGATTATGCTCCACAGGGAACGGAAAGTTGGACGACAGCAGGAATCGTACTTGAAAATGACGGGCAAGAGCCTGTTGAAAGCGGAACCTTAGGGCAGTTCAATGCCCCGGCGGATACCCAAAGAGGATTTTATCAATTCCGTCTAAGTGTTTATAATGGCGGAGAGCTTTTCAAAAGAGATCCAATGGCTTTGGTTTATCTTGACCCAACGATCAGAGAAGGTTTTCCGGCAAGAATGGCTTTGCCCAATGGGACGAGCTCTGCCAACATTATTCCCACAATAGGAAATGTTGATGATGATCCGGAAAAAGAGATCACATTCTTGCGTTCTAACGACCAAGGATTGTCTTCTGTTTACGTGATCGGGGTTAATGGCGGCCTGGATGATATCATCTCGCTCGATGATGGGTATAATGGCGTTAATAAATTCTCGCTTTTTATTGAGGATTTAAATGCAGACGATAGCTCTGATTTTCTCTATCATAAATATGATACTGAGATTGAAAATAGAGTTGTGGCCCATGACAGGGATGGGGAAGTTTTGTATTCAAACTATTTTTCGGGCATTATGTATCGCCCTAATGGCACATTTAATGCCCTCTGGGACCTTGACCACAATGGGATCAAAGAGCATATTTTTACTGTCCTTTCAGTTCCGCATCGCGCCCTATTCGCGATGCAAATCAATGGTGAAGCCAATCCCGAACATAATTGGCCGCAATTAATGCCGGACTGTTCCGGGACCAATCTTGACGCTGGTGTCGGCGTAGGTAATTTTGACGATGACGCGGATGATGAAATTGTTTACGTATCTGATTCTGTAGCTTTTTGTGAGCATGGGGTCTACAGCAAAATGCTGTGGTTGTTTAATAGCGACGGGACGCAAGTGAGAGAACCGCTTTACATTGATGCCTTTGCTGTCCATGGGTCACCGTCAACAGCGGATTTTAATAATGACGGCAAAGATGAGATCGTTATCAATACCTCAAGCGGCATTTATGTCTATAGGCCGAATACGCAACAATTAGAGCGCTGGTTTCCCGATGTTGATTTTAGGGTGTCCAGCCCGGCGATCGCGGATATGAACGGAGACGGCGTCTTAGATATTATTATCAGCTCCTTCTCTTCGCCGTATACGATCTATATTTTAAATCAAAATGGAACAATAATAACCAGCTGGGAGAACCTGTCCGGCGATGATCGCCTGGGGCCGATTCTGGGAGATATTGATTCCGACGGAAACCCGGATGTTATTTACGCAACCTATGAATGGGTTGACGGGATCATTTTCACCAAAATAATGGCTCGCAATGCCCAAGGACAGATCATTGACGGGTTTGCTAAATATGTTGAGTCAGTCGCGTTTACCGATAAAAGCCTTGTGGATTTAGATGGAGATGGAACACTAGAGTTTGTCGCCACTGCGGATGGCTTTTATCGCATGAACGGAGATTACTTTGGCAGAATAGCCAGTGAACACCATTCAATTTTTGCGTGGGATTTAAATATTCCTGCCGATAGTTCTATCCAGAAAATATGGCCAACATTGCGGCAGGGCTATGACCGTTCGGGGCACTATCCGCGGTTTAGCGCGCCGATCAACTTTGAAGCTCATCGCGGAAATAAAGGGCGTTACTTTGGGATTTCTGCGCAATGGCAGGAGCCGCCCCCCGCTAACGGTCTTATCGGATACGTTCTAGAGGTATCACGCAGAGATGATTTTGCTGATACGGAATCAGTTGATATTTCCTTAGGTAGAACGTCCCATTTCTTTCGGCTTCTTCGAGGAGGATTCTATTACGCGAGGCTGGGAAGCTTTGATAATGCCCAGCCGCGAAATGTTCTTTGGTCACAGACCGAACGTGTTTGCGTTCCCGGGCAGTTATTCATGGTGTGCCCTGACGAAGAGCAATCTATTGACAACTTAGGTATTACGCCGGGAGTGATCAACTGGAGCTCAAGTGTTTCGTCGACGGATGACGTATCGCCCAGAGTGAGCAAAAATAGGTTTATAACGGAATAAATACAAATTATTTTTGAATAGGAAATTTATTTTATTTTTCCGACGAGAAAAAAATAAAAAAATAATTTGTATTTTGTGAAATGATAGTGCACAATATAAATGGAGGTTCATTAAAATGGCATCAGCAGCAGAAAAAAGAAAATCAGCCCGTTACGATTGCCAGGTTCCGGTTGTTTCGCAAAAAGCGGCAAGATTTTCGGACACACAAACGACCGATATCAGTAAAGGCGGAGTAGGGTTTATTTCTAAAAACCGTATTCCGATAGATACTAAGATGTTGGTAGAGCTTAACTTAACGCCTGAAGGAGAGCCGGTGGTGGCGGTAGGGGAAGTGCGCTGGGTTACGAAGATTTTGGAATCCGACCTTTATCGTGTGGGCATGACATTTACCGAAATTCTGGATGGTTCGCGCGCAAGTTTAAGCAAGCATTTTGCTTAAAATGAATATATGGGCGCCTGCCTTAAAAGGCAGGCGCCCAAATGTTTAACCTATTGTCTATTTTAAAGGAGAGGGGAATAGACAGCTTAAAAGCCACGGAGAAAGGAAGCCATGACAGTGAAAATAGATGACCGTCGTGTCTTCGATCGTTTTACCGCGAGGTTCCCCGTTAAGTTTCAATATTCACGGAATGATTTTGGCAGTAATGTTTTTTTGCGTGATATCTCCGCCGAGGGCGCAAAGATTGTCACCAAAGAGCAAATAAATCTTGAGGATAAAGTAGACCTTGTCGTGGAGCTTCCTGATGGCCACGACCCGCTTATTTTAAGCGGGAAAATCGTTTGGAGCAGGGCCATTAATCCAAGCGCTTTTGATGCCGGATTAAGATTTGATAAGGTTGACTTTATGGATACCCAGAGGATCTTTAAGTACTGTCAATAGGGTTTTTCAAAAGCACGGGAAGATGTTGAAAACGAAAGGCGCCTGTCTTGCCGCAAAAATGGCAAGACAGGCGCCTTTCTCTATTTCCTAAAAAATCTTGACCTTCGCATTGCCCTTGTGTTAAACTCTCGAATATTTCTTTTGGGATCAAATTTCTCGGAAATAAAATTTTCTCCTACAAATTTCTATTAACCATTTCTTATATTCGGATAAGGAACACGTTCTATGAAATACGGCCATTTTTCCAAAGATAGTTTAGAGTACGTTATCACAACACCCACCACCCCTCGCCCCTGGATCAATTATTTAACTAATGAAACCTATTGTTCTATTATTTCGCAGTGCGCCGGCGGCTATAGTTTTTATAAAGATTGCCGCACCAACCGCATTACGCGCTGGGCGCCGGAAAATTGGCATTTTGACCGCCCCGGAAAATATATTTATGTCCGTGACGGCGGTAAAACATTTTCGCTGACCTATCAGCCCATTCGTACCAAACCGAGTCAATTTGAATGCCGTCACGGTTTAGGCTATACGACGATCTCCGCCGTTAACAATGGCCTGGCCTCCGAAGTCACTTATTTTGTCCCCGAACATGATGATTGCGAAGTTTGGATCGTTTCTTTGACCAATAAAACAAAAAAGACAAAAAATTTAGAAGTTTTTCCCTACGTAGAATTTTTGATCGGTGATTATCACGAAGAATTGCGTTATCGCAATATCATGAATCTCTACAGCCGTATTTGGTTCGATAAATCTCATCAAGCCATTTACGCCAAAAAGACGGCTCAATGGCAGGGAATGAATATCCAACCCTTTGACAGTTTGATCTTTTTCGCTTCTTCTCTGCCGGTCAAAGGTTGCTGTACGCAAAAAGATGTTTTTCTCGGACGTTGCAATACGGAAGAAAATCCGGAAGGTATTTTAGAAGGAAAATTCCAGAATTTTCCTTTGTGTTCCGGCGAAGACGGCATCGGCACATTCCGTCATTCGATAAAATTAGCACCCGGACAAACCAAAGAATTTACGATTTGTTTAGGGCAGACCGAAAAGATCCCCACCATCACCAAAGTGTTGGAAAAATACCGCGATGTTTCTCACGCCAAAAAAGAATTGCAGGCTACTAAAAATATTTGGAAAAAACGCATTGCGGATAATATCGTTATCGAAACTCCCGATCAAGATTTCAACACCATGATGAATGTCTGGGTGAAATACCAGGTTTATATTTGTAATCTTTGGTCGCGTTCACCGTCGTTTTATCATGAAGGGTCCGGTGGGCGCGGTTATCGTGATAGCTGTCAAGATTCGGAAGGCATTTGTTCCATTAATCCGGAGTTGACCAGAAAAAAGATCCTCAAAATAGCTTCACTCATTCGCCGTGACGGCACGTCCGCTCCGGGCTGGTCGGATACAACGGGGCCTAATAAACACCGTCCTAATAAAGACCATCAGGTTTGGTTGACGGCGACCGTGAGTGCCTATATTAAGGAAACCGGTGATCAGGGCATTTTATCGGAATACGTTCCGTATTTAAAAGATCAGTGGGTGGCAGGATGGGAAATTGACCGCAATTGGAAAGGCGGCGCGCAAACAGACGGCGAAGGAACGCTTTTTGAACATTTGGAAAAAAATCTGGAATTTTGTTTTAACGATGTCGGCGAAAAAGGTTTCCCGCGTATCGGCCATGCCGATTGGAACGATGCTATTGACGCGGCCGGAATTCGCCATAAGGGTGAAAGCGTTTGGTTAGCGCAAGCCTTGGTGCGTTCGTTAAAAATATTGGCGGATCTTTGCGAGCGCATGGGCGATCAAGACAAAAAGAATAAATATCTGCAAATGGCTAAAACCATGGATGAGCGCGTTAATACGCTCGCCTGGGACGGAGCTTGGTATGTGCGCGGGTTTGATGATGACGGCGTTGTTTACGGAAGCGCTAAAGATAAAGAAGGAAAAAGAATTTATATCAATACGCAAGCCTGGGCTATTCTTTCCGGTGTGGCGCGTGAGGAGAGATTAAAGACGATCGTTGAATCAGCCGATAAATATTTGAACGGCGCGCATGGTTTCGCGCTATTTTATCCGGCGTATTCGTCTTGGGTCAAACGCTTAGGGCGCATCAGTATGTTTTCGGAAGGGACAAAAGAAAACGCAGCCGTGTTCTGTCACGCGGCAACGTTTATGCTGGTTGGATTAGCGATGGCCGGATACGGCGACAAGGCTTATGAAGCGATGCGCAAAATTATGCCCAACGCGCAAAAAGATATGGATCTGTATAAAACAGAACCGTATATTTATTCCGAATATTTGGTAGGGCCGGAAAATCCCTATCGTTACGGGGAAGGGGCATTTACTTGGATCACCGGAACCTCTGGCTGGACGTTTATGGCCGGAACCGAATGGGTTTTGGGCGCGCGCAGGGATTTTGACGGTTTAAGGGTTGATCCTTGCATTCCTAAAAAATGGAAAAAATGTTCTATTCGTCGCCCCTTTCGAGGTGATATTTATGACATTGAGATCTTAAATCCTAAAGGAAAAGAAAAAGGTGTTACGAAAGTCGTAGTGGATGGAAATGAAATTGAAGGGAACTTAATAACGCCTTTTAATGATGGAAAAGTCCATAAGGTGCAGGTGACTTTAGGATAGGTTTTAAGATCATGGATGTTTAGCAAAGTTGGGCGTCCCCCCGCCAAGAAGTGTGGCGGGGGGACGCCCACTTCTATTTTCACCTCAAAAATTGACAAAACATAAGTCATCGGCTATACTCTGGTTACCTGCTACGTATTCTGCCGTATATATTAGGGTAGTGTACTTGGGTCTAATTGACAGTTTTTCGCAATGCGGTATACTTCTGACCTAAGGCGAGTTGATTAAAAACATTTAAAAAGTATTTGTTAAAGTGCTTAAGATAAGCACTTTTTTAAAAACCACTTAAGAAAACGTTTTCTTATGAAAAAAGCCACGGAGGAGAAAGATATGATGAGTAAAGTAAGAATGTTAGCCCTAACTTTAGGATTTGTTTTGTTCGTCGGAAGCAATGCGTTTGCGAACCAGCTTCTCGTAAATCCAAATTTTGATAATGGAATTAATCTTTGGAATAATCCGAATTTCGGTACTGGTTTTAGCGTATCTGACAGTATTTATCATTCTGGCCCCTATTCAGCCAGTAGCTTGATTTCAGATTTAAATGATAACGATTATAGCGAATTATCGCAAAGTCCTGCAGTTACAGTAGGGCAAAATGTTTATGCTACAGCTTATGTTAAGACAAACATTTCGCCGCTATCTACAGCAAAAGCAGGGATTAAGATACAGTTCTATAATGGTGCTAACCAACCAATAGCTAATCCTGTTGTGCAATCTGAAATTGGTGGACAAACAGATTGGCGCCTTCTTTATGTTGCGGCAACAGCCCCAGCAACAGCTGAAAGTGTTAGATTTACAATCTATAAATTTGCGGCGAATGGCGATCAAGATGCTATTGATGGAATTGCTTATTTTGATGATTGTGTTGTTTCGACAGATTATATTACTCCACCATTGAATTCAAATCTTTACAATGCTGGATTCGAGAATGGATTGAATGATTGGGCGAATCTATTTGGTTTTCCGGGTACCTTAAGTGAGAGTATTTACCATAGCGGTAATTTGGCTGTAGCGAAAGATATACAGCATATTAATAATCAAGATTACTTTAGCCGAATTTATCAGCTTGTTAATTTTAATTATGCTCAAGATGGCGATGTGTATGCTACGGTTTATGTCAGGACAAACTTTCCTATCCAATCAACTTCGAATAAAGCTGGGCTAGAATTAGAATTTCTAGATATAAACGGTTCTGTTATTGCTCACCCAAGAGTTTTTCACGAAGTTGGGGTTACAAATGGATGGCAACGACTTTATGCCCAAGATTTAAATCCACCAAGCAATGCTGTAAAAATTAGGGTTAGTGGATATGTCTACTCTTCAGAAGCACATTCGGTGAATGGTGGCATAGCCTATTTTGATGATTTTGTTTATTCAACGACTCCTTTGCCGCAGTCAAATTTCCAAACAACTGTTTTGAACCCTGGTTTTGAATCTGGAATTGCCGACTGGTTTGAATTGTATGGATTTCCTTCTACGGTCAACACGACAATAACTCATAATAGCTCTACTGCTTCGGCTCAAAAGACAATATCAGTTTTAGATCCGCCGCGAGATTATTACAGCCAAATTTACCAGGATATTTATGCGAATGCTAGTGGTACGCCATTTGCAACAGGTACAAACGTTTACGCGACGGCTTATGTCAAAACAATTATGAGCCCGATGGCAAAATCTAATGCCGGTTTGCAATTTGAATTTATTGACGCGAGCGGAAATGTTATTGAAGATGCGCAAAATAATCCTATTGTCGTCAATGATTCCATCGGCGGAAATACCGATTGGCGTTATCTTTATGTTCACGCCACAACACCGGCAGGAACTGCCAAAGTCAGAGTGAGCGGTTTTATTTTTGCACCACTTGCTGATGCATCACTCGCCGGAGATGCTTATTTTGATGATTTCACCTTTTCTTTAAGCGCCTTACCTTTACCTCCGGTACAAGAAACCTTGATCAATGCGAATTTTGAAAACGGACTTAATGACTGGGATCTAGTTTATAGCCCCGGGCTTAGGACGGACAATGCTATCTATCATGACGGATCTTATTCAGCCAAAGCTACCATTGACACAGATCTAGACATTAATTTTTATGCCTCTGCTTCGCAGGATCTGCATTATCCATACGCGGATCCGACGGGACATCCGGTTTACGCTACCGTTTATGTGAGAACCGCGATGAACCCGGCATCATCCGCCAGGGCAGGATTTATCACTCAATTTTTTAACGCGGCCGGAACTTTCTTAGGCCAAAGCGGCCAACAGCTTTCCGGTAATAATGATTGGCGAAGGCTTGTTGTCGACGGAGTTGTTCCTCCGGCCGGGACAGCCACAGTACGTGTTATTACTTTTGCACTCGCTAATGACAACGATGTCAATGCCGACGGAGCCGTCGCTAATTTTGACGGCGTTACTTTTTCCTATACGCCATTTCCTCCGGAAGGTTTTAGAACAGAACTTATCAACGCAGGATTTGAAAATGGTTTAACCGATTGGTCGGAGGCGGGTGGATTTCCGGGAGTGGTTAGCGGAGATGCGCATACGGGAGTTAATTCAGCTCAAAAAAATATTGGCGTTATTCCGAACCAAAGTTATTACAGCCAAATTTACCAAGATATTTACTACGATAATGTAGGTAGTGAGTATCCTGCTAACACAAACGTTTACGCAACGGCTTACGCTAAGACGAGAATAAGCCCTATAACAAAATCAAAGGCCGGCTTGCAGTTAGAATTCATTAATGAAGACGGTGAAGTGATTGAAGATGCTAACGAGCCTATTATTGTGAAAAGTTCTATTGGCGGGTTAACCAATTGGCGCTATCTTTACGTGACGGGCCAAGTTCCCGCGGGAACAGTGCGCGTGCGAGTCAGTGGAACGATTTTTGCTCGTCAGCAAGATGCCTCTCGCGCCGGCAGTGCTTATTTTGATGATTTCCAATTCTCCAGAACACCGTTAGCTTTACCTCTTCCAGTAAGAAACTTGATCAATCCCGGTTTTGAGAACGGGTTGAATGATTGGGATGAGCTCAATAAACCCGGCGAGGTCAGCGCGATTTGGTCGAATGTCGCTCCGGGAGATGCGCATAGCGGAACCTACTCGTCTTATTTTACCGTTGATGGCACTCTAGGCGGGGATTATTTTGGAACTGCTTCGCAGGATATTAGCATTAATCCCAACAGTGGGATTGTGGCGCGTGTTTGGGTGAAAACAAATATCAATTTCCTTTCTAACGCTTCGGCTAACCTTTCGCTGGCGTTCTTTGACGCGAATGGCCATCAGGTCGGCACTGAAGTTGCGGGCCATCCCATCGGCGGACGTTCCAGATGGACAAGGATCGATATCTTAACGATCGCGCCACCGAGTGCGGTAAAATTACGATTTATTTGTTCTTTGTATGCGCCGCAAGGCGATGTGTTCGCAATTGGCGGCAGAGCGATCTTTGATGATGCGTTTTTAACAGCTGGTGGAACAAACATTCTTCCTGACAGCATCAGCGCTAGTGACGGGCCGACAATAACAAGATATCGTTCGCTTCATCAGGCGGTCAGCCAAGGAAGATAAACGGGCGAGAGAGCATCAAGACGGCTTTAGTATTCAATTTGCCCGTAATAAATATTGATTCCGCTTCAAAGTCTGCGTACAATACCATTCGGCAGCAAGGTACCGTTATTTTTTTAACGAAGGCCTTACTTCGTTAATTACTTGACTGCCCGGAGGATTAGTGAAAAAGATACTGGTTATTGGTTTACTGATCGTATTGTTCGCGGGTTGTGCTAAAAAAGAAGATCCAAACTCGATCACCGTTTGGCACTGGATGACCGACCGCAACGCAGCTTTTATCCAGCTTGCCAGGCAATATGAACAGCAAACCGGCATCAAAGTTAATTTCGAATTATACGCTCCCTCCGACGCTTATTCCCAAAAGATTACCGCCACCGCTCAAGCCCGCGCCCTTCCTGATATTTTTGGGGTCTTAGGCGAAAAAGAAGTTTTTGCCTCCTTCATTAAAAACGGCCATGTTGCCGACTTAACCGACGAATACAAACTTAATGATTCCGCTTGGGAAAGCGAACTCTTTCCTAAAGCGCTTGCCCCCAATGTTTTTTTGGAAGGCAATATCTATAAAGTCAAGCCCGGCATTTATGGCGTTCCTATCGATGTGACTAATATGCAAATGTTGTACAATAAAAATTTGTTAAAGCAGGCCGGAATCTCTGAGCCGCCTAAAACTATGGCGCAGTTTTTTAAAGATATCGCCGCGCTCAAAAGAGTGGGCGTTTCCGGTTTGGTCGCCGGCTGGGGTGAAGATTGGATGATCGATTGTTTCGCGTCCAATTACGCTTTTAATATTATGGGCGAAGATAAGATCATGGCGACTTATCGCGGAGAAATCCCTTACACCGACCCGGATTGGATCAAGGTTTTCAATGTTTTTAAACAATTAACCGATAGCGGCGCTTTAGTGCCGGGGGTCGTGACCAAAGGCAATAAATATGCCGAACAAGATTTTGCTCTTGAGCGCGCGGCGTTCGCGTTTAACGGTTCTTGGTGCGTTAATGTTTATCATGCTATGAACCCAAAGCTGGAATATGGCGTGATGCTGCCGCCTAAGGTTAATGAAGCGCTGGCCATGAGGATCTGGGGCACGGGTTCATCTTTTGTGGTCAACGGCCAGTCTGCTAAAAAACAAAAAGCGATCGACTTTTTAAAATGGCTGACCGCCACACAACAACAAGTGCAATTTGCGGTAGAAACCAGAAATCTTCCGGCTAATAAAAAAGCACTTTCTTCTATTGATCCTATTTTGTCGGGTTTTGCCAAAGGCACCGACTACGCGACTCATCCCACCGTCTGGGACATCAATGAAAATGACCAAGTAAGCGAGAAATTCATCAAAGGGATCCAATCCATTATTATCGGAGACAAAACTCCCCAAGAGGTCGCGGGAGAGGTTCAAGCGGTAAAAGAAAAAATTATGGAAAGAAAAGATAGGAAAGAGCAGACAAAATAAAATGCCGGAACTTATCAATAAAAATAATAAAGCCATTATGACAAGAAATTATTTCACCAGTTTCTTGTTTATCTTGCCGGCGATTGTTATTTTCTGTATTTTTTATATTTATCCGTTCATTGACATCTTCAAGCTTTCTGTTTTGGAGTGGAATGGCATTGATGCCGTTAACTTCAAAGAAAATTTTGTAGGTCTTCAGAATTTTATGGATCTTCTTAAAGACGGCGGATGGTGGCATTCTTTGGGGAACGCGGGATTTATTACGTTCATTGCGTTAACGCTGCAAAATATCCTAGCCTTCGCGCTTGCCTTCGCGTGTGACCGCGAGTTAAGAATGAAAAATTTTTATAGCGTGGTATTTTTTATCCCGCCGGTTTTATCCGAAGTGGTGGTAGGTTTGGTTTGGACATGGATCTTAAATGCCGGCATACAAAACGGCGAACAGATAGGGCTTCTAAATCATCTGCTCGTCAAAACAGGATTGCCGCATTTAGTGAACGATTGGCTCTCTAATCCGTCGACAGCTTTGCCGTGCATCGCTATTGTGCACTCTTGGAAAGGTTTTGGATGGGGATTTTTGATGTTCTTAGCCGGGCTTCAGACGATCGATAAACAGCTTTATGAAGCCGCTAAAGTTGACGGAGCCGGGAATTGGAGCATTTTAAAAAATGTTACGCTTCCGATGATGGTTCCCGTTATTCTGGTCGTTGTTGTCTTAACGATCTTAGGTTCGATGCAGGCGTTTATTTTGATCATTTCCATGATCGGGCGAAGCGGCCTTGTTGATTACACGTCCGTTCCCGTGACCGAGATATTAGATTCAATGCTCGACCATCACCTTGGTTATGCTTGCGCGCAAGGTGTGACATTCGGCGTTATTTTGATCGCCATTTCGCTCGGATCTAAATTTATTTCCGACAGAATGAAACAGGTTTAAGTTTTAAAGAAATGATCTTATGAAAGCGATCCAACATCAAATTTTAAAAGTTTTATACGGCATGGCGATCCATATGTTTTTACTAACGATGGCCGCTACTTGTTTATTCCCGCTTTTTTGGATGTTTCGCTCGTCTTTAATGAGCCTGGATACGGTTTTTACGGACAAGTCTTTGATCCCTTCCGTATTAAATTTTGATAATTATATAAAAGCCTGGATTGGCGGGGGCTTTGAAATATATCTTTTAAATAGCATTATCTATACGGTGACGGTCGTGATAGGAATAGTGATCGTCGCTTCTTTGGCTGCTTTCGCGTTTTCTCGGCTGAAATTTCCGGGCAAGAATTTCTTTTTTTATATGTTTATAGCCGCGATGATGATCCCCTTACCGGGAAGTTTTGTCCCGCTGGTTGTTTTGGTCAATAAATTAGGCTTAGCTGATACGCGTATCGGCTATATTCTTTGTATGATCAATGTTGGGCTTTCCATGAGCATTTTGTTCCTAAAGACGTTTTTTGACAAAATACCGTCGGACCTTGAAGATGCGGCGCGTATTGACGGATGCAGTAAAATAGGGATCTGGTGGCATGTGGGGCTGCCGCTTGTCCGTCCGGCCATTGGTGTTGTTGTTATTTTCAATTCGTTAAATGTTTGGAACGAATATATTTTGGCGCAGCTTCTTTTAAATGAAAAAAGCTTGATGCCTCTTCAGGTGGGATTGATGAAGTTCCAAGGCGCGCATAGCGTTGATTATCCGGTTTTGATGGCGGGCTTGACTATTGCCGCTCTTCCTATCATTCTTGTTTACTTAGCTATGCAGAAACATATTGTTAAAGGATTTTCGTACGGGGCGACGGGGGGATAGTTATACGCCTAAGAGGGCTCTAAGGGTCGTTCTGGCAGATTCTATGATATTGTTCGATTTTGTGTAGAGCTTGTCGTATTCATTGCTAAACAAAGTGTATTGTTCCTCAAATTTTTTATCGCTCGCGCTATCCTTCCTTTTAGGTTCCTTGATCTCTCGCCATAGCACAGAAAGCATTCTTTCTATTCTTTCTATTTGGTCAATGCACGATCGATAGTCCCTAAAAGACTTATTGTCAGACAGGCTTCCCAAAGGATATGTGGTTATTTGATGTTTCCATTTCGACTCATTATGATTCCAGCTTTTGATGAGAAAATTGAGAGTTTGTTCATAAGCGAAATTTCTATTATTGATCAAAAGATCGCGCAAAACAGATGTTTTGATATTTAGAAATTCAGATCTCAGTCGATGAAGAGGCAATGACCTGATGCTTTTGGAGACTTCGGGAAACCAGTTGGCCAAAAGTGTATAGGAACCATAAGTGTCGACGAGACTTTTCGCGCTGTACTTATCTCCGGTCCCAAAATCTCCGATGGCGATATCCGAGCTGGTCGTTTCAATAAAGCCTTTGAGATTGTTATAAAATTCAACATCCTCATGAACATAATCAAGGTCGCCCGGCAAAAGCACAATTCTTTCTACGTCGGGATAGTGGTCAAGCACGTGGCCCCAGCCCGCAAGCCATGTTTGGCAGGAATCAACAGACCAAGTTTGTACAACCTCAAGGGTCTTGTATCTTTTATCCGCTAGAAAAGAAGCGGCATTTTGCCTGATAACCGTAGCCCGGGGCAGCATAACGATCGGCTTGGGATCAATTTCCTTACATCGGTCAATGGTCCACCAAAAATACCATTCGCATTGCTTATTGTTCTCATATCCCCAATAGGGAAAGATAACAATTGGTTTTGGGCTTGTACTTTTATTTGAAGGATGTTTGGCCATATCTTTTCTCAAACTTTATTACGTCTTTTTTCGTCTTTCTTCTTCGCGTCTTTCTTCGTTTCGTCTTTCTTCTCGACGTCTTTCGACCTGTCCACGAATATCATAGGCTTTAGCTTCTGAAATGTCAAAGGTCATAATAATGTAAATAGCAATCAAAGAGGTTGCGATCGGAATTCCGACGTCGAAGACCCTCATATAAAACAAGGTGCTGGGGGCTTGGTTGAGGCCCAATTCTTGCTTGAAACCGGTCCAATTCAGAAGGTATCCGGCAAGAACAGATGCTCCGGCCATGCCTAGTTTTTGTATCCACCAGTAAATACCGCTGAACATTCCTTCCCGACGTGTGCCGGTCTGAAGTTCGTCAAGGTCACAAACATCTGCGATCATGGAACAGACGATTGTGAAAAGTGATCCCAGATGGAATGCCAGAAAGGGTGCTGCAACCAACAACAAGTAAGGATGTTCGGTGTTATATCCGACCCATTTCAGGGCATAGCCGAAGATCGCAAGCGACATGGTGATCAAAAAGGTTTTTCGTTTTCCGAGTTTTGTTGATATCCACGTGGTTAAGGGAATGGCGACGAAAGCCGTACAAATAGAACTGAGCGTTCCAAAGACACCCAGCAAGGTTCCGCCGTTCTGGTACATCAGGTCCATCGTCGGCTGTCCGCCGTAACAATAGAAAAAAACAACATAGGCGGTAAAGGCAGAAGCGAGCATGAACCCATTAAAGATAAGGAACGTTACAATAACAAGCTTAACGAACGGCCCGCATTTAAAAGATGTAGCGCAATTGCTTAAGAGGTCTTTAATGACATTTAAGGCCCCCTTTTCTTTTTTAGGCCGCGGTAAATTTGCGTAAATTTCTTTATTGAAAATGGCCGGAAGGATGCCGAATACCGTGATAAATATCCCGACGATGATGGCAATGGTTCGTGTGGCATGAGTAATATCCGTGAACGGGGAATGAAAAGTCAGTACTGTAAAACTTCCTAACTTAAGCGGAGCCTCTTTTGCGGTCATGATCAAGGGGATCCATGGTGCTATCATCCAAACAGGCTGAGCGAAAAAACTGGCGTATGCTTGCAATCGCGTCCGCTCGTGATAATCAGGTGTCATTTCATATCCCAAGGCGAGCCAGGGAATCGAATAACAAGCAAAGGTAAGAACGAAAAGGCATTGGATCCCTAAGACCCACCAAAAATAGAAATATTCACCGTGTCCCTTATGAAGCTGGAACATCAAAGCTAGTAAAAGCCCGGAAAAAAGAGCCCCAAAGAATATCCAGGGTTTGCGGCGTCCCCACCGGGTTCGGGTATTGTCTGAACCGTAGCCGATCAAAGGATCGGAAAAGGCATCCAGAAACCGGGGAATGGCTCCGATCCAACCGACTAAAGCGGGATTCACTCCCAATCCGAGGTTTAAAACAAGGATCAGCTGGCCCGTGGCAGCTCCGGCAAATTGGTTGACGAATGACCCCATGCCGTATATGGCTTTTTGAAAAAAAGAAATGCGGTCTGCGCCGGCTGTCACGTGATGAGCGGGTTGATTTGTTGCTTGCGACATTCATGGCCTCCGTTTCAGGTTTGTAATTGATAATGTGGATTCTAGATCAAAACCGGCGTAGCTGTTTTTCTACGGCAAAAAATGTTTGATTTTCTGGCTGAAGTAACTAATATTTTCCTTGAAGAATTATGAATTTTATACTATAACAAACAAATCCAGCGTGCGCAATAATATTTATCAAATGGAAATGAAGTTAATCAAGTAATTTTTACATCATTGAAAAGTATCGGATGTTTTTTAAAAAAGCTCTCATAGGATCCCTGGAAACATACAGCATTAACCACCCAGTTTTGACGGCAGCTCTAGCCATTGCCGTTGTTCCTGTTCTCATAGTATACTTAACCATGCAAAAACATATCATCAAAAGCCTTTCCTTGGGAGCGATCGTATAATGATCCATTTAGGATTTTGGGGAAAGAACCGAAGGTTCAGCAGGAAATTCTCCACAAACATGGCGATGTTTTTATTTGTCTATGCTCTAGTTTCTAGCCCCTATGCTTTGGCTCAAGAAGTCGTTTCCTCTAAAGAATTGGTACGCCTTTCCTGGGAAGCCTCCGGAAAATCTGATCTCAATAAAGTTCTCGAACTTACTAATCAGTGTATTAATACCTATGGCGCTCAAGCCACAGAACTTCATGCTCGGCTAACGACATTTCCTACTATTCAGCAAGAAGAAGAATTTGGTGTTTTAAATGATGTGGGGACATGTATGTTCATTCAGGCGGAAGCCTTAATGAACAATGGGCGCAGCGACGAGGCTAAAAAAGTTTTTCAACGGATCATCGACGAATATAAATGGTCTCACGCCTGGGATCCGCGCGGTTGGTACTGGCGGATCGCCGAAAAAAGCCAAAACAGTATCGATATGCTTTCCGGAAAACTTCCCATCGCCAAGCCTAAGATCGAAGTTAAAGTTACCCCGAAAACAATTCCGACGTTGAAATTTAAAGGAAAAGAAGATGTGGTGGACTACACCAAATACGGACAGTTTATTAACGCCGGAACAAAAGATTACCGTTATGAGGTCGCCGACCCTAAAGGGTTATCGGAAGCCGTTGGAGAAGGAATTTACCCTAATACGGGTTCTGTTTTAAAAGATCCTCGGTACAATGAGCTGCGCAAACAAGGCCGGCTGAACGCAAGCCACTGGGATTTCATTCACAGTAATGACTTGGAAGCTGCTTTCTATAAATGGGCGACAGCCCCTGAACCGTGGGGCGTAAAGCTATTTTATTTAGGACTTATTTTTGAAAAAGCCAAGATGTACTCTGAGGCGATCAAAGCTTACCACGCGATCGTTATTCATTTTCCGAGTGCCACGGGAAGGACATATTGGAATACGCCTTGGTATCCGGGGCAGGCGGCGATCGCGAAGATCCGACACTTGGTACGGGCTCATCCGGAGTTAAATTTAAAATTTGGCTGGGCGAAAATTCAGATCACCAATGGTTTTGATAATGACGTAGCCAATGATGTTGTTATTACTTATCCGGGTATTGTTGCGAAGAAGAATTTCTTTGATTTTATCAAGGAGAAACTCAATCTTGATTCTATGGCGATGAATTTAGGAAAAATTAAAAAGACGATCGGCGAGGGAAGTGTTCGTTTGGTGCAATATGATAACGGCCACTGGCAGCTTTTGGTGGATAATCGGCCGTTCATTATTAAAGGGATCACTTATGTTGCCACAAAGATCGGCCAAAGCCCGGACAAAGGAACGTTGGCTGACTGGATGTTGGAAGATACCAACCACAATGGCTTAGCGGATGGGCCTTATGATTCTTGGGTGGATGCGAATCGAAACAATAAACAGGATTTTAATGAGCCGGTGGTAGGCGATTTTAAACTTCTTAAGGATCTTGGCGCAAATACGCTTCGTATCTATCATCAGCCCTTCGAGCCTAACAAAGAAGTTTTACGCAAAATGTATAAAGAACACGGCATTCGCGTTATTTTGGCGGACTTTTTAGGAAAATATGCTTTGGGTTCCGGCGCTACCTGGTATGAAGGGACCGATTATGAAAATCCCGAGCATCAAAAAAATATGATGGCTTCCGTCGAGAAAATGGTAAGAGCTTTCAAAGATGAGCCTTATGTCCTGATGTGGCTTTTAGGTAATGAAAATAATTATGGTGTTGCGTGTAATGCCGATAAAAAACCGGAAGCCTACTATCAATTTGTTGATAAAGTAGCCCAAATGATCAAATCCATTGATAAAAATCATCCAGTTGCAATTTGCAATGGAGATACGCTATACTTAGACATATTCGGCAAGTTCTGCCCCAATGTGGACGCCTTCGCGGCCAATGCCTATCGCGGTGATTACGGATTTGGTTCTTATTGGGAACAAGTTTCCGATGCCAGCGGTAAAGCAGCTTTTATCACGGAATATGGTTGTCCGGCTTACGCTAATAATATGTCCGCGAAAGAAGCTGAAAAAGCCCAAGCAGATTATCATGACGGCAATTGGACGGATATTATGGCGAATTCAGCCGGACGCAAGCAAGGTGCCGGCAATGCCTTAGGCGGAGTTGTTTTTGAATGGATGGATGAATGGTGGAAGAATTATGAACCGTCTTTTCATGATGAAAGTGCCGGGGCTATCGGGCCGTTTCCCGATGGATATATGTATGAAGAGTGGTTTGGCCTGATCGGCCAGGGTGACGGTAAAAGCAGCCCGTTTTTAAGGCAGTTGCGTGAAAGTTATTATCGTTATCAAAAGATGTGGCGGGAACAATAGCATAACAGGGGAAAGAAGTACGTCGTTTAATTGCAATTTTTAACCACAATAAGGAGGAGAAGCGATGAGAAGGATGTTGTCAATAGTTGCGATCGTTTTGACGGCTATGGCGCTGGTTTCTCCGACAATTGCCCAAGCGTATGATTTTGGCGATTATCGGTCGACGACACTAGCATCAAAAGCATGGGCTGCCTTAGAAAAAGGCGACATTGAAGCGGTATTGGCTTATACCAATAAGTGCATGGAACTTTACGGCGAACAAGCCAAAAAGATGCAAGCAAGCCTTAGTGATTATCCTAAAGGAACGAATGAAGAAATTTTTGGATTCTGGGCGCTTAATGATGTGGCGACCTGCCTTTTTATCCAGGGTGAAGCTTATCGTAAAGCTAAAATGACGGATGAAGCCAAAGAAGTCTTCAAGAAATTAATGACCGAATATACTTACGGCCAATGCTGGGATACCAAGGGTTGGTTTTGGAAACCGGCGGAAGCCGCTAAGGAAAAGTTAGCGTCCATCGAAAGTGGTTCAACGCTTGATTTCGGTGATTACACCTCTGAATCGTTGACGACAAAAGCATGGGTTGCTTTAAAAGAAGACAAGCTGGATGAAGTTCTGGCGTATGTTGGAAAGACATTAGAGCTTTATGAAGCGAAAGCCAAAGAAATGCAAGCTTCCTTAAAAGAGTATCCATGGGAAAGCAAAGATAAGATCTTTTCTTTCTGGGCTTTGAATGACGTCGGAACAAGCCTCTTTATTAGAGGAGAGGCATTCAAGAAAGCCGGTAAAATTAAAGAAGCCAAAGAATCTTACAAAAAACTCGTTGATGAATTTTCTTACGCTCAGAGCTGGGATCCTCAAGGTTGGTTTTGGAAGCCTTCGGAAGCAGCGGTGCGCGAATTAGATGCTTTGAAAGATCAAGAATAAGAAATTATTCAACATAACTAAAATCGTTCTTTAAATCAACAAAAGGAAAATAATGAAACGCGTAATAACGGGTTTGGCGGTTATTCTTTTCATGGTGGCCGGATGCACAAAGACAGCTCAGGACAGCAACTCAGGTAACGGCATCGCGCAAGCCGCTGATACGTCAACAACCAAATCCGCATCGGGGCAAACCGGAGATGTTTTTGTTCCCTTCGGGATCTATGCCGATAAAGGGACGCGGGACAATCACTTTATTCCATCGGGATTTATGCCTGATGGAAAGTGCCTTTCATTCGACGATACGTGGATTGAAAATTGCCATGATGGAAAAAGCTGCATTAAGATCGCTTACGATGTTGTTTGCTCAAGAGCAGGGCAGAAATGGGCCGGGGTTTATTGGCAAAATCCGGCGAATAATTGGGGCAATCGAAAAGGCGGCTTTGACTTAACCGGAGCGACCAGCTTGACGTTCTGGGCTAAGGGAGAAAAAGGCGGAGAACGTATCGAAGAGTTCAAGATGGGCGGTGTTACGGGTGATTATCCTGACTCGGATACGGCCATGATCGGGCCGGTTATTTTATCGTCCGAATGGAAACAATATTCCATCGATCTTCGCGGTAAAGATCTTTCGTATGTCAGCGGAGGTTTTTCTTGGTCTACCAACGTTGATGTTAATCCGGAATCTTGCGTGTTTTATTTGGATGATTTAAGATACGAATAGAGTTATTTGGTATTTGTAAAAAGGCGCCCCCACTGTTCCGTTTTGTTTTACAAAACGAAACAAAACATTGGGGGCGCCTTTATTTTTCTCTAAATTAATTAAAAACATACAAAATATGTGGACACTGTAGAGTTTCTCTCATAATATGATTGTAACTATTAGAAACTGCGTTGTTTGCGAGAGGAACATTTTTTATGCGTCCGCTTGTTTTCAAAGAAGAGATGTTGACCGAGCGCTCCAGAAAAAATCTCGCCATTCTGGAAGCGATCCGCCGTTTAGGGCCCGTCAGTAAAGCCGAAATTTCCCGCGTTGCAGGACTTAATGTTGTTACCACATCTAATTATGTTGATCACTATATCCGCTCTCATCTTGTTTCGGTTAAGGCGCTGGATGTTTCAACCGGCGGCCGCCGGCCGGCACTTCTTTCGCTTAATTCCAACGCTAATCTTGCCATTGGTGTAGGCTTAAATCTCTTAGATATGATTGGGGTTATCGCTGATCTAGACGGACGCATTGTGACGCGCGTTGTTAGAAAACATCCCGGCATGATGATGAACGATATTATGCAATGCGCCGTTTCTATTATTGATGAATTGATCAGCCGCGTTGCCATTATTGAACAAAAAAGGATCAAGGGAATTGGGATCGGTATCGGAGGCATGATCGACCGCCAAAATAAAACGATCCGTTGGCCGGAAAAATTATCGAATGGGGAATGCCGTTATTCTTCGGTCGCTTTCCCGCTAGAAGAGATCATTCAACAGAAATTCGGCCTTTCTTGCCTTCTGGAAAATGATGCGACCGCTTCTTGTTTTGGAGAACAGTGGATGTCGTCCGAAACAGATATCAAAAATGTTGTTTATATGTTTTCCGGGGTCGGCAGCGGATTTATTCTCAATGGAGAAGTTTATCGAGGAGCTAGCGGTGCCGCCGGAGAAGTGGCGCTCAATAACGCGCATCGCAATGAATTTTTAAGTTCATTAGGCGGCGCTTACTTTATCCAGCCCTGGGAAGACGACCTTGGGATGGTTCGCCATGCTCAAAAGGCCTTGGAGCAGTTTCCGGAAAAAGGGAAGATCCTCCGGGAATTGATCAATAGCGGCCAGGAAGAAATTAATTTGCGTCATATTTTTGAAGCGGCCAATAATAACGATAGTTTAGCCGTTCATATTGTTCGCCAAGCAGGGCGTTGTTTAGGCGTGCGCGCCGCATTCTTGATTAATTTATTGAACCCTCAAACAGTTATCATCGGCGGGGGCATGGAAGAAGCGGGAAATATATTCTTTGATGCTGTTAAAGAGTCCGTTTGCGAGTTTGCTTTTCCCGAAATGGCAAGCGTTGCCAAGGTTGTTGCGTCCAGACTAGGAGCTGATGCGGCGGCGGTGGGGGCAGCCAGCCTGGTGGTGCGGAAAATTTTTGTTCAGGTATAAAATCGCGCGAATTTATCATAAAAAGGAATATAAAAAACCTAATTTTTCTTGTGCTTATATTAATCCTTTGATATAGTGTTTTCAGTTACGTACACATCCTCTTTATAATAGTCCTATTATAATGCGGGAAGTTAAAAGGAGAAACGCATGTCAAGAAATGCCATTGTCATTATTCTGATCCTGGTCGCCCTATTTGGCTTCAGTGCTTATGTGGCTGTCACAACGATGAACGAAAAAACTGCCCTGGAAAGCGCGAAAGCTAAAGTTGACGCTGATTTAAATCAATCCAAAGAAAAAGAAAAAAAGCTCAGTGATGACGTTAAAAGGCTTGACGGTGAATTAAAGCAAGCCCAGGCTGTCAGGCAAGCGGCACAAAAGCAATTAGAGGAATTTAATGCCCGTATCGGTGAGTTGACCGGGCAAGTTGAGTCATTGACCGGCGAGCGCGAAGACTGGAAAACCAGAGTAGAGTCTTTACGCAAAGAACGAGATGACCTTTTAGCAAAGATCCAGGCTCCCGCGGAAGTTCAGATCATCAAAGGCCCCGAAGGACAATCATTGCCGGATCCTACCGCGGCGGAAACTCAGGACAAATATTGGGCCAGTGTTTTAAAAGAAAAAGCATCGTTAGAGTTGCGGCTGAAGGAACTGCATAGCAATCTTTCATCCGGCGCTGTTGAAGTCGGCGAGCTTAAGAAAAAGAACTCTGATATGGAATTGGAATTAAGCCAATTAAAAAATGAAAAAGAAGAGATCGAACGAAGGGTTAAATACTCGGAAGATCTCTCCAATAATCTATCGATCGAACTTGCCCGGGAAAAGAATGATAAGCGCTATGTGGCGGAGCGTTTATCCAAAATGAAGGAAGAAAATACCACGCTTCGCTCCCAGGTCAAAGAATTAAGTTCTGCCAAGATCAGTTTAGAAAAAAGTATTGCGAAACTTTCGGAAGACAAAGAAAATACCGGCCGCCGCCTCGCGGAGGCTGAGAGCATTATTCAAAATCGTATTGATGAGATCCTCGACATCAAAAGCAATCTCGATAAAAAGATCAAACCCGCAGACGCGGATGGGTCAAAACAAATTGAATTGCCTCCCATTATTGTCAGCGCGCCGCATCCTTCGTCAAAATCCGGATCGGAAGCACATGCCGGATTTAACGGGCGTGTGGTCAGCGTTAATGACGCCAGCAACTTTGTTGTGGTGGATCTAGGAGAAAATTCCGGTATTCGCGTTGGCGATGGCTTAAGTGTTTATCGCGGTTCGAAATATATTGCCGGCCTGGAAGTTATTGAGGTGCGCAAAGATATTTCGGCAGCCGATATTAAGCAAAAAGGGGCCAAGATCAAAGTCGGGGATGCCGTAAAGTAAGAAAAGCTTTATCATGCCGAAGAAAAAACTTAGCATTGAAGATGTTGCCCGCCGAGCAGGAGTTTCTATCACCACCGTTTCCCGCGTTTTGAATAATGTCCCTACCGTCAATAAGGAAAATCGCGTAAAAGTTGAAGAAGCCATTGCCCATTTTAAATTTAAACCCAATCCGGTCGCTCAAAGTTTGGCGCGCGGGCTTAATAGCGCGGTGGGGCTTGTTATTCCCGGATATCCCGGTGTTTTTCACTCCTTTTACGCGATGGAGATCATCCGCGGTGTGGGGCATGCCTGTGAAGTGATCAAATCAGACCTGGTATTTCATATTACCAATGGTGATAACCCTATCAATACGACGGCCGTCGGCGCGGTTATCTTTGCGGATATTATTGAGAATCGAAAGCAAGTAGAAGCTGCTCTGGAAGAAGGGATCCCATGCATGGTCATTAATAATGTTGTGGAAGACCTGGGGGTCAATTACATCGCGGTTGATAATGTAAAAGGCGGCTACTTAGCCACAGATTATCTTATTGGGCTGGGGCATAAAAGGATCGCGACGATCACCGGGGCTTTGCATACACAATCGGGCGCGCAGCGGCTTGAAGGGTTTAAACAGGTTTTAAAAAAGAAAAATATTCCTATCGAGGAAGGATATATCTATCAGGGTGATTATTCCAGGCGTTGTGCCCGCACAGCGATGGAAGGGTTTCTCTCTTTAAAAAATCCTCCGACGGCTGTTTTTGCGGCCAGTGATGACATGGCGTTGGAAGCTATTACCGTGATCATGGAAAAAGGTAAACGCGTTCCGCAAGATATTTCTGTGATTGGATTCGACGACAATCCTGCCGGGCTTTATGGGCCGATCGGGCTTACAACCATCAAACAGCCGCTTTTTAAAATGGCCGAAGATGCCGTGCGTTATTTAAGCGCCGTTGTCTCCGGGAAAAAGACCGCTCCTGCCAAAATTATTCTTGCCCCTGAACTTATTACGCGCGAATCTTGCGCTAGTGTCAGCACCCATCCTTAAGATTGACAAAACACATTTTTGACGGTATTTTATATACAATTGTTTTACCTTTTTTAAAGAGGAAGTTATGAATAAATTCTTTTCGTTCGTCATGTATGCCTTGTGGATCCTTTCTTTGATCGGGATCTTAGTGATCACGTTCACAAACTTTCAGTATTCCGACTTAAATGCCATCGTTATCATTTTATTTGTTTTCACTCTGGCCAATACCTTTTTTACGCTAAAACAGAAGTAATCTTTTCGTTTCACCAACTCCTAATAAAAGTCTATGAATGACCATCATTATGATTGCATTGTCATCGGCGCCGGCCACGCGGGTGTTGAAGCGGCTTTAGCGGCTAGCCGCATGGGCGCTAAAACGCTTATGGTTTGCATGAATATTGAAACCATCGGGCAGATGAGCTGTAATCCGGCGATCGGTGGCGTTGGCAAAGGCCAGTTGGTCAAAGAGATCGATGCCTTAGGTGGCGAAATGGCCAAGGCGGCGGATGAAACGGCGGTACAATTCCGCCAACTCAATACGTCTAAAGGAGCTGCGGTGCGCTCTTCGCGATGCCAATCAGACCGGTTGCGCTATAAAACCTATATGCGCCGGGTTATTGAAAATCAGGAAAATTTATCTGTCCGCCAAGATAAAGTGAGTGAGATCTTAGTTGGTAACGGTTGCGTTATTGGCATTAAAACCAGCATCGGCATTGAAATTTATGCTACAACGGTTGTTTTAACACCCGGAACTTTTCTCAACGGGCGCATCCATATCGGAGCGACCACTTTTTCCGGCGGGCGCATTGGCGAACCGGCATCGCATAAATTAGCCAAAAGCTTGGAGGCGATCGGATTTCCGTTACTTAGTTTTAAAACAGGAACGCCGCCGCGTATTGATGGGCGTACCATTGATTTTTCCAAGATGGAAATACAGCCTTCCGACATTGATCCCATCCCTTTTTCATTTAGCACAAAGAAGTTAAAGCAAAAAACATTACCGTGTTATATCACGCATACATCGGAACAAACGCACGAGATCATCCGTAGCGGGCTTCATCTTTCGCCGATGTATTCCGGCGTTATCAAGTCGACGGGCGTGCGCTATTGCCCTTCCATTGAAGATAAGCTTGTTAAATTCGCGGATAAAAAAAGCCACCAAATATTTTTAGAGCCGGAAGGATATAACACGCACGAATATTATCCTAACGGGATTTCTACCAGCCTTCCGTATGATATTCAGGAAAAAATGGTCCATTCCATTAAAGGTTTGGAACGCGCGCGCTTGATGCGGCCCGGATACGCGATCGAACATGGCGTTGTCCCGCCGACGGAGCTTAAACACACATTGGAAACAAAAAGAGCCGAAGGGTTATTTCTGGCCGGACAGATCAATGGGACAACCGGTTATGAAGAAGCCGCGGCACAGGGAATTGTTGCCGGAATCAATGCCGCGTTAAAAGCGAAGAATAGACCGCCATTTATTTTAGGGCGCCATGAAGCTTACATCGGCGTTTTGATCGATGATCTGGTGACCAAAGGAACCGAAGAGCCGTATCGTATGTTCACGTCACGCGTGGAATATAGACTGCTGATCAGGGAAGACAATGCCGATCAACGTTTAGCGAAATATGGATATGATTTTGGGCTGGTGAGCCGGCGTGATTTCGGAAAAATTACAAAGAAATATACGTCCATTGCTAAAGAAATCCAGCATCTTCACAAAACCGTTATTGCTCCGGGGACTTCACTGGATAAAGAATTGGAAAAGTGCAATAGCAATCCTCTTAAAAGGCCAACGTCGTTAAGAGATATTTTGAAGAGGCCGGGTGTTCATTATGGGCTGGTCGCTCCTTTCGACGGCAATTTAAAGAAATTTCCTAGGCAAGTGATCGAGCAGGTGGAATATGAAATTAAATACGAAGGGTTTATCGAACGCCAAAAGAAAGATATTGAACGCTTTCGCCATATTGAAAATATAAAAATTCCGCCGGATATGGATTATTCTCATATCCAAGGGCTCTCTATCGAGATCCGTCAGAAATTAAAGAAATTTGCTCCGGTGTCTTTGGGGCAGGCGAATCGTATTTCCGGAGTGACTCCGGCGGCGATATCGATCTTAATGATCTACTTAAAGAAAAGAAGTTTAGAAAGAAATAAGGAGGCGACAGGCAGATGAATATCGCGAATGATGTTACAGAATTGATCGGAAAAACACCGTTGGTGAGACTTAACAAGGTCGCAAGCGGTTGTGCTGCCGAAGTTGTGGCCAAATTAGAGTTTTATAATCCGCTAGGCTCTGTCAAAGACCGCATTGGTTTTAGCATGATCCAAGCGGCGGAAAAAGCGGGGAAGATCCAGAAAGATACGATCATTGTTGAGCCGACATCGGGCAATACCGGTATTGCTTTGGCTTTTGTGTGCGCTGTCCGCGGCTATAAATTGATCTTGACCATGCCGGAAACAATGAGTTTAGAGCGTCGCGCACTTTTACGAGCCTTGGGCGCGGAAATTATTTTAACCCCTGGGTCAGAAGGAATGCGAGGAGCGGTTGCCAAAGCCAATGAATTAGCGCAATCTGAAAAAAAATATTTTGTACCCCAACAATTTGAAAATCCTGCCAATCCGGAAATTCATCGCAAGACAACAGCCGAAGAGATATGGAAAGATACCGACGGAAAAGTGGATTTTCTTGTTTCCGGTATCGGTACCGGCGGAACAATTACGGGTATCGCGGAAGTTATTAAAGAGCGCAAGCCCTCTTTTAAGGCGATCGCCATTGAACCTAAGGGTTCTCCGGTTCTTTCTGGCGGCAAACCGGGTCCGCATAAAATCCAGGGAATTGGCGCGGGATTTGTTCCGGGAATTTTAAATACAAAGATCATCGATGAAATTATTCAAGTAGATAATGATGAAGCTTTTGCCATGGCCAAAAGGCTTATCAAAGAAGAAGGGCTCTTAGCTGGTATTTCGTCGGGAGCGGCGGTTGTGGCGGCATTGCAAATTGCGAAGCGTGCGGAAAATAAAGGGAAATTGGTCGTTGTTATTTTGCCAAGCACAGGCGAACGGTATTTAAGTACGGATCTATTTGCCGAATATCGCGGATAAATAAAAATAGAAAATGAAAAGGCGCCCCGACATTTTGTCGGGGCGCCTTCTTTAGTTTTCTGACAATTATTCCTGAAGCGTTAAATCTAAAATAATTTCTGCCATCATGGCCGCGCACATGGTGACCCTCGGTGCCATAGGCGGGTGTCCTTTTGTCGAATCTGTTGTGCGGTCGCCGACAAAATAAATATTTCCAACCTTTTTTACTTCCATCGGGCGTCCAACAGAAATTCCCGCCATGCCAATACCGCTAACAATATATTTTGTTTTATTTTGGTAAAATTCGACAAAATCCCTTTTCCAGATAGCCTGATCAAAGGCCTCGGCAATAAAAGTGCAACCGGTAAAAAATTTCTGTCCGTTTTCTTCATTCCATCGCATTTTATGCGTTATAACGCGGATCTCAGGATTGATCTGTAAAAGACGATCTGTCAAAATGTCTACTTTAGGTTTTCCGACTTCATCTAAAAAATATTGTTGCCGGTTTAAATTTGACGGCTCAATGACATCAAAATCTAAGATCTCAAAATGAGAAAAACCGCTGCGCGCCAACATCACAGCCAAATTTGACCCTAAGCCGCCGGCACCGCCGATGCCGATCTTAAGCGCGCGGATCTTGGAAAGCTGCTCGGGTTTTAGGTAGCGCAAAAGCCCTTCGTCAAAAACGTTCATTTTCAATCCTTCGCCAATCGGTAAAAACAGGGTCAAACCCTCTTTTTTTTAGGCTTAAAACAACTTCCGCAACCGAACGGTCGTCTTGAATGTCGAATTGCGGGTCAAGCTCTTCGGGGTCGGTGGCTGTGTATCCTCCGACGGAAGTTTTGGATGCGGCGGAGATCTTGGTGACGCCAATTTCAAGCGCGTGGTCGCGTAACCGTGAGTTTTCACGGGTGGATAAATTAATACCGACACGAGGGAAAAGGATCCGTGTCAAACAAATGATCTTTACTAAAAGCGCGTCAGAAATGTCGCAGGGCGCGAATCCCATTCCTTTAATAGTGCGCAATCTTGGAAAAGAAACGCTGTATTCAACAGCCGGAAAATCTTTTTCCATAGAACTTAAATGTTCATATAAGGCATAAAGGTCTTGCGTCGTATCTGATAACCCTAAAAGAATTCCAAGTGAAATGCTGCGGATCCCCGCACGGGCGATCCTTTGAGGCGCGCCGTGACGATAGTCGTAATCTTTTTTCTTTCCCGATAAATGGACTTGCGCGTAACGCTGCCGGTCGTAGGTTTCTTGATAGATCGCTATGCCGTCGACACCGTTTACATAAAGCTCTCGATATTCTTCTTCGTCCATAGGATGGACTTCTAAAGAAATGCTGGAAAAATATCCCTTCGCGATATCAACGGCTTCTTTCAAATAAGATAAAGGCGTTGCCTTGTAGGATTCTCCGGTTAAAAGCAGAATATTTTCGATGCCTATCTTTGCCACATAACGCATTTCTGTATGCATTTGCAGGGGAGTTAATTTGATGCGTTTAATTTTATTATGGCTGTGAAATCCACAATAGGTGCAATGGCTGCTGCAATAATTAGAAAGATAAAGCGGGGCGTATAAAGCGATGGCGCGGCCGAAATAATGTTCTTTAACTTCCTTGGCCCTGCGCGCTAAATCTTCTAGAAATTCCGGATCTTGATCATCCAGAATATCTTTTAATTCTTTTAAAGTGATCATGATTCGTACAAAAATCCGGTTAAAGGAGACGAAGCGTCGGCGATATTTCTTTGGTTTGGCATTTTGCTAAGGTAGGCAAGGCGTCCGGCTTCAACGGCCAAAGAAAAGGCTTTTGCTAATTCGGCGGGGTATTGCGCGGTTGCAACGGCCGTATTGACTAAAACAGCCGCAGCTCCCATTTCCATGGCCTCGGCGGCTTGCGACGGGCGTCCTATTCCGGCATCGACAATAATAGGAAGGTCAATTTCGTCAATAAGGATCTGAATGAATTCTTTTGCTTTTAAACCTTGATTACTGCCGATCAGAGAACCTAATGGCATAATGGTAGCGGCACCTGCTTTTGCCAAATCGCGCGCTATATATAGATCAGGATACATATAAGGGAAAACGACAAAGCCGTCTTTGACTAAAAGTTCCGTTGCCTTAACGGTTTCGGTATTGTCCGGCAAAAGGTATTTACTATCACTGATGACTTCAATCTTGATCCAATTCCCACAGCCGGATTCTCGGGCAAGTTGCGCGATGCGAAGAGCTTCTTTGGCGTTGCGCGCGCCGGAAGTATTGACTAAAAGCGTAACTCCATCGGGAATATACTCTAAAATATTTTCTTCGTGGCGTTCCAGGTCAATACGACGCAGTGCTACCGTAACGATCTGCGATCCGGAAGAAAGAATAGATTCCTTTAGATCGTTTTTACTTTTAAATTTTCCTGTTCCCAGAAGAAAACGGCTGGTAAAAGTTTTTCCGGCTATCGTAAGGGGCGTGTCTTGCGTTGCTTCTCTAATATCCATTCGCTTTATCCGCCCCCAACGAAATTAACAAGTTCTAAGCGGTCGCCGTCTTTAATGGATTGACCGTCCCAATGTTGTTTGCGGACAATCTCGCCGTTAAGCTCAGCGATCACGTGGTTAGCATCCTGGCAAAACTGTTCAATGATATGCTTTAAATTAGACGCGGCCGCAATTTCTTTGGCTTGCCCATTTAAAATAATTTTCATAAGATTCTCCTGATGAGTGGATATTGTGAGAATGATCTTGAATGTAAATAATTAGGAAAACGGCGGCAAAAACCGATGTCATCTTAAAACACTTTAAAATAAAATGCAAATAAAAAGATGAGGCTTAGGCTTAGAAAAATATTGACTAATTTATGTTTCGTGGCATAATTTCACCATCAAATTTTTATGCCTGAATACAGATGCCCTCATTGTAAAAATCCGATCTATGACGAAGAAGCTCTGTTGTGTCATTTTTGCGGGGAAAGCTTAGGGCGTTCGGGTGACGGGTTTCTAGGGAAAATACGGTATTCAAACAAAAAAGTTGTTTGGTTCTTTCTTGCCCTTATCACATTGATCATCATCACGGTATTTGTCTTAAGATTTTGATTTTAAGACAGCCAAAAAAGTAAAGTTTTTATTGCATTGCGCAATATTTAGTATAAAACTATAAATAGTCATTCATTATTTAACTTTCGCTAAGGCGAAAAAGGAGGACTCCGATTAAGACCGCAACAGCTAAGAATGAAGTGTTTGGATATCAACTTCTTTTGGATCTCTATAACTGCAAACCCGGCGCTTGTGATGACTTAACGTTGTGCTATCAATTCCTAGACGACATTGTAACGGATTTGGGGATGGAAAAGCAGGCTCCGCCGAATATCTTTAGAAGCGATGCGACGCGTTTTCCTGATAAAGCGGGATTATCGGGATGGGCGCCCCTAATAGAAAGTTCCATTGTTATTCATACGCTGACACCAAAAAATTATATTTCCGTTGATGTATATTGCTGTAAATGGTTCGATGTTGAACGCGCGAAAGATCTGTGCAAGAAGTTTTTCGAACCGAAAAAAATCGATCAGCAATATATCGAGCGCGGGATGGATTATTTTAAGACAGATACGAATTATCATACCGTGACGGTCAAAAAAGGTAACGGAAAATTACCGCGCGTGGATGTGGCTAAAAAAGAGTTAGAATCAGTTTCAAAGTAAGGGTTTTGGCTTAAACTTAGTAAAGCGCCCCTGCGCCGTAATATTCGGCGCAGGGGCGCTTGTATTTTATCGTAACCTTGGGCCATTGACATCCATTTCAAAAATCGTTATATTTGAACTAAATTTCTCATCG
Organism: Candidatus Omnitrophota bacterium; assembly: GCA_041649175.1. Lineage (NCBI taxonomy): Bacteria > Pseudomonadati > Candidatus Omnitrophota > Candidatus Omnitrophota bacterium. Next base: position 262,852 of record JBAZNR010000001.1, on the reverse strand, counting down.
AAAGCTTCCTATGAATAAAGCCTATTTTGATTATGCCGCGACAACACCGACCGATCCCCTAGTTTTGGAGGCGATGCGGCCATTCTTTTTTGAAAAATTCGGCAATGCCTCTAGTCCACACGAAATCGGCCGCGAAGCTAAGCAATCTATAGAAGATGCGCGCCAACTAACGGCATCTTTTATCAATGCCGGGCTGGATGAGATCATTTTTACATCTGGAGCAACGGAATCAAACAATCACGCGATCTTTGGCGCGGCGCGCGCCTTACGCTCAAAAGGCAATCACATCATTGCATCGGCTATTGAACATCATTCTGTCAGTGAAGCGCTGCTAGAACTACAAAAAGATGGATTTAAAATAACTTTTGTGGGCGTGGATCATTATGGCCTTATCAATCCGGACGATATTAAAGCAGCCATAACGGATAAAACCATTCTGATATCGGTTATGCACGCCAATAATGAGATCGGCGTTATCCAGTCTATCGCGCAAATAGGAAAAATAGCGCGTGAACAAAAGATATTATTTCACTGTGACGCGGTTCAAGCCTTGGGGCGCACGACGGTCAATGTCAAAGACCTAAACGTTGATTTACTGTCAGCTTCGGCGCATAAATTTTATGGGCCCAAAGGTGTCGGTTTTTTATTTGTCCGCAAAGGTGTTAAATTACCCAGTTTTCTTATTGGCGGTGGGCAAGAAAGAGGGCGTCGCGCTTCCACCCAAAATACGCCCGGTATCGTCGGGCTTGGGAAAGCAGTGGAATTATTAAAACAGCGTATGGATAGCGATGTCAAAATCCAAATCGCACTACACGACCGGTTAATTTACGAAATTCCTAAACACATTGAGCATTGCCGTTTAAACGGCCATCCGGCACAAAGGCTTTCTAATATTGTGAATTTTTCTTTTTCTGGCATAGACGGCGAGGCGCTTTTAATGAGCTTAGATATGGCGGGCATTCATGCTTCGATGGGCTCGGCTTGTACGTCCGGTGCGATGGAAGCCTCCCATGTTCTAAAGGCAATTGGGGTATCAGATGAATTAGCCCTTGGGTCTTTGCGTCTTAGCTTGGGGCGATGGACCACAAGCGAAGAGGTGGATTATTTGCTGGAACAGCTTCCGAAAATAATCGCAAGCTTAAGAAAATTAAAATCAGGGAAAAGCTAAGTGCAAGAAAAGATCATTCAGGTCTTAAAAGACCACGACGGTTATTTTTCTGGAGAGGAAATCAGCGAGCAGCTAAAGATCAGCCGTGCGGCGATCTGGAAATACATCCAAGAGCTTCGCCACATCGGTTATGACATCGTTGCTGTCCCTCATTTGGGGTATAAATTAGCCTCTTCTCCGGACAAATTATTTTCTTACGAAATTCAGCACAATCTTCATACAAAGATCTTAGGGAAGAAGATCGAATATCACGAAACATGTTCGTCGACGATGGATTTGGCGTTTCAAAAAGGCGTGGACGGAGCTCCTGAAGGAACGGTCGTTTTCTCCGATGGACAAAGCAAAGGACGCGGGCGATTGGGCAGGGCATGGTTTTCTCCTAAAGGAAAAGGTATTTACATGTCGGTGATATTGCGTCCGCAGTTAAATCCTACGCAAGCCGCACAATTAACGCTTTTAACCGGTGTAGCGGTAAGCCAGGCCGTTAAGAATACTTCAAATATTTCAGCTCTTATTAAATGGCCCAATGATATTTTGGTTCATCATAAAAAGCTTGCCGGGATCTTAACAGAGATCAGTGCGGAAATAGATCGAGTGAAATTTGTTATTGTCGGGATCGGTATCAATGTTAACGCGAAATTAGATCAGCTGGTCCCTGGGGCAACATCAATTCTGGCTGAGAATAAACATCCGGTTTCTCGCGTTGATCTAGCTAAAGAGATATTACGTGAGATAGAGAAGTGGTATTTGTTGTTTCAAAGCAGCGGATTTGAGCCTGTTGCTAAGAAATGGAAAGAACTCTCCGCCACCCTTCATAAACGCGTGCGCATTGCTGATCCCGCGGGCGTTATTGAAGGCATTGCTGTTGACATTGACCATGACGGAGGGCTGTTGATCCGCAAAGATTCCGGCGTTATTGTTAAGAAAATGGCCGGAGACGTTGTGGTGGTTAAGTAGATATTTAAGGTTCCTGCCGCAGTTTCTACCGTAAACCTAATATTCAATCTAAGTTGACAATTAGCTTAGGCTTATTTAGACTAAGGTTCTAGACGGTTGAACCTTAGCCTAAATAAAGAAAGTACGATTGACCGATGGAAGTGGATTTTATAAAAACTATTCTGAAGGATCTGGAGTCAAAGGGTCTAAAGCGTAGTATGCGTGAAATGAACAGCTCTCAGAATCGCAAGATTATCGTTGACGGCAAAGAGGTCCTTAACTTTTGCTCCAACAATTATCTTGGATTAGCGGATGATCCAAGGTTGGCTCAAGCCGCCATCGAATCTCTTAAAAAAGAAGGATTTGGAAGCGGCGCGTCGCGCTTAGTATGTGGGAACATGAACGCGCACGTAGCGCTTGAGAAAAAGCTGGCGGAATTTAAGGGAACAGAGAAGTGCTTGGTTTTTTCTTCCGGCTATATGGCTAATGTCGGGATCATTTCCAGCCTTTGCGGGCGTGGCGACATTATTCTTGGCGACAAACTCAATCATGCCTCTATCATTGACGGAATTCTTCTAAGTGGTGCAGAATTCAAGCGTTATCCTCATTGTGATATGGAAGCATTGGAAGGTTTCCTAAAAAATTCTCAAAATTACAAAAAGAAATTGATCGTTACTGATAGTGTTTTTAGCATGGACGGTGATATTGCGCCATTGGATAAAATTGTCGCCTTAGCAAGGAAATATCATTGTTTGGTGATGATTGATGAAGCACATGCCTTCGGAGTTTTAGGAAAAAATGGTAAAGGCGCGGCAGAGCATCTTGGCTTGGAAAAAGAAATTGATATACAAATGGGAACTTTAAGTAAGGCCGCGGGAAGTTTTGGCGCTTATGTTTGCGGCTCAAAGGATCTTGTCGATTTCTTAGCAAATCGGGCGCGTTCGTTTATTTATACAACAGCGATGCCGCCGTCGGTTGCGGCGGCTTCCAGCGCGGCAATTGACATTATAAAAAAAGAACCGCAGCGGCGAGCGAAACTTTTGGCGAATGCCCAATATCTTAAAGCAGGGTTGCAGAATTTAGGGTTTGAGGTAAGCTCGCAAACGCCTATAATTCCGATCTTAGTCAAAGATTCTAAAATGGCTGTTAAATTTTCAAAAGAATTATTTGAGCAGGGAATTTTTGCGCAAGCTATCCGTCCTCCAACGGTACCGGAAAATACCGCACGGATTCGAGTGACAGTTATGGCGACGCACAGCAGAGAAGACTTGGATTTGGTGTTAAAGGCATTTAGAAAATTATTATAAAAGGGCATTTTGTGAGTTTTTTGCCCATGGGTAGGCCCAAATTCGCTCAAAAACTCCCAAAATACCTCTAAAGTAAACATGCCATTCTTAAGAATTGAAAACATAAATTGGCATTACGAAATTTGCGGCGAAGGCGAGCCGGTCATTTTTCTCCATGGCTGGGGCGGGAGTTCGCGGATTTGGAATCAGCAAGTAGAATATTTCTCCCGCGAATTCAAAACTATCACAATAGATCTTCCCGGCCACGGAAAAACCGATTGGCAAGACGTTGGGCTTCAAGGTATTGCGCAGGGAATCAATGCCCTTGTGGGCCAACTTGGATTGAATAAAGTTAATCTTGTCGGGAATTCCGTCGGAGGATTGATCGGTGTTAAGATGTTTGAGCTTGATCCAAATCTATTTAAGCGTTCTTGTTTTGTCGATTCTCTTCCCAAATTCTTAAAATCGGAAGATTTTCCGTTCGGCTTAGATAGTAAGCAGATCGAAAATCTAAGCGCGCAAGTCGATAGTGATTATCCGGCTATCGTAGATATTTTTTTCCGTTCACTTTTTGTGCGAGAAGAACGTCAAGACGGAAAATTGCAGTGGCTGATGAAATTTCGCAAAGAAGACGACCTCCCTCAAAAAGGAGCTCTAAAAAAGATCCTCGATATTTTAATTGAAGGAGATTTGAGGGATGTTTTTAAGAAAATAAATGTTCCGGTTTTGCTCGTGAATGGAACTGACGATTATATTTGCTCTAAGGATGCTGTTTTGTTCCTAAATAGAATACTTCCTTCGGCAAAAACAACGTTTATTAATAAAAGCGGCCATTTTCCGTTTTTAACAAGGCCGCAGGAATTTAATAAGATTTTAGAAGGATTTCTAAAACATGATCAGTCTTAGACAGAAAAATAAAATGCGGCTGGCATTTTCTAATGCCGCGTCCCGCTACGAAGAAGCGGCGCATATACAAAAAAGAATTGGTATTAAACTTCTTAATAAAATAAGGATCGAGAATAACTCTTTGTGTATTTTAGATGCCGGCATGGGAACGGGTTGGCTGGCGCGGGAATTGTCCAAAACATTTTCAAAGTCGAGAGTTTTTGGTTTTGACGTCGCCGATGGGATGATCAGGGAAGCCAAGAAAAAAGGCGTTAAGGCCATTGGCGCTGATTGCATGTGGTTTCCTTTTAAGAGGGAGTCGTTCGATCTGGTTATTTCTAATCTAGTCTATCAATGGGTTGCGGATCCCAAAAAAGCTTTTCAGGAGGTACACGATAGTTTAAAAACAGGGGGAAGTTTTTGCGCCGCTATTTTTGGGGAACGCACACTTTGGGAATTATTCTTTTCTCTGAGCCAGGCAGACAAAAAATTTGATTTTAAAAAACTTCCTAATCAAAATGAAATTCATCTTGCTCTTTCCCAGTCGGGATTTAAAGATTTTCACGTCTCTTCTGTGATGGAAAAAGTTCCTTTTAACGGGCTTTTTGACGTGATCCGTTGGTTAAAAGCGATCGGGGCTAATCAAAGAAATGATGTTTTCGTCGGAAAAAATCTTCTTAAAAAAGCCGATCAGGTTTATCAAAAGAATTTTTCCGATGGCGGTAAACCTCAGATAACGTTTGAAACTATTTTTGTGGAAGCAAAGAAATGAGCCAGGGGATCTTTATAACAGCAACCGATACAGGCGTTGGCAAAACAGCGGTTAGTTTTGTCTTAGGAGCTCTTTTGCAAAAAAGAGGCTTTAATGTTGGCTACATGAAGCCTGTTCAGTGTGCCGGATGGGACGCGAAGTGGATCAAAAAATCTCTTCGCTTGAAAGATCCGCTTGGCGAAATCAATCCCTTTTTTGCGCCGGAAGCTTTGTCGCCCCATTTAGCATTTAAACGAGCTAAAATCCAAATAAATATTCCTAAAATAATTTCAACATATCGAAAGCTTCAGGAAAAACATGACATTGTTATCGTCGAGGGCGCCGGCGGGCTTTTGGTTCCGCTTGTGGACGATTATTTAGTTGCGGATTTGATTAGAGATCTCAATTTAGATACTGTGATCGTTTCGCGGTTAGGATTAGGCACAATTAATCACACGCTTTTAACCATTAAGCAGGCTCAAGGCGAAGGGATCAGGATAAAGGGAGTTATTTTCAATATATTAAGTAAGGATAAAACCGGAATTCCGGAAAAAACAAATTCAGAAGCCATAAAAAAGCTTGGCGGAGTTTCGATCATGGGCATTGTGCCGTATTTAAAAGATCTAAACAAGGCTAAAATTTTAAAGTCTTGTAAAAATAAAATTAGCTTAAAAGAAATATTAGGGAAATTTGAAAAGCCTAAGAATATTAATTTCGAAGATCTTGATAAAGAATATGTTTGGCATCCCTTTGCGCAAATGAGAGATTGGCTATCGGAAGAACAGCTCGTGATTGATGAGGCTAAGGGGAGTTATTTAAAAGATATCAACGGACGTTGGTATATCGACGGAGTTTCTAGCCTGTGGGTCAATGTCCACGGCCATAATCACCCCCACATCAATAAGGCGGTAAAAAAGCAATTAGAAAAAGTTTCGCATTCGACATTTTTAGGGCTTTCCAATGTTGCGGCTGTTCAATTGGCTAAACGGCTTGTTGACATCGCGCCGAAGGGTTTAAAAAAAGTTTTCTATTCGGATAATGGCTCAACCGCGGTTGAAGTGGCCATAAAAATGGCGTATCAATATTGGCAAAATACAGGGAAAACGAAAAAAACCGGATTAATACATTTAGAACATTCTTATCACGGGGATACCTTGGGGTCGGTCAGTGTCGGCGGGATTGATCTATTCCATAAGGTTTACCGGAAGATGATCTTTAAAACAATTTCCATTCCGTCACCGGCGATCGACGCGCAAAAATGCTTAAAGGATTTGGAAAGTTTATTAAGGAAGCGCGGCAACGAAGTTGCCGCGCTTATCGTTGAGCCCTTGATCCAAGGAGCCGCCGGAATGCTCGTTTGGCCGCGCGGGATCCTTAAAAAAATGGAACAATTATGCCGCAGATATAATGTTTTTTTGATCTGCGATGAAGTGGCAACGGGGTTTGGGCGCGCCGGAACGATGTTCGCTTGCGAACAAGAAAAAGTTTCTCCCGATATTTTGTGTCTGGCCAAGGGGTTAACGGGTGGATATCTTCCGCTGGCGGCCACCTTAACGACGCAGAAAATTTTTGACGGGTTTTTATTCGATTACAAAGACCAAAAAACATTTTTTCACGGGCATACTTATACGGCTAATCCGCTCTCCTGCGCGGCGGCGCTGGCTAATTTAGATGTGTTCAAAACAGAAAAGACATTATATAATCTTCAACCTAAAATAAAATTTTTAGAAAAAAAACTGAAATCGTTCTATACTTTAGCTCATGTCGGTGAGATTCGGCAAAAAGGTTTTATGGTTGGCATTGAGCTTTCCAAAGATCGAACAACACGCCGGCCGTATCTTTGGAACGAAAAAATAGGCATCAAGGTTTGTCAAAGAGCGAGAAAATACGGTGTTATTTTGCGTCCCCTAGGCAATGTTGTTGTTTTAATGCCGCCTTTGTCCATTTCCATAAAAGAATTAGATGAATTAGTGCGCGTTACGTATCAATGTATCAAAGAAGCCACAGAAATATATGATCAATCAAGCTAACAAAAAGAAAGTTTTTGTCGCCATGTCAGGCGGAGTGGATTCTTCCGTTGTGGCAGGGATGATGAAAGAAGCCGGGCACGATGTTGTCGGGGTAACGATGTGTTTTAATATAACGCATCCTAACAACAAAAAGCCTTCTTGTTGTGGTATTGACGGAATAGAAGATGCCAAGCGTTCGGCGCAGATCTTAGGAATCCCTCATTATGTTTGGAATTTTGCCGAAGACATTGATACAAAGATCATCCAGAATTTTACCGATGAATATTTAAGCGGACGCACGCCAAACCCTTGCGTTCAGTGTAATCAACATTTGAAATTCGGTTCGCTTTTTGAAAAGGTGCGCTCCATGGGCGCTGATTATCTGGCCACCGGCCATTATGCCAAGATCCATTTTTCTACAGAGAAGAATCGCTTTGAACTTAAGAAAGGCGAAGACCAATTCAAAGAGCAGTCTTATTTTCTTTACAGCATGAAGAAAGAAACTTTACCTTTTGTCCTATTTCCGTTGGGGGATATTACAAAAACGCAAGTACGGGAACTGGCGCGTAAATATGGGCTTAATAATGCCGAAAAACCCGGAAGCCAAGATATTTGTTTTATTCCGGAAACAGGATATAAGAAATTCTTAGAAGATCGCCTTGGCAAAGAAGTTATGATGCCGGGCCCGATGAAAGATGAAAGCGGAAAGATCGTCGGCCAGCACAAAGGCATTGCGTATTATACGATTGGCCAGAGAGATCAATTGGGCGTTTCCTTCGGCCGGCCCGTTTATGTTTACAAGATCGACAAAAAGGAAAATACCGTCTATATCGGCGACATCGCGCGGCTCTATTCTCGTTCTTTGTTGGCGCATAAATTAAACTTTGTAAGCATTAATCCTCCTTTAAAAAATCTTCGCGTTCAGGTTAAAATTCGTTATAATCATAAAGAAATTCCGGCGCGGGTCACTACATTAGATAATGACCGCGCAAAAGTTGAATTTGATGAGCCGCAAAAATCCGTTACACCGGGCCAATCGGTGGTTTTTTATGATCAAGATATTGTGTTGGGCGGCGGGATCATTGAAACAGCCGAAGCTCCGGAGGGAGATTTTCTAACAATTCAAATGTCGGAAAGCTCGAAAGGTTAATCGATGGATATAACGCTTAATAAAGATAATTTAAAAGGTTTTATTAGCGAAGCGGATTTTTCTAATCTTACTTCGGATATTGAACGTATTCATGATGCCATTGAGCAAAAAAAAGGCAAAGGAGCTGAATTTACCGGCTGGGTTGATTTACCTTCCAAAATAACCAGTGGCGTCTTAAGCGAAATTCAAAAATGCGCAAAAGATCTGCAAAAACAATCGGATTGTGTGATCAGCATTGGGATCGGCGGTTCGTATTTGGGAATTCGCGCGACGGTTGAATTCTTAAGCGAAGAGGTCAAGCTCCCTATTTATTACGCCGGGCAAAATTTAAGCAGTGACGGACTTTTTACGCTTTTAGCGGCTCTCAAGAATAAACGGGTGAGCGTTGTGGTTATTTCTAAATCCGGAACGACCACCGAACCGGCGCTGGCATTTCGCATTGTCAAGAAATTCATGGAGAGTAAATATAGCGGCGCTCAACTTAAAAAAAGAATTGTCTGCGTTACCGATGCCAAAAAAGGGGCGTTACGCGCTATTGCCGAAAAAAATGGATATAAAACTTTTGTGATCCCTGATGATATCGGCGGACGGTTTTCGGTTCTAACGCCCGTCGGACTTGTGCCTTTGGCGATTGCCGGCATCAATATCAAAGACCTGGTGGAAGGCGCTCGGGAAGCACAGGAAGAATTTTCGCAAAAAGATCTCTCCAGGAATATTGCCTATCAGTACGCGGCAGCGCGGTACTTACTTTATAAAAAAGGGAAGATCATTGAAGTGGTTTCCTCTTTTTATCCGGATATGTTTTATGTGGCTGAATGGTTCAAGCAACTTTTCGGGGAAAGCGAAGGCAAAAATGGTCAGGGAATTTTTCCGGCGTCTTTAACGCTTACCGCTGATCTGCATTCTATGGGACAACTCATGCAGGACGGCCAGAGAAATATTTTTGAAACATTTCTGATGATCGACCAACCGCGTCATAAAGTCATTATTCCTAAAGAAAAAGATGACCTGGATAAATTCAATTATGTGGCAGGAAAGAGTTTGGATTTTGTGAATAAAAAAGCTTATGAGGCAACTGCTTGTGCGCATTTTGAAGGCGGAGTGCCGAATATGACATTATCTATCCCTAAAATTAACGCCAATACCTTAGGCCAACTGTATTATTTCTTTGAAAAAGCGGTGGCTGTTTCCGGGTATCTTCTCGGCGTTAATCCTTTTGATCAGCCGGGCGTAGAAGCCTACAAAAAGAAAATGTTTGAGTTGTTGGGGAAAAAATAACATTGACATCGGCCTTAAAATTGGATATTCTTTACACTGTTCTAGTCGCTATTAAAGGTGTTTCCAATCCAGAGGCCCACCGAGCCCAGCAGCACAAAGACACGAAATACAACTCCTGAAACGTTAACAATTAATAAAATGGAAAAGCCAAAAAATCCACTTGTGATCCACTGTCCGGTCGTTAGTCTTTATGACGCGAAGATCGGACAAACCATGCGCGTCAAAGAGCTATGCGGAGATCCGGGCGTTTGCCATCGGCTGCGCGAGCTTGGCTTTTGCGAATACACGGAAGTTTGCAAGCTGTCGCACGGCAGCGCGCTTATTTGCCGTACATCAGGATCAAAGATCGTTTTAAGTAAACGCCTCGCTAAAAATATCATCGTTGAAAAAGTAGAATCTGAAAATACCAATCCTCAAGACCATCTCGTAAAATAAAATTTTTATGGCACAAATGACTTCACTTAAAGAAATGAACGCGGGACAAAAAGCCCAAGTCCAAAAGCTAGACGGCGATGAAGCAGTTTGTTTCCGCCTTTTGGAAATGGGCATAACACCCGGAACGCAGTTAGAAGTGGTGCGTTTCGCGCCATTAGGCGATCCCATTGATATTAAAGTGCGCGGCTATCATCTTTCTTTGCGCCAAAAAGAAGCCGAAGTGATCAAGGTTGTTATTTCTTAAGATATGTCCGATCCTATCCTCTCCAGCGTAAAGGCTTCTTCAAAACAAATTCCCCTTATTGTTGCTTTAGCCGGTAATCCCAACTCAGGAAAAACGACTGTTTTTAATGCCTTAACAAATTTACGTCAAAAAGTAGGCAATTATCCCGGTGTGACCGTCGAGAAAAAAATTGGCCGCATGGTGACAGGCCACCAGCGGGAGATCAATATCTTAGATCTTCCGGGAACTTACAGTTTGGCGGTGCGTTCACCGGATGAAAAAGTAGCCCGAGATGTTTTGCTTGGGAAGATCGTTGATACGCCCAAGCCTGATGTCGTTGTCTGTGTCGTGGATGCCAGCAATTTAGAGCGTAACCTTTATTTGGTCAGCCAGATCCAGGATCTGGGAATTCCGATGGTGATCGCGCTGAACATGGTTGACACCGCTAAACGGCGCGGACAGGAAATTGATGCTGTGAAGCTTTCGGCCGTTTTAGGAATTCCGGTTATCCCGACGGTAGCCAGCCGCAATGAAGGCATTGAGGAACTTAAGAAAGCCATCATTAGCGGCGGAGGGAAAATGCCAAAAGACCGCCCATGGAAAATGCCGCCGGTGATGGAAGCAGAGGTTAAAGAATTCACGGAATTCTTATTTCACGAAACATTTGCCGATGCTAAAACAGTTTTTTCTCAAGCGATCATTTTTATTTCTGCCGAAGACCACACCTTACCGGAAAACAAAGTGGTTGTCGATTACATTAAAAATTTACGACAAAAACTCCAAACGCAAAATATCAATTGGCGCTCAGCCGCGGTTGAGGCACGCTACGCCTGGATCCAGAATATTGTCAGATCCGTTACGAAAGAATCTGATCAAAGTGTTTTAACGGTCACCGATAAATTAGACAATATCCTCACTCACCGGATCTGGGGCTGGGTGATCTTTTTAGGGTTGATGGTATTAATGTTTTTTACCATCTTTTCGGTTGCCAGCTATCCAATGGATTGGATCGATCAGGTTTTTTCCGCCTTAACCGATACGGTTAAGACAATGATGCCACCGGGTGATTTGCGCGACCTTCTCACCGACGGAGTTATTGCCGGGGTGGGGGCGGTTGTTATCTTTTTGCCGCAAATTCTGATCTTGTTTTTCTTTATCGGCTTACTTCAAGACACCGGTTATATGGCACGGGCGGCATTTATTATGGACCGAGTGATGAGCAAAGTGGGTTTGCACGGAAAATCATTCATTCCTCTTCTTAGTTCTTTTGCGTGCGCTATTCCGGGAATTATGTCGGCGCGGACAATAGAAAATCCTAAAGACCGTCTTGTCACTATTCTGGTGGCGCCTTTAATGAGTTGTTCGGCGCGTTTGCCGGTTTATACCGTGATGATCGCAACTTTAATGCCTTCAGCTTCGGCGCCGCAAAAAGCCGGCATCATCCTTATTATGTATTTATTGGGAATGTTAGGGGCTTTTGTGATGGCGTGGATCTTTAAAAAAACGCTTTTGAAAAGTCAAACACCGCTTTTGATCATGGAGCTTCCGCCATATCGTTTGCCATCATGGAAAACCGTTCTTATCAATATGTGGGAACGCTCGCTTGTTTTCTTAAAGAGAGCTGGGACAATTATTTTTGGGCTCTCTATTCTTTTATGGGCTTTGATGACATATCCTAAACATGATGGCTTAACGGCATCCGAGGGTTTAAGAAAAAGCTTTGCGGGAATGACCGGAGAAGCGCTGGAACCGATCATTAAACCGCTAGGATACGATTGGCGTATCGGCATTGGATTGGTTGGTTCTTTTGCGGCGCGGGAAGTTTTTGTCAGTACCATGAGCATTGTGTTCAATATTGATGAAGCGGCTGATGAAACAGATTCGGTGAGGGAAGCTTTTGTAAAAGCTAGATGGCCCGACGGAAGTGTGCTTTTTACACCACTGGTATGTATTGGGCTGATGGTCTTCTATGTTTTTGCCATGCAATGTATGAGCACCATTGCCGTTGTTCGCCGGGAAACGAATAGCTGGTTCTGGCCGTGTTTCCAAGTTTTTTATATGACGGGCTTGGCGTATGTATTAGCGTTGGCGGTTTTTCAAGGCGGGCGTTTGCTCGGTTGGCAGTAAACTTTTCGGGGAACATATTCATGAATGATTTTCAATCTATTGCGGCTGTCGTGGTTGTGGCTTTGACAGCCATTATTATGATCTATCGGAATTTCTCAAAGAAATCGTCTTCTTGCGGCGATTGCGGATGCTCACCGAAATCACCCAGGAAGCCACCATCCCCGTAGCTCTTCGTTTTATAATTTCCTATCCTGTGTTGACATTATAAGGTCAGCGTGTAAAAATAAGAGCGTTAGAATTTCAAAATACAAAATGGCTGATCAAAATAAATTAAAACTCATTATCGGATTATCGCTTATTGCCGTTTCATTTATTTGCGCGGCAACAGCGCTTTATTTTATCGGCAATGCCAATAAATCTTATCAGGAAAAACTTGGCACGCTGGAAGTCCAAATGGCTAATTTGATCGCCGAGCAATCCCAAGAAGCTCTTCCTATTTCCGATGCCCGGCGTGTTAACCGTGCTCCCGTTAATTTAGAAGAATATCTATCCCGCGCCGAAACCATTTACGGTACCGCAGAGTTAAAACGCAAAGAAGGCGTTTTGTGGCTCGATAAAAAGGCCGCTCAATGTGTTATTACCTTGGGAAGAGTGAACGGCCTTGATACGGGAAGTAAGCTTGATATCTTTGAAGCCGATAAAAAGATCGGGGAAGCCATTGTGGATATTCCAATGGATATTACCGCCTACGTAAAACTTTCCGACAAAACGATGGATGATTTTAACAACAGCTATTACCGGGTTGTGATCGTCCAAGATTAATCTCGAACGGTCGCTAAATTATTCATGAAAATCAAAACCAAATCTCTCTTAGGGCAGCTTCTCGTCGATAAAAAGCTCATAAGTGCCCAACAGCTTGAAACAGCTTTAAAGGAACAGAAGAAAACCGGGGAACTTTTAGGCGTGACGCTTCTTCGCTTAGGGTTCGTCACCGAAGAAACCGTTTATTTGCCTATTCTGGCGGATCAACTGGGCGTTGAGTTCGTCAACCTTAAAGAGATCAAGATCTCTCCTGAAGCGATCAACAAGATTCCCGCCAAATTCGCTTATCATTATAAGATCATTCCGGTGGAATTTAAGGATGATACCTTGACCGTGGCTTTAACCAAACCTTTGGACATTCATATCTTGGATGACATAGGGTTGGTGGTGAAGGCGAGGTTGGTTTCTGTTTTGGCCAGCGAAAAAGATATTTTAGAAGCCATTAGAAAGTATTACGGTGTCGGCGCGGAAACTATTGAACAGATGATGGACACCGTTCAGCCGCAAGAACGCACCACCGCGGATTTTGAATCGACGGAAGATATAGGCTCGGAAGCCTCCATTGCTAAATTTCTTCATCAGATTTTAGCGGAGGCCTATCAGAGCCGGGCGACGGATATTCATATCGAACCTTTTGAGGATGAGTTGCGTGTGCGTTATCGTATTGACGGAGTTTTGTATGACGCCCGAACGCCGTCAACGATCAAGCATTTTAAGGATTCGATCAATTCGCGCATTAAGATCATGTCCAATCTCAATATTGCTGAGAAACGTCTTCCGCAGGATGGACGGTTTAAAACACGGGTGGGGCAAATTGATCTGGATTTACGCGTTTCATTTTTGCCGACGCATTACGGCGAAAGTGTTGTCATCAGGATCTTAAGTTCGGCAAAATTGTATAGCTTCGAGGAGCTTGGTTTATATCAAAAAGATTTGGCGGCTTTGGATCATTTGATCAAAAAACCGCATGGGATCATTTTTGTGACCGGGCCGACGGGTTCCGGAAAAACAACGACACTTTATTCTTGTTTAGCGCGCATTAATACTTTAGAAAGAAAGATCATCACTATTGAAGATCCCATTGAATATCAGCTGAATGGGATCACTCAGATCCAAATAAATCCAAAAATAGGATTGAGTTTCTCGGCGGGCCTGCGTTCGATGCTGCGCCACGATCCTGATATTATGATGGTTGGGGAAGTCAGAGACTATGAAACGGCGGAAATCGCCATTCAAGTGGCCTTGACAGGGCATTTGGTTTTTTCCACTATTCATACTAATGACGCGGCTTCGGCTGTGACCAGGCTTTTAGATATGGGCGTTGAGCCGTATTTGGTGTCTAGTTCCGTAGAATGTTTTATCGCTCAAAGGCTTATTCGCTTGATCTGCCCTAAATGCAAACAACCCGGGAAGATAACACCGGAAGCGATCAAAGAATTCGGTTTAAAAGGGGAAGAAGCTAACACAGCGATTTATGAAGGTAAGGGATGTGAATTTTGCAAGATGACCGGTTATTATGGGCGCGAAGGGATCTATGAATTCCTGCTTTTAAATGAGGAAATGCGTAATATGATCGTAGCCCGCGCGACTGCCAGCCAGATCAAGGCCAAGGCGATTGCGGCGGGGATGAGGACTTTGCGCCAAGATGGTTGGGAAAAGGTTAAAAAGGGCGTGACAACGCCCAGTGAAGTTATTCGGGTAACACAAGAAGAGTCGGTGTAGGAAATTTAAAGGGAAAGTTTTAAAGGGTGCCCCGCCACAAAATGTGGCGGGGCACCCTTTTATTTTCTTCATTTTTTATTTCTCCGTCGATAAGATAACGGTTTCCCAAAACGGCCTTACGTATCTTGTTTCATTCAAAGCACATGTTATATTTCTGATGTTGGATGAAACGGAGAAAAGCGATGCGCGAATTATTATTCAAAAATCTTGTTTCTAAAGACCGCAAAAGAACCGAACTTTTTCTTTCGGAGCATTTAGAAAAAGACGGTCTTGCTCAGCATGTCGAAAAAAGGACCGTTTATAAGATCAAAGAGATCCTAGAATTCACGCAACCTGCTGATTTGCAACTATTTATAGATCAAAGAAAGAAAGACGCCCACCAGCCACAGACGTACATCATCCGTACCATAGATAAAAAACAAGCCACGGAGAAATATATCTGCAACATGGTCGGATTGCAATATGCTGTCCTGGGAGACAAAATTTATGTTTTAGAGGTCTCCCAGGGTATCAAAAAGATCATGACGTATCAGCAAAATCCTGCCCTTGCTTAAATCATAAACTTCTGGAGTATCGTTATGGGATCTATAGCGAAGACGGAAAAAGCGCTTTCTTGAAGCGGTTTTTTGCGCCTTGTTTTTACGTTTTTATATCATATACTTTTAACGTTAAAACTAATATTAATATAAATACCAATGAAAACTCCGCTGACCTTAAAATCCAGAAATAACCCCATCTTTAAAACGATCAGCCTTTTTCTAGCCATTATCTTTCCTTGTTCTAACATCCTTCCGTCTTTAGCTTACGCCCAAAATCTTGTTCCTATTCCTCCGGCCGGAAATATGGTCATGCTAAGCCCTAGTTTCACGCCTGCGGTTTTAAAGGGTTTAAAAGTTTTCCCCGAAGATCCTTTACGCTTTGATTTCGTTATCGATTGGGGTGAATCTAAGTTAAAAGGTGACGCACAGAAAAATGAATCCATGAAGCTTATCAAGTATTTTCTGGCGGCGCTCACAACTCCGGAAGATGAATTATGGGTCAATCTTTCGCCTTATGAAAAAAACCGCATTATTCCGCAGGAATTAGGCACTACCGAAATGGGTAAAGACCTCTTAGCCCAAGATTATCTTTTAAAGCAGTTAACAGCTTCACTTATTTATCCTGAAAAAGATCTGGGAAAATCATTTTGGGATAAAGTTTATCAAAAAGCCTATGAGCGTTTTGGCACAACGGAAATTCCTATCAACACATTTAACAAAGTTTGGATCATGCCGGATAAGGCCTCAGTTTATGAGCAGGAAACGGCGGCCTTTGTGACCGAAGCTCATCTAAAAGTCATGCTGGAAGAAGATTATTTAGCTCTTTCCAGGAATCTTAAAAGCACGCCTAAGGGAACGGACCAGATAAAAAGTGAAGATGTTTCAAGCCTAAATAATGTTTCCTCGGCCATTTTAAAAGAAGTCATCATTCCTGAGATAGAAAAGGAAGTAAATACCGGAGAGAATTTCGCGACATTGCGACAAATTTACAACTCTCTTATTCTCGCCGCTTGGTATAAGCAAGCCCTCAAAGAAACTTTGCTCGGAAAAATTTATGTGGATCAAAAAAAGGTGAGCGGCGTAGACCTTGCTGATAAAAATATAAAGCAGAAAATCTATGATCAATATATTCAAGCTTTTAAGGCGGGAGTTTATAACTACATCAAGGAAGATTATGACGCGTATTCCAAAGAAACGGTAGAGCGAAAATATATTTCCGGAGGATTTTTAGGGACAATTGCCGCGAATAATACTTTGCAAAAAGAACCCGACCAATCGAAAGTTAAACTTTCCGGAAATGTCTCCTCCGATACTGTTCGGCTTGTTCCTCATAGCGCGGTGAATGAATTCATAAGCCGGCATATTCCTCGCGACTTGGAACGAAATAAGAAACATATTGTCAATTACCGAATGGCGATGAATTTTGGTCAGCAGATCAGGATCATTCCTATCATCGGGCTTTTAAGATCAACAGGGCAATTGGCTCATATCGGACTTGGACAAGCATATGGTGAGCCTGTTGTTTATATCGATAACGATTATGCGAATAACCGCGATATTTTTAATCATGAAATTTTTGAAATTGCTCAGTGGGAGAAAAAACGTAAGGAGCTCGGGCTTGCGCCTAATGAAATGCGCCAATGGATCCTGGAACACTTTGAAGAAGCGCAAGCCCTCGCTTTGCAATGGCACACCGCCGCCCCATCGGTTGAAAATGTTTATCAGCAAGCCGCTCAACTTGGGCGTCTTCCCTCAGAAGACATCACCGCCATTTATCCGTTAGAAAACGACATCAATCTTGCTGCCGGAAACTTCCTTCCCGACAAAGGCCATGTGACGGAGCTGGATATCCTGGCTGTCAGGCAAGATATTCTAAATCGTTGGCCGCAAAATGAACATTTAACAACAGGATTGACCACAGATCTTAGCCGTTTTGGCTATAAGCCGGCCATGATATCTCATATGCAGGAACATCTTGATCGAGGCTTTGCATTCTTGCCAACAGCAACGATCGATCCGCTGCTGCTTAAGAAAAGTTATCCTGACTATCGTATTAGTTTGGAAGAGGATTATGCGCTAAAGAATGTTTCGGCAGGATCTCTTAAAGAAAACTTTGCAGGATCATTAATTGATGAAAATGGGAGCATCAAGAAAGATTTGCAGGTCAATGTACAGCTTTCCGAGAACATCTTTCTTGCTGACAAAGCCAGAAACGGAATGCATGGGTTCGCTCGACTGGGATTTTTATCTAACGGACGTCCTGTTGTTGCGTTGTCATCAACATCCGGATATGACATCGCGGCACCGGCAACGTTGCGGCAATATAACAATCTTTTATTAGCGGATCAGTTTGGCATAGGGCCCAAAGTTCATGGGATCTTTAAAGATCCTGATGGAAAAATCAATTTTGTGATGGATATAGCCCCGGGCGACCTTGTTGCCGGTGATTACTCGTACATGTTTGATATGTTTGGTTCCGGAGAAAAGGCCAAAGTCAATGTGCAAACATTGAAAGACCTAGTTGAAATCCAAAAAAGATTAAGCCGGTTTGGCATGTTGATAGGATTAGATTTTCAGGCTAATGTAAGCCAGCAAGGGCGTTTGCTGTTGATAGATGCCGACGAATCTATATCATTGGTAAAGGAAGACCCTTATCCTAAAGCTCAAGAGGGCTATATCAGGTATGCCAATTCTTTGTTGGAAATTCTAAGCGAGCAATTATCAGGATTAGACGAAGCCCAAAAATTGTCTGCCATCAGAGAAATTGCCTCGCTTGACCCTCTGTTATTTAGATATTTAGAAAATGATCCGCTGGATAAAGAAATAAATACCATCCTTAGCGAGATGGGACTGCAGAAGCCTTTTGACAAAGGCCGTGTGACGACGCTGGAAAGCGGCGGGGTGATGGTGGCAAGAATACCGGAAGTATTAGATCCTAGGCCGGTGGAAGCTAAGTTTCTGAATAACGGAAATATAGAATATTTAATGACAGGAAATAGTATTGTGAATCCTGAGAATGGTGATCTGACAGCTCTTTATGGCGGCGCCGGAGCGGATGTTTCCACATTTTTATTAGCTTTAAATGCCACAACCGGTTATTTCATATCTCAAGATTATGAAAATCTCACAGTGGAAGATTTTGAAACAATGCTTAAAGATCCTTCAAAATATATAAAAGAAAATCTAGACCCCAGATACCAGCAAAGTAAGCTTGATTTAAGCTCGGCGGACTATTTCTTTTTAAGAACAAAAGAAAAAATGGTTGCCGCAATTGCCCTTGAAATGTTATCGATGGGGGTTGATCTGTCGAGAGTTAAAATTGATCAAGATGGCGGCTACATTAGGATAAAATTCTACTGGAATTATTTAAATGGCGAAGAAAAAGAACGCGCCGTTACTCTTATCAATGCTGACATCACAAAATTTGGGGAATATGCGGCGGAATTAGATAGAAAACTTGAAAAAGGCCTTAAAGTAGGCGCTTATTATCAAAGAGCCGGGTATGAAATACCCAGCCATTATGCGGATGGACAGAGCTTTATAAATTCCATAGATCTATTCATGGAAGATGGCGGATTTTATGTAACGGACGATTGGAGCCGAAATCCCGATTACGTAGACGGCGAGACTTCTTTGGATGAGAAATTTGTAGATTTTGGCGATAAATTTCCGATAGCTAATACCCAGCAGGCAAAGATCGATACGAAAAAAATGAAGTGGTTTTCTATGATCGAAGATGATGAAACAGGTATGCCCGGTTATGGAGAAGGGTTTAATATTCGTCGGAAAATTCTTGGGGGTCAGCAAAATGTAGCAGTAGCTCCAAAAGACGCGGGCCACGTGACAATGTTGGGTGAGGGCGGAGTGCTGTTGACGGGAAACAGTGAAGAAGACCGAGGACGCAGATTAGAACAACTAATAGAGGTTGTTCGAGGATTTCCATACCCCAAGGATGCCATTCAGGATTATCGCTTCAACGATGCTGAGTTGCAAAAAGTGGCGGTATGGTTATTAGATGACGGTGCAGTATTACCCGATGAAGAGGTTTTGTTAAAACTGGTAGCTCATTTGAGCCTATCCTACCAGAGGGGATATGCGTCCTCGTCGCGCGAAAAAGTCAATGCAATAAAAGATTTGATTGCTCAGAAGTGGCAGATTTCGGTAAGCAGTATTGAATATTTAATAAAATTTATCGATAAAAATGCTGAAGATATTCATAAGGTTTCTGCTTCTCAAGCTTTCGAATTAGTTCAGTCATATTTAGCTAATCCCAATAAGAATTTAAAAACGAGATTTACTTACATCTTTGATAATGCACAAGGTGTCAATCAGCGGCTTCGCCAAGCCTCTGCTAATATTAAACGTATTTCTCAAATATTTTCTGAAGATTTTAGAAATGGACGGACAGTTCTGAAAGCGCCGATTGAGGGGACACCGTATTTTCTGGGGATGAGGTTTGGTTTGGGTGAAAGTACTTTTGGGACAGAAATTTTAATTGGTGAAGAAACAGATTCTGCCAATCCTATGGTAGGTGTATTTTTTAGAATAGGATGGGATTCTGATGGAGAAAAGACGATCCGCAATGTAAGAATCGGTGCCGTAAGAGGGAAAACTGAAATCATTAATAAATTCTGGGACAGTATGCATATTTCTCCGGATAAATTCTTATTCTTTGCTTATTTTGAATTAGCTAAACAAAATGGGTTTGAAGAAGTCTTGGGTATTGATCCCTCTTTTATTCCCGCAGATAAACGCATACAGATGCCGTACCAAAAGATTTACAAGCAATTCGGGTTGACGCAACATCATCCTCTAGGTTTGCGGCACACCATTGAAAGATTGTCTAAACGATGGGAGCAGAAAGCTGCTGCGGATGAGAATGTAAGAGTAGCGATGGCTTTGGCCCAGAAAACTTACCAAGCACTGAAAGAAATACCTTCTTATTCTAGGATCGCAACAGAAGAGCTTAGCGATGATAATTTTGATGTTCCTGAGGTGGTTGAAGATTCTTACTCTGAAACTGTAGCTTTGTCAGAAAACAACGCTGGACAAGCACTGCCAATGTCACCGGAGACAGATAAAGGGGGAATTGATTTTGGCAAGGATAAATTAAATGTGGAAGTTCAAAAAGAAGGGCAGGGAATTGCTATTCCGCTTGATCTGCAAACACTAGAAAATATCCGCATTGACGGGTTTATTCCGGTGATCATTCAAACAACGCCTTTTATCGGATTGCCGCTATTTTTAGGAATTTCGGATCCGAAAGAAGATGCCTCGCTTCAAATCTCATCTGCGAAATAACCAATAACCAAATTCCAATATCCAGATAATTTCCAAATGCCAATGATCAATTAATTTGCAGGCGAAATATTTGTTATTGGAAATTAGATTACCCAATAGAATTCCAAACTGTCCCAAAACCGCAATATACATCCTATCTGTTGCAATGAAATTTTAGCTATGTTAAAATTCTCGTTCATAGATGCCAAAATTCATTTATAAAGCCAAAAAAGGCCCCGGGGAAGTTGTCGACGGTGTTATCGATGCGGAAGATTTTGACAGCGCCGTTGATAAAGTGACCCAAATGGGGCTTACGCCTATTGATGTGGCGCTTAAAGTAGCCCTTTCAAATCCTCTGCCTTCTTTTTCCGAAGAACCGCAAGACAAAGAAAAAAGAAAAGCCAGTTTAAGTTTTCTTTCTTCCCGGCGCATTAAACAAGAAGATATCGCCATCTTTACCCGGCAATTAAGCGATCTTATTGATTCGGGTGTCCCTATCCTACGCGCGATCACCGTTGTTTTGCGCCAGACACAAAATCCTTCTCTCAAGGAAATTATTGCTCAAATGCAGTCTGCTATTCAAGACGGCGGTTCTTTTTCCCATGCCTTAAGCCAGCATGAAGCCATATTTTCTAAACTTTACAGCAATATGGTCCGATCCGGAGAATTGGGCGGGAATCTGAATGTGGTTTTAAACCGTTTAGCGGAATTTATCGACAAAGACCAGGAAACTCGCGCTAAAGTGCGCGCCAGCCTCATTTATCCGGCTTTGATCTTAGTGGTGGGAGTTGTTACTATTTTTATTTTGCTTTCCTTTGTTATTCCGCGCTTAACGGTGATGTTCGACGATCTGTCCCAATCGCTTCCTTTGCCGACGATGATCTTGGTGGGTATCAGTGATTTCTTAAGTAAATTTTGGTGGCTGGTTTTGATTGCCTCCGGAATGATATTTCTTGCTTTTAAGAACTACCTTCGTTCGGCGGAAGGAAAGAAATGGTTTGATGAATTAAAATTAAAACTTCCTCTCTTGGGAAGTTTTATTAAGGACGCGGAGATTGGCCGATTTTCAAGGACTTTGGGGACACTTTTAGATTGTGGCGTTACCATTGTTCCGGCGCTTGAAGCGGTCAGCGAAGTTTTAGGAAATGAAGTTCTTAAAGCCGAAATTAAGAAAGTTTCTCTGGAGGTTGCCGGAGGTTCAAGCTTGAACGCGGCGCTTAAAGGGTGCGCTTATTTTCCGGAAGCGGCCATTCATATGATCGCCGTTGGCGAAGAATCCGGACGGTTGGAGCAATCACTTTACAAATTAGCGGATAGCTACGAGCGCAGCTGTGACAGGTCGGTTAAGACCATCACCTCTTTATTGGAACCACTTTTGATCGTCTTGATCGGATCAGTTGTCGGTTTTATCGTTATTTCTATGCTTTTGCCGATCTTTAAAATGGATTTGATGATCAGATAATAGAAAATATCTCATATGGAATTCTAATTTATTTTTAAACATGAATGGGGGTTGCGCGATGAATAAGAAGAAAAATAACGGATTTACCTTAGTTGAAATTATGCTCGTTGTTATCATCATCGGCGTTTTGGTGGCAATGGTCGCTCCAAGCTTAGCCGGCCGCGGAGAACAAGCCAGAAAAACAGCCGCCAGGGCGGATATTGAAGCGAACATTTCAACATCCTTGGATCTGTATGAATTGGATAATGGTCGTTATCCGACCAGCGAACAAGGGCTTGCCGCTCTTTTAGAAAAACCGAGCACGGCGCCTGTTCCGGTCAATTGGAACGGGCCGTATTTCAAGAAAAAACGCCTTCCGAAAGATCCCTGGGGCAATGAATACGTTTATGTCTGTCCGGGAATCCATAATACCCAAGATTACGACCTTTCTTCTTATGGCCAGGATGGCGTGGAAAGCAGTGATGACGTAAGCAATTGGCCGGATGACTCAAGCAGTGGATAACGATCATTCTTCTCAACTTTTTCTTTGTTGTTCGCGCGTAAAGCAAAGAAAAACCTCTTTAGGTTTTACTCTTGTTGAGATCCTTTTGGTTGTCGCTCTTATAGCGATTCTTGCGGGATTAAGCTTGCCGCGATTTTCTAAAACATACGCGCACTTTCAGCTTCAAACAACCGCCGGACAGATCACGGATCTTATGCGTTACGCGCAAGGCCGGGCGATCACCAAGAAACGCACATTAAAATTAGAATTTGATCCGTCCTATAAAAAATATCGGCTTTCGGAAGAAAAAAGATCTCCGTGGCAAGATGATGAAGAAGTTCAAGAATTTGAAGAGATCCCGGGACGGTTTGGCCGGGAGTTTTTGGTCGCGGAAAATATATCGGTCGAGTACGAGGATCCGGATATCCGCTTTTATCCTGATGGGAAAATAGATCCGGCGCGCATTTATGTCTGCGAGAAAAATGAGAACTGTTTAACGGTTTCAACACAGGAACAATACGGGCATGTTCAGACCTTTGAAGGAAAAATATAGGCGACGCGGATCTTTTTTGCTGGAGGCCTTGCTGGCGGTTTCTATCCTTTCGGTGAGCCTAACGTTGGTCATTCAATCTTTGCTGTCGACGTTTCGCGCGACCGTTTATAGTAAAGATTATTCGGTCGCGCAAATCCTTTTAGATAATAAGATCC
This sequence comes from Candidatus Omnitrophota bacterium, assembly GCA_041649175.1. Taxonomy (NCBI): domain Bacteria; kingdom Pseudomonadati; phylum Candidatus Omnitrophota; species Candidatus Omnitrophota bacterium. Next base: position 239,650 of record JBAZNR010000001.1, on the reverse strand, counting down.
AAGAATTCAAACAAAAAGGTATCGTGGAAAATAATTGGGATGAAGACGGACGTTTTCCGGAGCCTTATGAAAAATATTCCTATCACATTGAATCAACGTCAGCCGCGGACGGAGAAAAGCTTAAAACGGTCAGCGAAGTGATCTTTAATATTTTTTGGGTCTCAGGAAAGAATCAAAAGAACATAACCGTTTCAACTTATTTTTTTAATACGCTGGATGAATAATAAACGGCTTTTCAAAAAAAGATCTTTTACCCTCATTGAAATGCTTTTGGCTTTAAGCATTTTTGCGATCGTTGCTTTAAGCCTTTATAGTGTTTTTTCAAGCGGGATCAGGCTTAATAAAAGGTCGAATGATGTTAACGCGATCTACCGTGAAATGCGTTGGTCGCTGGGTAGGATCGCGGAAGATTTAGAAAATGTGGTTTTTTATGATTTTTCCGGATCGTATCCTGACAAAACGGCTTTTGACGGGCGAAGCAATGAGATCTCATTTTTAGCCGCAACTTCAAAAGGGCTTAAAACAGTCCGTTATTCGGCACAGCCTCTAGGTTTTGGTTCGGTCCATCAGGTTATTATTGGAAAGCATTCCACGGAAAATCAGAAAATCGTTTCCCAATATCAAGAAGAAGAAGTAGCGCGGCATGCTTTTGTGCGCGAAGAGCTATTCTTTATCGATGACTTACGATCTGGCCAAGAAAAAAACAGCACAAAAGAGGTCTTAAGTTCTAACCTGCAAGAAAATGGATTAACATTTTCTTTCGCGTATCTTCAGGGTGAAGGCGAATCGGCCAAGATCTTTTGGAATAATAGCTGGGACAAACCCTATATCCCTTCGGGGATTCGTGTTCGGTTGACATTTGTCAATCCGAGAGATCCTCAAGAAACAGTTGCGATGGAAAAAGAAATTTATATTCCGACGGGATTTTTAGGGCAAGAAGGATTTGATCAGTGATCGGCGGGGCATGCAAGGCTTATGAAATTTCATCCATTAAAATCTAGAAACAAAAACGATTCTGGTATAATACTCTTAATTGTACTTTGGTTTCTGGCTATTTTGTCGCTTCTTGCGGTAAGCTTGGGGCGGCGAACATCCGTTGACCTAAAATTAGCCGGATATTCGGTGGGAAAATTCAAGTCCGACCAAACAGCATGGGCAGGGTTTATTTACGCGCTTGATCTTATTAAAAAAGACAGCGAAGATAAAGAGGCGAATAGTTTTGATACGCGTTATCAATGTGCCGTGAAATTTGATACAAACGAAGCTCCCGAAGGCATTTTTAAAGATGTAGAATTAGGGCAGGGGCATTTTGATATTAGTTATGCCGATCGTGATGATAACGGCGTGCGTCAGGTCCGTTTCGGTTTTAGGGATGAAGAAAGCAAGATCAACTTAAACGGTGTCACGGCGCAAAATATGGCTGTTTTAGCACAGCTGATCGTTCTTTTAGATTTCAATGAGGATGAAGCCGGCAATATCGCGGCGGCAGTTGCCGATTGGATCGACGGCGATTCTACCTTAGCCGGCGTTTCTATGGGGGCAGAAGACGGTGATTACGCGGGGTTAACTAAACCGTATCATTGTAAAAATCTGCCCTTTGACAGCGTTGAAGAATTGCTCTTGGTTAAAGGGATGACGCCGCAGATATTTGCCAAGATCAGATCGTATGTAACTATTTTTCCGAAAGAAGGGCCGCTGGCAGTTAATATTAATACGGCGTCAAAAACAGTTTTGCGCGCTTTGGCTCGCAGTAGTGCCGGTCCGGTGACCAATACACAATTGTCTGACGCGGATAGCTTGGTGGAAAAGATCATCGAATACCGTCACGGCGAAGACAAAGAAGAATTTAGCGCCGATGATCGCAATGTGGATATGAATGAAGCAGGGTTTACGGGCCTTTTAAACGGCAAAGAACGCGCGATCTTTCAGACGATCAGGCCGAATCTTGTCAATAGCGCGCGGTGTATCAGGCTTGGCATTAAGGCTGTGGACAGTTCATCAGAAGTGGAGTCTTGGATAGAGGCCGTTATTTTGCGTGATGACCTATCCGTCGTCTTTTGGAAGAGAAATTAAAATATGAAAAATAATATTCTTACGGCCATCGAAATTACGGATTCGCACATCAAACTTCTGCAGGCTATGGTGCGCCGGGCGTCGCCGGTCATTATGTATTGCGGTTCAAAAGAGATCTCGCAATATCCGGAATCGGAGATCCCAAGGCTTTTATCTTCGTTTGTCAACGAGGCCAAAATAAGCCCGGATCAGTTAACCGTTATCATTCCCCGACGGCTGGTGATGCTGCGTCATTTTTCTTTACCGTCTCATTCTGAGGCGGAGATCGAAAAAATGATCGGCTTGCAGCTGGTCAAGCAAGTTCCGTATTCTAAAGAAGATATTGTTTCTGACCATATTATTTTAGAGAGAGAGCCTTCCGGGTATTCTAAGGTGCTGGTGGTCATTGCCCACAAAGAAGTTACCCATAAGTATTTAAAGATCTTCTCCGAGGCACGCCTCAATCTCAATAAGCTTACCTTAAGCTCTGAAGGGTTATTGCATTGGTATCTTTTTGAAGACGCGAAACGCAAGCAAAAGACAAGCCAACCGGTCGCGCTTATTAATATTGATACCGTTAATACTGAAATTTGTTTTTGCCATCGTCAGCAACTTTTGTTCTCTCGAAGTATTAATTATGGCGCTAAAGACTTAACCGAAGAACATATTCCGGCGTTGATGGAAGAAATAAACTTAACGATGGCGACGTATGCTAAAGAACGTATCGGTGATGAAGTGGGGAAGATGATCCTTATTTCGGCCATGGACCGGGCGAGCCTTTTGCAGGATCAATTAAAGACCGAATACAAGATGAACATAGAAACGATCAGCCCGTTTCTTAATGTCCTTCAGAAAAAAGATCTTAATGCTGTTTCTCTTTTAGCTCAAAGCGGTATTTCGATGGCGGCGACAATAGGACTGACGCTGGCCGGATCAAGAAAGCTGATCAATCTTTTGCCAACGGAAGTCAGCGACAAGCGCGAAGTAAAGCGGCAAAAGCAAGAAAGCCTGAAATTCCTTGTTTTGTTGGGGCTTCTCTTCGTCCTTGCTGTTCTTATTTTTGCCGGCAAGTTATATAAGAATCAAATTTATCTTAATACTCTTGAGCGCCAACACAATGAGATCAAGCCTATTGTTAACAAGGTTAATGAAAAGATCAAGCAGCTAAATTTTATCAAAGAACAACTTAATCCGAAGGCTACGGCCGTTGATATTGTTTATAAATTATACGACGTGACCCCGCCGGGGGTTTCGTATAATGTCATTCACATCGATGAAAGCGGCGCCTTAGTTTTGCAGGGCGTTTCAGAAGTTGGGGCGGGAGTTAACAGCCTTCAGAATAATTTAGTCAGCTCTCCTTTATTTACGAATGTTACGTTGCAATACGCGACCAAAAGAAAGGTTTTTAAAGGGGAGTTAACGGATTTTAAGATCACGTGTCAAATCATCAAATGAGGATAAAAACGCAATGATGTTCCGGCGATTAACGCAGCGAGAAACGGCTATTTTAGTTGTCTGTATTTTAGCGGTTTCATCTTACGTGGCGTATTCTTTTGTATTTAAACCTTTTAATCAAGGGATCTCGATCTTGGAAGATAAGATCCGCGTTGTTGAGCAGCAATTAAAGAAGGACATGGCCTTAAAAGGAAAATCAAAAGAGGTTGAAAAACAATACGAGGTTTATTCTGCGAATTTAAAACAAAAAGAATCTGATGAAAAGCAAATGGCCTCTATCTTGGCCGAGATCCAGTCTGTGGCTGGTGTCATCAATGTGCGGCTTGCCGATATGAAGCCTAAGAAGGTAAAGCGTGTTGACTTTTATAATCAGTTTTCGGTGAGCCTGGCCATTGACGGGCAATTGGAAACCATTGTCCATTTTCTTTATATCCTTCAAAACGCTCCGCATTTCTTTAGCGCGGATGAAATTTATTTAGAAAAAAGTTCCGTGCGCACATCCGAGATCAAATGCCGCCTTGTTGTCAGCCGTTTTCTTATTCCTTAGACCGTAAAAAAATATTTTTTTGGAAAATTGTCGTTAAAGTGCTTGACACTGTGCTCGACGGGGTATAAAAATAAAGTATCACTCTCTGGGTAGAGAGTTGTTCTTAACCCTATGAAAAATATATATCTTCTGAAAGATTTAAGCCAGATCACAGGATATTCAACGCATACGTTGAAATATTATTTGCGATTAGGGCTTTTTAAAGAGATCGGGCGAAGTCCGTCGACGAATTTCCGTTATTTTGATGATACCAGCGTTGACCGGCTCAAAGAGATCAAAACACTGCGCACCCGGGGAATTTTCTTAAAAAGCATTGCGCGGCAATTGGAGTCCAGGGCATGAGCTATTATCAAGCCTTAAATCTTCACAGAGAACCTTTTTCCACAAGTCCGGACCCGGAATTTTTTTATCATTCGCCCGAGCATATTACGGCGCTTCACCGCTTAGAAATAGCGATCCGCTTGAAGCGGGGCTTAAGCCTGATCTTAGGCGATGTGGGAACAGGAAAAACAACTCTCTCTAGGGCGCTGATGCAGACCTTTAGCCAGGAAGACGATTTTATTTTTCATATGATCCTAGATCCTGATTTTAAGTCGGAATATCAATTCTTATCCAGCCTGACAAGGATGTTCGATATTAATCCTTTCTTCCGTTCGGCCATTGATCATCGGGATGCCATTGAGAAATATCTTTTTCAAAAAGCCGTTGAAGAAAAAAAGACCATCGTTTTAGTGATCGATGAAGGGCAAAAACTAAGTCAGCCGTATTTAGAGATCCTGCGGACGTTTTTAAATTATGAGACCAATGACCAGAAATTATTGCAGCTGGTCATTATGTCGCAGATGGAGCTTCTTCCCAGAGTAAAGAAAATCCGTAATTTTATGGACCGTGTTAGCCTTAAATACATTATCAATCCTTTAGACGAACGGGAAACGAAAGAGATGATCGAATTTCGTTTAAAGCAGGCGGGATTTCTTTCTAATGTCTCTCTTTTTTCCGATGAAGCGATCAAGAAGATCTATGAATTTAGCCAAGGTTATCCTCGCAAGGTATCTTTTTTGTGCCACAGCGCTTTGGAGCGTTTAGTGATGGAGGGAAGCCAGTTTGTGACGGAAGATCTGATAGAATCGTTTTTGATCGAGGAGGCTAGCTGGGCTTAATGGTATGGTAAACGACTTTTCTCCCGAAGAAAGATTATTGAAGTTGATCCGCAAGAAAGATTTTAAGGCCTCTTCCGACGGTGTGCTGGCTAAGGCGGGCGGGCCGGCGGCGGATGCTTCCGTCGAAGACCAGGAAAGCGGTGATTGGGCAAAGATATTTAATAAAGTATTGGTTTTTGCGGCGTTTGCCTTGATCTGTTACGCGGCCTATGAGTTTTTATATGCTAAAAAAGAGATCAATGATCCCGCGAAAGATCAAAGCGTTGTTTTGCCCGAAGCGGATATGGTCAAAATAACTTCACAGCAGCCTAAGCCGTATTCTTATTATGAACAGCAATTAAAACGCCGCGATATTTTTGAATCTCCCGTATACAAATCCGGCAATCAAGATGCCAAGCCGGTCGCCAGTAGTTCGGAGTTGACGAAGAATTTGCGCCTGGTGGGCATTGTTTTAGATGAAAAGCCGGAGGCTATTATTGAAGATGTTGAGCTGAAAGAAACAATGTTCGTGCATAAAGGCGAATCGGTCAAAGACGCGGTTGTCGATGAGATCAAACAAGGCAAAGTTATCCTGATCTATCGGGACCAAAAAATCGAATTAGTCCAATGATCAAATTTTTTTCTAATGATTTAATGCGGCACGAAATCGAGGAGGGGAAATGAAAAATAAGGGATTGGCAATCATCATTTGGTTGATGGCGCTTTTTGTGATGAGTTGTTGCGCTTGCGCGCAGCCGGCTGACCAGTATTCCGCCGTACGAGATACGCTAGACCAGATCGAAGGAGGTCAGGTTCTGGGGTTGGATGACAGCTCGCTGATGCCGCAAGATGTCCCTCTTGAAACAGCTCAGGATGCCGCTTTGTCTGCTGATATTGCCATGCCCGAACCTTCGGTATTGTCTGCCGATAATATTGAAAACATCGAAAGCGTCAATGACCCGGTTACCGAACAAGCTCAAGCTCAAAATCCCGATCCTCAACAAGCAGCTTTATCTTTAGCCGGCCCAAATCCTATTATCTTGGATGCCTTGGAACTAAAAGATATGGATATTGCGGATGTCTTAAAGCTTGTTTCCAAGAAAAGCGGCCTTAATATTGTTGCCGGACAAAATGTTCGAGGGAAAATCACCATCTACTTGAAAGACGTTGATGTCCGGGATGCCTTGCGTATTATCTTAGAGTCTAATGACTTGGCCTACATTGAAGACGGCGGTATTGTGAGAGTGATGCCGTCCAAAGAATTTGAGTTGACCTACGGACGTAAGTTCGCCGAGAAAACAGAGATCAAGGTCATTAAGCTTGATCATTCCAACGCCATGGAAGTGGCGACACTACTTAATCAGGTAAAAAGCGTTATTGGGAAAGTGATTACCGACGAGAAATCAAATACTTTAGTTTTGATGGATACACCTCAAAATCTTCAAGCAATGGAGATGTTGGTCAAAGGTGTTGATGTACCGATCGCGACAAAGGTCTTTATCCTAAGTTACGCGCAGGCAGAAGACATTTCAAAAAAGATCAGCGAATCTTTGACTAAAAATGTGGGAACGGTCAAGTTTGACAAAAGGTCAAATAGGATTTTTGTTACGGATACGCCGCAAAAGATCCAGGAAATAGAGAAAGTGATCGCGGCATTTGACGAAAAACAAAGAGAAGTGATGATCGAGGCTAAGATCGTGCAGATCGTTTTAAGCGATCAGTATAAGATGGGCGTTGACTGGGAAGCTATTGTTTCTGATTTTCATACGCTTAACTTGATCAGCAATTTTGATATTTTAACCAGTACGGATAAAAGCGGACAGCTAAGTATTGGAACTCTTTCTAGCGACGATTATACGGTTTTATTGGAAGCGTTGGATACGGTGGGAACGACCAATATCCTCTCCAGCCCGCGGATCACGGCGCTGAATAACGAAGAAGCTAGGATCCTCGTCGGGTCAACACAGCCCTACGTCACAACCACGACCACCACACCGGCTACCGGGCCTACGACAACGGCGGAAAGTGTTAATTTTATCGACGTAGGCGTGAAGCTGTATGTTACGCCTACCATCCACGAAGATGACTACATCACAATGAAGATAAAGCCTGAAGTAAGTTCAGTGGTACGGTTTGTAACGACCAGCAATAATAACAGTATCCCTGTGGTAGAAACATCTGAGGCAGAAACAACCGTGATGGTAAAAAATGGAATTACCATCGTGATCGGCGGCCTTATGAAAGATGAAAAGGTCGAAACGGTTAATAAAATTCCTTTGTTAGGGGATTTGCCTTTATTTGGGTTAGCGTTTCGTAACCGAGACCAGTTGCTGCGTAAAACAGAATTAGCGATATTTTTAACACCAACGATCATCTCAGGCGATGTTCGCACGAAAGAAAGTCCGGATAATCTTCTTCAGGAAATTAAAAAGAAGAAAAAGTAGCGTTTCCTTATGATCAATTCACAGATACAGCGTTTGGCGGGTTTTTTTATCCTTGGCTTTATTTTAGCGGGATGCGCGACGGCTCCCGTCCGTCCGGCCATGGAAGAATTTTCGCTCAAAGACCTATGCGATCAAAATAATATTGAATGGAATTTAGACAGCGTAAGCCAAGTGGTAACGCTTAATCGCGGCGGGATGACGGCAAAAGTGCTTTTGGGAAGTAATCTTGTGATGGTGGACGGCGAGAAATTCATTTTAGGCGGTTCTGTCCGCCGCCAGCATGGATCTGTTATCGTCCCGTTCGATTTTAAATCAAAGATCATTGACCGCCTTGTCGCCGAAACAGAATATCCGATAAAGAAATTCAGGAGGATCCTGATCGATCCCGGCCACGGCGGAAAAGACCCCGGAGCCATTGGGGCGACCGGCTTAAAAGAGAAAGTTGTGGTTTTAGACATTGCCCGTAAATTAAAGAGAACTCTGGAAAAACACGGAATTAAGGCCGTAATGACCAGGGACAAGGATGAGTTTATTTCTCTTGCGCGAAGGGCTGAAATAGCTCAGGAAATAAAAGCGGATCTATTTGTCAGCGTTCACGCCAATGCCAGCCGTTCGCGCAGCAGCCATGGGTTCGAAGTATATTATTTGCGCGAGTTGGATTATAAGGCCAAGCGGGATATTCAAGCCGTTAAGAATTATGAAGAATTGTTCAAACATTTTGAGATGAAGCGCAGCATTCCGGCGCTTAAAGAAATTCTCATTGATATGCTCTATTCCCATAAACAAGGGGAATCTAGAAAATTAGCGAATTATATCGCCAAGAATACGTCGGATAATGCCAATTCAAAAGACCGGGGAAGCCATTCGGCCGGATTTTTTGTCCTCAAGAATACTATTATTCCGGCGGTTTTAGTGGAAGTCGGATTTGTGTCTAACCGCCAGGAAGAACAGCTTTTAAAAACAAGTTCTCACCGTCAAAAGATCGCGGAAGGGATCGCGAAAAGTATTTTAGAATATGCCAGCGACTAAGAAAAATCATTGTGCCATCGGTGTTTTTGATTCGGGGCTCGGAGGCTTGACGGTCGTTAAAGAGCTTATGCGTCAGCTCCCCCATGAAGACATCGTCTATTTTGGTGATACGGCTCGTGTTCCATACGGAACGAAATCCAAAGAATCCATCATTCGTTTTTCTCAGGAAAATGTTGCCGTTTTGTTAAGGCACAACGTTAAAATGATCGTGGTGGCCTGTAATACGTCTTCCAGTTTAGCCATGGATGTTCTAAAGGAAAATTTCTCTTTGCCTATTATCGGCGTGATCGAACCCGGAGCAAAAAAAGCCGTGAGCATGAGTCAAAATGGGCGTATTGGCATTATCGCAACTCCGGCAACTGTAAATAGCAATGCCTACACAAAAAGCATTAAGCGCTTTAATAATGCTATTCATGTTGCGGCAAAGGCCTGTCCGCTTTTTGTCCCCTTAGCTGAAGAAGGATGGTTTAGAAAACGCGCCACATTTGATATTGCCCAAGAATATTTAGCGCCTATTATCAGCGCTCGCGTGGATACCTTGATCTTAGGATGCACACACTATCCATTATTAAGATCTGTTTTGCAGAAAGTTGTCGGGAAAAAAGTTTGCCTTGTTGATTCGGCTAAAGAAGTAGCCGGGGAAGTGCGCCTAATGCTTAAGACATTGCGCTTAGAAAATTCTTCTAAACATAAACCGCAATATACTTTTCTAGCCAGTGACGCGCCGCAGCATTTTGGAAAAATAGCCAAACGATTCTTAGGTTATGATATAAAGGATGTCCGGAGGTGCAGCGTTGTTTGAATTATCTATCAAAAATGATTTTGCCGCGTCGCATTGCCTGCGCGGTTACAAAGGCAAGTGCGAGCGCTTACATGGCCATACCTGGAAGGTGGAAGTTGTTTTAAAGGGAAAAGCCTTAGATAAGATCGGCATGGTCATTGATTTTATGATCATAAAAAGAAACTTGCACGAATTTCTAGAAGAACTCGACCATCATCATCTCAACGACCATCCCTATTTTAAAAAAGTTAATCCCACGACAGAAAACATCGCCAGATATATCTACGACGCATTTTCAAAGAAATGCCGGCCTTTAAAAATAAAAAAGGTGACGGTTTGGGAATCCGATAACGCCAGCATTACCTATTATCCATAACATGAAACGCGCGGTTGTTCTATTGTCGGGCGGTTTAGACTCGACCACCACACTTTTTTTTGCTCAAGCGCAGGGTTATAAAGTTTCCGCGCTTATTTTTGATTATCATCAGCGCCACAGAAAAGAAGTTTTGATCGCGAAGAAAATAGCTGGGCTCGCAAAATGCCCGTATCACATCATCAACATCAATCTTCCTTGGCTTGGTTCCTCACTTTTAGATAAACGGATCCCTCTTCCCAAAAAACGCGATCTTAAAACGATCGGTGCTGACAAAATTCCCTCCACATATGTTCCGGCGCGCAATATCATCTTTTTAAGTTTTGCCGCTTCATTCGCCGAAGCCATCAAAGCTGAGAAGATATTTATCGGAGCGAATGCGCGCGATTACTCCGGCTATCCGGATTGCCGGCCGGAATTCTTTAAAGCTTATTATGAAGTTTTAAAAAAGGGGTCAAAAACGGGTGTTGAACAAAAGGCGATCAAAATTGAAACGCCGCTCATTCATAAAACAAAGGCGCAAATTATCAAGTTGGGATTATCTCTTAAAGTTCCCTATCATTTAACGTGGTCTTGTTACGCGGGCGGCCGAAAACCGTGCGGCGTTTGCGACAGTTGTATTTTGCGCCAAAAAGGTTTTAGCGAGTTGAATAGGAAAGATCCATCGCATGAACGCTAAAATTTCCGAAATATTCCAATCGATTCAAGGTGAGGGAAAATATTTAGGCAGCCGGCAGGTCTTTGTGCGTTTTTACGGTTGTCATATCCACTGTGAATGGTGCGATACGCCGGCGGCGATCGGAGATTCAGGCGGGAAGTTCAGAGAATATAACTTAAAAGAACTTTTTGAAGAAGTTCTTAAATTTTCCAAAGATACTCACTCAATCAGCTTGACCGGCGGGGAACCATTGGTCCAAAAAGATTTCTTAAAAGAATTTTTGCCGCTCTTGAAAAAAGAAAAATACAAAACATATTTAGAGACTAGTGGCATTCTTTATGAAGAATTAAAAGAGGTCATTGATTTTATTGATATTGTAGCGATGGATTTGAAGCTTCCCAGCTCAACAAAGTTAAAACCATTTTGGAAAGAGCATGAGGAATTCTTAAAAGTTTCTTTAAAGAAAGATGTCTTTATCAAAGCGGTCATTTCCGCCGACACATCCCAAGAAGATATCGCTCAAGCCGTGAAATTAATTTCAAATCTCGATCGCGATGTTTTATTTATCCTGCAGCCAAACTTCTTCGATCTCAAGACGGACGTAGTAAAAAAATGCTTGGCATTTCAGGAATATTGTTTAAACTATCTTTCGAATACGCGCGTGATCCCTCAAATGCATAAATTCTTAAAATTAAGGTAGGGAAAAATGAAAAAGACTTACGAAGGCCTGCAGACAAAAATCCGCAGTCTAAAAACTCCCAAGATCGATGTTTGGAAGAATCAATACGCGGACAGGGAATATACCATCCATTTGAGCATTCCAGAATTTACCTGCATTTGTCCTAAAACGGGTTTGCCGGATTTTGCCACTGTCAACATTGAATATAGCCCAGCCAAAACTTGCCTAGAACTAAAATCGCTGAAGCTTTATATTGTTTTCTATCGTAATGTTGGGATCTTTCATGAACATTTTGTTAATAAGATCTTAGACGATATTGTCAAAGCTTGTCAGCCCCGTTGGGCAAAAGTAGAAGCGGCGGTTAATTCTCGCGGCGGAATTCAGACGACGGTTAAAGCCCAATATCCATAAATTAGAAAGGTTTATTCATGCCAAGAAATGACGGACGCGCGGCAAACCAACTGCGTAAAATAAAAGTGACCAGAAATTATATTAAACATCCTGCCGGTTCTTGCCTGATTGAATTTGGTGATACAAAAGTCATTTGCACGGCGAGTGTCGAGGAAAGTGTTCCGCCTTTTTTAAGAAATTCCGGCAAGGGCTGGGTGACTGCCGAATACGGAATGCTGCCGGCTTCTACCAATACGCGTTTACAACGAGAAAAAACGTCCGGACGGACTTTTGAAATTCAACGCTTGATCGGACGCAGTTTGCGCAGTGTGGTGGATATGAAAAAGCTCGGCGAACGAACGGTTAAAATTGACTGTGATGTTATCCAGGCGGACGGGGGAACGCGTACAGCGTCTATTACCGGTGGATTTATCGCTTTGGCGGAAGCCCTCATGAAGGTCAAGAAAAACGGTATTTTAAATGAAGTTCCACTTTTGGATTATGTCGCGGCTGTTAGCGTTGGCGTGGTGAACGGAAAAGCGCTTTTAGATCTTAATTATGAAGAAGATTCAAACGCCGAAGCGGATATGAATATTGTGATGTTAAAATGCGGAAAATTTATTGAGATCCAGGGAACAGCTGAAAAAAATCCTTTTTCCAAAAAACAATTGGATTCGCTAGTTAATCTTGCCCAAGGCGGCATCGAAGAACTTTTTAAGATCCAGAAGAAATCTTTAGGCGATTTAAAGATCTAAAAGAAGTTCTTTAAGGAAAGGAGCAGTTCACATGGTATATAAAAGATTTTTCGCGGAATTGTTTTTGGTTTTATTTCTAGTGTGTGTGCCTTCAGCCAGTGCTCAAGAAATATCAAAAGACAATAAGGTGATCTCAACAACCGGCGAGGCTAAGGTCTGGATCGATCCCGATAAAGCGCGTGTTTATCTTGGTGTTGAAACAATGAACGTATCTGTCGGAGTTGCTCGCGAAGAAAATGCCCAGAAAGTCAAAAGTGTTATTGATGCCCTTAAAGGATTGGCCATTGAAGGCATGCTTATCAAGGCTCCGGATTACCGCGTGATGATCATTAAAGAAGAGGAATATAACGCGACACGCCAGGGGCGCTTGCCTAATGTTGTTGGCTATAAGGTTGTTCAAGATTTCACGGTTCTTTTAAGCCAAAAGGACCAAAATGTACTTTCTAAGAATGCGAGCTTAGTTGTTGATACGGCCTTAAATAGCGGCGTGACGATTATTGATCAGATCGAATTTTTCAAAGAAGATGATTCTGAGGATAAGCGCCGCGTGCTGTCTTTAGCCGTTAAAGATGCTATTGTTAACGCGCAAACCATTGCGGATGCCGCCAAGGTTTCCATCAAGGGTTATAATACGATTTCTAGTGAGACAAGATATGCGATGCCGTATCAAATGCGTAACGCCAATATGATGCAAAGGTCATCCATGGATGATGTGAGCTCGGCAACGGGGACAACACTTTTAGCCGGGAAGATCGCCGTCACATCAACGGTGAGAATTCAGTGCCAGTTGGAATGATTTTTTATGGAACTCCTTGTCGCCACAACCAATAAAAAAAAGCTCGAAGAGATCCGTGAATTTTTAAAGGGCTTGAATGTTAAAGTCCTTTCACTTGCCGATTGCAAAAATCCCCCAGAAGTTGAAGAAGACGGAAAGACATTTAGCGCTAATGCCATTAAAAAGGCTGTGACGCTGTCCATGTATACCGGAAAACTCACGCTTGGCGAAGATTCCGGTTTGCAGGTTAAGGCACTTTGTAATGAGCCCGGGATCTATTCCGCGCGTTATTCCGGGGCGGGGGCGACGGATAAAAAAAATAATTTGAAACTGTTGCGCGCTTTAAAAGGTACACCTTTTAAAGCGCGCCAGGCCCGCTATCGTTGCTGTATGGCCCTGGCTGATAAAAAAGGAATTGTGGATGTGGTCAGTGGTAGCTGCCGGGGATTTATTGCGCTTCGATCATCCGGAACAAATGGTTTTGGATATGATCCTTTATTCTTTGTTCCGCGGTACAAAAAAACTTTTGGAAAGATCTCGCCTGAGATCAAATCAAAGATAAGCCATCGGGCTTGTGCTTTCAGAAAATTACGTAGGGTTATTGAAAAATACCTTGCAAGCCCTCGATAAGAAGGTCTTTGGTCCTGCGGATAACCTCTCCGGAAGAAACGCTGACATTATATTTAGGTTCTTTTAAACTTCCGGTAAGCTTAATTTTAAGATAATCACCGGTTTGAGTTAAAAAAGCGGTGATCGTTTTTCTAAGCGATGATGATTGTTCGATCACTTCATCGGAGAATTCCGAAAGGACGTCAAAGTTCAAATTTCCCGCGAAATCGATCCATCCTTGAGCGGTCAATGTGACGGGGTCACTGGCTAGCATCAAATTATCAGTTAGAACTTTCCCATCTTCAACCACGAAATCTCCCGCGACCTCTTTAAAAGTAATATTATCAAATTCCGGAATAAATAAGAATTTTCCCAAACCTTGAAGTAAGTTAACCTGCCAAATATGGCCGTTGGTTAAAGCGATAGAGCCTTGTCCATGAATCGAATTAAGGCTATCTAAAGTGCCTCTCACGGAAGCTAAAAAGGAAAAATATCCGGAAATATCCTTATCTTTCCAAATCGTGTCTGCTTTTAATTTTGACAGGTCTGTGTTATCCAAGCGGACACTGACCTTATAAGGAATTTGTTCTGCGGTAAGGTCGGCAGAAGATTGAAGCTTTAATTTTCCGCCGTAAACAACAGCGGAAATATCAAACTGGTTGATGTTGCGGTCCACTTCCACGAAAGTTATGGCAATATCGCTTAGACGATAATCCGTAAAGGTTACCTCGGGACTGGCGATATCAATGAGGACTTGCCAATCGCGCCAATTCTTTAAGTTGCCCTTAAAGGCTCCTTTGATCGAACAAAGGCCGGACAATTTTAAGGGATCGATCGTTTCTTTAATGGCAGGGATTGCGGCCCCAAGATTTTCTAAATTGAAATCAAGATTTCCTTTCAAGTCAACCCGCGGATTATCATCGGGAGTTAAAAAGACGTCACCTTTTAGATCAAACTTGGTGTCAAAATAATGCCCGTTAAGCCAAGAAATAGAAAAGGCATTGCGCAAAACCTGGATCTTCGTTGCGATCTGGATATTTTCCGATGCGATCGCGGTTTCAATGAGTGGCTTAGAAAAGTCGGTTAAATTCCCGCTTAAAATAAAACTGCGGTCTTGAAAATTTCCTTTGAGATTTTCCCAGGTGATAAGATTTGGCGCGCCGCTTAGTTTTCCCGTTATCGCGGTGATCGGCGCGGGGAGCTTGGCAGAGTTAATGGAAATGTTATTAAGAGAAGTATCAAAATGATATTGTCCGGAAAAGATGTTCATTGCCGGACCCTGGAGCGAAAACTTGATAGCAGCGCTGCCTTTTGCATCAAGAATATTTTCTTTAAAGATGTCGGGAAAGATCAATTTTAATTTCTCTAAATTAAGGTCTAGGGAGCCGGAACAATCTATTTGGGGGTTTGCAAGGTCAAATAATTTTCCCGATGAAATGATCTTTGTTTCTTGAACGATTCCCGTAAGGTTTTCCCAGGATGCGGTGTTTGTTTGGTAATCGATTTTTCCTGAGATCCCGGTGACCGGCGCGGGCAGTTTGGCGGCTGATACGGAGGCATTATCTAAAATGGCCGTTGCCTTTAAATTATTTACGAATTGGCTTAACTCTCCGTCGAAGTTGAATGTCAGTAAACTATTTCCGGCTACATCCATTTGTTCCCGTTCAAAAATATCCGGGAAAATAGCTCCTAGTTTCTTAAGCTCAAGCGGGCAAGAACCGGTTAGTTTTAAGTTGGGTTTTGAAAAATCAGTTAGGGTGAATGGCATGGAAATTTTTGTGTCAAAAATAGTGGCGCTTAATGCCTCGGATGTGATCTTATTTGTTTCAAAATTAATGCGGCCGCCAATGTCTTTGATCTCTTTGACGAAGGGAACATTAAGAAGCTGCGCCGCATTAGGGTCAAGAAAACCTTGGTAGGCCAACTGATTCATATTGGCAGGATCAAACTTTACGGTAAACTTAGCGATGGGGCTGCCGCGGAATTCTGCATCACCTTTTATTTTAAAGGCCATGTCTTTGCTTGCCAGATCGCTGGTGATATCCCACATGCCGTTTTTCCAGTTGGCTGTGATCGCGGCTGCTGTGATCAGCCCATCGTTGATGGTAAATAAGCCGGACAGATTATAAAATGGATCATATTTTGCTAAGGGGATATTCCCTAAATTAGATTGTAAGACAAGGCTTTTTACGCTGATATCATAGGTTCCTTTTATTGAAACGGATGATATGGGGTTATTGGGGATAACGGCATCAAAGGTGAACTTTGCGTTTTTGGGAAATGATAAATTTCCCCGAACTCGGATATTTTCCAAGGTTTCATAGAATTTCTTAGGTGTGGACTCATCTATAAAGTTGATCTTTCCGCGGTCAACGGAAATATTCCCGATAAATATGTCGGGTGTAGCCGAACCTGACGGGGCCGGCATCATGCCGTCAAAGTTCCATGCGTTGCCTGGTTTGCGTATAATATTTAAGACGGGTTGCGTGATCGACGCGAAAGGGATAACGATCTTTTTTTCTTTGATGATGGGAATGTAGAGAATATTAAATGAGGCCTGCTCGACCGTTAAAAACGGAACTGCCGAGTTGTCTTTATCAAAAATGGTAAATTCTCGGATAATGAATCCGCGGACAAGAGAAAATTGCACAGCCCCTATATCCACGCGACGGTTGATCGCCGCTTCGATCTTTTTAACGATAACCGATTTGAATTTAACCGGGAAAAGGACCGTATTTAAGTAAAAAAGAAAGACCATCACTGCGGTAAAAATGACGGCAAAGATAACGACGATCTTGATTTTCATAATTGCTTCATTATATAGGAAGGTTCTGTAATCTTCAACAGTTGCAACTAAAAAGGGTGCGTGATATACTACAGCCCGAAATCATCAACTAAATATTTTTTGATAAAAACCCCGCCTGTTCTGCAAAATTTACTTTGCAAAATTTTACAGAACAAAACAGCGGGGCGAATTATCAAACAAACAGCGATATAATTCGCGGGGAGTAGCGCAGCTGGCTAGCGCGCTTGCTTTGGGAGCAAGAGGTCGAGAGTTCAAATCTCTCCTCCCCGATTTTATTATGGGAGCAAGAGTTTCCGCCCCGATGATATGTCGGGGCGAGACCTCGCCATGAACCAAAGGTTCACGGCGGGCAAATCTCTCCTCCCCGATTTTTTACTCTTCAGGCCGTAAACCATCCTAAAGAATATTCTCTATGAAACAACCGACACGTGACCATACGCAACTTATCTGTGACATCGGAGAGCTCAGCGGGCTTTTCATTGATGTGGAAAGTTTAGAGACTTTTTTGCAGAAAATTGTCGTGATGATCTCCGAGCATATGGGATCCCAGGTCTGTTCCGTCTATCTTTTTTATGAAGAAAAAAATGAGTTGGTGTTAAAAGCGACCAAAGGCCTTCATCCGGATTCAGTCGGAAAAGTTAAGATGAAATTAAACGAAGGCTTAACGGGTTTAGCATTAAAAGAATTACGTCCAATTTGCGAAAAAAATGCCAGCCGCAGCCCGCATTTTAAATATTTTCCGGAGATCGGGGAAGATCGCTATGAATCATTTTTAGCGGTTCCAATCTTACGCGGAAATAACCGTATCGGTGTTATCGTCGTTCAAAATACCAAGAAAAATTATTTTACCGATGAAGACATTAGGACCATGCGCGCTATCACCTCGCAACTAGCCAATACCATTGAAACAGCCAAACTTTTGATGATCTTACGCGGGGAAGGCGGATCCCGCCGGCCCCAAGAATTTAAAACAAAAAGGAAAGTTAAGTTGATCAGAGGTAAGGTAGGTTCGGAAGGATTTGCGTTCGCGCCGGCAGTTGTTTTTAATAGCGAACCGATGCAACTGATGCTGCAGGAAAAATATCTTACCCAAGCATTTACGCTGGAGGATTTTTATCGCGCTTTACACTCGACGGAAAAACAATTGGAAACCCTCCAAAATCAGGTGGAAGAACGTCTTTTAGATGTTGCCTCTCTTATTTTTACCGCTCAGATCCTTATGCTGAAAGATAAAGGATTCATTGATCCGATCGCCCAGCTTATTAAAAATGGTATGAATCCTCCCGAAGCTGTTTTATCCGTTGTTAAAAATTATATGGAACGGTTTCAGCAAATGTCCAACGCCTATTTGCGCGAGAAAAGCCATGATGTAGAAGACATTGGGCGAAGGATTTTAGAGAATATGATCGGGCTCAACAAATCCGCCGAACAATATTCGGGGAAGATCATTGTTGCCAAAGAGATATTCCCGACAGATCTACTGAAGTTTTCTTCTCAAAATGTCCGCGGCGTGATCCTTTTAAGCGGAGGAGTGACCTCGCATTTGTCTATTCTTTCCCGGTCGCTGCAGATCCCCTTGATCATCGCCGATGAGCAACAGTTGCTTTTTATCTCTGATCAGTCAAAGATCTTGATGGATGCGCAGCTGGGTAACATCTATTTAGACCCTTCCGATGATGTGGTGGAACGCTTTAAACATCATGATGAAGCTAAAGCGCAAGCCGCGCAATTTAAGGAATTTATTTCTTCTCAAGCTCAAACCAAAGACGGGGTTAAAATAAAGATCTTTTCTAATATTAATCTTTTGAGTGATTTGAAATTCGCGCATGAATTTAAGACCGAAGGAGTAGGGCTTTATCGGACCGAGTTCCCGTTCATTGTCCGAAGTGATTTCCCGTCGGAAGAAGAGCAATTTGTTATTTATCAGCGCCTTGTCAATGAAATGCGCGGTAAAGAAATTACCTTTCGTACGCTGGATATCGGCGGAGATAAAATCTTATCCTATTATAATGACGAAAAAGAAGCGAATCCTTTTTTGGGGATGCGCTCGATCCGGTTTTCCTTAAAGCATAAGGATATTTTTATTCAACAGATACGAGCTATTTTACGTGCCGGGGCGGGGACAACAGTTAGAATTATGTTTCCCATGATCTCGTCTTTGGATGAATTCTTAGAAGCACGAAAAATTGTTTTTCAATGTTGCGGCAGCCTTAGAAAAGAAAAAGTCCCCTTTTGCGAGCGTCCCGAGATCGGGCTGATGATCGAGATCCCGTCTATCCTAGAGATCATTGATGAGTTGGCCGAGGAAGCAGATTTCTTTTCGATCGGAACGAACGATTTTATTCAGTATATGCTCGCCGTTGACCGCACCAATGAAAAAGTAGCTGAACTTTATTTACCACATCATCCGGCGATCTTGCGGTCGTTAAAGCGAGTGGTTGACGCGGCTCTTAAACACAAGAAAGATATTTCTATCTGCGGAGATATGGCGCACCATGTGCAATATCTTCCCTATTTGCTAGGAATCGGGGTCAGGAAGTTAAGCGCAGATTTTAAATATATTCCAAAAATGAGAGCGGCCATCGCGCAAATTGATCTTGCCGATGCCGTCAAGAAGACTCAAGATCTTCTAACAAAAAGCAAGATCATCGATACAGCCCGCCAGTTCAAATAATTCCAAACTGCCTTATATTATTTAAGTAACCGAAAAGATCCAATGGCTTCTTTGACTATTTTCTTGGCATCGTTGCTCCAATTGTCAAACCATTGGTAAGAGATGATGTATCCTTGATTGCGGAAACCGACAACATAAGAGGTGGCTTCGCGGTTGACGTTTGAGCGGCTTGCTTGCACAAAAACTCGGATAGCATCTTGTCCGGCGAGCGTGGTGTTAAAAGTTTTGAATGAAAAGTCGATATATTTCTCCTGCGCAAAAGAATTTCTTAAGTTACGTATCTTAGAACTCGCGATCTTGGTGAGGTCGATCATGCCTGTATTGTCATCTTCGTGGAACCTGACGATCTCGACGGAGATATAGCATTTTCGGTTTCCCGGATGACGGAAAAAGAAAGTGGTTGTGGGGTGATCAACAAGGGAGGTGTCAATTTGGCTGGTAATTTTCCAATTTTGAGGGAAGCGAAGTTCAAAATAAGACTCTGCCAGAGGTTCGCCTAAATCTTTTATGGAGCGAACCGTATTTCCTGAGTCGCATCCGCAGGACATCAGAAGAATCATCAAGCAAAGAGCTTTTTTGAACATAGCATTTTCCTTTTTTGAAAGAAAACCCCTAAGGCATTTTCTTCTTGTCAGGACCTTACTATTAAACTACAATAACCGTTGAATTAAATCAACATATTAATAAGAGAAGAGAGGGGTCGATGAAAAAAATATTACTCATGGTTTGTTTTGGCGTTCTTTTGGTCGGTTGCGGGTCAAAAGAATCCGCTTCGACACAAGAAGGGCAGGCTTTAAATTCTGCAACGACAATGGAAGAGAAACAAGATTTCTTTAAACTCGGAGAAGTTTATTTAGCCAAAGGTGATGCCGTTAAAGCTATCCAGGCCTTTGAAGTTGCCGCGGCCCAAGATCCCACAAATCCGCAAGCCTTTTTTGCTCTTGGACAAGTTTTCATGAGAATTCAAAGTTATGACAATGCCGTTAAAAGTTTTCGCAAAGTGACTAGCCTTGACCCGCAAAACGGCCAAGCGTATCTCTTAATCGCCGGCTGCTATGATCTGCAAAATAAAGAGGATCAGGCTATAGAAAACATCAAAAAAAGTATGGAGATCTTTAAAGCGCAAAATCAAACAGAAAGTCTTCAGAAAGCTACGGCCGCATTACAAAAAATTGAAAGTGCAACAGCGAAATAAACATTCTCTCTTCGCGAAAAGTATCTATATTTCTGTTTTCTTGATTTAAGAGTTATTTAGGCGGCAAATCATTCTTTACAGCATCTTTTAAATTTGATAGGATAAGCCCTCGATAAGTCAATCGAGGGCTTATCCTTTTAGCCGGTGTTTTACTCGAGAAATGATGGTGCGCTAGCCTTAAGGTGATTTTTAATAATATCGAATTGTCCCCGTAGCTCAGGTGGATAGAGCATTTGCCTTCTAAGCAAAGGGTCGGCCGTTCGAATCGGCCCGGGGACGCGTATTTTCAGGGATACAAATTGATCAATGACTATCTTTAAGAAAATTGTTATTACAGTTTTATTTTTGTTAAGCGTCGTTTTTATCAGCGCGTTTATTTTTATTAGCATCAACGGAAAACGATTGGTTGAAACCCATCTTAAAGAGATCTTCCATCGTCCTGTGGTCATTGGGTCTGTCTATGTCTCTTTTCCACTAACCATCCATATCAAAGACTTAAGCGTGGATGATTATTTTCGAGTTTCAAGTATTGCGGCGGCTATCGACCCATTTCACTTTGCCGATAAAGATGTGCGTCTGAGGAAATTAATTCTTACCGAGCCATTTATTGTGATCAAAAAAGGCGAGTCTGGTATTGTTTTGGGAAGTCCTTCCGATCAAAAAGATAACGCGGCAACGAAAATAGAGCCGCAGGAAAATATCGTTCGAGAAGATTTTTCCGGACTTGCGATCGACCAATTGCTTATCAGAGAAGGAAAATTTAACTTTGTTGATACGCCTTCGGATCCTGAAGGATTTTCCATTGCTCTTAAAGATATTAATCTCAAGGCTTCGAGAGTAAGTTTTGGCCCGCGGGCAACAACAACCAAATTTCATTTTAAAGCTTATGTGCAAAATCCGCATGCGTCATCAAGCGCCGGCACTATTAAAGGCGGCGGATGGGTGAATTGGCACAAGAAAGATATGGATGCAACACTTGAAGTTTCCAACCTTGACGGAAAGACCTTTTCTCATTACTATAAAGACTCTTTCAGCAAGGATGTGAAAAGTATTTTTATTGATGCCACAACGCGTTTGATCTCAAAAAACAATGAGATGAACGTCAAATGCCAATTAAAAATACGGGATTTAGTTTTTGAACCAGCGGGTGAGAAAGATTCAAAATCTTTTTCTTTTGAAGATATGCTATTGTCCGGGATGCAGTCTCAGAATAATGAAATGACACTTAATTTGAATTTTAAGACCAAGATGGATAGTTTTAAGATCGATTCAATTCCTTTTTCCGGAAGTGTTCGGCAGCAGGATGTTAAAGAAAAAGGGACTGCTGATTAGATTTCACGGTTTTTAGAGAAAATTGATTTAATGGTGGGTGTAGCTCAGTTCGGTTAGAGCACAAGATTGTGGATCTTGGGGTCGAGGGTTCAAATCCCTTCACCCACCCTTGAATTTCGCTCTTGCGAGCGAAATGAAACCCCGTGATTACGCAGAAATTTTTGAGCAAAGCGAAAAAATTTCAAGTGCTTAGTCAAGGGGCAGTTTTAAACGCAGGGCATTGTCTTTAGGTTTTGGAAAACGGGGGAGCACAAGATTGTGGATCTTTCCTGTCCTGGCGGAAGGCCAGGGGGTCGCCCCCACTTTTGGCGGGATCACCTACCCGTTAATTTAACTCGCTTTAGCAAGTGATAGGGATTTTAGGCTATGATTGCCTAAAGTGGTCATAGCTTTTTTATGTGTGATGAGTATCACAGACACCATAACTTTAAACTTGTAATATACTTACGTACCTATTTGCGGCATTGGTGCCGTAATATTTAAAGGCAAAGAAGCCTTTTCTGAAAACGTTTTGTTTTCGGGAAGGTTTCTTTTCATTTTTGGGCGATGATGTCCAATAAAAGGATAGGCATTTTTAAAGGTGAGATGCTAAGTCGAGAAACATGAAATGTAAAATAAGCAAAGGACTTAAGATGGAGAAAATAAAATCTATCATACGAATGTTGACGGTTGCATTGTTTTTATGCGGTATTTTTTCTGGCCCATGCTGGGCGCAAACAGTTGCCGAAGAAGTCGTGGACACAGGGACAACGGCTTGGATGCTCATCGCAACAGCATTAGTGTTGTTGATGGTTCCAGGCCTGGCTATGTTTTATGGCGGATTGGTGAGAACCAAAAACGTTTTAGGAACGATGATGCATTGTTTTGTCTCGATTGCGATTATCGGGATTCTTTGGGTTGTTTGTGGCTATGCATTGTGCTTTGGGAAAAATATTCTTGGTGGATTTTTGGGATGGAATCCTCAATATTTCTTTCTGCAGGGGATAGATAACAGCATCGTTAACGGTGTTCCGGAATATGTGATTGCTATGTTTCAGGGAAAATTCGCTATCATTGCACCGGCGCTGATTGCCGGGGCATTAGCGGAACGGGTCTATTTTAAAGGGTACTGTTTGTTTATTTCGCTATGGTTTCTCATTGTCTATTGTCCGTTGTGTCATTGGGTGTGGGCATCAGATGGCTGGTTGGCCAAAGCGGGAGTTATTGACTTGGCCGGTGGGTTGGTGATCCACGTGTCCGCAGGTGTAAGCGCGTTGGTGGCGGCACTTTTTTTAGGTCCGCGGCGCGGATACCCCAAAACAACGATGCGCCCCAACAACCTTGTCATGACGCTGACAGGCGCAGGATTTTTATGGGTTGGGTGGTTTGGATTTAATGCAGGATCAACTGTTCATAGCGGACTGGATACCGCTCGGGCGTTGACCATGACTCAGATTTCGGCGGCCAGCGGCGCCCTGACATGGCTTATCATTGAAGCAATTCTTTTTAAAAAAGCGACATCGTTAGGATTTGTTTCCGGAATTCTTGCGGGGTTGGTTGCAATTACGCCGGCAGCCGGAGTGGTGTTACCTAGTGGCGCGCTTGCCTTAGGCGCTTTATCAGCCTGCATCTGTTTTCTTGCCTTGCTTCTTAAAACAAAGCTTGCCTATGATGACAGCTTGGACTGTTTTGGTATTCATGCGGTTGGTAGCGGATCAGCGGTTTTGCTTTTGTCATTTTTTATTCGTCCCAGCTGGTTTATATCCGTCGGAAAAGGTTGGACTGCCTGGGATCAATTGGTGGTACAGCTTCAAGGATTGGGGGCCGTGATTGCGCTTTCGGTCGCCGGTACTTTATTCATTTGTTATGTTGTTGAAAAAACAATAGGATTTCGTTTGGATAAAGCAAATGAAATGGCGGGTCTCGATCATGCCCTGCACGGTGAACATGGATACGGTATGCTTAGCTTAGACTAAAATTATTAACGCCTGAGGAGGATCAACGGATGAAGCTTGTGACTGCTATTATTCAACCCGATAAACTTGATGAAGTTCGGGAAGCCTTGGTGAAAAAAGAAATCTATCGCATCACTGTTTCGCGCTGTGCTGGACGGGGGAGGGCAGAAGAAACGGATATTTTTCGCGGACATGAAGTTGTTCCGGAGCTTATCTCAAAAGTGCGCCTGGATATTGCCTGCAATGACGAGTTTGTCGAAATCGCAGTGGACGCTATTCTTAGCAGTGCTGTACACGGCAAGGGTAAAATCGGAGATGGAAAAATTTTTATTACACCATTGGAGGAGTGCATTCGAATCCGTACTAAAGAAAGAGGCGGAACCGCAATTTGATTTGATGTTGTGCGATGCCAACTTGTCAAAACTTCTTGCCAGAAGCAAGCAATCCCCGGTGGTAAATATCACCGGGGATTTTTTATGTTCGAATGCATATCCATTGCCCTTATTATACCTCGGTATAATTGATTCTTTCGCTGTCTTATATAGAATATTTCCAGGCTTAGTGTTATTTATAATCGCTTGGTCTTAATTTTTCCAATGGAAAATTTTGTTTATTGGTCGGGGAGGAGGAAAAGTTGCTTACAGACAAAAAGAAAATCTATATAGTGGATGATGATGAGTCTGTGTGCCTCGCGCTTAAAATTCTTTTGATGACGTATGAGTTTGAAGTGGTCACATTTAACTCAGCAAAAGGTTTTTTTGATGCCGTGCCTATAGATGCAACGGGTTGTCTCGTTCTTGACATTCATATGCCGGGATCGGACGGGTGGGCCATGCAGAAAGAACTGCTTGATTCGGGGTCGAAAATTTCCGTTATCTTTATTTCTGCCGAAAAGAAGGAGAGTGCCGTGGATAGGGCGATGAAAGTAGGGGCCGTGGGATTTTTGCAAAAGCCCTTTGATGGACAGACGCTGGTGGATCTTATCAATGTGGCCACAGAAAATACGGATAGCATGATCAAACAGTAAGGAATATAATAGTGACGTTTCTTGCAAAAGGTTAACAAATGACTATGAAACCAGAAAAGAAAATAATCGCTAAAGGGATGCGCCGGGCCATTAAAAAAGAGCCTGTTCGTCAAAGTGCCGGCAGGAAGGTTGCGAAAAAAGCGCTCCTCGAGCAAACAGATCAAAAAAATCTGAAACGAAGGCTGCGCCAGCAAACAAGCGAGCTGAAAATACGAAGCGGGCAGTTAAAACGGGGAGCTGACCGGGAAAAGATCGCCGATCTGAAGATCGAGGAACAACGCGAGGAACTTTTACATGTGACGCGCGTGGGAAAGCTTGCTGAGTTCGTTTCGTCTTTGGCGCATGAAATCAGCCAACCTCTAACGGCCATTCTTTCTTATGCTCAAGCGGCTCAGCGTATGTTCGCGGGCAGGGAACCCCAGTTACAGGAAATTTTGCAGCACATTATTGATGATGATCATCGGGCCGCTGAGGTTATTCGGCGGTTGCGGACATTATTGAAAAAGAGTAAGCCCTCCTTGGAGCTTCTTAATATCAGCGATCTTATCAATGATACGGTCACACTTATCATAACTCATATCACCGTCAGAAATAAAATCATCAACTTCGAATTGGACAGCAGGCTTCCCTCCATCCAGGGGGATCGTATACAACTGCAACAGGTGCTCTTGAATCTTATCAGTAACAGCCTAGAGGCTATGGATGCGGGCAGTGATTCCCAAGAAATGCTGATCAAATCATCGCGCAAAGATGCCGACACCATTGTGGTGGAAGTCAGGGATTCGGGATGCGGCATTCCGGCTGAGAATATGAAAAAGCTCTTTACTCACTTTTTTACCAATAAACCGGACGGTTTGGGTATGGGCCTGTCTATAAGCCGCTCCATTATTGAAGCCCACGGCGGCCGGTTGGAGGCCAAGAATAACCGTGATCGCGGGGCAACCTTTTATTTCACCCTTCCCGTTAATGGAAAGAAAGACTCATGACAAGTAATGGCGCTGTCATCTATATTGTTGACGATGATGTTTCGGTGTGCCGCGCCCTGTCTCTATTGTTAAAATCATACGGATTTAAGGCCGAGACGTTTACGCGGGCTAAAGATTTCTTAACTTTTAAACATCCCAAGGTGCCGTCTTGCCTGTTGCTTGATATCCGTCTGCCGGATATCAATGGGCTTGTTCTACAGGAGAAAATGGTGCAACAGGGGATCAATATCCCGATTATTTTTATTACCGGGTATGGCGATGTTCCCAAGAGCGTGAAAGCTATAAAAGCCGGAGCCGTAGACTTCTTTATCAAACCCTTTGCCACACCGAAACTTCTTGATGCCATCAAGCTTGCTATTGTAAAAAGCAAAGCCACAAATAAAAAACAAGCCGAAACAGCAAAAATTTGGCGAAATATCAAAACACTCTCCCCTCGAGAGCTTGAAGTTTTCCGCCTGGTTGTTAACGGAATGCTCAATAAGCAAATTGCCTTTAAGCGGGGAACGGCCCTGCAGACAATAAAAGTCCACCGCGGCCGAGTCATGCAGAAGATGCAAGCCAAAACCGTGACCGAACTCATTCATCTCGCCCAAAAAGCCGGCATTACCTCCATCCAGTATTAGCCGCTTCTTAATTCTTCGAAAAGGTCAACTTCTCATCAGTAAAACCAAGAGTATACCTCGGTACAATTGATTTAATCCTG
Source organism: Candidatus Omnitrophota bacterium (assembly GCA_041649175.1). Classification (NCBI taxonomy): domain Bacteria; kingdom Pseudomonadati; phylum Candidatus Omnitrophota; species Candidatus Omnitrophota bacterium. Next base: position 213,307 of record JBAZNR010000001.1, on the reverse strand, counting down.
CTTTCTTTTAGAATTATCATCATGAAGTTAAAGGAAAGGAGGGCCCTATGTTACATTACGCGGTTACATTTTTTATCATTGCTATTGTTGCAGCGCTATTGGGGTTTGGTGGCATTGCGGGTTCGGCCATTGAAATCGCCAAGATCCTATTTTTTGTCTTTTTGATCCTGTCGATCATTATTTTCATTTTTGGGAGAGCTCGGATCGGGTCTGTGTAAGTTATTTGCGGAAATGAGCGCACGTATCGCTGTGAGAAATAAGAACGAAAAAATAATATCACAAAAAAGGTGGAGGATTTATGTTCAGAAAATTATCAAATACATTGAGTATCTTGATCTGCGGTATTTTGGTTTTTCAATTAATGGGTTGCGGAACAATTCTATATCCTGAGCGCAGAGGGCAAAGAGCAGGACATATTGACGCGGGAGTTGTTCTTCTCGATGGGATAGGATTGCTTTTTGGCATTATTCCAGGCGTGATCGCCTTTGCTGTCGATTTTAGCAATGGAACGATTTATCTCCCTGGGACATCCAGAGGTTCCTTAGACCTAAAGAACCTCAAACAAGTTAAGTTTAATTCCAAGCACAGTAGCTGGGCAAGCATTGAAAGAATTGTTCAAAGGGAAACAGGATGCGACTTAAAACTGCATCGAGATCGCATGGAGATCACAAAGTTAAAATCCATTGATGATATGATGGCGCATTTCGCGCAGGCCTCTCCGGGGATGCAAAGTAACCGCATTGCGGCTGTCCGCTAAAAGGAGAGATCAAATGACTACAGAAACTTTACTATTGTTGATTATTGTTGTTTTTCTAGCGGCAACTTTTCCCACTTGGCCTTACAACAAGTCGTGGGGATATGGGCCTACAGGTGTTTTAGCTATCCTCTTGGCTGTTTTTCTTATTTGGGCTATTGCCGGAGGACGGCCACTTTTTAGAAGCTCGCTTGAAGATGTCGGGCATGATATTAAATCGGCGGGTCGCGATGTGGCGGATTCCGTTAGAGGCGCTGTCCAATAGTAGATCGCTAACGGAGGGATAGTTTTAAAAGGAGCAGACTAACTGTTGTGGGCTCCGTAAAGAAAGGGAAAAGAAATGAAAAAGAAAATAATGGTTATTGGGTGCTGCCTATTGTTTTCTGTGTCGGTTTTAGGATTTGCGCGAAACGAGAAATCACCTCGCCCAAATATGTCGGCGTATGAGCATGCTAATGAAAAGGCAAAATTTAAACGCACCCGAGATGAGTTCAACAGTAAGAAGAATAAGGAGATCAGGGCCGAAAAAATAGCTGAGAAAGAAGTGATTAAAGAAGAAAAAAAGAAAGAGGCGTCTCAAGATAATGGTAAGGGGCAATTTAAAGTAAAATTTTGAGGAAAGGCAACGTCTTTTTCGTGAGAGCGGGATGCTGTGATTTAAAACAATTAATCTTTAGGAAGGAACGTGTTTGATGAATATAAATTATCTGAAAGTATTTAGTGTTATTGCGGCCGTTGCATTATTCAGCGGCATATCTGTGCGCGCTGAAGAGGCTGTGGGTGTGCATCAGGTATCAGGAGAAATCGGATGGGTAGATATTCAACAAGGTAAATTAGAAATTAATCGAGAGACACCCCAGGGCACTAAAACGATCGCGTATAGAATTACTCAAAATGAAACGCGAGTTACTGATTCTGCGGATGTAAAGTTTCTCAACGTCGGTGACTTACGGGCAGGTCAATATGTCACTATTGATGTGGCGGACGGACAAGAGGATAAAGTTATACAGAAAGTCATTGTCAATCCTTTGCCGGCATCCGAGTATCAGCAAGCCTTTGGTGAGTTAAAGGCTATTGATGTTACGGCTGGAACGCTTGAGGTGGAAGAAAGAGTAAGGATCGGCCAAGAAGAAAAAAGCAGGATCTCTTATTTTGTTTTTGACCCCAAGACTATCATTGTGATGCGCAGTCCAAGTAAACAACCCGTGGAATTAATGATCAAGCCCGGCGATGTTGTTAAAGTTGAATATGTGGCAAAAGATGGGAAACAGCTGGCGCGTTATATTACGCTGTATTCACCGACTGTCACGACAACCACCACAACGACCACCACTACTACGACACAATAATTAAAAACGGCAACCAAGTTGTAAAACATAAAAGGAGGTTTGTAAGAAATGGCGAAGAAAAGTCGAGGGGGAAGAATGACGGCAGCAAAAAAGCGGGCTTCTAAGAGGCCCGGCGGACGCGGAAAAGTAAAGAATCGTAAAGCCGGCCGGAAGATCATGTCCACATAGAACTTAAGATAAACCATCCTCTGCTTGAAGATGGAGGGGGCGGAGGATGGTAAGTTCTGAGCAAGAAAGCTATTCTTATTGTTTTAAGGATCAATTTTTTAGAGGGGTCCCTCGTTTTTAACAGCGCAGGAAATCACGAAGAGATAGACCATCCAGAAGGAAAATTTTATTGAAAACTAATCTGAATGTTAAGAAAGAAATTGTCCGGTTTCTTATCGCAGGGGTTTTTGTTGGGGCGGTAGATTTTGGTATTTACTATTTCTTAATTCATTTTCTATCTTTCAGTCTGTCCAAAGCAGTTTCTTTTACGTGTGCGGGTATTGCCGCGTATTTGCTTAATAAATATTGGATATTTCAGTGTAACCAGCCGTCATATGTTGAAATTCGTCGGTATATATTGATTAATTTCCTAGCCTTAGAAATTAATGTTTTAATAAACCGATATGTTCTAAGCGTGTGGCCAAGTTCTGTTTTCTTGGCTTTGGTTATCGCTGCGGTGTTTACAGGATTGCTTACTTTCATTTGCTTTAAGTGGTGGGTTTTCAGGTCTCTTTTAAAAAAGGGGGCTTATTTTGTGTGGTGGAAATGGGTTCCGTGGAGATTTCTAGTCACTGATGCCGCGCGCAAGCAAGGGTTTTTAGATCCCATCAAAGTTCTTTCCCAATTGCAAAACTTTTCGCAGCCTTCCGAGGTAGCAGCTCCCACGGAGTTGTTACGCTCAGGCGTTGTTTTGCACGCGCGTGGTTTACTTAATAGTTTAGCGATCCAGCATAATCTTGATTGGATCTGGCCCTATTGGGTACGATGCCAGTATGATCCTCACAACGTGGCGTTCATTCCAAGATCTTTTTCGCTAACCCAAATTAATCTTACCCACCGAAATTGGACCGCCTTAGGTGTTCCCGATAGCATCGATTTCCCTTTGGTGGATCCGCGCGGCCTTGTGACTCCCTATTATGATGGATGGTCACTTGATGTCTGGATAATCCCCCAAAAAGGGGATCCATTGATCCCGTCGCAATGTGACAGCGTATCGCAAAAGATGGGCCTAGATAACGATTTTTATGTGACGACAGCATCAAGTTCAGATCAATTAAGCCTTCAATTAAGAACGCAAGTTATTGGATCAGCTCAAGCGCCTCTTTGCCAGATCAAAGTCACAGCAAAGGTTTTTATCAATGCGCGATTAATTGTCTCCTTGCGGCCGTATAACCCGGAAGGCGTGAGTTTTATACATAGTATTGTTCTTCTGGAAGGCTCGTTAGGCTGGCAAGTTAACCGCGAACATTCCGTCTATTTTGATAAGCCCGCCGATCAGTATATGTTTTCTGATTATCATCGCGGCGATGTATATAGCCGCTTGACCTTTCCTATACCACCGACGAAGAAAAAACAGGAAGATCCGTTGTTTTCGTCGGAAGAAAATGAAAAAGAAGTGGCATGCAAAGTCGGCATGGCTAGCTCTGCTGCTATTTTCATATTAGAATCCGGACAAAAAGAAGAAATTACTATTTCAGTACCTTTAACGAAAAATAAAAATGAAGAAAAATCTTATGGAGACTATCAAGACATTGCTAAAGCACAGTGGGCAAAAAGCCTTCAAGGCGTGTGTTCATTAAAAATTCCTGATGAGCATTTTCAATTTCTTTATGAAGCTGCGATTCATGCGATGGTCCTGCATTCCCCCAGGGAAGTTTATCCGGGTCCTTATATTTATCGACGGTTTTGGTTTCGTGATGCTGCGTTCATATTGCATGCCTTGTTATGTGTTGGGCTAAATGAGCGTGTCCGCAGGGCTCTAGATTGTTTTCGTTCCCGCCAGACAAAACAAGGTTATTTTCTTTCCCAAGAAGGGGAATGGGATTCTAATGGAGAGGCCTTGTGGATCATGCGTCAGTATTGCGAGATGACAGGAAATGTCCCTCCTAACGAATGGAAAGAATCCATCCATAAAGCGAGCCAGTGGATCTGCAAAAAGCGTTTGCCGAGTAACTTGCAATCCCCTCATGCGGGCTTACTGCCATCGGGATTTAGCGCCGAGCATTTGGGGCCAAATGATTTTTATTATTGGGATGACTTTTGGGCTGTTGCAGGATTAAAAGCGTCAGCCTTTTTATGCGCGGCTTATAAAGATCAGGAGAAGGCTGTTTATTTTGAAAAGGAATCGCAGGCATTACTTGCCAGCATTGAACAAAGTTTAAAAAAAGTGGAAGAGCGTTTTAAAAAGCCTACCATACCAGCTTCTCCCTATCGGCGCTTGGATACAGGGGCTATCGGCTCTTTGGTGGCGAGTTATCCGCTTCGTGTTTTTGAACCCAATGACCCAAAGATCTTAGACACAGCTGATTTCTTAATGAAAAATTGTTTAGTTCATGGCGGATTCTTTCATGATATGACTCATTCTGGGATCAATCCGTACCTTACGCTGCATTTAGCTCAAGTGCTTTTGCGTGCGGGAGATCCAAGGTATTTTGATTTGATGACTGCGGTGGCCAAGCTGGCTTCACCAACGGGGCAATGGCCTGAGTCGGTCCATCCGCGTACCGGTGGCGGATGTATGGGGGACGGACAGCATGTGTGGGCCGCGGCGGAATGGGTTTTGATGATCAGAAATTGTTTTGTGCGCGAAGAAGGTGAGCGATTGATCTTATGTTCCGGGATCCCGTGTATCTGGTTAGAAAAAAAACAAACGATCTCTTTTGGTCCCGCGCCAACAAGTTTTGGAAATATTCAAATTTCCATAAAACCTCAAGGGCAAAATATCCTTGTCGAATGGCAAGGACAGTGGTTTGAGAGCGAGCCACCCATAGATATTCAATTGCAAGGTTTTAATGACGTTAGAATTACACCAGGAACGAATTCTTTTGAATTGAAATCCTGCTTGCCGACAGGAGCGAGGTAGATAAATGACCACATCTCTGACATCCAGAATTAAAAATTTTATCATATTGAAATCGGGGGAAAAAATTTATCCGGAAGAGATTGAGCAAGCTTATACAAAAGTTGCTCCGGTCAAAGAGATGTGCGTTTTTACAGTCTCTGGAATGGAAGGCGCAGGGAAGACGAAAGTTCTTTGGGCTATTATTCAGCCAGATCTTGATGATTTTAGGGAATTTGGTGAAGTGAATCTACGCTCTGTCATTAAGGAGAGATTTGACAATGCCTCGCAATCACTCCCTTTGCATAAAAGGCTTAAAGGTTTTACGATTACGCTTGAGGATTTACCCCATACGCTTTTCGGTAAGTTAGAAAGAAGCGCAGTCAAGAAGATATATGAATCCAGGGTGATTAAGGGCATAGAAGGCTCTCTTCCGGTATCAAAAGAACTTTTACCAGAAGATCTTCTTTTGATAGAGTCTGAGATCGGCATAAAAGTTTTAAAATGTTTGAAGGAACAAAGCGGTATCACCGGATCAATAATCCTTGAGAATTCATTAGAGCTGGACATTGGCATAGATTCATTAGGCAGGCTAGAGCTTGCTTCGTGCCTTGAGGCAGCTCTTGGAACTGATATAAATGAAGAGGCGATCTCGAGAGCCTTTAGCGTCAAGGATCTTATTTTAGGGATAGCGGAGGCGCTGAAGGAAGCCAAAGGCATTTCCTCGAAGAATCAAAAGATACCTTTAGGGCCAGACTATTGGAAAGAAAATTTACGCGTACCGCCGAAAAAAGAAAATTTGGAAATGATCGAATTGAGCACAGGTTACTTTGCCTGGTTGTTTCGATTTGTTTTGACAGCTATCGATTGTTTGATTTTTAAGTTGTTTTTCAGTATTAAAGAAGAAGGCGCAAAGAACGTACCTGAAGAAGGAGCTTATATTCTGTATGGCAACCATACGAGTTTTCTTGATGGGCCAGCCATTGCCGCTTGTTTGCCGCGTCGACCAGTGTTTCAGCTTTTTTATTTTGTTTTTGGGCCGTATTTTTTTAGGCCGTTTGAAAAGTCTAGTATTTTATGGAATCTCGTCAAGATGGGAAGATTTATTCCTTTTGATTTCTCAACGCATTTCTTAGAAGCGCTACGTAGTTGTTTTCTTGTGTTAGAACATGGAAAGGGCTTGTGTTTCTTTCCTGAAGGGTTGCGCAGCGCTACTGGCAAAATCGGGAAATTTAAAAAAGGATTCGGCGTCTTGGCCAAGGAGACAGGGGCAAAGCTTGTGCCTGTGGCGATCGAAGGAGCTCATGAGGCTTGGTCTAGTACGGCAACGTATCCTAAGCGCCATCCGATCAGGGTGAGGTTTGGTAAGCCGCTTCTGCCTAAAGACCTGGAAAAAGAAGGCTTAGCCATGGGGGCGAAAAACTCTTACGACGCGATATGTATAGCGGCTAGAAAAGCGCTTATAGAATTAAAGACCCAATCCTCAATGGATGGATTGGTCTGCGCTTGTGCGAAGGAGAAAAAATGAGAATTCTCATGATGACAAATACCTATTTCCCGATCGTCGGAGGATTAGAGCAATCGGTTTATTCTTTTAGCGAAGAATTTAAAACTTTGGGGCATGAGGTTTTGATCGTGACTCCAACCTTTAACGGGGCTCCCGTAGAGGAGCCGGGTGTTATCCGGCTTCCCGCTTTCCAAAAATTCAACCGGACGATTTTCTCTGTTAATTTTCCGTTTTCCATGCTCTTAACGCGGCTTATGAAAGAATTTTCACCGGATATTGTCCACAGCCATTGCCCGTTTTTTATGGGAGATTTTGCTCTACGCCTCAGCCGGCAGCACGCTATACCGCTGGTCTTTACGTATCATACGATGTTTGAGGAGTACACACAGGATTTGCCGGTTCAGAACGAGGGAGTCAAGCGATTTATGGTCAAGCTGTCTGCCGGATATGCCAATTTTGTGGACCGGCTGATCGTGCCCTGCGAAAGCGTGCAGGAAATCTTGCTTAAAAGAGGTGTTAAAACACCCATGGAGATCGTTCCGACCGGGGTTGATTTGAAGCGTTTCTCAAAAGGCGATAGAAAAGGGTTTCGCGAGCAGAACCACATCCCTCTTGATGCCTTAGTGATCGGACATGCGGGGCGTCTGGCGTCGGAAAAAAATTTGGACTTTCTGATCCAGTGCATGGTTGAAGCGTTAAAGAAAGATACAAGAGTCCATGCCCTGATCGTTGGCAAAGGCTCATCAGAGAAAATGATCAAAGGCACCTTTCAAAAAGCCGGTCTTCAAGAAAGAGTGCATTTGGTCGGGGTTTTGCAGTATCAGAATTTGGTTGATGCTTATTTTGCTATGGATGTTTTTGCCTTTGCCTCATTAAGCGAAACTCAAGGGATCGTCTTGATTGAAGCCATGGCATCAGGTGCTCCGGTGGTAGCGCTGGATGCGCCCGGAGCGCGGGACATGGTCAAAGACGGCAGTAACGGACGATTGCTTATGGAGATGGATCAACCCAGCTTTTCTGAGGCACTGCTGTGGGTTTTAAATCGTTCTCCCGAAGAAACACAAACCATAAAGCAGGCCGCAAGAACGACGGCAGAAAAATACACGATCAGTGCCTCCGCCAAACGCATGTTAGCCATTTATGAAGATGCGAGATCAAGAAAAACAATTTCCGTGGGCAAGAGAAATAGTTCGCAGTATCTTTTCTTTTGGCGCATGAGAGCAGAGTTGGATATTTACAAAAATTATGTTCAATCCATAATCATGTCGATCTTTGAAGGAAATTTTAAGAAAACGGAACCCAAGAAAATTAATGATACGACGGTAAAGAGCGACGACCTTTCTTCTAAGAGCGCGGCCGGCGACTTAGTCGCAACTCCGCTTAATGGAACGGCGAAAACTGCTGAACTGACGCCTTCTCCTGCGCAGGAGAGCGAGCCTGATCGTTACGTGATGACAGAGGATGGGAAACGCATCTCCTTTCTTCATATTAAAGGAGGGTTTTTCAAAGTTATTATTATCGCGCCCGGATTTTACAACAATAAGGATACGGTTTTATTTAAAGGGATGGCTGACGCATTTAGCAAAGAATACGATGTGATCGTGTTCGATTTTCGCGGGCATGGCAAGAGCAGCGATGTGTTTACGTGGACAGCGCTTGAACAAAAAGATCTTCGGGCGATCACGGCTTATGCGAAAGAAAACAAGTATGAAAAAATCGGCGTGATCGGGTTTTCACTGGGTGCTGCGATCGCATTGGTTGAGGCAAGTTTCCATCAGAACATTGATAGTGTGATCGCTGTCAGTTCCCCGTCAGATTTAGGAAAGATCGATTTTCATTTTTGGGAAAAAGATATGTGGAGAGATCTCATGCTTAATTTTGGGATCAAAGGGAAAGGGAAGGGTGTCAGGTCAGGCAGCCTGGCTTTACAAAAGATCCGGCCTCGCGACGTTGTTGATAAGATATCACCGACACCGGTTCTCTTCCTTCATGGTGAGAAAGACTGGCTCGTCAAGCTGAGTCATAGTCAGCTTTTATTTGCAAAGGCAAAGGAGCCTAAGCTTTTGACCATCATGGAAGATGGCGGCCATGCGGAAAGGATGTTTGACGCTTTTCCGGATCAATTTATGAAAATATGTTTGGATAGATTTAAGGAAACTTTGAGTTAGGAAAAATAAAGAGGATGAGAAACAATGGAATATTTTTCAGTATTCTCAAAATGGCTTTCCAATAAAGCCGCGCAACCGTTCGCGTGTTTTTTAGCATTTATTATTATTTTAGTTTGGGGCCTGCTCGGACCGGCACTCCATTTTAATAATACCTGGCAGCTCATCATCAGTACTTTGGCAGCAGTCATTTCTATTATCATGCTTTTTATCATTCAAAATAGTCAAAATCGCCACACCATTGCGATTCAACTCAAGCTTGATGAGATCATCCGAGCTACCAAAGGAGCTCATAACGAAATGATGGATATTGAAAAACTCTCGGATGAGAATTTGGAGAAGATCCGAAAAAAGTATGGCTTACTGGCTGAGAAAACTAAAGAAGACTTGAAGCAAGGTAAGGTCGACACTCATGCGCAGGCTACTCCATAGGGGCCATTGATGTTACAGCTTTTCTTCATTAAGTTTCTGGGAACTGTTTTATTGGCAATCTTGCTCTGCGCTTGCTTTCTTTTTTTAAAACCTGTCCGTACGCGCCATCTCGTTTCAAAAGCTAATCCATCTCTCAGCTATCAGGAAAGCGTTAGGCGCATTGATCATTTACGCGCTCTTGATGGGGAAGATGTTTCCCCGGATGGGCGCCTTATTTTTCTGGCACATGGGGAAGAAACGCGTGAGACAATCGTATTCTTTCACGGGAACACCAATAGCCCCCGGCAATTTGAAGCGCTGGGAAAGATCTTTTATGAAAAGGGATATAATGTTCTGATCCCCCGGGTCCCGCACCATGGCCTTAAGGACCGGATGACCAATGACCTCGCCCAGCTGACTGCGTTGGAATTGGCCATATTATGTGATGAATCCGTGGATATTGCCCAAGGGCTGGGCAAACATGTCACGATCGTTGGTTTTTCCATGGGCGCGAACATGGCCGGTTGGGTCGCGCAAAATAGAAGCGATGTTGATAAGGCTGTTATCATCGCGCCTTTCTGGGGGTGGAAGGGGTTGCCGACAGGTTTGTTTAAACCGACCATCAACCTCTTATACATTTGGCCCAATAAGTTCGAGTGGTGGGACAAGAAAGGAAAGACAGCGCTCACGGGGCCGACGTCCTCTTATTTCGGATTTTCGACCAGAGGGGTTGCTCAGATCATGTGTCTTGGCTGGGCAGTTATGAAAAAAGCCAGGAGCGTGGCGCCAAAGACTCGGGCCATTGTAGTTGTTACAAGCGCTTTGGATGGTGCGGTCAATGAGAAGACGATCGATGGAGTTATTAAAGAATGGCGTCGACACAGCAGCGTTAAAATAACACACTTTCAGTTTGATAAGAATTTAGGTATTTTGCATGACCTCATTGACCCGGAACAACCTTACCAAAAAACTACAGTGGTTTATCCTAAGCTTATTGAGTTGATACAGAATTAAAAATAAAAACCGCGAGTATTATCTCATCATATTTTCTGGAATACGCCCTAAAAGGGAGAACCAGGAGTTGTACCTTAGTACAATTGACCGTTCTCTAGTGTTTTGTCTACAATGCTATTGTCAACTAGCGATAGCATAGCTGGGGAGGTGAGAAAAGATGATCAGAGAAAATAGATCAAAAAGGGTGACGACGAGAGATGCCATAAGACAGCTTCTTTTAAGTCGTGGGATCTGCAAAGTTCCACAAAATCATTATCTGAGAAGGAGCCGGGTTTGGGAGCATAGGCCAGATGATTGGCTTTCCTCTTGGCAGGAAAAAAATGAATAAAATAAGGTGTCATCAATCAATGGAAAAGGAATGGATTATATGAAAAGCACAATGATGGTGATGGCTGTTGTTTTGTCTGTTGTCGGGTTTTTAACTTTTAGTTTTGCGGGAATGTTAAAACCGGTAAAACCAGGGGAAGCGCAGCAAACAGGAAAATCAATTTATAAAGCTCGAAAGACCCAGTTGATCATTCCTAGGCCGGTATCAGCTCCAAAGATAGAAGCAAAAACAAACGAGAAGATCGAAAAAAGAATCAATGTAGAGGAATAGTATTTTTAGTTGTTCTCTATCTGGGGACAACGTGAGCAGTAGATTTATTAAAATAGAAAGATGCCATGAAAAACTTTTTCTTGATAATATTAGCGGTTTTATTTTTGGCAACCTCAGTTTTAGGTTGCAATATGATGAGAGGCGCGGGGAAAGATGTGGAGAACGCCGGGGGAAGCATCCAAAGAACAGTTGATCATAATGATTAAAAAGGAGGCCAAGATGAAAATCAAAAACAGTGCTTGTTTAGGCCTCGCCATAATTTTTGTTTTTGCAGGAGGCTGCGCCAGTGCGCATAAAACAACGACAACAGAAACAACGGTGACAACATATCCGGCTGTTAGCCAAGAACAAAAAGATTTCAGCAATAAAGGATATATTACAAGGCAGCAAGATGAGTCGGTTTCGCAAGAAAGCGAAACAACCACGACGATCACGACAACGGATACAGAGACTGAGCGCCCCGGAGTGATAAGTTCTACGTTTCATGCGATCGGCTATGTTCTTGCCATACCGTTTATTATTATCGGCGGTTTATTTAAGATGATCTTTGGCGGGTAGTATTTAAAAGAATTTAATTTAATTCTTCAGAATAGTCATTGTTATCCGTAGGAGGATTTATCTCAGAAACGTTTAAAACTTTTTTCATGATCGCGTTTAATCCCGTGTTTTGGATCATTGTATTTCTGCTTTGGCCGCTTGGCCGAAGGAAAGCCTAAAATCCCTCCGCTGGGCTGCGTGTTGCAGCCTTTCTTAATTTAAGTTTGCGTCTAAGCACCGATAGAATTCCTATCATTTAATATTCCTATTTACTGAGACAGGGAAATCTGGTAGTATCGGTACCAAAGCAGCTTAAGACAAAGAATAAAATCCCGAATACATTTTAGATTATAAGAATTTAAATGTAGTTCAACAATCAAGTTGGTATGGCAACATACCAGAAAGAGGATAAGGATATGGCGTTTCAAGGTGGTGGGTATGGTGGGCCGCGCGAGATGCACAAAGCAGTTTGCGCCGAATGCAAAAAAGAATGTGAAGTCCCTTTTAAGCCCCGAGAAGACCGTCCGGTTTATTGCAAGGACTGTTTTTCAAAGCGTAAAGATGGCGGCCGTTAAAAAGCAGTCATAGCAAAACAGCCGTACCTTTTTAAGCAAGATGAAAATATTGTCAAAAAATAGAAATGTTATTTTGGCTTTGTTGGTAAGCCTCGCTTTCCCCGTTTCAGGCTGGGCGGCTCCGTGCTACGGAACACATATGCCGCAGGCGCAACATATTTTTGCCGGCGCTCAAACCTACAACGTTCTCAAGCGTTCCCTCGAAGACGATTACGGAAAAGTACGCAGTCTTCAGAATTTTATCCTTTTATCTTACGGGATCTTTGATTGGCTTTCTTTAGACTTGAAAGGCGGCGCGGGGAATATTAAGGAATATCCATCGTCGACAGACCGTGTCAGCTACACGACGTTTTTAGGCGGCGGGTATGGTTTTCGCTTGAAGGTTTTTGAACACGAGCAAACAAAAATGGTTTTTGGATTTCAGCATATCAGCATACACCCCGAAACAGCCTCCGTAGGCGCGTCAAAACAAAAAGCCGTTTTAGATGATTGGCAGTTTTCCTTTCTGGCATCGCAGCAAATAGGAAAGCTGACGCCGTATCTTGGAACACGTTGGTCGCGCATGGATGAAATTCGCTGGGTGGATACCGTCCGTAAGCGGGTTAAATCAGATCTTGGAAAAAGTATAGGGCTTATTGCCGGAACAGATATTTTCTTAACACCGAAGATCTGGCTTAATATTGAAGGCCAATTTCTAGACGCGACGGCGGTGGCCGGAAGTATCAATTTTGAGTTTTAAAATAAATTCTTTAAATCTTTCGCGCAAATCTTCCGAAGTATTGATCTCAGGCACATCAAATTTTACGGGAATAAAATCATGAACGATAATAAAAAACTTTCGTTTTTAGATCGCTTTCTAACTCTCTGGATCCTTTTGGCTATGGCTATTGGCGTCGGTGTTGGATATTTTTCGCCGGGGATCGCTGGTTTTTGGAATCAATTTCAGTCGGGAAGTACAAATATCCCGATCGCAATTGGGCTCATTTTGATGATGTATCCGCCTTTGGCAAAAGTTAAGTATGAAGAAATCGGAAAGATCTTTAAGAATAAAAAATTACTTGGGCTTTCGCTTTTGCAAAATTGGATCATCGGCCCGATTGTTATGACGGCCTTGGCTGTTATTTTCTTGCGTGGATATCCCGAATATATGGTGGGAGTTATTTTGGTTGGCTTGGCGCGTTGTATTGCTATGGTGATCGTTTGGAATGATCTTTCCGACGGAGATAGAGAATTAGCGGCAGGGTTAGTGGCTTTTAACGCGGTTTTTCAAGTTTTGTTTTACGCTCTATATATTTATATTTTTATAACACTTCTTTTGAGTTTTCTCGGAATAGCTCAAGGGTCCAATATCAGCATTTCAATGGCAGAATCGGCTAAAACAGTTTTGATCTATTTGGGAATTCCTTTCTTTGCGGGTGTCGCAAGCCGGTTTACGCTTATCAAAATAAAGGGGCGGGAATGGTTTGATAATATTTATATTCCGCGGATCAGCCCGATCACGTTAGTGGCGTTATTATTTACCATTTTTGTGATGTTTTCGCTTAAGGGGGAATATATCGTCCGATTACCTTTAGATGTGGTGCGGATCGCGGTTCCGCTGACGATATATTTTATCGTCATGTGGTTTGTGACCTATTGGTTTTCCAAGAAGCTCAGGTCAAATCATGCGCAAGCGACCGCAGTTTCGTTTACCGCCGCTAGCAATGATTTTGAGTTGGCCATTGCCGTTGCGGTCGCGATTTTTGGCATTAATTCTCTGCAGGCATTTGCGACCGTCATCGGACCGCTTATTGAAGTGCCGGTGATGTTACTATTGGTTAACGTTGCGAGATTTTTCCGGAAGAGAGAAAATTTAAATTAAAGAATATTCTTGCGGCTTTTTTAAAGCGGTATATAATTAACACAAGATTTAAGAATAGTTATTTGATGTCCGAATCATAAGGGTTCCATTTTTTAACACAGACTGTTTTAAGCAGCCAACGAGAAAACCTTGATCGAACACCGTCAAGGTTTTATTTTTTTATGCTCACTCCAAAAATTTTTACAACACTCAAGGGTTATTCGCGAAGTCAATTTATTGCTGACGCGATCGCCGGAGTTGTCGTCGGAATTGTTGCCATTCCTTTGGCCATTGCCTTTGCGATCGCCTCCGGCGTTTCTCCGGAAAAAGGCCTAATTACTGCAGTCATCGCCGGATTTCTTGTTTCGGCATTTGGCGGAAGCCGGGTGCAAATTGGCGGCCCGACGGGCGCTTTCGTTGTTATCATCTATAGTGTTGTCCAAAAATATGGAGTTGACGGTCTTGTCCTCGCGACCTTAATGGCCGGCGTTATCCTTTTGATCATGGGGTTCGCGAAGTTCGGGACGATCATTAAATTTATTCCGCACGCGGTGATGGTAGGATTTACCAGCGGGATTGCGGTTATTATTTTTTCATCTCAGGTGAAAGACTTTTTAGGGCTTTCGGTAGCTGTTATTCCGGTTGATTTTATTGAAAAGTGGATTGCCTTTATACGAAATATCGGCTCTGTGAATTATTTGGCATTGGCCATCGCTTTATTGACGGTGTGTATCATAACGATCTGGCCCAAAGTTTCCCGTCGCGTACCCGGTGCCCTTGTTTCTATTATTGCGACATCAGCCCTCGTTTCTATTTTTAATCTGCCTGTTGAAACAATCCATTCAAGGTTTGGGGAGCTTCCGCATGCGCTGCCTATGCCGCGTATGCCGGACTTTGATATAGCTGTGATGCGCAATCTTTTTCAACCCGCGTTTACCATCGCGCTTTTGGGCGGCATCGAGTCACTTTTATCCGCTGTTGTTTCGGACGGTATGATCGGCGGAAAACATCGCTCTAATATGGAATTGGTGGGCCAAGGAATTGCTAATATCGGTTCGTCTATTTTTGGCGGGATCCCGTCAACGGGAGCTATTGCGCGCACCGTTACGAATATTAAAAACGGCGGACGAACACCGATTGCCGGGATCATTCACTCGTTGACTGTTTTTGCGGTCATGCTTTTGTTTGGAAAATTTATCGGAAAAGTTCCGTTGGCCTGTCTTGCCGGGATTTTAGTTGTCGTCGCTTATCATATGAGTGAATGGCGTTCATTTCGGGAACTTTTGAGCGGATCAAAAGGGGATAAGATCGTTCTTTTATCAACCTTTCTCGTTACTGTTTTGATCGACCTTTCAGCGGCCATTGAATTGGGCGTTGTGTTGTCTGCTTTTCTTTTTATGAAACGCATGGCGGACGTTACCAATATTCGTATTTTTGCCAAAGAAATTCAGGACGATGAAAGAAATGGTGATCAGCTTTCTTCGATGATCCCGGTTCCGGCGGGCGTTCAGGTTTACGAAATTAACGGGCCTTTGTTTTTCGGCGCGGCCAATCGTTTTGATGAGACCGACCGAGCCATCGGCGAAAGACCTAAGGTGAGGATCTTGCGATTTCGCGATGTACCCCTTATTGATTCGACCGGAATGCACGCCTTAAAATGTTTTTACGAAAAATGCAAAAAAAGCGGCATTCATTTGATCATCACGGGCCTTCATGTACAGCCTTTAAATGAAATGGTTAAATCCAATCTTTATGACCTGATCGGTGAGGATAATGTTTTTTCCGGAATGAAAGAATCGATCGACCGGGCTAAGCAATTTTTGTCGTAAGATCCACCTTGATTTCTTTTTTGGGCTCGCCCATAGTTCTGTTTGACAAACCTCCAGAAGAGAGTATAATCACCTACAGAGTTTAGAAGACCTTTCATGGCCGCGCGAGGGAACAACAACTAACCTTGGCGGTTTTTTTATTCGATCTTTTAATTTGGCGGAGGCAATATCAAGAAAATCAGAACTTCTTATAAAGGGCGAAAATGTAAGCAGCGTTTGTGCAAGCATATTTTAAGCATTTATAATCATGAAGCTTATTGCCATGTCCACGCCAGCCAACTATTACCGGAACATAAATCAAAGGTTTCTCGATCATGACTATGCATCATAAACCAGCTGTAAACGGCAATCTTACGCCGGAGCCTATCTTAGAACATCAAAATTTTGACGGGTTAGGCATTGCGCCTAAGATCCTCGAAATTCTTGCTCGAATAAAATTTAAAACCCCCACGCCTATTCAACGTAAAGCCATTCCTTTAGCTGTCGAAGGTAAGGACATTGTCGGCATTGCGCAAACCGGTACCGGCAAAACCCATTCGTTTGCTATTCCGATGGTACAACGCTTGGCGCAACGTAAAGGAAACGGGCTTGTTCTAGCGCCGACCAGGGAATTAGCTATTCAAATTGATGAGGCCTTTCAAGCCATTGTGCGTCCGTTCAATATGCGCACGGCTTGTCTTATCGGCGGCGCTCCGATGGACGCGCAGGTGCAGGCTCTTCGACGTGGGCCGCGTATTATTATCGCAACTCCGGGCAGGCTTTTAGATCACATGGAACGTTGGAACGTGCTTCCCAATGAAGTCACGATGCTCGTTTTGGATGAAGCGGACCGTATGCTCGATATGGGTTTTGCTCCGCAAATCGAAAAAATCTTACGCTTTGTTCCTAAAGACCGTCAGACCATGCTTTTTTCAGCGACCATTCCCAAAGAGATCATGAATATTGCCGCCAAATATATGAAGCTTCCTGTTTCCGTGGAAGTCGCGCCATCCGGAACAGCGGCTGACCGTATTACTCAAGAATTATTCATCGTGAAAAAAGATGCCAAGTTGCGGCTTTTAGGAAAACTACTCGCTCAATATCACGGCGCTGTTCTTTTGTTTTCTCGCACCAAACACAATGCCGGTAAAATCGTGCGCGAGATCCGCAATATGGGTTATCGGGCCGCAGAAATACATTCCGACCGTTCTTTAAATCAGCGCCGGGAAGCCCTGGAAGGATTTAAGTCAGGGAAATACAGAGTGCTGGTAGCGACAGATATTGCCGCCAGAGGTATTGATGTTGTCGGCATTGAGTTGGTAATCAATTTTGATCTTCCCGAAGATGCCGAGAATTATGTGCATCGTATCGGGCGCACCGGGCGAGCCGGGCATCAAGGGCGCGCCATTTCTTTTGCCACGCCCGATCAAGCTAGTGATGTGCGCAATATTGAAAAACTTATCCGCATCCCTCTTCCTGTTTCTAAACATCCGGAAATTCCCCCGGAACAATTTGATCAATCTTCGTCGTCATCTTCATTTTCGCGTTCGCGCAGGCCGTTTCCAAGTAAATTTCAGGGCAGATCATTTTCCGGCAGATCTTCTCATCAGCATGAGAAGCGCCACAGCAAACCGCAGTGGAATAAATTCCGCAAACATTAATCGTCTTTAAATCTTAATAGATCAAAACTCCTTTTTAGACAAGCGCAGATCGGCTTTTGGCATTTCCTAAAATATTTGCCGTAAAGAAGCATTATCTGTATAATGTCCCATATCCTTGAGCGCAAAAATACGTTCCAAAAATTAAAATGAATTTCTTCTTTAAGAAAAATCCGCTTTCAAGTTCGCTTCAGAATTCTCGCCATATCAGCTCATTGCTCTCTTTTGTCTTTTTCTTCTCCGGATTTGCCGGACTGATCTATCAGGTGGTTTGGCAAAGACTTTTAACGCTTTATTATGGGGTTGGAGAGATCTCTTCCGCTTTGATCGTGAGTGTTTATATGTTTGGATTAGGATGCGGAGCGCTTTTAGGCGGAGTGCTCGCTGAGCGCATCAAAGACAAGATCACTTTTTATTTTATCATCGAGATACTGATCGGCTGTTTTGGGGTTTTAAGCATTCCTTTCCTAGATTTTCTCGGCCGCCACACGGCCGGAAGCGATTACTGGCTTTCGTTTGCGTACATGTTCTTGTTTTTGTCGCTCCCGACGTTTTTGATGGGAATGACGCTTCCGCTTTTAACAAAAATATTCAATAGCTTTGTCCGGGATTTCTTTAAGACGGTCAGCCACTTGTATTTTATCAATACGATCGGAGCGGCTTTTGGAGCTTTATGCGCGAGCTATGTGATCATTTCTTTCTTTGGCTTGGATACCGCTATCTATGTTGCCGTTACGATCAACGGCATTTTGGCCTTGTTGATCTTTCTTGCCAGGTCTATGCCTGTTCGCGCGGCAGAGCTGCCTCAAGCTCATGATGATCAAGGCAGTGATTTTCTATTCGGAAAAATGGCGTATTTATTGGTATTTATTACGGGATTTCTGGCGATCGGATATGAGATCATTTGGTTTCGCGTCATCAAGATCCCGCTTAAGGCGTCTGCGTATACATTCTCAACGGTACTGGCTGTTTATCTTTTAGGTATTGCTTTGGGAAGTTTATGGATGAACCGGCATTTAAATAAACATAAAAGTGCGGACAAGCGCAGCCTTTTTTTTCTTCTGCAGTTTTTTATCGCTTTATTTGTTATGGTCGTTTTTATCGGGTATTTTTATCTGACAAAAAATACCCATTTTCGCTGGGCGACGACGATCTCATTCGCGCATGACCTGCATCCTTTTTTACCGACCATCGCGGCATTTCAGGAAAGCCTTCTTAGGCCGGTAACATTTTTTTGGTTTTTGTATTCTCTCATTGATGTTTTCTTATGGCCGATCGTTTTTGTGCTAGTTCCAACGATTTTGATGGGGGCAAGCTTTCCTCTTATCTCTCTTTTGGGTTTATCGGAGAAAAATAAAGAAGGCAAGACGATCGGGACCATCTATTTCTTTAACACGATCGGCAATCTTTTAGGCGGGCTTGTTACGGGGTTTTTGCTTTTAGCGTATTTGGGCACGGAACAAACTTTGATCATCTTTTGCTGTATCGGCATTCTTTTAGGATTTTGGATAAAAACTTCCGCAAATTGGCAAATGCGCCTTGCACAAAAATCAGGCCTGCTGATCCTTCTGACCATTCTTTTCATCTTCTTTCCTAAGAAAACTCAGCTTTATGAATTAATGCATCCTTTGTCCGCGAACACCTCGGCTGTCTTGATCGAAGAAGATGTGGGAGCGGTGGTGGTGACCGCGCAGCAGGGGAAATATATTGCAAATTATATCAATGGTTCTTCCGAGGGAGGATATCCGAGCCATATGTTTTTTTATGAAGCTATGGAAGCGGCTAGTTTCGCGCCCCGTATGGATAATATCCTCGTCATTGGTTATGGAACGGGGTCTATTACCGAAGCAATTAGAAAAAGTATTGAGGCCAAAAAGATCACGGTCGTTGAGATCCATCGCGCGCTTATCCGGAATTTGATAAAAATACCTTTCTTCGATAGGATGCTGTCTGATCCGCGCATTCATCTGGTCATTGATGACGGAAGAAGATTTTTGTTAAGGACAGATGAAAAATATGACCTTATTCTCATTAATCTTATCCGGACAACGACTGCGTACAGCAATAATGTTTATTCGCAGGAATTTTTGCAGTTGATCAAAGACCGCCTTGCGCCGGGCGGTGTTCTTTTGCTGTGGATGAATGAATATCGCGTGGTCTTGGGAACTTTATTCTCTGTCTTTGATCACATTAAGATCTATGGATCTTTTTGCTTAGCGTCTAATGCGCCGTTCAATAAAAATGAAAGAAGATACCAACAAATTCTTTCTGCTTTTCCTTTGGAATATCGGGAGGACATTCAAAGTGTTGTTAATACGAAGTATATGAAGCCGATAGATTATAAACATGCCCGAGTAGAGCTATTGCTTAAAAGTTATCCTATTAATCGGGATTTGAAACCTGTGTGCGAATATTACTTGGGTTTGCAAGCGTATAATCGGTTTTTTATTGATAAAAATAATGAGGAGGAGAATTGATGCAAGAAAATTGGGATAAGATCTACGGTTATTTGATTCAATATGGCATTAATTTGCTGGCGGCGGTCGTTATCTTCATTTTGGGAAAATGGGCGGCCCAGATCGTATCTAAGATAGTTGATAAATCCATGACGCGCTCAAAGATCAATAGAACACTCGTTACCTTTGCTAAGGACATGGTGTACTTTATTATCCTGGCATTTGCCGTTATTGCCGCCTTAAATAAACTGGGTGTTGAGACAACATCGTTTATCGCGGTTCTTGGTGCCGCCGGCTTGGCGGTTGGCTTGGCCTTGCAAGGTTCTTTGTCAAACTTTGCTGCGGGAGTTATGCTGATCATTTTTCAGCCATTTCATGTGGGCAGTACGGTCGAAGCGGGTGGTGCTTTGGGAGTTGTTGAGGAGATCCAAATATTCAATACGATCATTGTGACATCGGATGGCAAGCGGATCATTGTTCCAAACGCGAAGATCACCGGGGACAAGATCACCGTTTTTCCTGCGGAAAAATGATAGAAAGTCTTTAAGAGAAGCGATTCTTAATTGGCATCATCTTGATATTTCCGGGTTTCTCGCCCGTGAATATCCTTGCGGCGCAAGACCAATCAGTATATAATACACTCTCAACTTTCTTGATTTTAAGCTGATGGGCTTAAATCACACATAATTAGTAGTATTAGTTACTATATTACCTACAGGAGGAGATGTAATGAGTCTTTTGCATTTGGATGAGAAAAATTTTGACCAGGAAGTTTTGAAATCAACTGTTCCTGTTTTGGTTGATTTTTGGGCTGAATGGTGCGGGCCTTGCCGTATGATCAGCCCCATTGTTGATGAAGTAGCGAAAGAATTCTCGGGAAAACTCAAAGTCGCCAAGCTCAACATTGATGATGCTCAAAATTTAGCCATGAAATATGGCGTCATGTCTATCCCGACGCTTATGTTCTTTAAAGAAGGAAAAGTGGTCGACCAGATCGTCGGGGCTTTAAGCAAAGACCAACTGGTGAGCCGTGCTAATCAAAACATTAAATAAGATCATAATCAGGAGTTACCATGTTCATTACGTTTTGTAAGTCAAAAATTGCTCATGCTAAAGTGACCGAAGCCCAACTTTATTACCAAGGAAGTATTACCGTTGATTCAGCTATTCTTAAGGCGGTTGATATTATCGAAGGCGAAAAAGTTGAGGTTTTAAACGTGAATAACGGTTCTCGCATTGAAACATATGCCATTGCCGGAAAGCCCAATACGGGAGAAATTTGTCTCAACGGCCCGGCGGCACGCTTTGGGTTTGCGGGGGATGAGCTGATCATTTTAAGTTACGCGCTTGTGGATGAAAAAGAAGCCAAGGGCTTAAAAACAAAAATCGTTCATCTGGATGATAAAAACAGAATTAAAAATTAGGATTTACGGGGATCCTTGCTTGCGCAAGAAATCTTCTGTGGTCAAGCGTGTGAATGCCGGCGAGCGTATGTTGATCGCCTCGATGATCGAAACCATGCATCAGAACAAAGGGGTTGGACTGGCCGCTCCGCAAGTGGGAATTAATGAGCAAATCTTTGTTGCGGATGTCGGTAACGGCCCTGCCGCTTTCATTAATCCGCGTATTCTAAAAAAAAGCGGTTCAGAGGTCCTGGAAGAAGGGTGTTTGAGCATTCCGGGCATTATCGTTAAAGTAAAGCGTCCGAAGAAAATCTTAGTCGAACATCTTGACGAAGATAATCAGCTCATCCGTAAAGAGTACGATGAACTTTTAGCTCGTGTTATTTTACATGAAACAGATCATCTTAAAGGCAAGCTCATAACGGATTATGCCAATCTGGCCGCAAAGATCAAATTAAGGCCAAAACTGAAAGCCATCCGTCAGGTACAAAAAACATAAACAGATTTATGCCCGCTGATACCTTAACCCAAGAGCCTTCTCAAAAACTTCCCGCCTGGTTTAAGCAGGATTTACCCGACCTAGCCAAGATCCGCGAGATGAAAGAATCATTTCGGTCTGACCGTTTGCATACGGTTTGTGAAAGCGCGCGTTGTCCTAATTTAGGAAAATGCTGGGGCAAAGGTGTGGCAACGTTCATGATCTTAGGGAATATTTGCACGCGGGCTTGCCGTTTTTGCGCGGTGGCTGCCGGCCTTCCGGAAAAAGTCGACAAAGACGAACCTTGCAATGTGGCTTTGACGGTCAAAGAAATGAACCTTCGCTATGCCGTCATCACCTCCGTTGCCCGCGATGATTTGGCGGATGAAGGGGCCGGACATTTCGCGGATGTTATCCGTCAAATCAAAGAGTTAACGCCGCTTACAAAGGTGGAAGTCCTTATTCCTGATTTCTCCGGAAAAGCTGAACTTTTAAGAATTGTGGCTGATGCCCATCCCGAAGTGATGAGCCATAATATTGAAACTGTAAGACGCCTCTCGCCGAAAGTTAGGCCTCAAGCACAATATCAAAGGTCCTTGGATGTTTTGGCATCCCTGAAAACCTTAGATAAAACAATTTTTACCAAATCAAGTTTTATGTTAGGGCTTGGCGAACAAGAAAAGGAAATTGAGGACGTTATGCGCGATTTACGATCGGTTGATTGTGATATTTTAACCATCGGTCAATATCTCGCGCCTTCTAAATCTAAACGCCACTTAAAGGTGGAACGGTTTTATTCGCCGGAAGAGTTTAATGCTTTCAAAACCATGGGATTATCTTTAGGGTTTAAATCGGTTCTAAGCGCTCCTTTGGTGCGTAGTTCTTATATTGCTGAAGAAGGATATAATGAATGCGCGAAAACAATCTTTAGTCAGGTTCGCTGAAAAATGAAACAGAAACTTAAAGATATCTTCGGACTTTTGGTGCGTGTTGGCTTAAGCGCCGCTTTGCTTATCTATCTCTTTCGAAAAATTGATATTTCTGCGACTTGGGAAATATTTAAAACAGCCGACCTGACGTATATTCTTTGCGCCGGAGCGGTCTTCGCTGTGATCAATTTTGTCCTTTTGGTGCGGTGGATGGTTTTGATCAGGGCTTTGGATATTAAAGTTTCTTTGACAAATATTTTCCGTTATTTCTTTATAGGCCTTTTTGGAAATTTATTTTTACCGAGCGCTATCGGTGGCGATGTTATCAAGACGATCGGCCTATGCGTACATTGTAACGAGAAAGCCAAAGTCGTGGCATCAGTTTTGCTGGATCGTTTAAGCGGTTTTGCCGGCATGGCTGTGGTCGCCATTGTTTCTTTTATGATCGGCCAGCATTTGATCGATGACAGGTCATTGTCGCTTACTATTTTTGCCATGGCGGCGGTATCGGTATTTGTCGGGACAGTTTTATTTAACGAGAAAATATATTCTTTTGGATGCCGGATCTTCAGCCGGCTACCTAAGATCCAGAAAAATTTGATGGATCTTCATTATGATATCGCTTTGTTGAAAGATAAACGAACCGCGCTTTATAAGGTTGTGGCCTTGTCGGGATTCGCGCAAGTTTTAGCCGCGATCGTTTCGTTCTTTCTGGGAAAAGCTTTACACCAAGACATTCTTTTGATCTATTTCATTATTTTTACACCCATTATTTGCGTGATCACCACTCTTCCATCGATAGGTGGATTAGGCGTGCGCGAAGCGGGGGCGGCGTATTTATTGGCTAAGGTTGGTGTCAGTTCCGGAATAGCGGTGAGCATTAGCTTAATGACGTTTTTATTCATGGTCATTGTGGGGCTTTTTGGCGGCATTGTTTATGCGGCGACCAAGTCTCCGGTCAAAGAACTGATCAAGAAAACCGCCGAAACAGCTTCGCCGTAAGTTAAGTGAAATGATAATTCATGGCGCTCCAATATATCCTCGATGGTTATAATATCGTCCATCAGCTCCCGGCATTAGCTCCGAGAGAATTTAAAAGTGCCCGGGGAGATCTGGCGCGTTTTGTCGAGATTTTTCGGCCGCAAGGCAGTGTAAAAAATATTGTGACGATCGTTTTTGACGGATGGCCTTTTGAATCGGCCGCACAAAACACGACATCCGTAAAAATCGTTTTTTCTCAAGGTGAAACGGCAGATGACAGGATCAGGCGTATCCTTTCGACAGCAACCCGCAAGAAAAACATCATTGTTGTCACGGATGATAAAGAATTAAGGTTTTCGATACGGGCATTAGGGGCTGATGTTTTAAATGTTAAAGATTTTGTGGCGCAAGTAAAGCCGCGGCACGCGGACGGCAACGAAGATAAATCCGCCCGTATCAAGCGTGAAGAAAATAAAACGATCTCAAAGACGCTGGAACATGAGATCACTTCTGAGC
This sequence comes from Candidatus Omnitrophota bacterium, assembly GCA_041649175.1. Lineage (NCBI taxonomy): Bacteria > Pseudomonadati > Candidatus Omnitrophota > Candidatus Omnitrophota bacterium. The sequence continues at coordinate 189,282 of JBAZNR010000001.1, read as the reverse complement.
TTGAAAAGATCTGGTTAAAGGATCAGTAACTTTTTTACTTTAAGAATTTTTAGATCATAAGGATCCATGCGCTATATTCTTGATTATATCGTTGGTTTTATCTGCGGGCTAGGCGATGCGTTGCTTTTTCTGGGTGATGTTTTGCGGAATATTTTTAGAGGAAAAATTCGCTTAGGAGAGGTTTTAAAGCAGATCTACGAACAAGGCATCCAGTCGATCGTCATTATTGCGTTGACTTCGTTTGCGACGGGCGCTGTCTTGGCAATACAGGGCTATATGATGCTGGATCGGTTTGGCGCCAAGGAATATGTGGCGCAATTAGTGGCTCTTTCTTTAGTGCGCGAGCTAAGCCCGGTTTTTGGCGCGATCATTTTCTCGGGGAAAACAGGAGCGCGCATCACCGCTGAACTGGGAACCATGAGCGTTAATGACCAGCTTTTGGCAACGCGCACCTTAGGCGTTGATCCGATCGAGTTTTTAGTTGTTCCGCGAATGATCGCTTGTTTTTTGGTGCTGCCGATCCTTGTTGTCCTATCGGAAGTCATTGGTATTGCCGGAGGATATTTTGTCGGGATCTTTGAAGCCAATATTCCGGGATCTTTTTATATCAATCGTACCATTGATGCCATCGGATATGTTGATTTTTTTAGTGGGTTTGTGAAGACATTCTTTTTTGCTATCCTGATCGGATGGATTTGTTGCTACCAAGGTTTTAGCACAAAGGGCGGTTCTATGGGTGTAGGAAAATATACGACCAAGGCCGTTGCCTTTTCTTATATTTTGGTGGTTTTATCTAATGCATTCTTGACAAAAATTATTTTAACACTTTGGTAATATTTACGTTCCTACAAAGGAGGCTTGCGTGAAACGGGCAGGTGAGAAAAGTATTTTTTTTATTCTTTTGGCGGCGGCAGCTATTTTTTCCGGTTGCGGCGGCGCCTCGGTTCAGCTAAAAGGATTTTATACGCCATCGGCTGAAGCGGACTGGATCAAAGACGGCCAACCCATTGATTTTGAGAACGGGTTATGGTTTCCGACCGATGAGGTTGAGGTTTTGACGGATTCCGAAATGAATAAGCTCGGCGAATACCGCGGAACAGAATTTTTTGCCGAAAAGATCGACGTTCGTCCATATAACCGTTTGTATACAAAATTCGGCAGGAATAAATTCAGATTTTTTGAAAAAAAGGATATGCATTGATCCGGATCCGGGGTCTATCTAAAGAGATCAACGGCGAAGCGATTTTAAGCGATATTGACCTTGAAATTCGCGAGGGAGAGATCTTGGTCATTTTAGGAGAAAGCGGGGCGGGGAAAAGTGTTTTTTTACAACACCTCGTTGGATTGCGCCGGCCCGACCGAGGCAGTGTTGAGATCAACGCAACGGACATTACGCAGCTTTCCGAGCGAGAGTTGCTTAAGGTGCGCAAAGAGATCGGATATTTGTTCCAAGAGGGGGCCCTATATGATTTTATGACGATTTTTGAGAACGTTGCTTTCCCTTTGGAAGAACATACCGAGTTAAGCGAAGAAGAAATCCGAAGCAGGGTTATGGAAACACTTAAGCTGGTCGGGCTAGAAGACGCCCAAGAAAAATATCCGGTTGAGTTAAGCGGCGGGATGAAAAAAAGAGCGGCTTTGGCCCGATGTGTTATCCTTAACTCAAAAATTCTTTTTTGTGACGAGCCGACGTCCGGGCTTGACCCTATTCGCAGTCAGGATATCTCTCAACTTATTTTGGATTTAAGCAGAAAACTTAACGCAACAACCGTGATCACCTCGCACGATATCATTAATTCGTTTCGTATTGCCGACCGGCTGGCTTTAATTCATGAAGGGCGTCTTTGGCTGGTGGGAACAAAACATGATTTTGAAACTTCAACCGATCCGTTCGTGCGAAAATTCTTTAGTTGACCAGGAGGGCTTAAATGGATAAACGTGATTTTGTAAAAAGATTTTATGCCGGGATATTTTTCTTCATAGGGATCTTTTTGATCTTTGTGGTGATCTGGGCCATCAGCAATGAAAAAGGTTTTACGCAGCCTCGTTTTCCCATTACGGTCCTTTTTAGGGAAGTGGGTGGCTTATCCGTCGGAGCTCCTATTCGTTTATCAGGGGTTAATGTTGGAACGGTTTGGAAAATCGATTTCTTAAGTGAAAAGATCCAAGGGCGAGGAGTTCAGGTGACACTTAATGTCTTTAAGCGTTACAAGCCTCAATTGGAGAAAAGTTCTCGCGTTGCGATCAAGACCGAAGGGCTTTTAGGCGGGAAAGTGATTGATATGAGCACTGATGAAGCGACATCCAGCGTTGATCTCTCCACTCCGATCTTAGGCGAAGACCCTTTAGATGTTCAAGACTTGGCGGAATCTTTTGGCGATACGGCTGTTTCACTGACAGAAACTTCAAAGACGATCAACTCTATCAGTAAAGAGTTAGAATATATTTCTAAGACGTCCAAGCGTTTGTTAAATCGCATTGAAGAGCGGCTCATCGAAGGAAATTTGTTCAAAGTTTTTTAGTTCGCCTTCGCTATAAATCTACGGTCGTAAGACAGTAGATTTATAAGGCGAATCCCGATGAGCGTGGCGAAATTATTGAAAAGAATTTCGCCACAGGATGCGAATCGGGATAGCTTCGGCGAATTTCACCGAGGAATAAAGATGTTCTATGGCCGTGAAGCCGTAGAGAGCCATTTAAATCTTTTCGTGAAGAGGAGAACGTGATATGTACGGTTATATTCCCGCGTGGATTTATGTTCCGATCATCTATTTAGCGTGGGTCGGGATATTGTTGATGGCTAAAATGATCGGCTTCGGCTACATGAAGAAGATGGTTCAGAGAACGCGAACGTCCGCCGATGATATTCTTTTAAAGGCGGCCGATCTGCCTTTGACATTGTTGATCGTGGCAAGCGGCGGTGTTGTCGCCGGAAAGATCATTCCTGCTTTTGCCTCTACGGAAATGGTTCACTATTTTGTTTTAGCTTTTAAGGCCGTCAGTATCATTGCCGTTATTGTCTTCTTGGACAGGTTGATTGGTGGTTTGATCCGGTCGTATACTCCCAAAATGGAGATTTTAAGAACTTCCGGCGGGTTTGCCCAGGGAGCTGTGCGAATTGCCACAATAGGGATCGGCGGTCTTGTCCTTTTAGATAGTTTTGGTGTTTCGATCACGCCGATCATCGCGTCATTGGGAATCGGCTCTTTGGCGGTTGCGCTGGCTTTGCAGCCAACATTGGAAAACTTTTTTGCGGGTATTCAGATTGTGATCGATAAACCTATTCAGGTTGGACAATTTGTAAAGCTTGAATCGGGCGAAGAAGGCTATATCCATAAGATCGGTTGGCGGTCAACTTGGATAAGATTTTTATCAAACAACATGGTCATTCTTCCTAACAAGATGCTGACAAATTCCCGCATTATCAACTACTATTACCCCGGCACCGACCTGGCGGTCCTTGTAGAGATAGGCGTGCATTATCAATCGGACTTAAACCATGTTGAAAAAGTCACTATTGATGTTGCTAAAAATGTAATGAAAGAAGTTCCCGGCGGTGTTGTCGACTTTGAGCCGTTCATTCGTTTTCATACGTTCGGAAATTCTTCTATAAATTTCACCGTTATCTTGCGAGCGAAGGAATTTGTCGATCAGTATCTGGTGAAGCACGAATTCGTTAAGCAACTGAAAGAGCGCTATGCTCAAGAAGGAATCGTTATTCCTTATCCCATTTACGCTGTCAATTACCAGCAAGAAAAATCCTTTGAACCCGAAGACAAAAAAAGGTAGGGAACTATGTTCGTCTTAAGCAACCTTATTATTGCGCTCACAAGAGTCCTGGACGTCCTTTTAACGCTGGCATATTGGCTGATCCTTATACGGGCGCTGATTAGCTGGGTCAACCCGGACCCGTTTAATCCTATTGTTCAATTTCTTTATCGAACGACCGAGCCTGTTTTAAATCCGGTCCGAAGGCTTTTGCCATCTTTGGGGATAGATATTTCTCCCATTATTGTGTTTTTCATAATTATGTTTCTTCGATCATTTCTAGTGACAACTCTTCTAGAGATTGCGTACCGATTGCGGTAAGATCGACCGAAATATTTTTAACGATGATTATTTTTAAAGGAGATATTTTATGTTTGATAAAATGAAACAGCTGATGGAAGTTAAGAGTCAAATGGAAAAGATCAAGCGCGAATTAGAAGCGGCTATTTTAGAGATCAGTGATATTCGCGGGATCAAGATCACTGTTAACGGAGCGCAAAATTTCAAAGCAATACAAATTGATCCGTTGCTTTTAGGGGAGAGCAATAAACAAAAATTAGAAGGGGATTTGCTGCGGGCGGTCAATATTGCCGTGGTGAGGTCTCAGAACGTCGCTGCTCAGAAAATGAAGGCCGCAACGGGCCTGAATATTCCGGGCTTATAACATTGACCCTGTGATAAAAACAGGGTTTATTAAAGGAGGAAGTTAATGCCGTACGATAAGTCGTTGGATGCGGAAACATTCAAAGAAACCAAAGAGTTTGGCGATACCAAGATCACCGTCGGAGTTTTCTCTTATAATGGCGGGGAAAAGAAGTTGCAGATCTCTCGCGAGAATCAAAATCAATCCGGTGAATGGCAATTTGTCAAGCTCGGCCGCTTGGTTAAAAATGAAGTTAAAGAGATCGTTCCGGTCATTATGAAGGCCGTGGAAAGCATGTAGTTGTCAAAACGCAATAGTTCCCAACAAAGAAATTCACTTTCTAAATTGTGAGCAAAACTTCTTATTTTTCGGCCGCGGATCTATTCGGCTCTTCTTTTTTAGAATATTTCTCCGGAGCACGGCGTTTTCGGACGGCATTTTGGATCATCGTTGTTTCTGCTTTTGCCGCTTATAGCCGCAGCTTTTGGGGTGATTTTCAGTTTGATGACCATGCGGTGATCGTGGATAATCCGCTCATCAAAAATCTCGACCTTCCCGCTCTTTGGGAATATGACCGCTCCAGATTTCTCACCAATCTTACCTTTCTTGCAACTTACTTGGCATTCAAGCTCAATGTTTTTGGATGGCATTTGGTTAACCTGCTGATCCACATCATGACGAGCTTTTTTGTTTTTCTTTTTAGTTTTCAGATCTTCCAGATGCCCCGGATAAAAAACGCCTGGGATGAGGACAGTTCTTTCCTTATTTCTTTATTTACCGCGCTCATCTTCCTGCTCCATCCCATCCAAACACAAGCGGTTACTTATATTGTTCAGCGGTCAACGGTTCTGGCAGGTTTCTTTTATGTCGCAACGCTCTATTTCTTTTTTAAAGGAAAAATTGAACGGAACTTTAAATTATATTTATGGGCGATCGTCTTCTGTTTTCTGGGGATGCTCAGTAAACCTATCATCGCAACACTGCCTTTAGTCGTGATCTTAGTGCAGTTGTGTTTCTTTAAAGATGATGAGCCAGATACCGGATGGCGGGAGCGAGTGACGTTTTTATGTTTTGTCCTTCCAATGCTGGCCATTCCTCTTTTTCTTTTTGGAATGGGGAAATTAACAACGCTTGTAACACAAAGTTATCTCAATATTCCGCAACCCAGCTATTTGTTCACTCAGTTCAATGTCATGATGAAATATCTTCAGCTTCTTTTTGTTCCCATCGGACAGAACCTAGACTATGATTTTAGGATCGTTCATAACATTTTTGAATTTCCGACGTATCTATCTTTGGCGGGAATTTTCCTTCTCATTTTTATTGCGACTACATCATTTAATAAACGCCCCCTGGTATCATTTGGTATTTTCATATTTTTTATCGCCCTTTTACCTGATTCAAGCATTTTTCCGCTGGCAGATGTGATTAACGAACATCGGGTTTATTTATCATGTTTTGGATTTGCAATTTTATTGTGTACCATCCTTCATAAGTTCTTTAAGGATAAAAAGGCATACATTGGCGTTATGGTCGCCGTGGTCGCTGTATTTTCAGTGCTGACTTATGTCAGAAATGATCTTTGGAGCAATGGCCTAAGATTTATGCAAGACGTTGTTGCCAAATCACCCCAAAAATCCAGGCCGCATAACAATTTAGGGTATTTTTATTTCTCAAAAGGAAAATTTCAAGAAGCTCAGGCCGAATATCTTAAGGCTTTAAGCTTAGACCCCGATTATTTTACGGCCCGCTATAACCTTGCGATGGTTTATCTCGAGACAGGAAATATCCGGGAAGCGGAAAAACTGCTTTTAAATCTCGCCGGACAATATCCGGATCATTCTTCGGTGTGCTTAGGTTTAGGGCTTGTCGCCCAGAAAAAGGGGGATTTTGATGCCGCCATGGATTCTTTTAACCGGGCGATCAGCTTAGATAAGTTCAACGCGTCCGCCTATGCGGGATTAGGAAATCTTTATTCTGACGCCAAACGTACAGGGGAGGCAAAGTCAGCCCTGCAAGAATCCCTAAGGCTTGATCCTCAAAATCCGTTTGCGCATTATAATTTAGGGAATATTTATTTTACGGAAAGTAATTTTTATGAAGCATTGATGAGTTATCAACAGGCTATTCAATTAAAGCCTGATTTAGCCGATGCGCTTAACAATTTAGGAAATGTCTTTTTTTATTTTGGTGATTTTCAAAAATCCATCGAGAACTATGAAAAAGCCATTAGCCATGATCCTTCCTTGGCTCAGGCGTATTTTAATTTAGCCAATGCTCTCTACGAATCCGGCCGCCTTGAAGAATCAAGAGAGTCTGCCCGCCAAGCGGTAAAATTGTATCGCGCCCAAGGGCAAACAAAAAAAGCCGAAGCGATCGAAGAAAAACTCAACGAAAATAAAAAATAATGAAAAGAAATAAGGCGATCGCGCCGATCATTTCCATTTTTATTCTTTTTGCTTTGGGGGTTTGTGTTTATTGGCCTTCCTTGCGCGCGCCTTTTCAATTCGATGATTATATGACTATCGTTGAAGATTCGGCGATCAAGGATCTGCGCAGTATTTTTGTTATTTGGATGACAGATCCGTCGAGATTTTTGACCCACTTAAGTTTTGCGGTCAATTATTTTTTTGGCGGATTAAAACCGGAAGGTTATCATGCGGTTAATTTATTACTTCATTTCGCGGTAGCGGGCCTTGTTTATCTTTTTCTGAAAGAAATATTTCAAAGAGGTTTAAAAGAAAATCGGACCTTAAAAGATGCGAAAGCCATGGCTTTCTTTGGGGCGGCTATTTTCCTTGTTCATCCTCTGCAGACATCAGCGGTCACATATGTTTCGCAGCGCTCAACGCTTTTGGCGGGTGCGTGCTATTTGCTCGCTCTGCTTTTATATGTGCGATTTCGCCAAGAAAAGAAATTAATTTTCTATATTTTTTCGGTTGCCGTTGCTTTTGTGGGGCTTTTTACAAAACCCATTATTATTACTTTGCCTTTTGCCATTATTCTGCTGGAAATATTTTTCCTGGATTTTTCTTTTAAGAGGGATAAAAAAATAATCTTAGCTTTTTTGCCATTTGTCTTTATGATTGTCGCTGTCCCTTCTCTTTTAATGCTATGGAAGTACAAATCATGGGATTTGACCAGGCTTTTGGACGTAACGCGGGAAACGAACAGTATTTCTAGGGGAGATTATTTATTAACGCAGTTCAATGTCCTTGTAACCTATTTACGCCTGTTGGTTTTTCCTGTCCATCAGAACTTGGATTACGATTACCCGATCGCGCGTAGCTTTTTTTCGTTTCCTACTTTTTTCTCTTTTTGTATTCTCTTTGGAATATTGATTCTTGCCATGCAAATCTATAAGAAGCAAAAATTGATCGCATTCGGTATTTCTTGGTTCTTTCTAACGTTAAGCTTAGAATCAAGTTTTTTCCCTATTGCCGACGTTATTTTTGAACATCGCCTTTATCTGCCGATGATCGGCGCTATCATTGTTTGCGCGGTTTTATTGTTCCGATTTATTTCTCTTAGAAGATGGCAAATTGCCGCGGCATTGATATTGATCAGCATTCTTTCCGTGTTAAGTTATCAAAGGAATATTGTTTGGTCTGATCGATTGGGATTTCTGGAAGATATCGTTAGAAAATCACCGGGCAAGGCCAGGGTCCATAATAACTTGGCGGTCGTCTATCACGAAAAAGGTTTTCTGGAAAAAGCGCAGCAAGAATATGAGAAGGCGATCGCGCTCGATAACCATTACGCGCATCCGCATAATAATCTGGGTAATATCTATTTTGAAAAAGGGGATATCGACCGCGCTATAGCAGAGCTAAACCTAGCCATTGAGATCAAACCCAATTACGATGGCCCTCATTATAATCTAGGTAATGTTCATAGGCAAAAAGGGGATTCGAAAGCTGCCGAGGAAAGCTACCGCAAGGCCCTGGAGATAAATCCTACTTTTGCGCCGGCTTACGCGGGTTTGGGGCGTGTTCATCTGGAGAAAAATGACCTATCTAAGGCGAAGTTTTATTTTTACGAAGCCATTCGTTTCAACCCTGATTTTGCTTTCGCGTTTTATAGCCTAGGCGACATTTATGTGTCGGAAGAAAAATACGAGATGGCCTATGACGCGTATAAGTCTGCGGCAAAGCGGGATGATAAAATGGCGTCCGCACATAATAATATGGGTAATATTGCGGATATGCTTGGCCGCTACGATGAAGCGATTGATTGTTATGAAAAAGCCATTGCTGTTGACGTGCAATTTGCCAATGCGTATTTTAATCTCGCGAATACCTTAAATAAAATAGGTCAGATCAATGAAGCTCAAAAAGTTTTAGCGGCCGCCATCAAGCTTTATGAAAATCAAAACAACAAAAAGATGCTTGACTCTGCTCAAAGACGATTGCAGAATTATAATAGTCAATAAGGGCAAGTTTAAACGAAAAAGATAAATAGCCGTTTAGTGGTAGGCAGAAATAAAAAGGAGACAGCATGTCTGGGGAACTTTATTTGACCAAGGAAGGGCATCGAAAATTACACGATGAGCTAGAGCGGCTCAAAACTACGGAGCGCCGGAAAATTGCCAAGGCTATCGGCGAGGCCAGGCTGCAGGGAGATATTTCAGAGAACGCGGAATATGATGCCGCGAAAGATGCCCAGGCGCATTGCGAGGCGCGTATTGCCGAGCTGGAAATGAAATTATCCAGAGTGCGGATCATTGAAAACGAGAATATTCCGACCGACAAGATCTTTATCGGAGCGACGGCGACATTAAAGGATCTTGATACAGGCGAAGAAACAAAATATACGCTTGTTTCTCCGGAAGAGGCCAATTATGAAGAAGGAAAGATCTCTATTTTTTCTCCGGTGGGAAAATCTCTGATGGGAAAAGCCATTGGAGAGAAATTAGTGATCCGTGTTCCGGCGGGAGACCTCAACTATCAGGTCTTAAAGATCGAGCGGCTTTAAAGTAAAAGATTATTTTTCTTGGCTGAGCCGGCCCAAAGAAGAAAAGACCCAGAAAATAGCAGAAGGCAGCAGTGTTAGAAGAATTCTGTTGAGTGTGACGGATAGCCACCAGGCGGCCGCAAAATAAGTATTCAGAAAATAATAAAAGAAGATCGTAAGAAGATAAATTAAGAAAAATAGCGGCAAAATTAGCGTTGTTCCTTGCCAGCATTTCCTACCCATAAGCACAATTCCTACTCCTAAAAAGATCCAAAGGCCGTTCCATTTTTGGCTTCCTAATTCCACTAGAAAGAAACTTCCGATGAGCTGTAATCTGGAAAAATTAGACGGATCAGATGACGAAGAGAGCCCGTTGATAAATGTTTGATTTCCCGGAGAGTAAACGATCTGGAAAAGAATTGTTGGTAGGGCCGAAAAAAGAAATGTTATTAGAAAATACGTAATAATTTTTCTGAAATTCGGGGTAAATTGTGTTTGCCGAAGAACAAGATACGCGCAAAACAAAAAGACGATCAGTAAAGAAGCCAGCGTTCCTTCCGGCTTTGTGAAGCTCAAAAATCCAAGAAACAATCCCGATAAAGCGATCAAAGGCAAAGAATTTTTCCGAATACCAAGAATCGCGCAAACAAAGCTCCCTAAAAGAAAATAACCTAGAACAATATCGCAGTACTGGCTTGTTCCGATGGTCACAAAAAACGGCAACACGGCTATAAGCAGCATACCTAAAGCAGACGCGATCTTGGATGTTATTTCATTTAAGCTAAAGAGCAAAAGCCCGGATGTGATGAACGTGAATACGACCGAGGTGATCATCGGGGTTGCCGGTAGCGTCTGGTCAGAGAACATCCACCCCCAGACATTAATAAGAGGTAAAAGAAGCGGATAGTGAGGGCTGGAGCGCCACAGAATTGGGTTTAGCATATTTTGCCACTCTTCGCCGCCGAGAAAAAGGTAACGGGCTTTTAAGTTCCAACAAGACCAGGCATCCCAGCCGCCATTGGGATAAAATTGGCAGTGGATAAGCAGGGGAACAGAGGCAAAAATAAGGATCAGGAACAATAAAAGCTCCCGAGTGCAAAATTTCCTGACGATAAAGAGATCTTTCCAGGAAAGTTTTAGGAGAAATTTTCCGGTCAAAATAAATAGGCATAGGATTACTGCGTGTGCCGCAAGAACAAAAAATTGATTTAATTGATCAAATAAAAGAAAACTAAAGAAAGTTATGTAAGTGCTTAAGCCTAAACCGGCGCCAATGGAAACAAAGAAGTAAAAATAAATGCTGACCGGAGTTTGATTTCTAAATAAAGTCCTTATCAGCAAATAACCTAAAGCTGTTGAGAGTAGATAAGGGAAAATGGCGGTCATTTTATTTTTCTTGCTAAGATGATCCCGAATTGGTTTTTCTTCAAAGGAACAGCGCCGATCTGTTTTATTTTTCTCATGGCAATATCTTCCGTGGAACAATCAAAAAGGATGAAATCATGATCAGTATTGTTAAAATCCAAAATAGCCGGAGTTAAGATGTACTGCGCCTGGGCAAATTGCGCGGCAAAAACGCGGTCATCAAGGCTTTTATCGCTGTAATAGCCAATATAGCGCACATCGCGCAGTGTTTCTTCAAGCCCGGCGAATTTATAACCCAGAAATTGAGCGGGAACGTTTTGGCGAAGTTGTTGGTTTTTTGTTGTTTCCTTGATGAGAGTATGAATATGGATGGAAATAATGACGAGCGCTCCCAAAAAAAGAGAAGCCGATCGCAGATTCTGAGTTGAGGCCATATTTTTAATATTCATAAGCTGGAAGTTCTAATTTGCTCACTATTCTATCTTGAAAGAGCCGATGTTTCAATAGATTACAGCCTGTTTTAGCCGCGGCAAACAATCAAAAGTATTGAGGAAAAGCAAAAATAAAATCTTTCTTAATAACTCTTTCGTCACTATAATATATTCCTGTTAACGACTTTAATTGAGGAGGAAGATTTGGTTACCATTGGCGTTATCGGTTGCGGGCATTGGGGCCCCAATCATATCCGTATTTTTTCTCAGGGGGCGAACTCAAAAGTCGCTATGTGCGCTGACCTGGATGCGGAAAGACTTAAAGCCATTAAAGGTTTGTTCCCATCCGTAACGGCTGTTTCTGATTATAAGGAAATTTTAAAAAATCCCGAAATCACGGCTGTTTGCATCGCAACACCGACCAACAGCCATTATGCCTTGGTCAAAGAATCTCTGGAAAACAATAAGCATGTTCTTTGCGAGAAGCCGTTAGCGCTCACAGCTAAAGAATGCCGTGAATTAAAAGAGCTGGCTTCACAGAAAAATAAGATCCTCATGGTGGGACATGTTTTTGTTTTTAACGCCGGTATTGTCCGCCTCAAAGAATATATCAAATCCGGGGAATTGGGATCAGTCTACTATGCCCATTCGGAGCGTACGAATCTGGGGCCTTTTCGTTACGATGTCAACGCGCTTTGGGACTTAGCGCCGCACGATATTTCTATTTTTAATTATTTGTTAGACAGCTGTCCGATCAGTGTTTCCGCTCGCGGGCAAAAATGCCTCGGAAACTCTTTAGAAGATTTAGCATTCGCCACGTTAGAATATCCTAAGAATATTCTTGTGAATATTCATGTCAGTTGGCTTGACCCTAGAAAAGTCCGGCAGATCACCATTGTCGGCGATAAAAAAATGGTGATCTGGGACGATTTGGATAATAATGGCCCTGTTAAGCTTTATGACAAACACGTCGAGCGGACAGCCGTTTTTTATGAGTCCTACGGCGAATTCCAGCTTTTATCCAAAGAGGGAAGCATCACGATCCCTAAGATCGGTTTAGCGGAACCCTTAAAATTGCAAAGTCAGTATTTCATTGATTGTGTTGAGAAAAATAAGAATCCGGATCTGGCGGATGCGCAAAAAGCCGCAGATGTGGTGCGTACTTTGTGCGCTATCCAGGAATCTATTGTAAAACGCGGTGTTCCCGTTGAGGTTTTGTAATGATGGCAAATTATTTTAAACATAAAACAGCATTGGTCGGGAAAAAAGCCAAAGTCGGTAAGAAAACCCGCGTGTGGGCCTTTGTGAATATTCAAGACGGTGCTTTTGTTGGAGAGCATTGCAATATTTGTGACGGATGTTTTATCGAAAAAGGGGCTATCGTCGGTAATCATGTTACGATCAAAAACGGTGTTTCGATCTTTAGCGGAATTACTTTAGAAGATGATGTTTTTTGCGGAGCGAACACAGCTTTTATTAATGATCGTCATCCGCGCAGCCATCGTAAAGACCCTTGGGTTTTAGAAAAGACACTTGTTAAAAAAGGAGCAACCATCGGAGCGAATGTTACGCTTTTATGCGGCATTACGATCGGTGAATATGCTTTTATCGGCGCGGGAAGCGTTGTGACAAAAGATGTCGCGCCCTTTGCTATCGTCGTCGGCCACCCGGCCGAACCCAAGGGTTATGCCTGTCGCTGTGGGAAAAGATTGGATGATTCTCTGCGATGCTCCTGCGGGCTATTTTATTCACTGACTTCCCAGGGATTAAAGTTGGATGAATAAAGTCCTTGTCTCTCCGGTTGCCTTCAATGAACATATAAAATTAAAAAGCGTTATTGAGCGTTTTTTAAGAAGTCCGGTCGTCACTCAAGTCGATTATTTGATCGTTGATGACGGGTCGACCGATGGAACGACGCAGATGATCGAAAGTTTTGCTTCGCGCGGGGTTAAAACCATTCGTCATCCTCAGCGCCGGGGAGTTGGAGCCGCCATTCGTACGGCGATCAATTATGCTTTAGAAAAACACTATGATGTTTTGGTGATCATGGCGGGCAATGACAAAGATAATCCGGATGAGATCCCGCAATTGCTGGAACCGATCTTTAAAGAAGGGTTTGATTTTGTTCAGGGTTCCCGCTACAAAAAGAAAAATGGCGCCGGGGGCGCCATGCCGCTTTATCGAAAACTCGCAACCCGGCTACATCCTTTATTATTCTCGCTTTTTACCGGAAAAAAAATTACGGACAGTACCAACGGGTTTCGCGCTTTTCGTCTGGCTCTGTGCAAAGATGAACGGATCAATTTAAGGCAGGAGTGGCTAAACGCTTACGAATTAGAACCGTATCTTTTCTTTAAAGCCGTGACATTGGGTTATCGCGTCAGGGAAGTTGGTGTGACGAAAATTTATCCTCCGAAAAAACTTGGATATACGAAAATGCAACCCGTTATCGGATGGTGGAGCATTTTGCGTCCACTTTTTTATTTAGGGTTCAGGCTAAGAAAGTGATCCTTGCATGAAAAAATGTGATCGATGCGACATTGTGTTTCATTCCGGTTCACGGCTCACTTGTCTTTATTGTGACTCGATCCTTTTTGAGGTTGAGGCGTCCGAAGCGCTTAAGATCCAAGAAAAAACTCTTTTTAAAAAGCAAATTGATAAAACGCAAAAAGCGTCTAATCAAGACCATGCCCAATATCTGGTGGGCAGTTATTTTCGGGCGCGGTCATTTGCCTTCATGTATTCATTTAGCCGTAATCAGCTTAAAATGGGGAAGGCGTTTAAGCGATTTCTTATCCAACCGATTAACTTTAGTTTTGTTATTCGCATTCCTTGGCTTGTGATCAATCTTTTGGATTCCATGATGATACATATGGAATATCAGAAGTATTGCGCGAAGTGCGATTGGAAATACCGTTCCTCTTTTGATGAAAAAACTCATCTTGCTCAAGAGTGCGAGTTTAACCAGGAATATACCAGCATTCTTAATAGGATCTTGACCGGCGACATAGTTAAAGATGAAGAGCTCATTGAAAAAGCGGCCCAAGAAAAATTAAAGCTGGGAAAAAGAAGCGCGTATTTTCAATTGTGCAGCCGAAAAAATACCACAGAATCTGTTCTGGATATTTTTATTATATTATTTTCCATGTCTTTGATCGTTTATGTTGTTGTGAAAACGTTCATGCCTATTTTTGGCAATATCTATGATTTTTAACCATCGTCCAAATATTGATTTGAACCAATGAAATTATTCGGAAAAAATCCGGTCCTTGAACGCTTAAGGTCTAATCCCAAAAGCGTTCGAAAAATTCACATCAGCGAAGGGCATCCCGACGGTAGCTATGTCCGCAAAAAAGCCTTTGCGGCGGGAATTCCGGTTGTTTTTGTCCCGCATTCAAAGATGGTGAAGCTAAGCAAAAGCTTGAACACCCAGGGAATTTTAGCGGAAGTGGACGATTTTGTTTATATGCCTTTTGACGAGCTTTTACGGATGGCCGAAGAAAAAAATTTATCGATCGTTTTCTTGGACGAATTGAACGACCCTCAGAATTTGGGTGCCATTATTAGAAGTTTAGCTTGTTTGGGAGGCTTTGGGATCGTTTTGCCTACGCACGATTCGGTTGATATTACTGAGGCTGTTTTACGGGTGGCATCGGGAGCAGATAACTATATTCCGGTTGCCAAGGTCAGTAATCTTAATAGTGCCATTTCTTTAGCGAAGAAATCGGGGATCTGGATCGTCGGCGCGGTGACCAAGGAAGGGAAAGACCTGCGCGATATTTCATTTTCTTTTCCGCTGGCCCTTGTTCTTGGGTCGGAACAAAAAGGGATTAGGGACATTATCTTGAAACAAATTGATTTGCCGGTGACGATCCCGATGTCACATCCGCAATTATCACTGAACGTTGCTCAGGCAACAGGAATGATAGGCTATGAGATCGCAAAACAAAAAAAGAGGCGATAAGGATTTTGCATCCATTTTGTCCGCCGTTAATTTTTTCGCCGAAGCCGGCCTTTTAAAGAAGGTGAAGCGAAGCGGGTGGTGGGTGGCTGGGATCAAAGACCCCGAAAGCGTTGCCGAGCATTGTTTTCGTTGTGCTGTCATGGGGTATTATCTGGCGCACTTAGAAGGCGCCGACCCTTTTCGCGTTACGCTGATGACGCTTTTCAATGATATTCACGAAGCTCGGATCAATGATCTGCATAAAATGGGGCATTATTACATTGATTTTAAGTCGGCAGAAAAGAAAGTTTTCCGCGAGCAGATTGAATTCCTAAACAAGAAAGCAAAAAATCAAATGCAGGAGATCCGCGATGAATACGATAAGCAATCCACAAAAGAAAGCTTGGTTGCTCGCGATGCGGATATTCTAGAATGCCTGCTGCAGGCCAAAGAGTATTACGATAATGGATACAAAGGTGCGAAGAATTTCTTTAAAAAAGCCCCTGATTTTTTAAAGACAAAAAGTGCCCGGAAGTTGTGGCGCACCATAAAGACATGGGACAGTAGTTCGTGGTGGAAGGGCATTACAAAATTTGAACGATAAATGACAACTCAAAGGATCCGCAGTGCTTTTCTTTTCGTTTTTGTTTTATTCCTCATCTCGGGATGCGCGACTTTAGGTTTATATAATCCGGCCACCGGGCAAAGAGAATTTATCATTATTCCCACCGATGCCGAAGTCGCCATGGGGAAAAACATCCACCAGGAAGTTACTCAGCAATATAAGCTTTCCGGATCTGACAAAGACCTTGAAAGGGTCAAAGAGATAGGGAAGAAGCTTGCCGATGTTTCTGACCGCAAAGACTATAACTATCATTTTTTTCTCATTGAGAAAGATGAGCTGAACGCGTTTACAACACCCGGAGGAAATATTTATTTTTTTCGCGGCCTATTGGAGAAGCTAAAGACCGATGATCAGATCGCGGCTGTTTTAGCGCATGAGATCGGCCATTGCGCGGCTAGGCACACGATCAAAAAATTCCAGGCTGCTTTAGGCTATAACCTGATCGGGGCTCTTATCTTCAGCCAGGTTAAAATGTCCGATCAATCTAGGCAAACAGCCTCCCTCGCATCTGATATCGCCATGCAATTAGTGACCTCCGCTTACAGCCGAAAAGACGAATATCAAGCTGATTTGCTTGGAATTAAATATATGTACTTGGCAGGGTTTCGTCTCAATGGTATGATAGAAACTCTAGAGGTATTAGAGCGAGAATCTAAAGGTGCGCGAACACCGTTGATCCTAAACACTCACCCTTTTGTCAGCGATCGGATCAAACAGGCTGAATTAGGGATCAAGGAAGCGCCAGGAAAATACAAGCTGAGCCAATAATAACTTGTTCAAGAACATCTGACAGGATAAGCGTATGGAAAGAATAGGAATTGCGGCCAGTAAGATCGCCAAGGGCAATCTTTTTCTATATAATTTCTATGTTCTTGTCATAACATTTCTTTTTTCGTTTCTTTTATTCTTTATTGCCGGCTGTGTGATCGTTACTGTTTTGGTTGCTGTTGCCTATTTGACGCATCCGGGAACTTTACCGGATCTACAAAAAGGGTGGATGCCTTTAATGAAAATCTGCCTGGCATGCTTGGCTGTTGTCGTCGGCCTTATGTCATTTTTGGCGCTAGCGCGAAATATGAAATTTAAAAGATAGCCCTGAAAGCTTTTGATTTTTTATGCCTATTTCCGATATTGATTTTCAGCAGTTAATTGATAATTTGCAGGTTGCTGTCTACCGTAAAACCCTTGGCCCCAAGGGGCATTTTTTATTTGTGAATCCCGCCTTTCAGAAGATCCTCGGATATACCCAAAACGAAATTCTCAAAATTTCTCCACGTAAACTCTATGAACATAGCCAGGCGCACACCTTCATTAACAAGAAGATCGAGCGCCAAGGTTACCTGCGCAATGAAGAGATCAAGCTTAAGAAAAAAGACGGCGATTTTATCTGGTGTTCTTTAACGACGGTTGCTGTTAAGGACTCAAAGGGAAAAGTTGCTTGGGTCGACGGGATCTTGGAAGATATTTCCACCCACAAAAGAGTTCAGCGCGAACTTCTGGAATCTAAGGAATTATTCCGTGTTGTTTTTGATAATTCGGCTATTGCGATTACGGTTGTTGATAAAGAAGAGCGGATCATTGCCTGGAATCCCTTCGCCGAAAGAATGCTGGGAATGTTAAAATCCGATTTATTCAACAAACCCGTCAAAGAACTTTATCCGGCGCGCGAATGGCGCAGGATCCGCGCGTTTCGTATCCGTAAAAAAGGGATCTTATCTAGCATTGAGACGCAAATAGTTAAAAAAGACGGCAGTATCATTGAAGTTGACCTGTCGGTGTCTATTTTAAAAGACATTGAAGGCAATATTACCGGCGCTATCGGCATCATGCGCGATATCACCAGCCAAAAAATAGCTGAACGAAAACTTCGAGAATCTGAAAATAAAACCCGGGTTATTTTGGATAATTCCGCGGCGGCTATTACGCTTACGGATGAAAATGAGCATATTATTTCTTGGAACAGGTTTACTGAAAATCTTTTAGGGATGAAGAAAAAAGACCTGTACTTAAAACCAGTTAGTTCTTTATATCCTAAGGATGAATGGAAGAAGATCCGTTCGGAAGATATCCGCCAGATCGGATCGAAACATCATTTAGAAACAAAGATAACGCGTAAAGACGGTCAAGTGATCGATATTGATCTTTCGGTCAATGTTTTAAAAGATTCCAATGATAATATCGTCGGATCTGTGGGGATCATGCAGGATATTACTGACCGAAAACGAGCCCATGAAGTTCTTTTGCAGGCTAAGCTGGCCGCCGAAGAGGCCAACAGTGCTAAGACGGTTTTCTTGGCGAATATGTCCCATGAAGTGCGTACTCCGATGAACGCGATCATCGGCATGATCGATTTAACGTTAGATACTTCGCTTGATGATGAGCAAAAAGATAATTTAAAGACAGCGCGGGATGCAGCTACCAGCCTTTTAAGTTTATTGAATGATATTCTTGATCTTTCTCGTGTTGAAGCGGGAAAGATCACCCTAGAGGCGATCGATTTTCATCTGCGCAATGTTATTCAAAGTGTTTGCAAAGGGCTGTCCGTTTTGGCAAAAAATAAAAATCTTGAGCTGGTTCCTGTCATTGATTCTAAGATCCCGGAGATCTTGGAAGGAGATCCGCTTCGTTTGCGGCAAATTCTCATCAATCTTATTAACAACGCTATCAAATTTACGCAAAAAGGAAAAATTGAACTTGCGGTTAAATTGGTTTCTTCCTCAGCGCATGAATGCCAATTAAAGTTTTCCGTGACGGATACGGGGGTTGGCATTCCAAAAGATAAACAAGAAATGCTTTTTCAACCCTTTATTCAGGCGGATGCGTCGACGACACGCCGTTTTGGCGGAACAGGCTTAGGGCTTGCGATCTCTAAGCGGTTGGTTGAAATGATGAAAGGCCGGATCTGGGTTGAGAGTGAGGAATGGAAAGGAAGCACTTTCTATTTTACCGGGAATTTTGGCATTAAAGAATCCGGGATCGGTTTATCAACAGTTTTGGGCGAAGAAAAATCTTCGGGCGCAGCCGTATCCATAAGAGACCTTTCCGGACTTAAGATCCTGTTGGCCGAAGATAATCCTGTTAACCAGAAAATCGCGGTTAGAGTTTTAGAAAAAAGGAATTGGAAGATCCAGGTGGCAGAAAACGGGCAACAGGCTATGGATTTGCTCAATAAGGAATCATTTGATGTTGTCTTGATGGATGTCCAGATGCCGATCTTAGACGGTTTGGAAGCGACACGTTTGATTAGGGAAGAAGAAAAGCAAACAGGGAAACATATCCCTATCATTGCTATGACGGCGCGCGCCATGGAAGGCGATGAAGAAAAATGCCTTGCCTCAGGTATGGATGGATATGTAGCGAAACCGATCGATTTCAATAAACTTTATACGACGGTGGAAGGAATTCTTTCGCGAAAGGCAAATAAATGAGCGATGACATCATTGATTTAAACGAAGTCCTAGAACGGGTTCAAGATGATAAGGAGCTTCTTTTGGAGTTGATCGGTATTTTTTTGGGAGATTGTCCGGCCAAATTATCCGCCATGAAAATGGCCGCGGAGAAAAAAGATTTCGGACAGATCAAGGACCTAGCGCATTCCCTGAAGGGCGCGTCCGCTAATATTTCCGCAAAGAAGATCAGCGCTATTTTTCTGCAAATAGAACAAATGGCCAAGAATAATGATGCTGCGTCCACTTTGCAACTGCTTACCCAGGTCAACGTCCAAATAAAAGATCTTGAGAATTATTTAGTGAAACTTAAAAAAGGTTTTTAGACGGCATATTTTGACGTTACGTTCTGCTGTATTCCGGCAAACCGGTAATTTTTAAAATGAAAAGAAGCTAGCCTTACCTAGCGATGCTTTTAACCAGCTTTCAGAAAATCCAAAATATCATTCCGGCCCACAAACGCTTTTTTATAGCGGTTGCTATTGTTTTTTGCGCCGTAGGATTTCTTGCCTATAGCAACAGCCTTCACAGCGGCTTTCAATTTGATGATTATAAGATCATCGTCGAAAATCCGCCCGTTCATCATTTAGAAAATCCGCAGTGGGTCTGGCGTTTTGATCCTACGCGTTTCTTGCCGCATTTGACGTTCGCTTTCAATTTCTTTATCGGTAAATTGAATGTGTTCTCTTTTCATCTTGTAAATCTTATTTTGCATATCATCTGCAGTATTCTTGTTTTCCACTTTGTGGGAATTTTCTTGTTGCAAGAACCTCGTCTAGCGGTTAATGCCCGTAGAATGGCATTTTTCTCCGGATTGATTTTCTTGCTGCATCCTATCCAAACGGAATCTGTCACGTATATTGTCCAGAGATCGACGGTGATGGTTGCTTTATTTTATATGGCTTCTGTTGTTTTTTATCTTTTGGCGCGCTTGAAAGAAAAAAGGATTTATTTTGCTCTATCGTTTCTTTGTGCGATCTTAGGCAGCATGACGAAGCCAAATATTGTTACTCTTCCTCTAGCTTTAGTGATCGCGGAGTTGTGTGTTTTAAGGACTCCTTTTTCTGACCTATTCAAAAGGTTAAAATTTATTGCGCCGTTTATGGTGCTTTGGGTCTTGGTTCCGGCGCTACTTTTGCTCTGGAAAAACGAAACCATTGATTTGGCGCAAGTTTTAGACGCGACCAAAGAAACAAGTCAGTTTTCTCGGTATACTTATTTCAGCACCCAGATCAATGTCTTGATCACTTATATCCGCCTTTTGTTTTTGCCATTACGGCAGAATTTTGATTATGATTATCCTCTCTCCCCGGGGATGTTCAGCTTTCCGACCTTTTTCTCCTTATTGATCTTGGGCTATTTGCTTTATTTTGCCGGAAAAGTTTATAAAACGAATAAGATCTATAGTTTTGGGATCCTCTGGTTTTTTATAACCTTGATCCCGGAATCAAGTATTTTCCCTATTTCGGACGTTATTTTTGAGCATCGTCTTTATTTGCCGATGGTCGGCTTTTGCATTCTCATTCCTGTCCTCGTTATGAACATGTGTCGCGATCTTAAGAAAGCTACGGGCATTCTTTTGATAATAGCCGTAGGGCTTGCGGGCCTGACGATCCTCAGGAATAATGTTTGGGCTAATCAAGAAACGCTTCTCATTGATACATTCCGCAAATCTCCTCACAAGGCTCGTGTCGCGAATAATCTCGGTGATTATTATTTGCGTATAGGAAATCTGAGTTTCGCGGAACGGGATGTGAAAAAAGCTATTGAATTAGACCCGAAAAATCCCCAGTTTCATCATAATTTAGGCGTTGTTTATGAGCGGCAGGGGAAAATTGATGAGGCGATGCGTAAATATCGAGAGGCCATTGACAAAGACGATGGCCGCCCGCATCCAAGTTATTACTTTAATTTAGGGTATTTATATCACAATAAAAACGACGTAAAGAAAGCCGAACTCTCATATAAAGCCGCGATCGCTATCGACGAGCATTATGCGGATGCTTATTGCAATCTGGGAAATCTTTACGCGCGTCAGGGAAAATATATGGAAGCGATCGACCAATTTAAAAAATCCATTGAGAATAATCCGTATCATCTCAATGCCCATAATGGTTTGGCGAGCACTTATGGGATGATGGGGCAATATGACGAAGGGATCAAGCAGTACGAACAATTATTGAAAATAAAACCAGATTTTTCTTTGGCTTACCATAATTTAGGAAAAGTTTACGTCCTTAAGAAGAATTTACCTGAAGCTGAAAAGATTTTTCAAAAAGCTCTTACGTTTAATCCTGACGACGCGGAAAGCTATGAAAACCTAGCCAATGTCTACTACGGGCTAGATCGAGAAAAGGATGCTAAGGCAGCTATGGAAAGCGCTGTGAGGATCTACGAACAAAAGGGTAATGGAAACAAGGCTCAAGCATTGCGCAATCGTTACCTAAAGAAGGAAAATCAGCTGTAATATATTTGATGGAAGCGATTATGAAAATTATTATCAAAATAGGCATTGGGTTTTTAGTGTTAGTCGCGATCGGCTTGGGAGCTTTTTATTTTGTATTAAATTCGACATTGCTCACACCTTTTGCCGTACGGAATATCATCCATTCTTCGTTCAGAGATGTGAAAGTTCAATCTTTTGAATGCAGCCATCAGCGGTTTTATTTTCCGGCAAGGTTGATCCTCGAGGACGTAAAATTAAGCATCGAAAGCTCAGGCCAGAAACAAGCGATTTCAGTTAAGATCATAGAGCTTAAACAAATGAGCGGTTTCTTAAAGCCAAAGAAAGAGATATTTTGTTCTTTGAAAGAAGCGGATATTTCATTTTTTCCGGCGACAATTCAGGGCCTTTCGCTCGATGTGTCTTTTGGTGTCCAGGGAATCGATCTAGAACAAATAAGTGGATATTTTAAAGCTCAGCAATTGTTGGCGTACGATTATTCGGCTCAAAACATCCGGTCACATTTTAAGGGCGATAACAAAAAAGTTCACCTTAATGATCTTTCCGCCCAATTTTATAAAGGAGATATCAAGGGGGAAATCTTTCTGGATTACGCTTCTTTGTTGCCGTATAGTGCTCGTATAAATCTTGAAAACGTCGACTTAGAATTGATCGCGCGTTCACATCCCGATATTTTTTCTCAGGTCAAAGGGCATTTAAGCGGCGTTGTCAATATGGCGGGGAATATCCAAAAGATAAGACAGCTCGAAGCGGATTTGAGCGTTTTTAAGGATGCGAGAATAAAAGCTTCTCTGCTGGATTTTATTGCCGACAAATTGCCCTACAACAGTGTTCAAAAACGCGATTTGGAGGCTCTATCGTCGGCTGGGGGCGATGTCGGACTCGATAAACTTTCTGTTTATTTTAATACCTTAAGCGAGAAGAATTTGCAGGGAGTGGTGAATTTGGCCAGCCAAGAATTAAATTTAGATATCAATTTAACGATCGATGTCAATTTAGATAATGCGTTTGGACGGCTGCTAAAGAAATTTTAAGAATACATGCTAAAGTCAAATACGGAGAAAGGGGATTTTATGAATAGATGGATAGCGATATTTCTGCTCGCATTTTTTGCGTGCGGATGTACGGTCAAAGCTGTCGGTGATCCGCAACGGCCCATCACCATTAATGCGCATATCACCATTGATGTCAAAGGGCTCAAAGATACCGCCAGCAGTATTGAAGATTTTGTAAGCGGTGAAAAAGAACAAACAAATACACAAACAAAATAATTTTAAGGAGAAAGAATATGTCTAGAATGTTATTGAGAGCAGTACTTGTGGCGTATGCAGCTTTTTTTATATCGGCAATAAATCCGCATACCGTATTTTGCGAAAGCAGTTACGATATCAAGGAAATGACCCCCGAGGTAAAGTCGGCCCTGGAAAACCGGAAAAATCGTTATGAACAGTTGCGTCAGCTAAAAAGCCAAGGTATTGTCGGCGAGGGAAATCGCGGGTATGTTGTTGCCCTTATTGACGATGCAAGCGCAAAATCGTTGGTTGCTTCTGAGAATAATGACAGGAAGAGTATTTATCGGGCTATTGAACAACAAAACAATTTGACAAATGCCTTAGAAACCATTGAGAAGGTCTTTGCTCAAGTTCAGAAAGATAAAGCGGCGGCCGGAGATAAAATTCAAAATGAGGACGGGAGCTGGGTGATTAAGTAGTTTTCAAAGTCAAAATAATGGGAAGTAGTTGTCGCTTATGGAAAAACAATTTAAAGCGTGGCAGCAAGTAACCGAGAACTTCTTTGTTGTTTTAAACTTGCAAAAAGTTACGATTTGTCTAGTTGTTCTAGGGCTTTTGGGTTATGCCAATGCCATCTTTCATCCCTTTGTCCATGATGATGTAGTATTCATCCAAAATAATCCTTTGATTGGGCGTTGGGATAATCTTGCGGCATATTTTCTTGAGCCTGTTTCAATGGAGGGGGCTCGAGCTGCTGTCAACCCGTATTATCGGCCATTACTTGAGGTCATTTACAAAGTTGAATTCTTCTTTTTCAGATTGAATGCGCATGGATACCATTTGGTGAACATCCTCCTCCACATTATCAATGCGATTTTGTTCTTTCGGGTCTTAACTTATTTCTTAAAAGAAAAGAAGGTTTCTTTTGTAGCTGCTGTTTTATTTCTGCTCCATCCTGTTCAAACGGAATCTGTGAGTTGTATATCGGGGATCTCGAACCTTGTTTTTGCTTTATTGTGTTTACTGAGCTTTATTTTCTATTTGCAGGCCAGGGAAAGCCGCAATAAAAGATCCCAAGTCTCTTCCTATATCTCATCGTTGGCATTCTTCATAATGGCATTGCTTGCCAAAGAACAAGCCATTGTATTACCGGCATTGATCTTTTTATTCGAGTGGGTTTTTTATCGGAGCGAGAAAAAAGACTTTGGTAAAACTGTTTTTTGTGTTGGCGGGTTTCTGGCCGTGGCCGCTGGGTATTTTATCCTCCGGAAATTTATCCTTGGAACATTCTCAACATCCTTCCTAGATTACCCCGAAGAATTATGGCTAAGGATTAGGATAATCCCTAAGACCCTCCTTGATTACCTCGCCATTCTTTTTGTTCCCGTCGATCTGCATTATTACCGCAGCATAGATATTTTACAGTTTTCCTGGCGTTCTATGGCTGGGATTGTGGCAGTTTTGGCTGGAATTATAGCGATCTTTAAAATAGTTTCAAAAGAATATCGGCTTATTTTATTATTCGCGTTAGGGTGGTTCTTTATTTGGATCTTGCCCGTTCTTAATATCATGCCGCTTATTATTGAATACTCGTCCATTATGACTTCGGAGCATTTTCTTTACTTGCCGCTAGGCGGATTTGTGTTATTCATGGTTGCTACGCTAAAATATCTTTCGGATACTTTCTTAAAAGAAAGATCTCAAAATATCTTTTCGATATTCTTCATTGTGGTTGTTTTAATTTTTTTGGGCGCAACGATCAAACAAAATACTTATTGGCGGGGAGAAATACCGCTTTTTGAACGAACCTTAAAATTTCAGGGCCAATTAGGACGCGTTCACACTTTATTAGCCAAGGCGTATTACTCTGCGGGTGAATATGACAAAGCCCTAGATGAATATTTGAAAGCTCTAAACATAATGCAAGAGTATGCGGCTAAAGCTAAGTTAAAAGGGAAAGAGGGCATCTATGACATTTTTCTTAGAGATGTCTATCGTGGATCAGGGCAGTGTTATGCTGCTCAGCAAAATATGCAACAGGCTATTGAAGAATATTCAAAAGCCCTGGTCATTGATCCTGGGGATGGTGATTCATATGCAAGCCTAGGCAGTGCCTATTTTTCACTGAAAAACACAGCGAAAGCAAAAGAATGTTTTAAACAAGCTATTCAACTGCAGCCGCGTAATATTTGGGCTATGAACAATTTGGCCTTATGTTACGTGCAGGAAGAAAAATCGGGAGATGCGCAAGAGTGGCTTCATAAGGCCTTGGAAATTAATCCGGATTTTAAACCTGCTAGGCGCAACTTAGAAATTTTACTTAGATCTAAGCAGTAAATTATTTACCGTGCCATTA
Organism: Candidatus Omnitrophota bacterium; assembly: GCA_041649175.1. Lineage (NCBI taxonomy): Bacteria > Pseudomonadati > Candidatus Omnitrophota > Candidatus Omnitrophota bacterium. The sequence goes on along the minus strand of JBAZNR010000001.1, from coordinate 164,056 downwards.
TTTGAGGGATATTTATGCAAAAAATCTTGGTGATCGAAGACGATCGGGCGATCGCTGAACTCATTAAGCTTAAATTAGAACGCTCTGGGTTTGAAGTCCTTGCCGTTCTCGACGGAATAGAGGGGCTAGAGACTTTGAAAGAGAATATGTTCGACCTGATCATCTTAGACATTTTGTTGCCGCGCATGGACGGATTTCAATTTTATAAGAAGTTAAAAGAAACCCCGAGGATCGCGCATATTCCGGTTTTGGTCATGACGGGTCGCGGGGCGATGAAAGACTCTTTTGAAAGTTTAGGAGTACAATCATTTTTAACCAAACCTTTTGAGCCGGAAGACCTGATTTTTCAAGTTAAAAAATTATTAGCTGGCGCTGTAAAGTCGTCAAGCGCAGCCAAGACGGCCTTGATCGCGGGCACTAATCCTGCTCGGCTGCAGGAAATGAAAGCGCAGCTGGAAGCGAAAGGTTACCAGGTGAGCTTAGCGGCAGATGGCCACCAGGCTTTAGGCAAGGCGCTGCAGTTGCTGCCGGACCTTTTTATTCTGCAGTATAGTTTTTCGGAAATAAGTTCGGATGAGATCATAAAGGCCCTTGATGATTGCCCGGCGGCAAAGCAGGTTTCCGTCGTTGTTTATTCTCTTATTGAGCCTAAAGAGCAAACGCCACATTCTCAATGGGGGCAATTTGTTTTAGGCGGACGGGGGAAAAAGATCCGAAACAAAGAGAAGCCGATAGAAATTGATAATACGTTCGATTCTAAATCGTTCATGGATAAAATTAAAGATTTTATTTAAAACGGAAATCAGTCAAAAGGTTGTTTAAGAATTGATCGGTGGTTTCTTGCTAAATTTCAAATCAGTTGCTCGCTTGCTCACGCAAAGGTCCGTTGTTAAGCTTACGATCGCTGTGATCGTTTTAGGTGTTATTGCCTACGGACGCGGTTTTACCTCCCCGTTCCAACTCGATGACATTCCCGTTATTTTTAAAAATCCGCTCATTCGGCATTTAGATTCTCTCGATAAGCTCTTTTGGTATGATCCAAGCCGATTTTTAACCCATCTGACATTCGCGCTTAATTATCACTTTTCCGGTTTTAATACTTTTGGGTTTCATCTTGTTAATTTTCTTCTCCACGCGATTTGCGCGATCTTAGTTTTTTATCTGATCCGTGAGACGTTATGCCTTGCATCGAAAGATCACCAAGCTAGTAGTAAAGACCAGGGGCTCATCGCATTTTTTAGCGCTTTGATATTTCTTTTGCATCCCATCCAAACGGAATCTGTGACTTATATTGTGCAACGCTCGACCATTTTGGCTACGATCGCGTATACACTTGCTTTGATTTTGTATCTTCGTTTAAAGAAAGGTTTTAAGATAAAGGATTATCAGTGTCTTTGGGGTGTTGTTCTTTTAGGGGCAATGACCAAGCCTATCTTTGTGACTGTGCCGCTAGTGGTTTTGCTTTATGAAGCTCTATTTTTCCGCTTGTCATGGAAAACGATCAAAAAAGAAGCCGTTCTTTTACTTCCTTTTCTTGCAACGGTTGTTCTTGTCCCGGTCTTTCTTATTCTTTTCTCGCTGAATTACTTCTCGGAGTCTTTTGACCTTTCAAAATTAACTTATGCGACCCGCGTCACTTCGGAGGTTTCGCGCTGGGATTATCTTTTAACTCAATGGGTGGTTCTCGTAAAATATATTCAGCTTTTATTTCTTCCGATAAACCAGAATTTGGATTACGACTATTCCTTGGTGAGGAATTTATTTTCCTTACCGGCCGTTCTTTCTCTCATTGCTTTAACTTCTATCATTATTGCGGCCTATCTGTTGCGCAAAAAAAATCCGGTGATATCATTTTGCGTGGCGTGGTTTTTTATTGTTTTGATCCCTGAGTCAACCATTTTCCCTCTACCTGATCTTATTTTTGAACACCGTCTTTATGTGGCCGTGATCGGATTTTCCTTCTTGGTCTCTTGGGGGCTTCGTGCTATTTTTACGAAAAAAGAACAATATGTCATTCTTCTTAGCGGTATTGTCTTAAGCCTCCTTTTGCTGACCTTTGCGCGCAACATTTTTTGGGCTCATCCGATCATTCTATTGGAAGATGTTGTTAAAAAATCTCCCACTAAAGCCAGGCCGCATAATAATTTGGGGCTTTTTTATCAAGAAAAAGGTTTCTTGGATCTAGCTCAAGCGCAGTATGAAAGGGCGATCGCCTTAGATAGCCGATACACGGTTGCCCGCATTAATCTTGGGCAGATCTATTTTAAGAAAGGAAAAGTGAGCGAGGCTCAGCGACAATGGGAAGAAGTTTTGCGTATTGATCCTCAATCGTTTGAAGCTAATGTTAACTTAGGAAACCTTTATTATCAGCAGGGGCAGCTTGAATTTGCGTCGGCGCAATATTATAAAGCAGCTAGTATTCGCCCTCAAAGCGATGTTCCGTATTTAAATTTAGGTAATATTTATATGCGTTTAAATAATTTTGGGGATGCCGAGAATTATTTTAAAACAGCCATTCGCCATAACCCTCATTCGGCGGAAAGTTATTATGCGTTGGGAAATTTATATTTGGCGCAAAAAATGTATTCTCAGTCTATCTCGGCTAATATTCAAGCGTTGGTGATCAATCCACAATACGCGGATGCCTACAATGTTTTAGGTATCGCTTATGACGGGGTAGGGAATTTTGAAGGGGCTGAGCGATGTTTTAAAAAGGCTATTGAAATTGATGCTAACCATACGGCCGCTTATCTTAATTTGGCGCACTATTATAAAAAGACGGGGCAGGAGAATTTGAGGCAAGAATTTGAATATAAGGCCAAAGAGATCCAAAAACGCTTCTTGAGGGCAAAAAATAATCTTTCGATATTCCGCGACGAAAGAAAAAAACCTGTGATAGAATAAGAAAAATTATTTCAATCACCATACGATATGTCAAATTTCCTACTTATTGCCTGTGCGATCATTTTAGCGGTTGTAACACTGATCATCTCTCTTTTTATTTTTTTCCCGGAGAAATCAAAAACAAAGTCGCAGCAAAGGCAAAAAGAACCGATTGTCGACTCGAAGCACTGGGAAACTGTCATCGCTCGCCTGGAAAAACATATCTATTCTTTGAAGACAGAAATAGGCAAGCTCCAGCAAGAACAAAAAAATACACTTAAAGACCTTGCGGTCGAAAAAGCAAAAACGACCAAGCTTCAGGAGAAAGTTCTGCAAGAAAAAGAATGGCTGGAAAAAGATCAAAGCGCCATTCAAAAAAAGGAAAAAGAAGCTTCGGGATTTAAAGATGACCTTATGAAAGTTCAGTCTGAGCTGGAAGCACAGCATGCCGTGAAGCTCAAGCTTGAGCGCGAATTAACGGAATTGCGTAAAGACCTTACGAGGTTGACAAGCGAGAACAAAGAGCTGTCCCTAAAATCAATGCGACTTGAGTCTGACGTGGATCATTACAAGAAAGAATTCCTAAAGCAAAAACACATCGCCGATGAATTGGTCAAGAAAAACGACCAGACGCAATGGGTCGCCAAGACGGAATATGAAAGATTACAAACTATATTAAAAGAAAAAGAGAAAGACATTGAGCGCTTAAGCCGCAATCAATCATCGTCTTAAACATATGATACAAACAGAAAAACAAAATTTAGTTTGCTCGTGCATGACGAGAGATGTTGTGATCGTTGATGACGCTTGCTCGTTAGAAAAAGCTGTTTTGTTGATGCGCGAGAAGAATATCGGTTCGGTCGTTGTCCGCAGCCAAGACGGATCTTTTGGAATATTTACCGAACGAGATCTTCTTAATAAAGTGGCGTTAAACCGTCAAGGCAACGAACTTGCCTCGCCGGTCCTTCGTGATCTAATGACGAAGGATATCAAAGTTATTTCGGCCAATGAATCCTACCTAGAAGCGATAAAGCTGATGCGCGAGCGGCAGATCCGCCACATGCCGGTTGTTGATGACGGAAAAATTGTCGGGCTTGTTTCTTTCCGGGACCTGATGAGCCATCATGAAAAACGTTTAGAGAGCCTTAACCTTGAGCTCGCCGATAAAACGAAAGAATTAACACAGAAAACAGCCAAACTAAATACCATCATGCATTTGTCGCGCCAACTTATTTCCAACATGGAAACACAAGAAATATTGGCGCATATCACAAAAGTTGGACGAGAGCTTTTGCATGCGGATACCGCTTCGGTGATCTTGCTAAAGGAAGAGGCGGGCGAGTTTATGGTGATCGCTTCGGAGTTTTCCGGCGCGCAAATACGCAGTGACCTTATCCATCCATCTTTAGACGCCAATCATAGCATTACAGGCTGGGTGATCAAAAACCGCCAGCCGCTTCTTTTATACGGCAAAGCTGATGACGATCCTCGTTTTCGCAATATCCAGTGGAAAGAAGGGATCAAATGTTCCATTAATGTTCCGCTATTATATAAAAATTCGGTCAAGGGGACGTTGAATTTCAATATTACGGAATCTGATCACATCTTTACTGAGGAAGATTTGGCAACCGCGATCATTTTAGCGAATCATGTATCGGTAGCGGTTGAAAACAGCGGGCTTTTTAGGGATTTACAGGATTCTTTAATCGAATATCTAAAGATCGCCAACGAAAGAATTCGCGCTAAAAATGAAGAGCTTAGAATAACCCAAGAAAAGATGAATCAAGAATTAAAGACGGTGGCTGTTGTCCAACAGGCACTTTTACCGAAGTCTTTGCCTAAAAATAGCCGCGTCGATATGGCGGCGGTTTATGCGGCCGCCGGGGTGGTTGGAGGAGATTATTACGACTGTATTGAAATGAAAGATAGCCGTTTAGGTATTGTTATTGCGGATGTGACCGGCCATAGCCTTCCGTCGGCATTTGTCATGACCATGATCAAGATCCTTCTTTTTTATTTGAATCATCAAGGGATATCGATCATAGAATCGATCTCTATTTTAAATAATATGCTGGTGCGCCATGTTCCCATAAGTACTTTTGCTTCGCTGGCCTATGGGGTCTTGGATCTGGAGAAAATGACGTTTGAACATATTAATGCGGGTCACGAACCGATCTTGCGCATTAATGCCGTAACGCAAAAAAAAGAATTCTTTTTTGCCGACTCTCTTTTGCTCGGCGTGGAAGCCGAAACCGAGTTTGTCGTCAATAAGATCACTTTAGAAAAAGGTGATAAGCTGGTTTTCTACACGGACGGATTAACTGATGCGATGAATAAAGATCGCGAAAGTTTTGGCCGTAAACGCTTAGCAGAAATCGTTAATAATCATGTCCAAAAAAGCTCAAAAGAAATTATTGATGCCGTTATCCAAGAACTTAATCTTTTCTGTGAAGGGCAAACCCGCGCTGATGATCTAACCATGTTGGTCCTTAGCCTTTAGTTGATCTTCCGCTGATGATATTTTCTAAACGAACAGACTGGAAACTTACCCCTAACGAGATTTCTTTATCCCTAAGTGAGTTAAAAAAACAGGGAAAAGAAATTATCGATCTGACAGAATCTAACCCAACGCTCAGCAAATTCAAATATCCTCAAGAGCCTATTCTTAAAGGCCTTGCCTCGAAAGATCATTTGCTTTATGATCCGGCGCCGCGCGGGATCGATAGCGCGCGGGCAGCGGTGAGCGCTTATTATCAGGAAAATGGGCTTTACGTCGATCCGCAACAAATATTCTTGACGTCTAGCACTAGCGAAGCGTATTCATTTCTTTTCCGGCTCTTGACTAACCCTGGGGACCACATTGCGGTGGGGCGCCCCAGCTATCCGTTATTTGATTTTCTGGCACAGATCAATGATGTTGAGGTTGATCCGTATTCTTTAGTTTTTAAAAATGGCCAATGGGCGATTGATGTAAAGCAATTAGAAGAAAAGATAGGCGAGAAAACACGCGCTATTGTTTTAGTGAGCCCTAACAATCCTACAGGGTCTTTCGTTAAGAAAAACGAGCTTCAAGATATTTTTAAGATCTGTCAAGAGAGAAATATCGCTCTTATTTGCGATGAGGTTTTTTCCGATTATCGTCTCCGCGGGGATTCTTCTTTGCAGGCGAATTTTGTCAACAATACACAGATTTTGACTTTTTCTTTAAGCGGGATCTCGAAGGTTTTAGGCCTTCCACAAATGAAACTTGGCTGGATCGTGGCGAGCGGGCCGAAGGAAGATGTGGCGATCGCCGCCGAGCGCCTTGAGGTCATTCTAGACACATTTCTTTCGGTCAATACGCCGGCGCAAAACGCTCTTAAAGCGTGGTTATCCATAAAGCCACAAATTCAAAAAGAAATATTAATCCGCATTAAAGCAAATGAAGCATTTTTGAGAAAATCACTGGAAGGTCATTCTTCCTGCCGGTATCTTCCGCCTGAAGGCGGCTGGTATGCGGTTTTGAGACTTCCAAATAATAAAACCGAAGAAGATTGGGTTGTGGAATTCTTGCAAAAAGACTGTGTTTTTGTTCATCCCGGGTATTTCTTTGATTTTGAAGATGAGCCGTATATCGTTTTGAGCCTTTTACCGGAAGAAGAAAAGTTTCGACAAGGGATCACAAGGATATTGTCGCGGATTGCGGGAGAGAAATCTTAAAACTTGAAATTGCCGTTCGTTTTGGTAGTATATTCAAAGAAAATATGAGCCAGAAACTTAAAAATAATCAAAAAAATGTAAAACAAGCGGTTGCCAAGCGCCCGGATTGGGATGAATATTTTCTAAAGCTGGCCATGCTGGCTTCTGAGCGCTCAACTTGTCCTCGGATGCATTGCGGATGTGTTTTGGTTAAAAACAAAAATGTCATTGCGACGGGCTACAACGGTTCAATTCCGGGCGATGATCATTGTGATGACGCCGGATGTCTTGTGGTGGACAATCATTGCGTACGCACCGTTCACGCGGAAATGAACGCGCTTATTCAAGCCGCTCGCCATGGCAATTCTGCCGAAGGGGCAACGGCTTATGTGACCAATATGCCGTGCACAACATGTGCCAAGGCGCTTATTACCGTCGGCATTAAACGCATTGTTATTTTCTCGGATTTTCACGATACCTTAGCGACAGAATTCTTTGGCAAGGCCAATGTCAAGATTGATAAACATGCCATTCCTTCAACGCAAATTGTCTACGATTTGGACAGCTACACATCAGCCAGGAGATCAAAATGAAAAAGATCATTGTTGTGCTTTTGCTTTCGCTTTTCGCGGCAACGGTTGTGTCGGCAAAGGGAAAAACGATACAATTTTCCTTGGTGTTAACGCAAGAAGAAGCGCAAAAAACCGCACATAAGAAATATCTTTTCGCGAATAAGCCAGGCAAGAAAGCAGAAGAGATCCTGGTCAATAAAGATGCTTTTTTGACCAATGCTGATATCTCTGCTTTTAAGATCACGAAAAAAGAAGATGCGCGAAATAAGATCTTGCCTGTCTTAAATATTTTGTTCACCGATCAAGGCTCCCAAAAACTTGCCGAAATAACCACGGCAAATACAAAAAGGCAGATCGCCATTATTGTTGACAATGAAGTCTACGAAACTGTTTTTATCCTCTTTCCTCTCGTCAAAGGTTATACTCAAATTACCAGCTGGAAAATTGACACAAACGAAAAAGCCGCTAGCCTTGTTAAGGACTTAGGGTTTGATCCGGCGTTTAGGGCAAAGCCTGAGAAATAAAATTTAAGATATCTTGGGATCGTTTTTTCGGAAAATATTTTTTGCTGGCAAAAAATATTTTCCGAGAGCCTTTTTGCGCGTTAAAACGGGATAAAGAAATGTCAAAACTTTACGCTTTGGACAAAGCCGTTCTGGGTGTTTCCGGTAATTCCGAGAAATTCTTAAATGGAATTACTTCAAACACTTTAGACAAACCGCGCAATGCTTTCTTAGCTGTTCACGGAAAAATAATCGCCACATTTGACCAGGTAAAGGCGGGCGATGATAAATTTCTCATCGTCATTGAACACGGTGCTCTCCAAGGGCTTCTGACCCATTTAGATAAATTCATTCGTTTAAGCAAGGCCGTGGTCCAAAAAGAAGATAATCGCGTCTATTTTGACCTGACCGAAAGCTACAGGGGCGAAAAGGGTGAATGCCTTATCCCGCAGAAGAAGGGCCAGCTTATTATTACAAAGAAAGACCTCTTGTCGAATGTTTCGGATGAAGAATTCACATTATTTCGATTGCAAAATAATATCCCGGTCCATGGTGTTGATTATAAAGACGACTTGCTATTAAATGTTGATGAATATGAATTTGTATCGTACACTAAGGGGTGTTTTTTAGGCCAGGAATTGATCGCGAAAGTACATAACCGTTCTAAACCTTCCTGGAAGCTGGTTGTGAAGTTTGAAGCGGATGGCGATGAAGGCCAGCGGCAAAAAATGACGTCAAGAATTCAAGATCCACAAACCAAAAAAACAATGGGATTTGTTTTTGTCCCGAACGAATAAAGAGGAGCATATGGATATTAGGACAGCATCTGTTCATAAGGGCGTTAACAAGGATAAAAGCTATAACTCGGTCATTACACCGATCTATCCGACGTCAACATTTCGCTTTGATGCCTTAGGCAAAAATAAAGGATATGATTATACGCGTAGCGGGAACCCGACACGCACTGCTCTGGAAGAAAACTTAGCTGCGCTGGAAAATGGTACGGGTGCTTCGGCGACCGCAACCGGGATGGCTGCTATTACAGCTGTTTTATTTTATCTAAAGCCGGGCGATCACGTAGTGACTGGAGATGATATTTATGGCGGGTCTTACCGTTTATTTCGGTATGTTTTTACCAAGATGAACATCAAATTCTCTTTCATTAATATGAGAGATTTAAATGCCATTAAAAAGGCTGTTCACTCAAAAACAAAAATGATCTGGATCGAAACGCCGTCTAATCCGCTTCTTAACATTGTTGATATCGAGGCGGTTGTTAATATCGCTAAAAAGAAGAAGATATTAACCGTTGTGGATAATACGTTTTTGTCGCCTTATTTTCAAAGGCCTTTTGAATTTGGCGTTGATGTGATCATTCATTCCACCACCAAATATCTTAATGGGCATAGTGATGTGGTCGGTGGCGCCATTATTTACGGTAATAAAAAAATCGAACAGGAACTACGTTATTTTGTTAATGCATTAGGTGTCGCGGAGCCGCCGTTTGACAGCTGGCTTGTCTTGCGCGGTGTTAAAACATTAGCGCAACGCATGGAAGCGCATCAGGTCAATGCCTTAGCGATCGCTGAATTCTTAGAAAGCCATCCTAACGTTAAAAAAGTTTATTATCCGGGATTAAAAAGTCATTCGCAACAGGCCTTAATAGAAAAGCAGATGAAAGGTTTTGGTGGAATGTTAGCCTTTGAGCTTAATACTCGAAAAGTTTCTCTGGATAAATTCTTTGGCAAGTTAAAATATTTTTCCCTCGCCGAATCTTTAGGCGGCGTGGAGTCTTTAATCGAACATCCGTGGCTGATGAGCCATTCGTCAATGGGAGAAAAGGCGCTTTTCGCCTCAGGGATCACTAAGGAGACGATCCGTATTTCTTGCGGGATCGAAGGATGCACGGACTTGATCGATGATCTTAAAAACGCTCTTAAAGGATAGTCTTAATAACTTAAAGGAGGGTTTATGAATAAATTGACCAGATTAGTTGTCAGCGGCTTTGTTGCCGTGTTATTTTTAAATTTTTCAGGGATCGTTTTTGCCGAAAAAAGCAGTGGAACTGAAAGCAGCAAGAAACATCGCCGCTCGGTTGAAGAAAGAGCGGAGCGTTTTAAGAAAAATCATCCCAAAGCGGCTGAGCATTGGGACAAGATGACCCCGGAACAAAAAGCGAAAGCTAAAGAACGCATGAAAGAGCGCAAGGCGAAGATGGAAGAGAAATTAAAAAACATGACGCCGGAAGAACGCAAAGCATTTTTGGAAAAGCGTAAACAGCGCCGGGCGCAATGGGAAGAAAAATTAAAAAATATGACGCCCGAAGAGCGCAAGGCTTTTCTGGAGAAGCGTAAACAGCGCCGGGAAAAATTATCCAATATGACGCCGGAAGAACGCAAGAAATATATTGAGGAGCATCGCTCGGGTAGTAAAAATACGACGGATGATAGCGCAGATGATGATCTCGATGACGATTCAGGCGATGATCCGCTGGAAGACAGCAAATAGCTGTCGTTGATCATTTTCAGAATTTTAAAAGAGCGGCTCCGATTTGCTTACAAATCGGAGCCGCTCTTATTTCTCCGATGTTATTTTTTAATGGAAAAAGCGAACCCTTTTTGTTAAGATAACACCCATGTCAAGTGTGCCGTCAAGATTTCTTCAAAAGATCTCTCTTCTAACAGTTTCTTTTTTTCTGTTGGGCGCGTCCAATAGCCGGCTTACGGATATTGAAACAGCTATTATGAGAGAAGATTACGCCCAAGTTGAACAGCTCTCCCAGCAATTTCTAAAAACAAAACCTTCTAAAGCAGAATTTGACCAAGGACTTTACTATCTTGGCTTGAGTCAAATCCAACTAATGAGATATAAGGAAGCCCGTGATACTTTTCAGCTTCTGATCAGCGGTTTTCCGAAAGAGCGGATGCGCGATCAGGCGTATCTCGGTTTTATTGACGCTCTTTTACTAGATCAACAATATGACGGCGCGCTTAAGGTTGCCGAAGAGTTTTTATCTAAAAATCCTAAGTCCGAATATTTAAGCCTTATTTATCTGAAATTAGCCCGAGCTCATTTGAAATTAACGCATTGGAAAGAAGCCAAGGAATATTTAGAAAAGATCACGGAAGGTTTTCCTCAAAGCCTTGAAGCGAAGATCGCCAAACAACTTCTAGAAGAGAAGCAATATTTTGCCGTCCAAGTAGGAGCTTTCTTAGATAAAACGCGCGCTGACCACCTAGCCAAAGAGCTAAAACAAAAGAATGAATATGCTTACATCGTCGAAACCGTAGATCCTAAAGGCCAGAAATTCTATCGTGTTCGCGTCGGAAAATTATCCCTTTTAGAAGAAGCCCAAAACTTAAGATTGCGGTTAGCGCAACTCGGTTATCCTACCCAAATCTATCCTTAAGATCATTTATGAATCTTAAAAGAATTGTTTTTATTGTCGGCCCGACAGCGGTCGGAAAGTCGTCCGTTGCCCTATATTTAGCTAAGAAAATCAACGGTGAGATCATCTCCTGCGATTCCATGCAAGTCTACCGTGATGTTTCCGTCGCGAATAATAAGCCATCCGATGAATATCTTAAAAAATGTCCGCACCATTTGATTGATCTTATTTCTGTTTCTAAAGAATTTGACGCCGCGATTTTTTGCCGGAAGGCAAAGGCGGCTATTAAGGAAGTCCATCAAAAAGGAAGAATTCCCATTATTGTCGGTGGAACAGGTTTTTATATGACAGCTTTGCTGGATGGGATCTTTAAAGGCGCCGCAAAAGATGAAATGTTACGAAAACGTCTAGAAAACCAGGCGCGGTTAAACGGGGCAGGGTTTCTTTATAAAAAGCTAAAGAAAATCGATCCTGTTGCCGCCTCAAGAATCCACCCCAATGATATAAAAAGGATCATTCGCGCCGTAGAGGTTTTTATGCTGACTAAAATCCCGATCTCTAAGCTACAAAAGAATCGAAATGGGATTTGGGAGAAATTTGATATTAAGATCTTTGCTCTTAATCGCGATCGCGCAGAACTCTATTCCCTCATCAATGCGCGCGTTGACCAGATGTTTGCTGACGGCCTGATCGACGAAATGAAGAAAATATCCTTAAAGAAGTGGAGCCGCACCGCCCAGGGAATGATCGGCTTTAAAGAATTAAGAGGGTATTTTAATGGCGAATGTAGCTTAGAGGAATCTAAGGAGATGATGAGATTGCATACTCGCCGCTATGCGAAACGGCAACTGACATGGTTTCGACGTGATCGGCGATTGCGGTGGGTTATGATCAAGAAAAATGAAACGCCCCGGGCGATCGCGGAAAAAATTATTCTTGAGATTAAGGAGAAAAAACATAATGGCTGAAAAAGTTTTCTTAGTGGTGGTTGATTTCAAGAAAAAAGATGTCTGGCCCTCCGAGGATATCCTGGCGGAATTATGTGACTTGGTCGTATCTTGTTCGGGAGAAGTTTGCGGGGAGATGATCTGCCGGTGCCTAAAGCCCACTGCCAGGCTTTTGATCGGAGAAGGCAAAGCCGAGGAGATCAGGGATCTTTGTTTAGAAAAAAAAGCAAATACGGTCATTTTTAGTCATGACTTAAAAGGGAGCCAGCAGAGAAACTTAGAAGAGATCATCGGAACAAAAGTCATTGACCGCACTCAGTTGATCTTAGATATTTTTGCTCGTCGCGCTGAAAGCATGGAAGGTAAGATGCAAGTTGAATTAGCTCAATTAGCCTACATGCTTCCGCGTTTAACCGGGCATGGCATTGAGCTATCGCGTTTAGGCGGCGGGATCGGCACCGTTGGCCCCGGCGAAACAAAGTTAGAAATCGACCGAAGAAGAATTTCGGAACGTATCGATAGATTAAAAAGTGATTTGAAGCAAGTTGTTCTAAGTCGTACCACCAAGCGAAAAAAACGAAAAGAACTTAAAGTCCCTTGTATTTCTTTAGTGGGATATACGAATGCCGGGAAATCAACACTGCTTAATGTTCTAACGGATGCTCATCAGCAAACACACGACGGGTTATTTACAACGCTGGATACTTTATCGCGTCAGCTAGTGCTTCCTAATCATCAGAAGATCATCGTTTCCGATACGGTTGGTTTTATGTACGAATTACCTCATCATTTGATCGAAGCGTTCAAAGCAACTTTAGAAGAAGTGGTGGAAGCCGATCTGCTTTTGCACGTTGTTGATGTCAGCAATCCAAAGTTTCGTAGTCTAAATGAGGCGGTCTTTGATGTCCTCGAACAATTGGGAGCGAAAGATAAACCGGTCATTACCATCTTTAATAAAATTGATAAATTAGAAGATAAGAGTTGGTTAAAAAGCCTGCAAGAAAGTTTTAAGAATTCTATATGTGTTTCGGCGCTTACGAAGGAAAATATTTCTGTGCTGATCGATAAAATCATCGAAAATTTAAGCCCTTCCGTTGAAGAGATCGATGTGAATATTCCGATCGGTCGTATGGATTTGGTTAGCCTCATTCATAAAGAGGGAAAAGTTAATTTAATCGAATATTCTGGAACTTTTGTTCATATTCGCGCGGACGTTCCGCTCGAAATTATAAACAAGATCCCGAAAGCGTATGTAACTAATTGATAAATATATACTTGCAACGTTTATGATACCCTTACCAAATCGCCCGCCTAATTATCTGATTTTAAGATAACGTTTTCTCAAAAAACACATATTCCTCACTCTTTTTTGGCATTCTCTATACTAATAATGTATATTTTAGGTGCAAATATAAAATAGTTCTTTTTTGACGATAAAGGCAAACCCCGAGCAATCGGGAGACGCAAAGTTATAGGGTCCTTTTTTAAGCCACGGAAGTAGGACAGCCTGACTGCCGAAATAGAAAGACAAAAGCAGCCACCTTCACCTATTCCCACAAGATCAAAGGAATAGGTTTTTATTTTTAAGACCTTATTTTTGAATGGAGAAATGGCTATGAACAACTCTCAGAAATATAAAGTTTTGATCGCTTTTATTATATCTATTCATTTTCTGGGAGTTTCGGCTTTTGCGGCGAATGATAACGCGCCCGAATTTATTTTTCCCATTCAAGTTGATTTTCCGTACAGTTCTTATCCCACCGTTTATGGCACACCTGGTCAAACCGTTAGTTTTGACATGACCGCCAGAGATGTTGAAAGCGGGGACATCACATCACAAATCATCCTTATCCCTCCGGAAGGAGTGAACGATGCTTTGTTTTCAAACGGTCATTTTGAATGGACAGTGCCAGCTATGGAAGGCCGGACCAATTTTGTTTTTGAAGTGGGCGATAACGACGCAACGAATCCCAAAAGGACAAGAAAAACGGTTGTTATCGAGGCTAATTCGGCGGTTTCTGCTCTATCTAACCTTGCTCCCTTGCCGCGTCAACTTGAAGAAAAAGAATTTGAGCTAACTTTAAACAATGATTCCTGGAAGATCGTTACGGACACGGACATCGTTGAGAATTTTAATACGGCGCAATGGTTGCATGATCGTATCTTGATCCGTACCGCCGGCCGAATTAATTTAACCATTTTGGATGATGATAACATTGATCAATTAGGGGTTAACGATAAAGCTATTTATTTAGGTGTTTTGGAGGAAAATCCTGTTGGATTTATGAGAGAGGTTTGTTTGCGCCGCAATGTTTCCTTGCCGACCTTTAAGGAGTTCAAATCACAAGGATATGTTTTAGAAACTTTTAATGATGGTTTGCGCCAGGAGATCGTGATCGTGGCCAAAGAAAATGCGGGCGTGTTTTATGGCGCTACGACGCTTTCGGAAATGGTATCGGCCAACGGAAGCCTTCTGGGAGTTAAGATCTTAGATTTTCCGCATTTTGAAAAACGTGGCAATATCCCTCAGTGGTTATGTGTGATCGCTGAAAGGGACCGCACCAGAACACCTGGAATCAATAGCAATGCTGATTGGGCTGCTACCAAAAAGATCAATTATGTCGCGGAGATGTATCCTCGGGAAATGTTGTATCTGTATTCTGGAGGGAGCGCCGGGGGATATCGCATCCAACAAAGTCAAAGGTTTTCAAGCTTTATTCCGCATTTACAAAAACGTTTTATGAATTATATTCCCGGAATCGGGCAATTTAAACACCACCTTGAATATAACAACTGGAATCCTGACTATGGTGTTCCTTACCATTTGGAATTAGCAGAAAATTATTACAGCCATAATGAGCCCTTTCAGTTTGAATCGGTTTTAGACCCGGTCTATGGAAATGTAGAGATAGCTCAGCCAGATGTTGCATATGAAGATTTGGCCGTGTCACCATCAGAGGAAGTCCATTATGGTGATTTCGAAACAGATAGCGATGGGAATAACAAGCCAGATGGATGGGTGGCCGATGGGATTAATAGCCCGTTACGCAATATGGAATGGAAATGGGATTCTCAAGAGCATTATTCCGGCAGCCGCTCGATGAAATGTGAGCTTTCTTCCGGGGCTAGCAGTAGCGGACCGATCCTGGAAATACAATTAACCGGGGGAAAAGTTATTCCTAATAGCCATTATGTGGCGACATTCTGGTATAAAAAACAAAACTTGAATGCTTCTTACTTACAGTTTCTCATGTTGTCAAAAACAGGCAGCCGGGAAGACGACAACTGGAATCAATTTTGGACACCAAGCGGCGCAAGCACCGATGGATGGAAAAAGGGATATGTTCTTATGAAAACCAGAGCGGCATCCGATAAGATTATCCTTTTTGCTCGCATTCAAGGAGCCGGTGGCTTACCGGGTGCGATATGGGTTGACAATGTCAGCATTAGACGGCTTGATGGCGCGATGCTTAATGTTGTCCGTCAGCCTGACTTTCCGCAGCATGACATTGTTGTAAGAGACAGCAATGATCTTGACCATTCTTATATTGAGGGCGTGGATTATGAGGTTTTGAACGGATCTATCGGCACGGGGTATGGCGCAGGAGGGATTTTTGACCCTGATTTCGTGATGGATTCTTCACAGTATGAGGAAAGCAGCACGGCTAGCGCGGCGTGGTGGCATAGACGAGGAGGCGCTATCCAATTACAGCCGCATCAGGCTTATGACGCTTCCCGTTATGATCCAACAAAGCCGGAAGTTTTTCCAACCAATAGTTTAGTTCCTTTCCGTATTCGGCGTATCGCAACGGGAAGTATTGCTTCCGGAAGTCAAGTGCTCATCAGTTATAACGCGTATTATTTACGCTCTCCCAGATGGCTTGGCCATAAGCCTCTTGCTTTTGGCGATGAGCGTCATTGGAACATGGACTATGAGGGGCCGCATCCAAGCCTTTATTATAAGGATAGTTTTCGCGGGCTTTTCAATACTTATGTAAATGAAATTGGTTTACCTACTCCGGAATTCATCAGCATATTAGGGGATGAGGATCGGGGGCTGGGAACTGATAGCCGGACAATCAATTCTATGATGTCGATGCAGCAGCTTCGTGCTCGGACGATGAATAATATTAACACAAAAGTTAAGGAATACAGTCCCGGAACGACTATTTTGACCTATTCCGACATTATTGATCGTTATTTTACCGGAGGTTACAGCAATGATCAAGTCAGGCACAGCGGATTGTACGGACGTATGGCGGAAGTAACGGAGCACGAATTAGCTAGCAAAGATATGGTTTTGATGCATTGGAGCTCCCATCTTTTTAATACATATAGCTCCATCGAATATTTCGCGCAAAAAGGATACAAATCAGCTCCCGAAATCTGGATCAGCTGGGAATATCCGCTAATCCGAAAAGATTTAGCTCAGATCATCGCCGGGAAAAAAGAAGATGTGGTGATGCCTATTGCGGCGATGGCCAATTATGGTAACTTGGCGTTTCCCGGAGAGTGGGACAAGGATTTTGCCGATCTATTCTGGAACCCGCGTTATGCGACGATATTTCTTAATTCATTTGAAAATTATCAAAATGACAACGTGGAGTATTTCCGCGACCTTGAACAAAATCAACCGCATCAAACTGATTTGACGCTTCTGGAATGGGCGCCCAACGGTGATATGAGTTATTTTGTTTCTGGTCCGGGCATTTCAAATCATCCTAAAGTTCATGATTCGCAAGATCAAATGTTCAATCGACGTTCGGTTGGCTTAAAGGGTTCTAACAGCTCCGTTTCCTTGGCCAATGAACGATTGATCACGGTAACGCCTGGGCGGGAATATATGCTGGTAGGCTATGTTCGTCCACTGGATGATAATAGTGAAGGTGCTAGACCTATTCCGCCTGAAAAGCCGATAGTTAGCCTCGCATGGTACAGCCTAGAGAATAATCACATATCGACGAATAATTTTGAAGTCGGAAACATAAACGTTAACAACGGGTTTGCAAAATTTGAATTTCCAATCTCTTCTCCGATCGGAGCTAGAAAGGTCAAAATTATTCTTCATGGCGCGCCGAATAGTTATCGTTATTGGTATGACAATATTCAATTTAAGAAATCCTTATCCTTAGATTATAACCATCCTCCTGAAGTTGTTTTGAATGGCATTGAAGGGACGCAGGGAGAAGCCATTAACGCAACTGTGTTTACGGATGCAGATGAGGATCCGTTAACGGTAACTTCTTCTGTTGATCTGCCTGCCGGTGCTAGTTTTACGGAAGATGGGGTTTTTCATTGGCCTGATCCTGTTATGGGAATTTATGATCTTTCTTTGTCTGTCACAGATGGCCTTTTTACCCAAGAAGCCCTTGTTTCTATTGCTGTGAATAATCCGCCGGAGCCACCCGCAAACAATCCTCCGGTGTTGATCTTGCCAGATGCTCTGACTGGTGTTGCGGGAGAGAAGATAACCTTTCAAGTCACAGCCAGTGATATAGACGGCGATGTTGTTGTTGTGAACAGCCCTAATTTGCCGTCAGGCGCAAGCTTTAACGGAATGATCTTTGAATGGATCCCTTCAGACAAGCAAATCGGAAATTACGATGTCCAGTTCATGGCTTATGATTCGCACGGAGCTTTGGCTCAGGGTGTTGTGACCATTAAAGTTATTTCAAGAGCGCTCGAAGAGCCCGCTGATCTAACGCCTCCTGTTATCAGTAATTTTCTCCCAGAGCGTAATGCTCGCAATGTTTCTCCCGATACGAATATCCAAATGACCTTAACCGATGACGACAGCGGCATTAACACGAAGAAGATTGTTCTTAAGGTTAACAGTGTTCTGATCTCCGACAAAGATTATCGATGTATTTCTAACAGCGCTATTCCGGAAGACTCAGAGAAGAGCTGTGATCTGAGCTACGATCCGTCTGTTAATTTTTCATGGGATAGCGGGGTTATGGTCAATATTGAAATTGAAGACAATGCAGGCAATCAAACAACAGAGAATTATTCATTCTTTATCTCTTCTCAACCTTCCTCTGACAAAACTCCTCCCTCGGTTACAAATCGTGTTCCGGGCCAGGGACAAAAGGATGTTATGCGCAATACATCTATCAGCTTTATCTTAAATGATAATGACAGCGGCATTGATAAGAATAGCATTCTTCTTAAGGTTAATGAAATTTCCGTGGATTCTAGTAAGTATGTGTGTGCTAGCAATGGCGCTATCCCGGAAAATCCCGATCGAAGCTGCCAAGTTATTTATGATCCAAACGTAGATTTTGAATATGGGCAACGAGTGGCTGTGTCCATTGATGCTCAGGATTTAGCCGGTAATAAAATGCCAACGGATATTTATTCTTTTGAAACTGAGCAAGAGCCGCCACCGCCCGTTAATCATCCGCCGATATTAAATGCGCCGTCTAATGTCGAAGGATTAACTGAAGAGAAGATAAGCTTTGTAGTCACAGCCTCTGATATTGACGCGGGTGACCGCGTGACGATCACAGCCTCCAATTTACCAGCTGGTGCTTTATTTAACGGAAAGGACTTTGAGTGGACCCCTGGCAGTAAGCAGAACGGAACGTTTCGAGTTCAGTTTACCGCTACGGATTCCAGAGGTGCTACCACTCAAAAAGAGACGATTCTAAAAGTTGATCTGCGTCCTTACGAAGAACCTCTGGATGTAACCGCACCGATCATTGATCATCTTGTTCCCGCGGACAATGCCGAAAATGTTGAGCCGAGTACGTTTATCAGCGCCGAATTACACGACGCGGACAGCGGCCTGGATGAAGCATCGATCAAAATGATCGTTGACGGTCAAGATGTGACTCAAAGCCTTGTTCTTCAGCCGATAGATTCTTCAAACGATATCAATGGCGAATTAGTCTTAAAGTCAGCCTCTATCAAATATCAACCTGTGGTTGAGTTTAATTTTGCGCAAAAGATCGAAGTTTTAGTCATTGCCGTGGACAAAAAAGGGAACAGGGCAGAAGAACTCTTCAACTTTACCATAAAGAATTTACCGCCTTCGCCGCCTAATCATGCTCCGGTTGTTCATGTGCCGGTCTCGCCTATTTATTACAGGGGAACGATGATTGAATTTGAGGTGACGGCTTCGGATGAGGATAATGATCCGGTGGCGATTACGGCTGATAACTTACCTCAAGGGGCAAGCTTTGGCGGAACAACGTTTTCCTGGATGCCGGGTACGGGCCAGTTCGGGACATTTGCTGTCAGCTTTATAGCGAGAGATCCCGGAAATTTGACAGATACAAAAACAGTTACGGTCATTGTCCTTCCCCCGGGAACACCCATTCCACCGGCTAATCCTCCGGGAACTCCTCCGGATACAACGCCGCCTTATATCAGTAACCGTGTCCCTGCGGATGGGGCTGTGAACGTTTCTCCTAACACTTTCATCACGTTTGATATTTTCGATGCGAGTGAAGGAGTCAATATAGATTCCGTGCAACTAACGGTGAACGGAGCAGTAATTAGCCGTCAGCAGTATAATCGTAATCGAAATGGCAGAGGGTATCATATTTCATATGATTCAGCTCAAGATTTTTCGCGAGGTCAACGTGTAACAGTTTATGTTCGGGCGCAGGATCATGCCGGCAATATAATGACAGAGAACTATTCATTTACTATCCAAAGGCCCACGGCATTTATGGAGGGGGCCGTGGCTCAAGTTTTTGAAATGTTTCAAGGCAAGGTAAAATCTCTGGAGCGAAAGAAAATCATTGGTAATGCTTCTCCGGCAGAAGGAAATGCCGCTAATGTGGATACGGATATCTCGTTTGACATTCCGGAAAACTTTGGAAAGAGACAAGAAGTTGATGAGGATAGCATTAAGTTAGAAATTAACGGCGAAGAAATAAAGTCGTATGATTTTCGTTGTGCTCCGCAAGGAGATGTCTACCGCATTACTTATGAACCTGGGGAAGATTTTAAGCCGGGTCAGTTAGTAAAGGTGGGTATTCAGTTCAATATTAAAGGGAAAGAAGATGTTTTAAGAGATTCGTTCTCTTTTAAAATTAGATCTGCAGAAGAATAATGTGAGAGAAGTTTTTTAAGGCGGCCTTTTTGCGTATCGCAAAAAGGCCGCCTTGTTTTGTTTTTTATGTAGTTAGAATATCTAATCAAAGTGATAAGAAAAACTTGACAAGATAGTTACCTTATGGTATATTCTCAGCAGGTGATAACTCATGACAAATAAGGCCTCTAAGAAACATCAAGTTTCTCCGGATGATTTCGAGGTTGAGATCAATCCCGAGGAACCGTTGTTCGCTATTAGCGTCGTGAGCCGTATGGTTGAAATCCCTATCTGGACTTTACGAAAATTAGATGATTTTGGCATTATTTGCCCCGAGCGTATAGGGAAAAAGACACGTTGCTATTCTAAAGTGCAGATCAAAAAGTTAAGTTATGTTCATTATCTTATGGAAGAAAAACATATCACTATCAGCAATGTGAAAGTTTTCTTAGAAATAACAGGGAATAAAGAGTAGGGCAAATTTTTTTGCCAAGAATTTAGCACTCAACCTAGGAGAGTGCCAATATCTAAGGCAAGACAGTAAAAACAAAAACAAAAAACAGACGAAAGGAGTATCCATTATGTCGCTTATACAATGGAAGAGAAGCTGTGATCCGTTTCAACAATTGACCGATCTAAACGATCGGCTGATGGGGCTGACGCTTTTCCCTAATTTAGATAAAAGCCTTGCTCCATTTAGGGGAGGTTGGCCGGCTCTGGATGTCAGCGAAGATAAGAGCAATGTGATCATCAAAGCTGATTTGCCCGGCCTTAAACAAGAGGAGATTGAAGTCGCGATTGAAGATGATGTCTTGACCATTCGCGGCGAACGAAAAGCGGAAGTTAAGAAAGAGGAAGAAAATTACTTCCGTAGTGAACGGCTTTACGGCGCTTTCGAAAGAAATCTTCAATTAGGCGTCGGAGTAGAAAAAGACAAGGTTAAGGCGTCTTACAAAAACGGCGTTTTGGAAGTTACTCTTCCTAAATCGGAAAAAGTGAAGCCGAAACAGATCAAGGTGGATGTTAATTAATCGAAGATAAGAAGATAAGTCGGGCGACAGACACTCAAGGTAATTAGAGAAAGTTGCTCTGGTGTCTGTCGCCCGACCCTTAATCCTTTGATTCCTTGCACCTGAGTATTATTGACACCCAAACATTATTTGCTATAATACCCGCTTAGCACTCTTAGGCAATGATTGCTAAAATCAAAAAATAAGCGAGGGTTCTCATGGTTTCTAAGCAAGCAGATACTCAGTCCAGAAAAGATCGGGTTTTAGGCATTGTGGTGGAAGAATACATTCGCAATGTTTCTCCGGTTGGCTCCAGCTATATTGTTCAGCACTATAGTTTAGATGTAAGCCCCGCAACGATGCGTAATATTCTGGCGGAATTAGAAGAAGAAGGATTCTTGAGCCATCCACATACCTCTGCCGGACGCGTACCGACCCAGGTCGGTTACCGTTATTACGTCGATAACCTAATGAATGAAATTCAGCTTCTCGCGGAAGAGAAAGAGCGGGTCAAAGCCGAATATAAAAAAGGAATTTCCGAGCTGGAAACCGTTTTAAATAAGACATCGGAAGTTATTTCAAATCTGACGCATTACACGAGCATGATCTCCATTGATGGCGAGGATGATAAGCTTTTTTACCACGGCATTAGCCATGTGGCCGGATATCCGGAGTTCCATGATTTTAAAAGAATTCAGCAGATCCTTCATGCGCTCGAAGAAAAAGAGCGGATCTTGGAAGCCATCAACCGTGTTTTACAGAAAAAGATCCAGATCTACATCGGCAGTGAAATAACCTGCCAAGATGTTTCGGGCTGTTCTTTGGCGGTGTCGCGTTATGAAATTAAGAATGGACCGTCGGGACGTATCGCGGTTTTGGGCCCGACTCGGATGGATTATGAACGGGTGGTATCGACCTTAAATTATGTTTCACAGCTGATGAAGGAAATCTTCTAAAGGAAAATCGAGAACATATGTTTGGCGCAAATAAAAAAGACGAAAAAATGAAAGAAAGCGATGAGCTTTCAAGCGAAGCCCGATCCGGTGAAGTTTCTTCTGGAGATCCGGGAAAAAAGAGTGAAGATAAAAAAGATGAAGTTATTTCTTTAACGGCGTCTGAGCACGAAAAGCTTGTCCGCGATGCCTTTGATTATAAAGATAAATATATCCGCCTTTTAGCGGAGTTTGACAACTTGCGTAAAAGAACAGAACGCGAAAAAATAGAGTTCGTCAAATATGCTAATGAGGGATTATTATCCGGATTTCTCAATATCTTAGATGACCTGGAGCGTTCCGTTGAAGCAGCGAAGATCAAGCATCAAGATTATGAAGCGTTTCTAAAAGGCATCGAAATTGTGATGGCTCATGTTTATGACCTACTTAAGAGAAACGGTGTTAAGCCGATCGATGCAAAAGGGAAAATGTTCGATCCGAATTTTCATGAACCGTTGATGCAGGAAGAAACAGATCAGTCAAAAGAAGGAACCATTATTGAAGAATTTCAAAAAGGGTATTTGCTGGAAGGGCGAGTGCTCCGCACCAGCAAAGTGAAAGTAGCGGCAGCCAAAACGGCTAAGCCGGAAGCATAAAAAGAAGAAAACCAAAAATAAAGAATTCTTAAAAATAAATAAAAGGATAGGGTGATTAATATGTCTAGAGTGATTGGAATTGATTTAGGAACATCAAATTCGGCGGCAGCCGTTATGGAAGGCGGACGTCCCGTTATTATTCCGTCGGCGGAAGGAGCCGGTGTGGCTTCCGGTAAAGCATTTCCTTCTTTCGTCGCGTTCACCAAAGACGGACAGCGTTTAGTCGGGGAACCGGCACGGCGCCAGGCTCCTATTAATTCGGAAGGAACTATTTATGCGGCTAAACGCAAAATGGGCACTGATCATAAATTCAAAGTATTTGGAGCCGATTATAGCCCGCAGCAAGTCAGCGCGTTTATCTTGCAAAAGATCAAAGCCGACGCGGAAAAATACTTAGGCGACAAGGTAGAAGAAGCGGTCATTACTGTTCCTGCATATTTTAATGATAATCAGCGTCAAGCCACCAAGGACGCGGCAGAAATTGCCGGTTTAAAGGCGCTTCGCATTATCAATGAGCCGACATCGGCTTGCCTGGCTTATGGTTTGGATAAAGCCGGAAAAGAACAAAAGATCATGGTTTTCGATTTGGGCGGCGGAACCTTGGACGTTACAATCTTAGAGATGGGATGGGATGATTCACATAAAGCCGCAACCTTCGAAGTTTTATCGACCAGCGGCGACACACAGCTGGGCGGAACAGATATGGATAATGTTTTGATCGATCATATTATCAATCAATTCAAGAAAGAAAGCGGCATTGATCTAAAAAACGATAAAATGGCTTTTCAACGGCTTCGTGAAGCGGCCGAAAAAGCCAAAGTGGAGCTTTCTAGCACTGTTTCCACGGATATCAATTTACCGTTCATTACCGCGGATACGTCGGGGCCGAAGCATTTAACAATGGCCATTGACCGCGCGAAATTAGAAGATCTTATCGGGCCGATCGTGGATAGATGCCGCGGGCCGGTCGCTCAAGCTATAAAGGATGCTTCCGCAAAATTTGGGCAAGATGTGAAAATTGATAAGGTTATCTTGGTCGGCGGTCCGACGCGAATGCCGATCGTTCAAAAGTTTGTTGAAAAAGAAGTTGGGCAAAAGATCGAGCGAGGCATTGATCCCATGGAATGCGTGGCGTTAGGCGCGGCAGTTCAAGCTTCTATTATTAAAGGGGAAGCTAAAGAAGTTTTGCTTTTAGATGTTACCCCGCTCTCGTTAGGGATAGAAACAATGGGTGGGATCTTTACAAAGCTCATTGAACGAAATACAACCATTCCAACTAAAAAAGCTCAAGTGTTCTCGACGGCCGAAGACAATCAGCCAGCGG
Organism: Candidatus Omnitrophota bacterium; assembly: GCA_041649175.1. Classification (NCBI taxonomy): domain Bacteria; kingdom Pseudomonadati; phylum Candidatus Omnitrophota; species Candidatus Omnitrophota bacterium. Next base: position 140,122 of record JBAZNR010000001.1, on the reverse strand, counting down.
TCACCATTCGTGTTTTGCAGGGCGAACGCCAAATGGCCAATGACAATACCGAGCTGGGGCGTTTTGATCTTGTTGGTCTTCCTCCGGCACCGCGCGGAGTTCCTCAAATTGAAGTTGCGTTTAACATTGACCAAGACGGAATTGTGCATGTTTCTGCCAAGGACAAAGGAACTGGCAAAGAACAATCGATAAAGATCACCGCTCCTAAAAAACTTTCTGAAGAAGAAATCCAGAAAATGGTCAAAGAAGCGGAGAAATTCGCCGAAGAAGACAAGCGGAAGAAAGAAGAAGTTGAGTTAGGCAACCAGGCGAATACCCTTGTTTACGCGACGGAGAAATCGTTAAAAGATTACGGCGATAAAGTTTCACAGACCGACCGCGCCAATATTGAACAAGAATTAAACAGCCTAAAAGACGCTATAAAAAATAAAGAGCAGGCGAAGATAAAATCCGGCATGGAATCTTTGCAAAAAGCCGCGCATAAATTAGCCGAAGAAGTTTATAAGGCAACAACTGCCCAGCAACAAGGTGGCGCTCATTCCGGCGGTGGGGCTGGCGCTCAATCAGCGGACAGCCATTCTGCAGGAGCTCAATCGGAAAGCCCAAAGGGTAAAAAAGAAGATATCATCGACGCTGATTTTAAAGCGGAAGATGACAAGAAGTAATTAATGAAAAAAGATTACTACGAAATTCTAGGGGCAAAAAAATCAGCGACTCTTGATGAGATCAAGAAAGCGTACAGATCATTGGCGCTTTCGCATCATCCCGACCGCGTTCCGGAGGAAAAGAAAAAAGAGGCCGAGGAAAAATTCAAAGAAATTTCTGAGGCCTATGCTGTTTTGTCCGATCCGCAAAAACGCGCCATGTATGATCAGCACGGACATCAGGGAATTGACCAACAATATACATCGGAAGATATTTTTAAGAATGCTGATTTTAGCAGCATCTTTGAAGGGCTTTCGGATTTTGGCTTAGGCGGCGGGATCTTTGATCGGATATTTGGTGATTCTGGCTTTGATGCCGGCAGCGGACGCCGTGGGCGTCGTTCTCGCCGGGGCAGAGACATTCAATACGAAGTTGATTTAACACTCGAAGAGGCTTTTACCGGAATAAAAAAGACGATCAAGGTTCCTCGCCACGAAAATTGCACTCATTGTGAAGGCAGCGGCGCTAAGCCGGGAAGTAAACCCAAAATCTGTCCGGCCTGTAAAGGCCAGGGGCAGGTTGTGGTATCTAACGGTTTTTTCCGAATGGCGCAAACCTGTTCGCAATGCGGCGGTGAAGGAAAAATTATTTCCGAGATTTGTTTAAAATGCCAGGGACAGGGCATGGTCAAGGTTGTCCGCAACATTGAAGTTAAATTCCCCGCCGGAGTTGACAATGATTCTCAGCTTCGCGTGCGCGGCGAAGGCGAAGCGGGTACTAGTGGCCGGGGCGATCTGTATATTTATATTCATGTTAAGCCGCACGAACAATTTCAGCGTGACCATAATGATCTTTATATGGAATTGCCGGTGAGTTTTGTAAAAGCGGCTTTGGGAGCCGAAGTTTTAGTTCCAACGTTAAACGGCAATGTGGAAATGAAAATTCCTTCCGGTACTCAAAGCGGAAAAGTTTTTCGCTTAAGAGGAAAAGGCATGCCTGATTTGCGCAGTGGCAGTGAAGGTGACCAATATGTTAAGCTTATGCTCCAGGTTCCGACAAGCCTAACCAGCGAACAGAAACGGCTTTTGGAAGAATACGCGCGTGTCAGCGGGGAAGATTTAGGCCGCGATGAATCTTTCGCGGAGAAATTAAAGAAAGCGTTTAAATAAATACGGGAGAGTGTATGCCAACTTATCAATATGAATGTTCGGCGTGTGGACATGCCTTAGAAGCTTTTCAGACCATGACCGAAAAACGCCTTACCAAATGTCCGAAATGCGGGAAAAATAAGCTGGAACGCCTGATCGGAGCCGGAACCGGAATTATCTTTAAGGGAAGCGGGTTTTACGAGACAGATTATAAGCAAAAAGGCTCTCCTAGAGATGATGGTAAACCAGCGGCAGCTCCAAAGCCAGCGGGCGGTTCCTGCGGAGCCGGTTGCGGCTGTCATTAAAAAACGTCAGTTTTTTAGAAAAGCAAGGATAAAACCTCCAGAAAGCCGTATTTTGTTTAAATGAGATTTATTAAATTTTGGTTTCCTGTCCTTTGCTATTCTGGTATCATCTTCTTTGTTTCGAGCCTGCCGAACTTGCAAGCTCCCTTACCGGAGACATTCTCCGATAAATTTTGGCACGTCTTGGAATATGCGATTTTGGGATTTCTATTAGTCCGGGCACTTGACCATGCAGGAATAAAGTTCTCTCAAAGTCAAATTTTTACCATTGCGGTTGTTCTGACATTTTCGTACGGATTAAGCGATGAGTGGCACCAGATGTTTGTTGAAGGGCGGACAGCATCTATTTGGGATGCCTTAGCTGACGGCTTAGGCGGTATCATAGGTTCGTGGGCGTATTATTCAAGGAAGCCAAAGATTGGAATAAAAAATGACGCAAATCAAAGGGTTTAAAGCCGTTTACTATGACAAGGAAAAAGCGGGAGATCTATCTGCCGTTGTCTGTCCGCCGTACGACGTTATTTCTGCTAAAGAGCAGACGGAATTTTATAATGCTAGTCCGCATAACTTTATTCGTATCGATCTGGGTCAAGAAAAATCCGGCGATGACCGCTATGACAATAAATATACTCGGGCCAGAAAGACTTTTGACGAATGGCTCGCTAAAGGAATTTTAAAAGAAGACACAAAGCCGTGTATTTATTTTTATAAACAAGAATATATGGTTTACGGCCAGAAGCACAGCCGTATGGGTTTTATCGCGCTTTTGCGCCTCCCGGATGAAAAAGATTCCAAGATCTATCCTCATGAAAATACGCATTTGGCGGCCAAAGAAGACCGCCTAAGGCTCGTCCGTAATGTGAAGGCTTCGTTAAGCTCCATCTTTGTTTGTTTCTCCGATAAGGGAAAGAAAGTTGAAACGACCTTTAATCAAAAAGTTGTTTTAACCGTTCCGCTTATCGACATTGTGGATAATGATAAAGTCCGGCATATTCTCTGGCGATTAGACGACCAAATGCTGATCAATGAGATCAGAGATTCTCTTTCGGAACAGCAACTTTTTATTGCCGATGGCCACCATCGTTTTGAAGTCGCGATGGAATACCGTCGTCAAGTCTTAGCCAAGAAATCCCGCCCCACAGGTTTAGAGCCTTGCAATTTTATCATGACCTATTTTACCAATATTGATTCGCGCGATCTATTGATCTTGCCTATCCATCGCATCGTAAAAAAGATCAAAGGCAAATTGGATTTTCTGGAAGATTATTTCCGGATCGATAAAATTTCCTCCAAAGAGGACTTGCAGATCCTTTTAGCCAAGGCAGGGCAAAACGAACACGCCTTTGGATTTTATAGCAAAAACGGTATAAAGCTTTTACGCCTCAAAAATAAACTCCTCATCAACCAACATATGAAGGAAGGCTCGCAGGATTACAAAGAGCTGGATGCGGCTATCCTGAAATGTTTTGTCTTCGATCGTGCCAACATCAGCTCCGATGATATTATCTATTCGAAAGATATCGGCGAATCTTTTAATGCCGTGGATAATAAGCAAGCGGATGCGTGCTTCATTCTAAACCCTGTGCGCATTTGGCAATTAAAGGCCATCGCTTTAAACGGCGAAAAAATGCCGCCCAAAACAACTTACTTTTATCCAAAAGTATTATCCGGATTGACGACATACAGAATGGATTCAAAGTAAAGTTTTTTAACCAGATCCTAAAAAGCATCCTATGGTCTTATTCGGAAAACCGAAATACACATTAGTTAAAATCAAAAAGAAAGAAATTCCCGACGGACTATGGACCAAATGTCCGGATTGCGGGAACCCTGTCTATAATAAATCCCTCAAAGACAATCTAAGCGTTTGCCCTAAGTGCGAATACCATTTTACTCTCACAGCGCCGGAACGCATTGAGCTTATTATCGATCCGGGCACTTTTGAGGAGATGGACGCTAATCTTTTATCGACGGATCCGCTGAATTTTAAAGGCCCTAAAACTTATAAAGAAAAATTAGACGCGGATAAAAAAGCGACAGGGTTAAGCGATGCGGTGATCACCGGTGTAGGCCAGGTCAATTCTAAAAAAATTGCCATTGCCGTTACCGATTCGAGATTTATCATGGGCTCTATGGGCTCGGTAGTCGGCGAGAGAATTACCCGGGTTATTGAATATGGAACGAAGAATAAATTACCGGTTGTTATTATTTCCGGATCAGGCGGTGGGGCGCGAATGTACGAAGGTGTTTTTTCGCTGATGCAGATGGCGAAAACATGCGCGGCACTTTCCCGTCATCATGATGCGGGACTTTTGTATATTTCTGTTTTAACGAATCCAACGATGGCCGGGATCATGGCCTCGTTTGCCGGCGTGGGCGATATTATCATTGCGGAACCCAAGGCCTTGATCGGTTTTACCGGTCCGCGAGTCATTGAACAAACCATTCGTCAAAAGCTGCCCGAAGGCTTTCAAAAATCAGAGTTTCTTCTTAAACATGGCTTGATCGACATGATCGTAGCCCGTAAAGAATTAAAAAATACCCTCGACAAGATTATCGACTATACCCGTCCCTCATAAATTGTTCGCCTTTGAGAATTTATTTTTACGCTAAGAGTCAGTTTTGTTATAATAAGCCGTCGTTTTAGAATTCTCGCGAAAAGAAAAATAAACTCATGGCCCAAGTTAGCTTAAAAAATGTCAGCAAGATCTACAAAGGCGGTGTTAAGGCCGTCGACAACGTCAACTTAAGCGTTGAAAATAAAGAGTTTTTAGTCCTCGTTGGCCCGTCGGGTTGCGGTAAATCGACGACGCTTCGCATGATCGCCGGATTAGAAGAAGCGACTCAAGGGACGATCTCTATTGGAGATCGCGTTGTCAATGATACTCCTGCCAAAGATAGAAATATCGCCATGGTTTTTCAGAATTATGCTTTATATCCCCATATGACCGTTTTTGAGAATATGGCCTTTGGATTAAAGTTGCGCGGTTATCCAAAAGCTGAAATTGTCCGCCGCGTTCAAGAAGCGGCGGAGATCTTAGGGATCAAGAAATTCTTAGGCCGCCGTCCGCGGGAATTGTCCGGAGGCGAACGACAGCGCGTGGCGGTTGGACGCGCCATTATCCGTAAGCCAATGGTGTTTTTATTCGATGAACCATTGAGTAATTTAGACGCTAAAATGCGCGTACAAATGCGCACCGAAATCCACAAACTTCGCTTACGCCTTCAGACGACGTTCATTTACGTTACTCATGATCAAACCGAAGCCATGACCATGGGGGACCGTATTGTGGTCATGAAAGACGGCAAGATCCAGCAATGTGATGACCCTATCGCGGTTTATGATAATCCGGCCAATAAGTTTGTTGCCGGGTTTATCGGGTCGCCGCCGATCAATTTTCTAAACGGCCGAATCATCAAAAAAGAGCGAAAATACTACTTTGACGAAGGTAAATTTCAGGTTAAGCTTATAGAGGAGATGTTTGACGCTATCGCTCCTTTTGAAGGTAAAGAGGTTACTTTTGGCATTCGGCCCGAGGATATTTATGATAAGTTGTTTGCCTCTGAGGCCTCCCCGGAAAATACAGCCCGGGCAACTTGTGAAGTCGTAGAGCCGATGGGATCGGAAGTTTATCTTTATTTGAATACCGGCCGGCATACCTTTATTGCCCGCGTCGGCGCTCACGACAGGCCTGAAGTTAACCGTGATATGGATCTTGTGTTTGACATGAGCAAGGTGCACTTTTTTGACAAGGAAACCGAAAAAACAATTATCTAACTCCGCGCTTTTGCCTCTCTTTTTCTTCTTTTTTATTTTCTTCCAGATCTTTTTCTTTAGTTTTTCTCTTCGTGCCCACACCGGGTTTTTATTTTTTGTTGCCATTGCGCAGATCATTCTGATCGCGTTTCTTTTTGCCGTTCGTTTGCGTATTCAAAAGAAGCGGGCGGAAGCTGAGGTCAAGCGCCAAGATTATTTGGAAAAGAATAATCTGCTGGAGGCCGAAATTGAAACCGAAACATCCGTTTTAAAAGCCTTCCAAGAAAAGATCATCAACTATTCTAAGCTTAAGGACTTGACGGAGAAATTAAGCCGCTGTCTTTCCCTGGAAGACACTTCCGAAACGCTTTCTGCCGAAACAGACCGCTTGTTTGGCGATGGCGATATCACTACGATCCTTTATCTTTTTCATTCCCGCACCGGTGAGCTAGGGTTAACATCTTCTCAAAAAGGGCAAATGCGGATCAATATCAAATCTAAGAAAGGCGATCTCTTTGACGGCTGGGTGGTCAAGACCTTGCAGCCGCTTTTGGTCGAAGCCGCAAAAAACGATTTTCGTTTTGATATGGACAAGGCAGTCTCTGAAGAAGCTCGCGCCATCGGTTCTTTGATCAGCACGCCTTTGATGATCGGCAATAAGGCCTTAGGGATCCTCCGCGTTGATACGCCCCAAGAAAATTGTTTTAAGTCGGATGATCTGCGGTTTCTATCGACGATCGGTGATTTAGGGGCGGTGGCTATTGAAAATGCGCAACTTTATGAGCGCGTTGAAGAACTGGCTATCAAAGATGGATTAACGGGATTATATCTTCGCCGTTATCTTTTAGCGCGTATGACCGAAGAGATCAGCCGGGAATTCCGCAGTAAAAGAGAGCTGTCATTTTTGATGGTTGACTTAGACAAGTTCAAAGATTACAACGATCACTATGGGCATATGGCCGGAGATATTTTGCTAAGGACCGTGGCGATGATCTTACAGGAAACGTTCAAAAATCCCGGAGATTTGGTATCGCGTTTTGGCGGGGAAGAGTTTGCCGTCCTTTTGCCGGATTGTTCGAAGGAAAAAGCCATTGAACTGGCAGACGAAGTGCGCAAACGAATTCAGAAACAAGAGATCATTCTGCGCAAGCAAAAAACGCGTATTACTGTTTCGATCGGGGTGGCGACATTTCCATCGGATGCTCGTTTACGCGAAGAATTGATCGCAGTTGCGGATAATGCCATGTACCGGGCAAAAGCCAAGGGAAGAAATCGCGTATGTTTTATGGAATGACATTTTGTTTGGCGCTATTTGTCGGAGCCGTTATCTACGGGCTTAAGAAAGTTTCTTACAGCCTAGAGTTCGCGGCTGATGAGGCCACGTCTCAGGTGATAAACCGGCATGAAGATCTGCTAGAAAAGCGAAACCAAATACTCCAAGAACGCAGCCAGCTTGAGCATTCGGCCAGAGAGATCTTCATCTTGTATGAAATGACCAGAGAGATCACCAAAAAGCTCAATGAAGAAGAAGCCTTTGAGATCTTTAAAGAAAAATTAAAAGAAAATATCGTCTTCGAAGATTGTCAGTTTATTGACGCGCTGTCCAGTGAACATGAGATCCATATTTTATCCGAAAGGCATTTTGTTTTTCCTCTCCAGGAGAAAAATCGTAAACTCGGGTATCTTGTGGTTAAGGGTTTATCCGCGAAAGATAAAGATAAGCTGGCTATTCTAGGCCATCAATTTGCCTTGGCATTGCGCCGCGTTAAGCTTTATCAAGAGATCGAAGAATCGGCGATCACAGATAGTTTGACAGGAGTTCATACGCGCCGGTATTTTTTGGAGCGGTTTGAAGAAGAATTGAAGCGTTCCATAACGCGAAAAATAAATCTGTCATTTCTTATGATCGATGTTGACCACTTCAAAAGTTTTAATGATAAATACGGGCATTTGGTGGGTGATCAAATTTTACGCACCATTGGCGGTATCGTGAAGGATAATATTCGAGAGATCGATATTGTAGGCCGTTACGGAGGAGAAGAGCTTACGGTTGTTTTGCCCGATACCGATCAAGACGGAGCGCAATTTGCGGCAGAACGTATCCGTTCGGCCGTAGCGGGGGAGAACATCAAAGCCTATGATGCGAATGTGAAGGTGACCGTGAGCATCGGTGTTTCCACATTCCCTTCAGATGGGAAGCTAGTCGCGGAGCTTATTGACAAAGCTGATTGGGCTTTGTACCGGGCTAAGAAAAAAGGGCGTAATTGCATTTGTACGTTCGGGCTGTATTAAAATCAAACCGCTTTAAGACATTTTCCCGTTTTTTTCACAACCCTCCAGATGACTTTTCTTATAAGAGCAAAACTCGCACAACTTCTTGAATCCCTTGGGGTTTTGATGTAGAATGAACCCGTTTATGAGCCGATTTGTTTTAGGAATTGATGTTGGCGGAACGAATATCAAATGCGGGTTGGTTGATCCTTCCGGCAAGATATCTCTTCGAACTGCTTTCCCTACAAAGAGTTTTGCGCAAAGCAAAAGCGCTTTGATCAAGGCCTTGGTGTCTTGCGCTCAAAAAACAATAACCCAAAACGACATTGGCAAGAAAGATATTCTAGGGATCGGTATTGGTTTTCCCGGGTTAGTTGATTTCCCAAAAGGGATGGTGCATTGCTTGGTGAACATTCCCGGATGGAAAAATGTTTTTGTAAAAAAGATCATTCAACAAGAAATTGGAATTCCTACATTTGTTGACAATGATGTCAATCTTATGGCCTTAGGCGAATGGAAATTTGGCGCGGGACGCGGTGTAAAAAATGTTGTATGTATTACGCTTGGAACAGGTGTTGGCGGCGGCCTTATTATCAATAATGCTCTTTATCGCGGGGAAGGATTTTCGGCCGGAGAAATTGGGCATACCCCGATCAATGAAAATGGCCCGCGTTGTAATTGCGGCGGAACGGGGTGTCTAGAGCGTTATGTTGGCAACAAATATCTATTAGAAAAATCGAAAAAAATATTTCGTGGCAAAACAATTTCCTTTCCGGAAATAACACGGCTTGCGGCGAAAGGCAACAGAAAGGCCATTGCATTTTGGGAAGAAGTCGGCTTTCATTTAGGGATCGGGTTAACCGGTGTGGTCAACATCCTAAATCCGGATCGCATTGTGATAGGCGGAGGCGTTTCGAATAATCACCGTTATCTTTTTCCTGCCATCAAAAAAACGATCCTTCAGCGCGCCATGAAAATCCCGGCGCGGATGGCAAAAATCGTAAAAGCTCAATTAGGGGAAGACGCCGGAATTATCGGCGCGCAAGTTTTAGTTAATCATGCTGTTTCGGCAAAGTAAGATTTCTAATTTTATGTCTAATCTTCTGCATCAATTTCTTGGCAAGGGTTGCTGGGTAGCCTGTTTCTTGTTTTTGGTTTCAACTCAGGCTTTTGCGCAAGAGTCCAAAACTCCGGTTGAAATTAACGGCGACCAGGTCGAGTTCATTGTGGAAAAAAATATGGTCATTGCCACCGGAAATGTTTCTATTCTTCAGAATGATACAAAACTAACCTGTGACCGGGTTGAATTTTCCCGCGATACGAATCTTGCCACCGCCCAGGGGCATGTCGTTTTAAGAACGCCACAGGGAAGTATTTCCGGAGACCAACTGGTTTATAATTTCGAAACGATGACGGGGGATTTTCACGGGGCGACAATCGCGTCTCACCCGTATTACGGCGCTGGAGAATCTGTTTCCAAGGTTGCTGAGAATCAAATCCAAATGAAAAAAGGTTATTTAACGACCTGCGATCTTGAAAAACCGCATTTCAAATTAGCATCGAAGAAGCTTGATATTTATCCCGGGAAAAAGGCTGTTGCGCGCAATGTCACTATGCGTTTTGGTAAAGTACCGGTTATGTATATTCCTAAATATTCTCAGATCCTTAATGATAAGCCTCGTGTTACTTATACGCCCGGTTTCGACAGGGAATGGGGCGCGTTTTTACTTCAATCATGGCGATATTATTTTAGCGAGGATTTTAAAGGTATCATTCATTTAGATTATCGCGAACGAAAAGATTTTGCTTCCGGTGTTGATTTAAACTATAACACGAAAAATATGGGCGGCGGTTCTATCCGAACCTATTATATGAACGAACGCAATATTACGTCAAAATATGCTTGGCAAGAGAGGCCAAGCCCGACGATCGAACGGGAACGGTTTAGAGCTCAGTGGCGTCATAAATGGAGCATTGATAACAAGACAGAGGCCATTTGGCAATTTTATAAGTTGAGTGATGCGGGCGTCGTTAAAGATTATCTTAAGCGGGAATACCAGAAGGACCAAGATCCTACCAGTTATTTCCTTTTAACTAGAAATTTATCTAATGGAACGTTCAGCTTTCGCAGTGATGTTCGGGTGAATCGTTTTACTTCGACTGTTGAGCGGCTTCCGGGGATCCGTTACGACGTTACCAGCCAAGAGATTGGTAACAGCGGATTTTATCTAAAAAGTGAAAACGGATTTGATAATTTCTCGAAGAAAGACCCGTCGCCGACTGAGGTAAGAAAAGAAACCAAACGTTTTGACACGAATAATGAGATCTCTTACCCGATGAAGATCAGCTTTTTAGAATTTAAACCTTTTGTCGGCGGCCGGGAGACTTATTATACAAAAACGATGAATGCTTCTCAGTATAGCGTTATGCGGGGAATTTTCAGGACAGGCGCGGATCTTAGTACTAGATTTTTCCGGATGTTCGATGTCCAAGGGCATTATTGGGGGATGGATATTAATCGCCTCAGACATGTTGTTACGCCAAGTGTTGCTTATGAGTATCGGCATGACCCGACGATCCCGGCGTCTTCATTAGATTATTTTGACGATATTGACGCTATTACCAATGATCACAAGATTCATTTTTCTCTGGAAAATAAACTACAAACAAAACGCAAAGGCATTGCCGTAGATTTGTTGCGGGTTCTTACCAGCACAGATTTCTTTCTTAAGGAGCATAGCGGGACCGGCGGGTTTGGTAGCATTGCTTCCGATATTGAATTTAAGCCCAACGATTGGCTGACATTTAATTCCGATGCCAATTTTGATACTACGAAAGATAAATTGATCTCGGCTAATTTTGACATTTATCTTACCGGCCACAAATGGTCTCTTGATTTTGGGAAGCGTTATGCCTTAGATGTTGATGACCAGATCACAACAGGGTTTAACTATGTGATCAACCCAAAATGGAAATTCAGTATTTATGAGCGGCATGACATTAATAGCGGTTCATTAAAAGAACAAGAGTTTAGGGTGACGCGGGATTTGCATTGTTGGGAAATGGATATTAATTTTAACGAAACGCGCGGTTCGGGTAGCGAAATTTGGTTTGTCTTTCGCTTAAAAGCTTTTCCGGATTTATCTATTGATTTTGGAAATGGTTTTAATAAAAGAAAAGCCGGATCGCAAGCAGGAGAATAAAAACGTGAATATTGCTATTGTTGGTTCAGGATATGTTGGCCTGGTGACCGGAGTTTGCTTGGCGGAGATAGGGCATAAAGTTATTTGCGTGGATAATGACCGCGAAAAGATTGCTTCGCTCAAAAAGCTTAAAATGCCGATTTTTGAGCCAGGATTAGAAGAGCTTTTAAAACGTAATGTTGAACGTAAGCGCTTAAGTTTTAATTCATCAATTGCCGAGGCCGCCAAGCGTTCCACGGTTATTTTTATTGCGGTGGGGACTCCTTCCAAGGAAAATGGCGATGCCGACTTAACCTATGTCGAAAATGTCGCTCGGGAAATCGCGCGTAGTATGGATAGTTATAAGCTTGTCGTTGAGAAATCCACTGTTCCGGCGGCCACCGGAAAGCGCATTGAGCGCACCATTCGCCTCAATATGCCTAAAAAAAATATTTACGGATTTGACGTCGCTTCCAATCCCGAATTCTTGCGCGAAGGATCCGCGGTCCATGATTTTATGAACCCTGATCGGATCGTTATCGGCGTTGAATCTCAAAGAGCAGAATCAATTTTGCGAGATATTTACAAACCCCTTAAAAGCGCTCATGTTATCGTCACGGATATCAATTCGGCGGAAATGATCAAACACGCCTCAAATTCTTTCCTGGCGACAAAGATTTCTTTTATTAACGCGGTAGGGCAAATTTGCGACCGGGTTGGAGCGGATGTTTTAAAAGTAGCTGAAGGCATGGGCTATGATAAAAGGATCGGCCGGGAATTTCTAAATGCCGGTATCGGTTTTGGTGGAAGCTGTTTTCCTAAAGATGTGGACGCCTTTATCCGTCTAAGCGAAAAAAGCGGCTATGATTTTACGATCCTAAAGGCTGTCCGCGAAGTCAATGCTGAGCAAAAGAGATCTTTTCTTAAATTGATCGAAGACAAATTATGGATCTTAAAAGGAAAGACCATCGGCGTTTTAGGGTTAGCTTTTAAGCCGGAAACAGATGATATGCGCAATGCCTCTTCGGTGGAGATCATTGAGGTTTTGCAGGCAGAAGGGGCGAAGATAAAAGCTTATGACCCTCAAGCGGTCGAAAAAGCAAAAGAAGTTTTAAAAGGCGTTTCTTTCTGCAAGGATGTTTACAAAACAGCCGATGGTTGTGATTGTCTTTTGCTTTTGACCGAATGGAGTGAATTTAAAAGAATAGATTATGGAAAATTGAAAAGGGCTGTCAAACAGCCTGTTATTTTTGACGGAAGGAATTTCTTAAATAAAGAAGCGGCTCAAAAAGCGGGATTTGAATATTTTGGCGTAGGGCGAGGGGGAGTATGATCAAAGGTGTCAGCATTAAATCGCTCAAGATCATTGCTGATCAACGCGGTCGATTAATGGAAATGCTTCGTTGCGACGATAATCTTCTAGAATCTTTCGGCCAGGTTTATTTTACCACGGCTTTTCCGGGCGTTATCAAGGCTTGGCACTATCATCGCTACCAAGACGACAACTTTGTTTGTATTCTGGGAAAAGTCAAAGTTGCCCTTTATGACCCGCGAGAAAATTCTCCTACCAAGGGTGAAGTAAATGAGTTTTACTTGAGCTTGGACGAGCCCAAGTTAGTTCACATCCCTAAAATGGTTTACCATGGATTTAAATGTGTCAGCAAGACTGAAGCCATGGTCATTAATACCGTTACTAAAGCGTATGATCATCAAAATCCCGACGAATTTAGAGCTGATGCCTTTGATGCGAATATTTCTTATGATTGGAATAAGGACTAATTTATGAAAGGTGTTATTTTAGCCGGTGGCTTGGGAACGCGGTTGGAACCGCTCACGCGAGTTACTAACAAGCATCTTTTGCCTGTTTATAATCAACCGATGATCTATTATCCCATTCGAACACTTGTTGACGCCGGGATCACAAAGATTTTGATCGTTACCGGCGGCAATAATGCGGGGGATTTCTTAAAGCTTTTAGGTAACGGAGAAGAATTCGGTATTCATGACATTCATTATGCCTATCAACAAGGTGAAGGCGGCATTGCCGATGCGCTTCGCTTGGCGGAGAACTTCATCGGCAAAGACCGGTTTGTTGTTATGCTAGGAGATAATGTTATTGATGTTTCCATTCGGCCTTACGTGAAAGAATTTTCTAAGCAAAAAACAGGTGCTCGGATCTTAGTTAAAAAGGTTCCTGATCCTAAGCGTTTTGGTGTTGTGCGCTTCAACGGCGATAAAATTACCGCCATTGTCGAAAAGCCGAAAAATCCTCCCTCGGATTATATCGTGACCGGTATTTATATGTATGACAGCTTAGTTTTTAATTTTATTCGAAAATTGAAGCCTTCTAAGCGCGGTGAATTAGAAATCACAGATGTCAATAATATGTATCTTAAGAAAAATGAGCTTCGGTTTAATATCTTAGAGGGCAATTGGACGGATTGCGGCACGTTTGCATCACTTTATCGCGCCAATCGCCTGATGGCGAAGAAATTTCCCCAAAATCCCAATCTGTGATTTACCTATGAAGATTTTTGTTACCGGCGGCGCAGGGTTTATTGGCTCTCATTTCATCAAGCTTCTTGTTAAGGCTCATCCCAATGGCAAGGTTATTAACTTTGACCTGTTGACGTATGCTGGCGGACGAGATAATCTCAAAGAAGTTTCATCGTTAAAGAATTATCGTTTTATCAAAGGAGATGTCAGAAACGCCCAGCAAGTTAAAAAGGCAATGGCCGGATGTGACAGTGTTGTCCATTTTGCCGCCGAGACGCATGTCGACCGGTCTATAAAAAATGCGAACAATTTTATCGAGACAAATATTTTGGGAACACATGTTCTTTTAGAAGCGGCCCGGAAGGAAAAGATCAAGCGTTTTGTACATGTGAGTACCGATGAGGTTTACGGCAGCAGGCGAAAAGGGTTTTTCAAAGAAGAAGATTCGCTTTCTCCCAGCAGTCCTTATTCAGCCAGCAAAGCCTCAGCCGACCTCCTCGTTAAGTCATATTTTACAACGTATGGCTTGCCGGTTATTATTACGCGCAGTTCCAATAATTTTGGGCCTAATCAATATCCGGAAAAAGTAATTCCGCTTTTTATTACCCGTTTATTAAAAGGGAAGAAAGTTCCTCTTTATGCGGATGGATCAAATATCCGTGATTGGATCTATGTGGAAGATAATTGCCGGGCGATCGACTTAGCCTTGCGCAAGGGAACAATCGGCGAAATTTACAATATTGCCGCAGAAAATTATTTAACGAATGCTTTTCTGACCAAGGCTATTTTACGGGCCATGAAAAAGCCTATATCTATGATCCAGCATGTTCAAGATCGACCGGGGCATGATTTTCGTTACGCGATCAATTGCGCCAAGATCCGTAAACTTGGATTTAGCCCAAAGATTTCTTTTGTTGAGGGTTTAGGCCGAACAATTTCGTGGTATGGTGAAAATCAATCGTGGTGGAAGAAAAGAAACAGTCGCTAAATCTGAGGAAATGATATGAGTAAAATCTTGCTCGAAAAAATTCAGCATAAAAAAGCTAATATCGCGATTGTGGGATTAGGTTATGTGGGGCTCCCTTTGGCGGTTAATTTTGCCAAAGCCGGTTTTAAAGTTTTTGGCTTAGACAGCGATCATGACCGTGTCAAAAGGCTTCAAGAAAAAAAGAGCTATATCTTAGATATTCCGTCGACGCTTGTATCAAAGTTGATCGCAAAAAATCGATTTAAACCCTCTAATGATTTTCGTCTTTTGGCATCTTCGGATGTTATCATTATTTGTGTTCCCACGCCGTTAAAGCGTAAATATACGCCGGATATTTCTTTCATTTTAAAAGCCGTGCGCACTATTCGGCAGTTTTTAAGAAAAGATATGCTGATCGTTCTGGAAAGTACAACCTATCCCGGAACGACCGAAGAGCTTATCTGTCCTGAATTAGAAAAAAGCGGGCTCAAGGCCGAGCGGGATTTCTTTTTGGCGTTTTCTCCGGAGCGCATTGATCCCGGCAATAAGAAATATCCGGTAACGCGCATTCCGAAGATCGTTGGGGGCTTAAGCAGTGTCTCCGGCGAACTGGCGCAAGCGTTATACCGCCAAATTATTAGAAATGTGCATTCAGTCTCATCGGCACGCGCGGCAGAAATGACCAAGCTTTTGGAAAATTCTTTTCGCATTGTTAATGTCGGCTGGATCAATGAGATCGCTATGATGTGCCATAAGCTTGGTATTGATATTTGGGAAGTGATTGATGCGGCGAAAACAAAGCCGTTTGGTTTTATGCCGTTTTATCCGGGTTTGGGCGTCGGAGGGCACTGTATTCCCGATGATCCGATCTATTTGTATTGGAAAGCTAAACTGCATGGATTTTCATCTAAATTCATAAAACTTGCCGCTGACATTAATTCCCATATGCCGCTTTTTGCTTTGCATCGAATTGAGGATATCCTTCGAAAGCAGGGGAAAGCTTTAAATAAATCTAAGGTTTTGGTTGTGGGCGCTACTTATAAAAAGAACGTAAAAGACTTGCGGAAATCTCCGCCGCTGACCCTCATTGAACTTCTGCAGAAGGCAAAGTGCAACGTGAAATATTTTGACCCCATTGTTCCGTATTTAAAAATTGGGACGATCGACCTGAGATCGGTCATTTTGAACAAAGATACCTTATCTCAATTTGATTGTGTTGTTATTGCCGTTGATCATGATGGCGTTGATTACTCTTTGATCTTAAAGTGTTCCAAGAATATCTTTGATATCCGAAATATTTATCAAAAAGAAAAAAGTTCTAAAATCATTAAATTTTAATCAAAAGGCGAAAATAAATGTCAAAACAGAAAAAAACGATATTGATCACCGGCGGGGCGGGATTTTTAGGAAGTCATTTATGCGACCGTTTTATTTCATCCGGATTTAAGGTCTTGTGCGTTGATAATTTGATCACCGGTTCCAAGGACAATATTAAACATCTGTTGGATAACAAGAGCTTTGAATTTGTTCATCATGATGTTTCAAAGCCTCTTCATATCGAGGGAGCTGTTCATTATGTCCTGCATTTTGCGTCACCGGCAAGCCCGGTTGACTATCTCAATTTTCCTATCCCAACACTTAAGGTTGGCGCGTTAGGGACACATAATGCATTAGGGCTGGCAAAAGCGAAGAAAGCAAAGTTCCTTTTAGCGTCGACGTCAGAGGTTTATGGCGATCCGCTGGTTCATCCGCAAAAAGAGACTTACTGGGGACACGTTAATCCCATCGGCCCGCGCGGAGTTTATGATGAAGCCAAGCGGTTTGCCGAAGCCATTACCATGGCATATCGGCGCGTTCACAAAATCGATACTAAGATCGTCCGGATCTTTAATACCTATGGCCCTCGCATGCGTATGCTTGACGGACGTGTTGTCCCGAATTTTATATACCAAATGTTGCACAACAAGCCGCTAACTGTTTATGGCAATGGTAAGCAAACCAGGTCGTTTTGTTATGTCTCTGACTTGGTTGAAGGGATCACTCGGCTTTTGTTTTCTAAACTTCCCGGCCCAGTTAATATCGGTAATCCTAACGAGTTTACTATTTTAGAATTTGCCAAACTGATAGTAAAGTTTTCTAAGGCTAAAGCCAAGATCGTTTATAAACCGCTTCCTATCGATGATCCCAAGCAGCGTCGGCCGGACATTGCCCTGGCGAAAACAAAACTTGGTTGGCAACCCAAGATCGGTCTGGAAGACGGAATAAAAGAAACGGTACAGTGGTTTAAAGATCACAGCCGGCCGTTAGCTTAGAAAAGCATCCCACAGTTTAAATGCCTCAAACTACTTTAAGACAAAAGTTATTCCTTATATGTTTCGGCCTTTTCTTAGCTATTGCTTTCCTTGAAATAGCTTTAAGGATCGGCGGATTTGCTTTTCTGTTCTTTCAGGAAAGCCTTAACCGTGCTTCTGCCTGCGGCAACGGAGAATACCGGATCCTTTGTCTGGGAGAATCTACCACGGCTTTGGGCGGCGCGCACGCGTATCCTCGGCAATTAGAAGAAATCCTCAATGCCAAAAATCCTTCCGTTCGTTTTTCCGTTATCAATAAAGGTGTCCCGGCGATGAATACATACGATATCGTTTCGTATTTGGAAACCTGGATCGACGAATATCATCCAAAGATGATCGTTACGATGATGGGCATTAATGACTCTTCGGATACCTTGCGATTTAAAGCTCAAGAGAAAAATCTGCAGAGGTCTTTCTTGGATGGATTGAAGGTTTATAAGTTGGCTAGGTTGATCTGGTCTCATGCGGAGCACAAAAAAGAGGAATTGATTATGGAAACATTGGAGAGAAAAGTCAAAGATTTTGAAAAAAAGATCTCTCTGTCTCCATCATCAGAAAAATACATGGAATTAGGGCGTATGTATAAAATGGTCCAAAAGTTCGACAAGGAGAAAGAAGCTTATTTAAGAGCAATCGAGCTGGATGGCAATAATGCGCAAGCCTACTTTTATTTAGGCCTTTATTATCGTGAATGGGCGGATTACAAAAAAGGTGAAGACGCGTTTAAAAAAGTCATCGAATTGGGAAAGCTCTCGGATGAACATCAGTTCGTGGCAACGTATCAATTAGCAAACTGCTATAAAATGCAGGCGAAATATTCTCAAGCCGAAAATCTTTATAAGCGGATCTTGGCTGTTGTTCCGGATAATTTAGAGATTTACGGTAATTTGGCCGATGTTTATTTAGAACAGCAAAGATATCATGAAGCAGAACTGATGTACCAAAAACAACTGGAAACTAATCCTGAAAATGTTTGGGTTTACGGCAAGATAGCCTATTGTTATCGGAAAAACGCCAAAGAAGATCTCCTGGAGGATTTATTTAAAAAAGCCATTGATGCTAATCCCGAATCTGTACAGGTTCCGGTCTGGATTTTGGAACTAGGTTTTATTTTGCAGGAAAATAATAAACCGGAAGAAGCGCAAAAAGTTTTTCAGGATCTTTTTTTGAGGTTAACGTCCGGGCAGTTTTCCGGTTCGTCGGCCGATATCTATGCGCGGCTGGCTTCCTATTATGAGTCTCAGGGAAAGAAAGATTTGGCAAACCAATTGATCAATTTACGGCAGAAAAGGCTGGTCAAACATGATTCTCCAACGATGTCCAACTACCAACAATTAAAAGAAATTGTCCTTAAAAAAGGAATAAAGCTTATCTGCGCTCAGTATCCTTTGCGCGATATTGCGCTATTGAGAAAAGATCTATCTTCCACGGGAATTATTTTTGTTGATAATCGGGCAGTTTTTCAGGACGCTGTTAACAAAAACGGATATGACCAGTATTTCTACGATCGTTTTGCCGGTGATTTTGGCCATTGCACGGCCCAGGGAAATAAATTATTGGCTGAAAATATTTCTAAAGCCATACTAAAAAATATTAAATAAGTTAAAGCGCTTTTATGATCATGAAAACAACATTGATCCAGAAAATATCCCTCATTTTTTTAGGCCTAGCTTTATCCGTTATTCTTTTGGAGTCAGGATTGCGCTTAAGCGGCGCGGCATTCTTTTATCTGCAGGAGCGGTCAAATAAGATTTCTCTTCAAGGTGACAGCGAATATCGTATTTTATGCTTAGGAGAATCAACAACAGCCTTAGGCGGAGAATATGCCTATCCTTTTTTGCTTGAAGAAACTCTCAATGAAAGAAGCAGAAAAATTAAATTTAAAATTATCAATAAGGGACTTCCGGCTAAAGACTCGGGCGATATCGCCGCGCAGCTCGAAGCCAATTTGGCCAAGTACAAACCGCAGGCAGTCATTGTGATGATGGGGATCAATGATGACAAATATGACGGCCTTGCCGGCCAGGACAGAAAAGCACCAATTCGTTCTCTTGCGGGAGACCTGCGTGTTTATAAACTTGCCAAGCTTCTCGCATTGCACGTATCTCATAAAATTAGATTTGGATTTAAGACGAGGCCAAAGCAATATTCCGACATTCCGGAAGATGTTGTGCCAGTTAAAGAGATCGCGGTCATTCGTTTCCAAATAACGCAGATAACAAAGAACCATCAATTAATTCAAGAGATCAAAAAGGCTTATGAAAAACGCGGAAATTTGGCAGGTGTTGAGAAAGCGCAAGAACAAGAGCAGAAGCTTAATCTTGCCCTGGGAGATCTTTATTCAGAGTTAGGGCGCTGGCATCGGGAGCGTGAAGAATTCCTCCAGTCTGAAAGTGCTTATCAAAAAGCGATCGAGATCAGCCCGCAAGATGCGGTTGCCTATGCGGGCTTGGGCCGTTGTTATAAGGTTCAAAGAAAATTTGATCAAGCAATAACGGTCTTTGAAAAAGCGATCGCGCTTGATCCGGAATTATTTTGGGCTCGCCTTGAATTAGGCCGATGCAATAACGAAGTGGGAAATCATGAAAAGGCCATTGTGGTTTATCGCGATTTACTAAAAATAGATCCAAATAACTTTTGGGCGTACGGCGAAATGGGCCAATGGCTAAAGATTCAGGGGCAAAACGCCCAAGCTAAAGAAGCTTTCTTGAGGTCTCTTGAGATCAATCCGCAAAATCACTGGGTCTATCAACAGCTCGGTTCTCTTTACGAGGAGGAACAGCAATATGCGAAAGCAGAAAGCCTTTATTTAAAAGCGATCGCGCTGAATCCCAAAGATGTGCGTCTTTATGAATATTTGATTCGATGTTACGAAAGACAAGGAAAATCCGATTTAGCCAAAGAATATGCCGAAAAAAGCAAAGTGACATCTTCTCGGACGTATAATTCATTCACCGTCAAACATTATCTCGACATTGTCGACCGCATTTTACGCAGTAGGGTGAAACTGATCTGTATGCAGTATCCTTTGCGCGATATCCTGCCGTTGAAGGAAATGTTAGGTCAGAAACGTAATATAATCTTTGTTGAAAATAAAGAAGTATTTGAGAAAGCCTTAAAAACAGGGCGTTATGATGAGTATTTTGTGGATCAATTTGCCGGAGATTTTGGGCATTGTACGCGTAAGGGTAATCAGCTGATCGCTGATCGGTTGGCGGATGTTATTTTAGAAAAACTAGCCCAGTAGGAAATAAAAAAGGAGAGCTATTCATGTCGAAGTTGTCTATTCTGAAAGAATTATGGGAATTTTTAAGCGTGAGAAAGAAGTATTGGCTGATGCCGATCGTTGTAGTCCTTATTCTGCTAGGATCGCTAATGATCTTGGCCCAAAGTTCGGCCGTAGCTCCGTTTATCTACGCCTTATTTTAGGCCCTAAAATCCAAATATTATTATTTGAGTTTAGGATAAGTTTTCGCTATACTACACTATCGTTTCATTAAAACGTCTAAATTGCTATGGTTACCAAAGAAGAAATCATCAGCTTTGAGAAGGAAATAGCCGACATTTTTGCCACTGGCAGTATTCGGGCTCCTGTCCATTTACGTGCCGGGCGGGAAGACGAGCTCATCCGGATTTTTAAGGAAAATGCCATTGGCTCGGATGACTATGTCTTCGGCTTCTGGGATTCTCACGAACTGGCTCTTCTAAAAGGGGTTGGGCGCGAAGAGCTTAAGAAGGCTATTCAGGAAGGCAAAAGCATTTCTTTGTGTTTTCCGGGGCAGAAAATTCTCTGTTCAGGTATTGTCGGAAGCCTTTTAGGAACAGCGGTCGGCGTTGCATGGGCTTTAAAACGCCAAGGAAAAAAAGGAAAAGCCTACATTTTTTGCGGTGATATGTCAGCTGAAACGGGGATTTTTCACGAATCGGTGAAATACGCCGTCCACTTTGACCTGCCGGTTAAATTCATTGTTTGCGATAATGGGCTTAGCGTTATGACAAAAACCAGAGAAGTCTGGAATTGCGCTGAGCCGTGGTTTAAAGATACAAAATTTGAATCCAAGATCATCTATTTTAAATATCTAAACGGTTATCCGCATTCTGGGCTAGGAAAACTCATTAAATTTTAATATGAAATATTTTGACGAATTAAAACGCACGATGGAATGGTTGGCCCAGCAGCCTAAGTCTATTTTTGTCGGGCAAACTGTTGCCGGGCCAGGGACTTTTATGTTCCAAACGCTTCGCGATGTATCGCCCGAGCGGACTTTAGAAATGCCGATCAATGAAAGTTTTCAAATGCAATTTACGATCGGATTATCCCTAGCGGGGTATATTCCTATCTCGGTTTATCCGCGGCAAAATTTTCTGCTCATTGCGGTTTCAGATATGGTCAATATGCTGGATAAAATACCGGCGATCAGCGCTAATCAGTTGATTCCTAAAGTCTTAATTCGGGTGGCAACCGGACCCGATAGCCCCGTGCATCCCGGCCATCAGCACGTCGGAAACTACGCGGATGCCTTTAGAAAAATGTTTACCACCATTGATGTTGTTGAGCTCAATGAACCGGAAGATATTTTTCCGGCCTACAAACATGCCTTTGAGCGCAAAGATAATAAATCCACTCTTCTGATAGAACACGGAAACTTCTATAATCAAAAGTAGTTCATGCAAAAAAGTAGTAAAATCCTAGTTATCGGCCATCAAGACGTTATTGAAAACTCCTTAGGGTCGTATTTTGCCCGACAGGGATTTGATCATGTTTTTTTATCCGGGATGATCGGGTGGGATGTTTTAAATCAGGCAAACGTAAAAAAGTTCTTTGAAGAAAAAAGGCCGGAATATGTTTTCTTGGGCTCGGTGCGTTCCGGTGGAATTGCCGCTAATCAAAAATTTTCCGCCGAATTTATTTACGAAAATCTAGAAGCTCAGAACAATATCGTTCATGCGGCGTATACTTTTGGAGTTAAAAAGCTTTTGTTTTTGGCTGGCTCTTGCGTTTACCCTAAAGAAAGTTTACAGCCCATCAAAGAAAAATATTTGTTAACAGGACCCCTGGAAGAAACGAGTGAAGCCTATTCGGTGGCCAAGATCGCCGGAATAAAGCTTTGTCAAGCTTATCAGCGGCAATACAAATTTGACGCGATCGTTGCAATTCCAGCGACGATTTACGGCCCCGGAAGTGATGCCAATCAAGAAACAGCGCATGTTATTGGGGCGCTCATCGGGAAATTTACCGAAGCCAAATTGCGTAATGAAAAAAGCGTTGTAGTCTGGGGGACGGGAAAACCACAACGGGAATTTATTTACGCGGATGATTTTGTTGAAAGCTGTTTATTTTTAATGGAAAAATACAAAGATGAGGAGCCGATCAATATTGGTTGCGGGAGAGATGTTTCCATCAAAGAGCTAGCTTCGTTGATCGCGGATATATCCGGGTTTAAAGGGGAGATTATTTTTGACAAGACGAAGCCCGATGGAACGATGCGTAAATTGTTGGATAATCAAAAGATTGAAAAATTAGGCTGGAAACCAAAGGTCGATTTAAAAGAAGGCATCACAAAAACATACGATTGGTATTTAAAACAAAAAACAGCGGAGTTAAAAAAATGAAAATCTTGGTAACAGGCGCAGCGGGGTACATCGGCTCGGTTTTAACACCGGCCTTGCTCAAGGAAAATCATCAAGTCATTGCCTTGGATAATTTTATGTATAATCAACCGTCGCTTTTAGATTGTTGTCATAGCGACAATTTAACGATCATTCGCGGTGATACGCGCGATAAGAATTTAATGGAGAAATTGGTTAAGCAATCTGACGCTATTTTCCCCTTGGCCTGCTTGACAGGCGCGCCGTTATGCGCCAAAGACCCCGTTGGTGCGCAAACTATTTTAGCGGATGCCGTTAAAACGATCGTCGACATGACAAGTAAAAATCAAATCCTTATTTTTCCGACGACCAATAGCGGTTATGGCATCGGAGAAAAAGGAAAGTTTTGCACCGAGCAAACTCCGCTTCGTCCTGTTTCTTTATATGGAAAGCTTAAAGTTCAGGCAGAAGAAACGATCCTTAATTCCGGCCATGGAATTACATTGCGTTTAGCAACGGCCTTTGGCGTTAGTCCGCGCATGCGCTTGGATTTACTGGTGAATGATTTTGTTTATCGCGCGGTTTTTGACCGTTTTGTCGTTTTATTCGAAGCCCATTTTAAGCGTAACTATATTCATGTGCGCGATATCACTAAAGCCTTTATCCATTCACTTAACAATTTTGACAAGATGAAAAATGAGCCTTACAATGTTGGCTTAAGTGATGCGAATTTAAGTAAATTAGAACTTTGCGAAGAGATCAAGAAACATGTTAAGGAATTCTATTTTGTTGAATCTAAAATAGGCGAAGATCCCGATAAACGTGATTACATCGTCAGTAACGAAAAGATCGAAAAAACCGGTTTTAAACCGGATGTTTCGATCTCTAAAGGTATTCAAGAGCTTATTAAGGGTTATCAGGTCATCAAACGTAACCAATACGCCAATATATAAGGTTTTTAATTCATGAAGCAACTCGATATTCTTTTTATCCAGCCTAATGCCTCCGAGAAAATTTATCAGGGGCTTAGCAAATATTATTCCGCCATTGAGCCGCCTATTTGGGCGGGGATGTTAGCCAATCATTGCCTTAAAAAAGGGTTTAGCGCCGAGATTTTAGACTGTGAAGCCTTGCGCCTGGATGATTTTCACGCGGCGATGATGATCAAAGGTTTTAACCCCAAGGTTGCCTGTTTTGTTGTTTACGGGCAACAACCCAGCGCCAGTTCGCAAAATATGGATGGGGCTGTTTCTTTAGCGGAAGAGCTCAAGAAAAATTCTCCGGAAATCAAAATACTTTTTGTCGGCGGGCATGTCAGCGCTTTATCGCGCGAAGTCCTTGAAAAACATCCCTATATTGATATGGTTTGCCAGAATGAAGGCGTCTACACTATTTCCAATCTTCTTAAAACTAATTTGGAAGATAAGTTGGACCAAGTTCTTGGGCTAGGGTATCGTCAAGATGGGAAAATCGTTCTTAATAGCCCGTCGCCGATCGTGTCCAAGGAAGATCTGGCAACTGAATTGCCCGGCGTTGCCTGGGATAAATTATCTATGTCCAGATATCGCACGGCGCTTTGGCACTCGCTTCCTAATAGCGCCGACCGGGAACCTTTCGGGGCGATCTATACGAGCTTGGGTTGCCCGATGAAATGTTCTTTTTGCATGATCAACATCATCAATCGGCAGGAAAATGAATATTCCGATGGAAGCGCGGTTTTTAGGTATTGGGATCCGGAATTCATTGTTAAGGAATTTGATAAACTGCAAACACTTGGCATTCGAAATATTAAGATCGCTGACGAACTTTTTGTTTTAAACACGAATCATTTTATGCGTTTATGTGAACTGCTTATTGAGCGTGATTATCAGTTTAATATTTGGTGTTATTCGCGTATTGATACGGTCAAAGAACAGTATTTGGAAACTCTTAAAAAAGCCGGCATTAATTATCTGGCACTCGGCATTGAAAGCGGCAATACTAAGGTAAGAAAAGATGTCACTAAGGGGCGGTTCGAAGATGTTGATATCCGAGGTATTGTCAAAAAGATCCGCGATCACGGCATCAATGTTGCCGCGAATTATATTTTTGGACTTCCCGAGGATAATCTTGAAACCATGCAAGCGACACTTGACCTAGCCCTTGAGCTTAATACGGAAATGGCGAACTTTTACTCTGCCATGGCTTATCCGGGCAGCCCTTTATATGGAATTGCCAAGAAAGAAGGGTGGAAATTGCCTGATACATACGCGGGATTTTCCCAACATTCTTATGCGTGCCAGCCTTTGCCGACAAAATATTTAAGCGCCGAACAGGTTTTGGAATTTCGTGATAAAGCGTGGCATACTTACCATACCAACCCAAAATTTCTCGCTTTACTCAAAGACAAATTTGGACAAACAGCCGTCGACGAAACGTTAAAATCAACCAAAATAAAATTACGCCGTAAAATTCTTGAAGAAAGGGTTTGTGTATGATCATTAGCCGGACACCTTTTCGTGTTTCTTTTTTTGGCGGCGGCACCGATTATCCTGATTGGTTCAAGGAAAATAAAGGCGCTGTTTTAGCGACCACCATTGATAAATATTGTTATATTACATGCCGCCATTTACCGCCATTTTTTGAGCACAAATCCCGCATTATTTATTCTGTGATTGAACATATTCAGGAAACTGAAGATATTCGCCATCCGGCGGTTCGTGAAGTTTTAAAATTCTTAAAGATCAAAGAAGGGATCGAAATCCATCACGACGGTGATTTACCGGCGCGCACTGGACTCGGTTCCAGCTCATCGTTTACCGTTGGGCTTCTGAATGCCTTGTATGCTCTTAAAGGAACCATGCCGACCAAAGAGCGTTTAGCCAAAGAGGCGATCTATATCGAGCAGAAAAAATGCAAAGAAAATGTCGGATGCCAAGATCAAACATTAGCGGCTTATGGCGGATTTAACTATATTGAATTTGGCGGAAGCAGTCACTTGTCTGTCCGAAAGATCACTATTCCGCAAGAACGGCTGCAGTCTTTGCAAGATCATTTGATGATGTTTTTTACGGGATTTTCGCGGATGGCCTCCGAGATCGCCGAACATCAAATAAAAAATATCCCTAGTAAAAGAAAAGAGCTGGGGGCCATGCAAGAGATGGTCAAAGAGGCGTTTGATATTGTGGAGGGAAAAGATCTTTCGCGTTTCGGAAAACTTCTTCATGAAAGCTGGAAATTGAAGCGCAGCCTTTCCGATAAGATCACCACTCCTCAAATTGATGAATTATACAATACAGCTCGCCGGGCAGGGGCTTTGGGTGGAAAATTATTAGGCGCTGGCGGCGGCGGCTTCGTTCTTCTGTTCGCACAGCCTGAAAAACAAAAAAAGATCCGAGAAAAGCTAAAGAAATATTTAGAAATTCCTTTTCGCTTTGAAAGCTTAGGAAGTCAGATCATCTTCTATCAGCCCGATAGCGGCAAGGTTCGCTAAAAAACTTTCCTGTGAACAATTTATCAAAAATAGATTTTGTTATTCTTTGCGGTGGACTGGGAAAGCGCCTGCGCTCTGTGACAGGCGATGCGCCCAAGGTTCTTGCCGAGGTTAACGGAAAACCATTTTTAAATGTCCTGATCGACTATATTGCCGCGCAAGGCGGGAAGCGGTTTATTTTATGCACCGGATACGGCGCTGATGTCATTGAAGCGTATTTTAAAAAAACATTTCAACATTTAGATATTGTTTTTTCTCGAGAAGAAAGCCCCCTGGGGACAGGCGGTGCTATCAAAAAGGGAGCATCGCTTGTTCAAAGCGAACATTTTATCGCCATGAACGGGGATTGTTTTTGCACTTTAGAGTACAAGGATCTGGCCAAGTTTCATGAAAGCCATAAAGCTGTAGCAACGATTGCCGTTAATAAGGTTCTGGAAAGCGGTGATTTTGGGACCATTGAATTTGATCACAACAATCGGATCTTAGCTTTTAAGGAAAAAATAGCCTCCGGTAAATCCGCTTACGTAAACACCGGGACGTATTGTTTGAACAAGAACATCTTCTCTTCTGTGAAAACAAGCGAACAATTTTCCATTGAATATGATTTTTTCCCGAAGCTGATCGGTGAAGAATTTTTCGCCTATATGGCCAAAGGGGAATTTATCGATATTGGGACCCCCGAACGTTATAACCAAGTACAACAATTCCTAAGAAAAGCAGGTATCCATGGCGCATAAAACAAATTATCGAGTTCCTTTCGGAACTGTTTCGGTCACCAGTGATGCACGTAAACTTATCGACAAAGCTTTAAAAACAAAGTGGGTGACGCAAGGGCAATACGTTCGCTCTTTTGAAGAAAAATTCGCGAAACTTTTCGGCGTCAAAGAAGCCGTTGCGGTCAGTAGTGGAACCGACGCCGATACTTTAGCTTTGGCGACACTTTATGATTTTGGAGCCAAACGAGGAGATGAGGTCATTATTCCGGCGCTATCTTTTATAGCCACCGGCAATGCTGTTTTAAACGCGGGATTTAATCCGGTTTTTGTGGATGTTGAGCGAAAAACACTTAATATTAATCCCGAAAAAATCGAAGCCGCGATCACGCCCAAGACAAGAGCTATTATGCCGGTTCATTTGATGGGAAAACCCGCTGACATGGGCAAGATCATGGCGCTCGCTAAGAAATATAAACTTTTCGTTATCGAAGATGCCGCGGAGGCTCATGGAGCCGAGTATCGCGGCCAATTGATAGGCTCAATTGGGGATATGGCGGCGTTTAGCCTTTATGCGGCGCACATTGTTACGACCATTGAAGGCGGGATCATCACAACCAATGACAGCCGTTTGGCGGGAATTTTAAGGTCACTGCGCAATCACGGCATGGAACATAAATTTGTTTTTAAGCGCGTGGGATTTTCTTCGAAAATGAATGAGATCGAAGCGGCTGTTGGGCTGGGCAATATAAAGATATTTTCGAAGATCCTCGCTAAGCGCCGTCGGAATATGAAATTTCTTATCGAGAATTTCAAGCAATTTGACCGTTATCTTTTTTCTATTCAAGAAGAGCCCTATGAGAAGCTTGGGCCGCATGCTTTTCCGGTGACTTTAACGGAAGAAGCGCCATTTACCAGAGATGAAATTGTCGCGTATATTGATAAAGCCGGAATTGATTCCCGCAATCTTTTTTATTCCATGCCGACCCAATGTCCGGGGTATAAATTCTTAGGCTATAAATTGGGTGATTTTCCTCAGGCTGAATATTTCGGCAATTATGGTTTTCATATCGGTGTTCACCAAGATTTAGGCATTGAAAATCTTAAATATGTCATCGAAGTAATTAAAAAATTCCTAAAATCAAAAGGAAAATAGCCGTATGCGCGTGGCGATCAACTGCCGCTCCTTTTTAAATAAGAAATATACCGGCATCGGCCGCTATGCGCACAATCTGGTGAATACTTTAAGCCAGATCGATCCTCAAAACGAATATCTGCTTTACGTTCAAAAGAAACTCTTCGACACAAAAAGAAAGACCCCCGTTTTTACCCAAAAGAATTTCTCTGTTAAGATCGACCGGTTCAATCGTGGCCTTCAAGAGACTTTAGGCGCCATTGATATTTATCATTCACCCAGCCCCGACAGTCTTCCGATCGAGAAAGCCAAAATTGTTGTTACCGTCCATGATCTTATTTATAAGGCCTTTCCACAAAGTCATACGCAGAGCACCATTGAAATAACAGATCGCCATATTCACGAAGCTGTTTTAAAGGCCTCAAAGATCATCTGTTGCTCGCAAAGCACCATGGATGATCTAGAGCGTTATTTTTCTGTTGATAAAAGTAAGATTTGCATGGTCCATCAAGGTGTTGATAAGAATATTTTTTACCCTCTTGATAGCGAACAAAGGCAAAAAGCAAAAAAGGTGATCGAAGAAAAGGGGATCAGCGATCCGTTCATATTTTTTGTCGGGACCATTGAACCTAGAAAAAATCTTAACAATCTTATTCGCGCTTTTTTCTTTCTTAAGGAAAAGAAACAATTTAACGGAAAGCTGGTGATTGCCGGAATGTCAGGCTGGATGAATGAAAGTATTTATTATTTCGTTGATCATCTGAAACTAAAAAATGATGTAGTCTTTTTGGGCTATTTGACCGACGAAGAACTTAGATATCTTTATAATTTAGCGGAAGTATTTGTTTTTCCATCTCTCTATGAAGGTTTTGGATTTCCTATTGTGGAAGCGTTTAGTTGCGGCGCGGCGGTTATTACGTCTAATGTGTCTTCTTGCCCGGAAATTGCTGGCGGTGCTGCTTTAACCGTAGATCCTATGGATCCTCGGGCCATCGCGGATGCGATGGCCCAGACTATCGGTGATCAACGCTTAAAAGAAAACCTTCAGCAAAAAGCAAGGGTGCGGGCAAAAGATTTTTCTTTTTTGAAAACAGCCGAAGAGACATTAAAAGTTTATGGTGAAGTTTATCATTCGAAAGGTTAGCGTAATTTAATGAAAGTCAGTGGCTTTACCATTGTCCGCAATGCCGTCAAATTCAATTATCCAGCCCTTGAATCGATCAAATCGATTTTACCGATCTGTGATGAATTTATTGTTAATGTTGGAGAAGGGGAAGATGAGACGCTAAGCATGATCAGATCGCTGCGTGATCCCAAAATAAAGATCATCCAGCGCAAATGGGATTTTTCTCAAGGTAAGTCTGTTTTATCCGCAGAAACGAATTTAGCTTTGAAAGAATGTAAAGGAGATTGGGCTTTTTATCTGCAAGCAGATGAAGTGATCCATGAAAAAGATCTAGGGCCCTTAAGAAAATACATGCAGAAATATCAGCATAGCGAGAAAGTTGATGCGCTACGCTTTGCCTGGATGCATTTTTATGGAAGCTATTATCGCTATCGCATTGATAGCGGATGGTTCCAAAAACAAGATAGGATCATTAAAAATAATCGTCAGATGGAATCCTACGATGATGCCTATGGATTTCGGCGCAAAGACCTCGCACCTATGCGAAGGATCAACACAGGGAAATTACTATATCATTACGGCTGGGTCCATCCGCAGGAAGTCATGAGTCAGCGCCGGAAAAATGCCGAACAGATCGGCTTTGCCTCATTGACAGATCAAGAGCGCCAAGCGAGCTACTCGTACGGCGATTTAAATCGCTTTCCGGTTTACTTTGGATCACATCCGTGTGTTATGAACAAAAGAGTTTCAAGCCATGAGCTAAGTCGTAAAGACCTTGACAGTATTCGAGGAAAATATTGGTGGCATCCGTTTCGCATCCTTAAGGTCCGGGCGAAAACATTTCGCCGTGTGAAAGAAAAGATCATATAAAATCCATGATGGCAACTGCGCAAAACAATCCTTCAAAAAATAAAATCCTTATCATTAATATTTTTGGCATCGGCGATATTTTATTCACTACGCCACTACTAAAAAATATTAAGAGCCACGATCCTGATTCTTTTGTCGGTTATGTGTGCAATAAAAGGACGGCACCTCTATTAAGCGAGAATACTAGAATTGATAAATTATTTATTTATGAGCGGGATGAATTTCAGGCTGTGTATCGCCGATCAAAAATAGCTTTTTTGAAGAAAATGATCTCATTTTTGCGCGAGATCAAAAAAGAGAATTTTGATCTAGCCATCAACTTGTCGTTTAATAACTCGACCTCTTTTTTATTGTGGGCCGCCGGAATCAAAAAACGGGTTGGTTTTAACTATCGTAACCGAAGCTGGTTTTTAACAAGGAAAATTTTTTTAAGAAATGGATATGAAGGCCGCCACGTCGCTGAATATTATTTAGATCTGCTTAAAGAGCTTGGAATTCCAACGCCGTATAAGGAATTCGAGCTTGTTTTGTCGGATTCGGATAAAATATGGGCGGAGGAGTTTCTTAGCAAAGCTAACATAAGCCCTAAAAAACCTTTGATCGTGATTATCCCGGGTGGTGGGGCCAGCTGGGGCAAGGATGCTTCTTTTAAACGCTGGACATCAGAAAACTTCGCTATTTTAGCCGACAAAATGATTGAAAAATTTTCTGCGGCCGTTATACTGTTGGGTGACTTAAAAGAAAAAAGTTTGTGCGATCATATCGCGCAAACCATGAAAAATGCCCCAGCCGCAATTTGCAATGAAATAACCATAACTCAATGCGCGGCTCTTTTGGCGCGAAGCTCCTTAGTTGTTGCCAACGACGGCGGACCTTTACATGTGGCCGTTGCCGTCAGGGCTAAAACAGTTTCTATTTTTGGACCTGTAGATGAAAAAGTTTATGGGCCGTATCCGGCGCAAGGCCATGAGATCGTAACAAAGGATTTAGTTTGTCGGCCATGTTACCGGCAGTTTAGAATGGCACGCTGCGAACATCACAGCTGCTTAAATCTTATTACCGTTGATGAAGTTTTAAGAAAGGTGGAGAGCATTTTATGAAGGTTCCGTTTCTTGATTTTAGCGAGCAATATGAAGAAATTAAAAACGAGATCGACGTTGGATTTAAAACAGTTTTCAAGCACGGAGATTTTGTTCTAGGCAAAGAAGAAGAAGAGTTTGAGGTAGAATTCTCTAAGTTTTGTGAATCTAAATATGGCGTTGGTGTTAACTCCGGCACGGATGCCTTATATTTAGCCGTAGATTCTCTCGATATCGGTGTAGGCGACGAAGTTATTATTCCGACGTTCACATTTATCGCCACAGCCCTGTGCATTTCTTACACCGGTGCCACACCTGTTTTTGTCGACATTGAAAAAGACACTTACAATCTTGACCCTAAAAAGATCGAAAAAGCCATCACTAAGAAAACAAAAGCCATTATCCCGGTCCATATTTATGGACAAGCCGCCAATATGGATGAGATCAATCAGATTGCCAAAAAACACAACCTTAAAGTGATCGAAGACGCGGCACAGGCACACGGCGCGGCGTATAACGGCAAAAGAATAGGCTCTCTGGGGGATATCGCTTGTTTTAGTTTTTATCCGACCAAAGGCTTAGGGGCTTTTGGCGATGGAGGGATGATCGTCACCGCCAATAAAGACCTTTATGAAAAATGCCTGATGTTGCGCGATTACGGACGGGTCGGGCGATACAATCACAAAATTAAAGGTTATAACTCCCGACTTGATACGCTTCAAGCGGTTGTTTTAAGCGCCAAATTGAAGCGCTTGGATAAATGGAATAAAATGCGCGCCCAGCACGCTGAATATTACGGCAAACTTCTTAAAGATGTTGATGGCATTGTGACTCCAATTACCAAAGAGGGGCGTACGCATGTCTATCAAACATTCGCTATCCGCATCAAGGAAAACCGTAACCAAATTCATGATGAGCTGCGCAAAAAAGGAATTGGCGTCCTTATCCATTATCCGATCCCGTTACATTTACAGGAAGCCTATCAAGAGTTGAAACATAAAAAAGGTGATTTTCCCGTATCCGAACAAGTGGCGGATGAAATTTTATCGTTACCGATGTTCCCACATATGAAAAAAGAACAGATCGAAGCGGTTGCAAGCTCCATCAAAGAACTTGTGAAAGCAAAATAATTTTACCTATGAGTAAACTCGCGCTATCCGTTGTCGTTATCACGAAAAACGAAGAAAATAATATCAAAGACTGCCTAGGAAGTGTTTATGGCTGGGCGGATGAGATCATTGTTGTCGACGATGAAAGTAAGGACCGCACGGTTGAATTAGCCAAGTCTTATGCCGGAAAAATCTTTCATCGTAAAATGGATAATGAAGGCTCGCATCGTAATTGGGCGTATCTCCAAGCAAAAAACGAATGGGTTTTAAGCCTAGATGCCGACGAAATTGCCAGCAGCGAGCTAAAGAGTGAGATTTCGGCTATTTTACCGGCAACAACGTTTCACGCGTTTTCCATTCCTCTACGTAATTACATCGGAAATTATTGGGTGAAGCATGGCGGCTGGTATCCGGCGGGAAAATTGCGGCTTTTTATGAAAAGCCGGTTCAAGTATGAAGAAGTTGGTGTCCATCCGAAAGTTTTCCTGGACGGACAGACAGGCCATTTGACCAAAGATATTATTCATAAAGGTTATCCTGATTTTGAACATTTTCTGGCAAGTTTAAACCGGCAAACAACTTTGGAAGCGAAGAAATGGATTGAAACAGGGCGCGAAATGTCTTTAGGAAAAGCCGTTTGGCGCACCATCGACCGTTTTCCCAGAAGTTTCTTTGGTAAAAAAGGATACAAGGACGGCTTTATTGGTTTTATGATCGCGTTTTTTGCTTCCCTTTATCAAATTATGAGCTACGCGAAATATTGGGAAATCAAAAAGGGAATTAAACAATAGGCGATGAAAATCATTTTTTTAGATAGAGATGGCGTTATTAATAAATTTCCCGGGCTTGGAAAATATGTGACGAAGGTGAAGGATTTCCATTTTATTCCAGGGGCTTTAAAGGCTATCAAAGATTTAACTGATGCCGGATATATGATCTTTATTGTTTCTAATCAAGCCGGCGTTGCCCGTGGCGTCTATACAAAGGCTAAGCTTGATCAGATCACCGCACATATGCTTAAAGAAATTAAGAAAACAGGCGGCCGAATTAAAAAGATATTTTATTGTACGCATACCTCCGAACAAAATTGCGATTGCCGTAAGCCCAAGATCGGCTCCATTAAACGTGCATTTGGAATGATCAACAAGGATATCCGCAGTGCCGACAAAAGTTTCTTTGTCGGGGATGCTCACTTTGATATGCAAGCCGGGCGCAACGCGGGATTAAAAACGATCCTTGTTTTATCGGGTATTGACCACCGACGAGAAATGAAAAAACTAGGCGTCAAGCCCGATTACACGGTTAAAAACCTTTTGGAAGCAACCAGGATTATTCTCAATGAAAATACTTGCCATTCATGCTGCTGCGGGAGCAGGGCACACTAAAGCTGCTGAAGCTGTCGCCAATCTTCTTAAAGCCTCACCCGGTGGTCCGCAAGTTGTTTTTGCCGATGCCTTGGATTATACCAGCCAATTTTATAAGAACTCTTATCAGAAAACATACACTATTCTTGTTACCAAATTTCCTTGGGCCTGGGGATTTGTTTTTTGGTTAACGGACCTGCCGTGCATGCAATCCTTTGTAAGAGCGTCACGACGGATCTTTAATGAGATCAATGCCAAGAAGTTGAACCGCTTTCTCATTGCGGAGCAATTTGATTACATCGTATCAACTCATTTTTTCCCTCATGAAGTTGCAAGCTCTTTAAAAAAACAAGGCTTGATCAAATCAAAGATCATCTGCGTGGTGACGGATTTTGACGCGCACAGAATTTGGTTAGCTGATGGAGTTGACAAGTACGCGGTAGCCTGCGAATATACTCAAAACAAACTTTTGGAATTAGGCGTTGAGCGAGAAAAGATCTTTGTGACGGGGATCCCGACGGATGATAAATTCTCAAATCATCCTGACCGCGAGGCACTTAAAGATAAACTACAGATCAAAAAAGGTGTTTTTACCGTTTTATTAGCGACGGGCTCTTTTGGGATGGGCCCCTTAGAAGAGATCGCGCAAGCGCTTTGTGATTACCAGGTGCTTGTGGTATGCGGGCGAAATCAGGAATTATTTGAACGCTTGAGCAAAAAAAATCTTCCGGGCGTTAAAGTATTCGGCCTGGTCAATAATATGAATGAATTAATGGCAGTTGCCGATGTTATGGTGACAAAGCCCGGCGGCTTATCCATTTGCGAGGCGTTAGTTAGCAAACTTCCTCTTATTTTAATTTGCCCTATTCCGGGGCAGGAAATGAACAATGTTTTGGTCTTGCGCAGTTATGGGATCGGCAGCAGCAGTACTCAGCTAAAGGATGTTATCGCCGAATTAAAAAAACTCAGCTCTAATCCGGAATATCTTCTCTCTGCGAAAGGGCGAACCAAAAGTCTGGCGCGTCCCTTTGCGACCAGCGATATTATTAAACTCATCATATGAAGTATGCGGTAGCCCAGGTTACAGTCGGCCTTCCGGTGGAAGGCCCGTTTGACTATTCAATTCCCGAATCTCTTTCTCAGGGAATTTCCGTCGGAAAACGTGTTGTCGTTTCTTTCGGAAAGACAAAGCGGGTTGGATTCATTGTCGGATTATCCCAAAAAAGTAAATTTAAATTCTTAAAGCCAATCCTTTCTCTGCTGGATGTAACCCCACTTCTGGGCCCTTCGCACCTTCTTTTGGCAAAACAGATGGCCGAATATTATTTTTGTTCTTGGGGCGAAGCGATCGAATTAAGCCTTCCGGTTGCTTTGCGAAAACCTAAACCGACGGAAATGATCGGCGGTGAAAATCCTCCGGTTGTTTCAAAAGAAAAAGAAATTATTCTTTTGCGCGGCCAGGATCAAAACAAAACCTGGGCCTTTGTCTTGGAAAATATTCAAAAAACATTACTTAATAAAAAAGGCATTATTCTTCTCGTTCCAGAAAATTGGCTTTTAGATGATGCGGTGAGGGTATTAAAAGAGAATTTGACCGAAGAAATCGTTGTTTTAGACCGCGCTTCAACGCCCAAAGCAGAGCTGGAAAAGTGGACCAAGATCAAAGAAGGAAAAGTTAAAGTTGCCGTTGGTGTGCGTTCCACCATTTTTGCTCCTGTTGTCAATTTAGGGCTTATTGTCATTATGGATGAAAATAATGCGGCCTATAAGCAGGATCAATCGCCGTTTTATCATGTAAGCCAAATCGCTTTTATGCGCTCAGATATTGAGAACGCGGATATTCTTTTCGTAAGCCGGGTCCCATCGGTAGAAATGCTTTATCAAGCATCAAAAGAGAAGATAAGATTTGTCGATCTTTCCGCTCAGAATTTACCTTTGACGCCGGTACAAGTTGTTGATATGTCGGCGTTTAATCCGCGAAAAACTTCTCTGATCTCTTTTCCTCTGCGAGCGGCTATTGAGAAAATCTTAAGCAAAAAAGGCAAGACCGTTCTTTTTATGAATCGCAAAGGTTTTAGCACGCTTATCCGTTGCACCAAGTGTGGATATACCATGAAATGCCGAAGGTGCGATACGCATTTAACTTATCTTTTCGAAGAAAAGAAAATGATTTGCCGTTATTGCCAGTTTACAGCCGCCGCGCCGACCATTTGTCCGAGCTGTAATACTTCTTATTTGCGTTATAGCGGGATGGGAATTGAGAAGTTGGAAAGCGAGATCGCCCGTCTTTTTCCGGGCTCTAAGGTGGCGCATTTTGACAAGGAATCAGCGATATTTCCACAAGATTTTGATATTCTTATCGCGACTCAAGCGGTTTTAAAAATGCATGACGCATTATCGGTTGATTTGATCGGCATTATGCAGCTTGATGCGGAATTAAACCGTGCGGATTTTCGCTCTGGCCAAAAAACATTTGCCTTGCTGATGGATTTTCGGCACATGGCAAAAGAAAAGCTGATCGTTCAAACGCATGTTCCGGATAACTATTGCCTACAGGCGGCTTTAAAGTCAGATTTTGATAAATTTTACAAAGAAGAGATCAAATTTCGTAAGGAACTGAAGTTTCCGCCGCTATTTTGTTTTGTTTCCGTTGGGTTGCGCGCGGTTAAAGAAGAAATAGCCCGTGAACAGATCCAAATTTTCCATGAGTTGTTGAATGAACACAATAAAGGAAAACAAGTTGAGATCTTGGATCCGCAACCGGATTTTATTCCGAGGTTGCGCGGCAAATACCGGTTTACGATCCTTTTGAAATCAAAATCCCATAAAAAAATGCGGCTTGTGCTTCAAAAAGCGTTAAAATCATTTAAACGAAAAAAAGATGTTAATATCAGTATTAATGTAGATTCATAAAGGTGATGATTGATGCGAATTATTTTTTTTGGAAGCGATGATTTTGCGGTTGCTCACTTAAAAGAGCTTGTCGAACGCGGATATGAAGTTGCTGCCTGCATTGCTCAGCCCGATAAACCAAAGGGCAGAGGACTTCAGGTGGCGGCGCCGGCAACGAAAGAATGCGCTTTAAAATATCATATTCCGGTTCTCCAGCCTGTCGATTTAAAGGAAATTCATTTTCAAAAGAAATTAAAAGATCTTGAAGCTGACTTATTTGTTGTCGTCGCTTATGGAAAGATCTTGCCTAGAGAAATTCTTGTCCTGCCAAAATTATTCTGCGTTAATGTTCACGGGTCACTTCTTCCTAAATACCGCGGAGCGGCTCCTATCAATTGGGCGATCGTTAACGGAGATGAGATAACGGGTATTTCCATTATAAAAATGAATGAAATAATGGACGGCGGTGACATTATTGCGCAAAAAGAACTTCCTATCGACTCAAAAGACACATCCATAACGCTTCGAGCTAAAATGGTCTCTCTCGGTTCTAAACTTCTGTGTGAAATAATAGAAAAGATCAGGGATAATGCTCATCAATGTGTTGCCCAAAATGAAAAATTAGTGACATTAGCGCCAAAATTAACTAAAGAACATGGGATGATTGATTGGAATAAGGATGCCGCGGCTATTCATCGTTTGGTTCGCGGGCTTTTGCCTTGGCCGGCGGCATTTACGCATTGTAGCGGGAAAGTCCTCAAGATTTTGGAGGCGGATTGCGGGGAGGGAAGTTTTTCAAAAGCTGACTGCGGGAAAATTATCTCAATCGCAAAGGAAAACTTTGCGGTGGCGACAGGAAAAGGGGTTTTGTTAGTCCGCCAAGTTCATCTTGAATCCGCAAAACCGATGAGTACGCAAAGCTTTTTGATGGGGTCGCGGATCAAAGAGGGCTTCAAACTTGGATAAATTGATTTGCACCACCCTCCCTTTGTGATATAATCCATCACATTATTCATTTCATCTAAATTTATGCCAGAACTACGCAAAGACCCTATAATCGGACGATGGATCATTGTTTCCACGGAACGAGCCCGTCGGCCGGGAACCTTCATCGATTCTAATCATAAAACCATCGATGAAGGTGAATGCCCATTTTGCGAACATAAAGAGTCAAAAACTCCCCCCGAGATTTACGCGGTCAGAAGCCATTTTGCGCCCAACAGTCCTCACTGGAAAGTCCGTGTTGTCCCTAACATAGCTCCGGCTTTAAAGATCGAAGGCAATCTTCAGCGCCGCGGCCATGGGCTTTATGATGTGATGGATAATGTCGGGGCACATGAGGTTATCATTGAAACCCCCGAACACATTGCCAATATGGCTGATCTAGATGCCGCGCAGATCAAGCTTGTTTTTGAAACATATGTTGTGCGCATCAACGATCTGGAAAAGGATCCGCGTTTTAAATATGTCCTGCCGTTTAAAAATTACGGATGGTCAGCCGGCGGAGGAAATATCCGCCACACGCGTTCTCAGATCATCGCCACTCCCGTTAATCCGATGCGCGTTAAAGAAGAATTGGTCGGAGCTCGACGGTATTTCTCTTACCACGAACGATGCGTTTATTGCGATCTCATTAAGCAGGAACTTGAGTCTAAAGCCAGAGTGGTTTTAGAATCCGACCATTTTTTGGCTATTTCGCCTTTTGCCGCCAGATTTCCGTTCGAGCTATGGATCTTACCCAAGAAACATAGTTGTGATTTTTCCAAAGGGATCATTGGATTTGAATATGATTTAGCCGAAATGATGAAAAAAGTCTTACAGAAATTAAAAATAGGATTAAATGACCCGGCCTACAATTACGTGATCCATTCAGCACCGTTTCGACGAGGAAAATCAAAAAGCACCGAGTGGAACACCATTGAAGGAGATTATCATTGGCACATTGAAGTGATGCCTCGCTTAACGCATGTAGCCGGATTTGAAAAAGGTACCGGATTTTATATTTGTTCAATTCCGCCGGAAAAGACGGCGGAATTCCTAAGAAGGGTAGAGATCTAAATGGCGGAATTACGCAAAGATCCCATTGTCGGCCGCTGGGTGGTTGTTAACACAAAAGATTCTTGGGGCCCGCAAGACTTCGACAAAGAAGAACATCACTATAAGCAGGAAGCGATCTGTCAATTTTGCTATGGCCGGGAACATCAAACTCCGTCGGAAATCGAAGCCGTTCGTCCGCACAATACAAAAGCGGATACGCAAGGCTGGATGGTTCGGGTGATCCCTAATAAATTTCCGGTTTTAAGGATCGAAGGGGAATTGAAACGTTCTGGTCTTGGGATCTTTGATACGATGAACGGCATCGGGGCTCATGAGATCATCATTGAAACACCGAATCATCGTAAAAGCTTGGCGGATCTTACCAATGAAGAGATTTTATCGGTTGTTAAGAAATATCAAAGCCGGTCTAAAAGCTTAGCCGAAGATAAACGTTTTAAATATATCCTTATTTTCAAGAATTTTGGCGATTCTGCCGGTGCTTCCTTGGAGCATGGGCATACACAACTCATCGCTCTTCCGATGGTCCCCAAATATGTTCTTGAAGAATTGGAAGGTTCGAAGTATTATTATGAATATCGCGGGAGGTGCATTTTCTGCGATATGATCAATCAGGAGTATCAGGATAAAGAAAGGATCGTTGCCGAGAATAAGGATTTTATTTGTTTCTGCCCCTACGTTCCGCGATATCCCTTTGAAACCTGGATCATCCCCAAGAAACACAGCGCACCGTTTAACAGCATTACCGAAGAGGAGCAGTATCATCTGTCTTGCAGTTTAGGCGAGGTGCTGCGCCGGATGAAGGTAGCGTTAAATAATCCGTCGTATAATTTCTTTTTGCATACGGCACCGGTCGGTTATGAAAATAACGAAAGTTATCATTGGCATATTGAAATTATTCCGAAATTAACACGCGTGGCCGGATTTGAATGGGGAACGGGATTTTATCTGGTACCGACATCGCCTGATTTGGCGGCAAAATATTTACGGGAAGTTAATTTAGAAACCAAAAGTTAAAGTAAAGAAGGAGGAAAGTTCAGATGGCAGCAAAGATCGGGATTAATGGTTTTGGACGTATCGGCAGATTGGTTTTTCGCGCCGCGGTTCAAAACAAAAATGTGGAAGTGGTGGGGATCAATGACCTTTTTGACGCGGAATATTTAGCCTATATGCTTCGCTATGATTCAGTTCACGGGCATTTTAAAGGAACCATTGATGTAAAAGACGGTAAGCTGATCATTAACGGAAAAGCTATCCGCGTAACGGGCGAAAAAGAACCGGCCAGTTTGAAATGGAACGAAGTCGGCGCTGATTACGTGGTGGAATCAACCGGCCTTTTTACGGTGACCGAAAAAGCCCAAGGGCATTTAACGGCCGGAGCTAAAAAGGTCGTTATCTCTGCGCCATCTAGTGATGCGCCGATGTTTGTCATGGGTGTTAATCACTTAAAGTATAAAAAAGACTTAAACGTTGTTTCGACCGCATCTTGTACGACGAACTGCTTAGCTCCGGTGGCTAAGGTTCTCAATGATCAATGGGGGATCGTGGAAGGGTTGATGACAACCTGCCACGCGATCACCGCAACTCAAAAAACCGTCGACGGGCCGTCTAAAAAAGATTGGCGCGGCGGGCGCGGGGCCAGCTTTAATATTATTCCGTCTTCAACCGGCGCGGCGAAAGCTGTGGGAAAAGTTATTCCGGAATTAAACGGAAAACTGACCGGAATGGCGCTTCGGGTTCCGGTGGCGGATGTTTCTGTTGTTGATTTAACCTGTAAATTAGCTAAAGCGGCCTCTTGGGATGATATCAAGAAAGCCATGAAAGAAGCATCTGAAGGAGAGATGAAAGGTATCTTGGGCTATACGGAAGACGAAGTTGTCTCTAGTGATTTTATCGGAGACCCTAGAACATCTATCTTTGATGCTAAGGCAGGAATAGCGCTTAACGATACGTTTGTTAAGGTTGTTTCTTGGTATGATAATGAATGGGCTTATTCATGCAAGCTGATCGATTTCATTGCGTATATGGAGTCAGTGAAATAAGAAAAGGAATAATGAAAAAGGCGCCCCGACAAAATGTCGGGGCGCCTTTTTTTGTT
Organism: Candidatus Omnitrophota bacterium; assembly: GCA_041649175.1. Taxonomy (NCBI): domain Bacteria; kingdom Pseudomonadati; phylum Candidatus Omnitrophota; species Candidatus Omnitrophota bacterium. The sequence continues at coordinate 99,498 of JBAZNR010000001.1, read as the reverse complement.
TTCAGAATTATTTTCTTACTTCTTTTAAGATAATGTCTACCGGTGAAGCCTTATTGAGCGTGTAAAAATGCAAACCCGGAGCGCCATTTTCCAATAATTCACGGCATTGACGAATAGCAAATTTTATTCCGGCCTCGCTTACAGCTTGCGGGTCAGTTTGGATCGGCGCAAAAACTTCTTGAACTTCTTTGGGTACGCTTGTTCCACATTTTTGGCAGAATCTTAAAATGCCGAGATAATCCGTGATGGGGATAATTCCGGGAATGACGCGGGCAAAAATTCCTCGTCGGCGTAAACGCTTAACGTAATCAAAGTAATCTTTGTTATTAAAGAAAAGCTGGGTAATGACATAATCAGCTCCGGCATCCATTTTGATCTTTAAGTAATCGGCATCAAGCTCTCGGTCCGGGCATAGAACATGTCCTTCCGGAAAGCCGGCAACGCCTATTGAAAAATCATCCGCATAAGTCGCTCGGATAAATTTACAAAGCTGATAACTGTATTTAAAATTATCCTTCCCAAGTTTAACAGCCGGGCTATTGGGAGGAGGATCGCCGCGAAGAGCTAGGATATTGTAAATACCGCGCGCTTGTGTATCATCTAGTGATTTCTTGATCTCGGCCTTGGTATTTCCGATGCAGGTTAAATGCTCAACGCCGGTTATCTGGTAGGTTTCTTGAATGTGGTCAACAATGTCTTTAGTCCGGGCGCGAGTTCCGCCTCCGGCGCCGCAGGTGACAGAAATAAAATCCGGCTTAAGTTCCGAAAGCTGCTTTATCGTTGAAAGCAATTTCTGATAGCCTTCTTCCGTCTTGGGTGGAAAAAGTTCAAAAGAGAATGTCTGCTGTTTTTCTTTAAAAATATCTGTTAGTTTACGCATGATTGGTTGTATTATAACACAAGACGCATTTCTGCAAGAAAAGAGCTTTGTAAAAATCTTTATCTATCTAAAAAGTTTCAAGGAAGGCATTGGCTATGAAATGGAATGATCGATATAAAAAGATCCTGATCTGCGCGCTTCTTTTTATTGGGGCTTTGGGGCTACGGGCTCACGAATTGAATTCCCGGACACTGTCCAATGATGAGATGTATCAATTCCAATCTTCTGCAGGGCCGTTTAAGCCTTTTTGGTTGCGGCATCATTATGGTGATTTTTCGAGTTTTCCCGGCGACTATATCCTAACCTATCCTTTTATCAAGATTTTTGCTCAACAGGGAATTGCTGGTGATGCCTTGATCCGTGATTATGCTCTCGCAGAGCGTGTTGCCGAGGCGAACAAATGGTTTTTAGCGATCCCACATGTCTTGTCGGCCATTTTACTGTTTTACTTCTTGTATTTGCTCTGCAATAGGTATTATCGGACAATCTGGGGATATTTGGTTGCGTTTAGCATTGTTTGTTTAAATCAGACATTGATATTTCAGGCTTTTGAATTTAGATCTTATGCTGTTTTGCCAGCACTCGCCGTAGGAACGCTGTATTTTACTGAACTTTTGATGGAAAAATATAAGGAAATGAGCTTGTCGAGAAAGCTTTGGATCAGTGCTTTTCTGATTTTTGTCGTCATTTTCCATGTTTATGGGATTTTGTTTATAGGCCTATCGGTTATTTATGCATTATTTCTAAATTGGCATAAAGGCAACCTTTCTAAAGAAATAATCTATCCGATCATTAAATTCTTCGGAGTGTTTTTTGTTTTCGCCATTGCAATATGGCTGTGGTATGCGTCTATTAATCTTGGGTTTTCCCAAGAGAAAAGGATTTTCTTTGGCGCTGTACCGACGTTTGAATTTATCCCAAGCCCGGTAACTAATCTTGTCGGCTTTCTAAAAGGTATTTTAGGTAATTTGATAGGCAATAAGGCTTTATATTTCCTGCTTTTAGGCATGTTGGCTTCCTTGTTGATTCCGCATAAAGATAAATGGCCACAGATCGTTTTTTTCGCCGTTTTTATTGTTTTTGGAATAGGATGTGTTATTGCCATAGATTTGATTAATAAATATTGGTTCCTTCAGCGACAATTTGGCTGGACAATGCCGCTTTTTGCTTTCTTTTTGGGCTGGTGTTGGGATGTGTCCGCGCAGACTTTTTACAAGAAAATTAAAACAAAATGATTGTTCTTGTCTTTATCTAAGCTTCAAAGGCTTCCGCAACTCGTTTCCCCGCAACATCTTTTATCCTTGACAAAAATTAGGACCTTTGTATAATTATGTTCACTCATTGAACATAACCCATGCCTAAACCCACACTCAACGAACGGGAATTTGAGCTTGTCAATATCATCGGAGCCGATCTGGCTTCGAATCAGCGTGATCTGTCTCTTCAGATGAAGGTTTCTTTAGGGATGGTCAATATGCTGGTGCGCCGGCTTATCGCCAAAGGTTTTATCCGCATCAAGCAATTAAATCAAAAGAAAGTCAAGTACATCCTTACCTCTAAAGGGCTCTCCGAAAAGATGCAAAAATCCATGAACTACACGATGAAAACGTTAAGGTCTATCGGCCTTATCAAGGAAGCCATCAAAAGAATCGTTATTCCGCTTTATGAAAAAGGAGAGCGGAATTTTTTTGTTGTCGGCGAATCCGATCTGACCTTGTTGATTGAAATGGTTTTTAAAGAAAAGCAGATCCATGACTATACGATACAACACTTGGCAGAATTTCCTCAACAAGAAGTTATCGGTACCATTCTTATTTGTAAAGAGGGCATAAAAAACGGAAAATATTCTGGCCGCAATCAAGTTAATATCATTGAAAACCTAGTAAAAGACAAATCGAAGCTGATATATGAAGACTCATAACGATATGGAAGCCATTCAAAAACCTTTTAATATATTTTTTAGCTTATTTGCTTTGTTGCGAAAGGGGTGCCAAATAACGGCGGCTAAGCTTAAGTATATCGCCTATCTTATTGTGACGTCGCCTAACTACCGCTGGGTGATCTTCTTTCAGATCGTCAGTAGTTTGGCCAGTTTTATCGGGCTGCCAATCCTTATCCCGGTTTTAGAATTTATGCAGGAAAAAAGTTTTGCGGCGGACAGTACAAGCTATCTAAAAGTCATTGCCGTGCCTTTAAAATTTCTAGGTATTGACCTAACATTCCATTCGGTTTTATTGACAGCAGGCGTCCTTATTTTGATAGGGCAGGCTTTGGTATTTCTTTCTTCGCTTATTGCCACCTTTGCTAAAGAGGAATTATTGCTAAAGTATCGAGAAAAGGTCATTAAGGCTTATGCCGACGCCGATTGGTTGTGGCTTACCGATAAACACTCAGGCGGAATGTATTATGCCATTATCCGGGAAGCGCAGTTTGCCAGCGAATGTAATCTCAATGCCCAAAGGGTTTTCATCAACTTCGTTCAAGTTATTACGTTTCTTGGTATTGCCATGAAGTTATCCTTTATTGTTACGATGACCGCAACAGTTGTTTATGCCTTTTTATTGCTGGTGAGCGCTTTAATTTCAAACCGTGTTTTAAAGGTCGCAGAAAGCTACAATGAGAATTATAAAAAACTTTCCAACGATATTATCGGATTTCAACAGAATAAGAAATTCTTTAAGGCTTCCGTTTTAAGCGGAAAATTAACCGATGCGATTTCTTTGATCGTCGGAAATCTATGCCGCCAGATCAAGCGTCAAAGCGTTTTGATCGAGATCCAGCGTTCTTGGAGCGTTTTAGGCACGTCGCTATTTTTAATAGGGCTTTTATTTTTCCATCAACAACTTTCGCTCAATTATGCAACACTGCTTTTGATCTTATTTGTTTTCTTGCGGATCGCGCCGCAATTTGTTGCCCTCTCTGATATCTATGCCGCGCTCGATAGCAATATTCCGATGCACAAATCTCTTCAAAAGCATTTGCGTGACCTCGATGAGCATAAAGAAAAAAGCGGTTCTAAGAAATTCTTCTGTGATCAGCCTATTGTGTTTCAAGATGTTCATTTTGCTTACCCGTCCGGACAGCAGGTTTTAACAGGGCTTAATTTTTCGATTAAGCCTAAAACAACCGTGGCTTTTGTGGGAAGTTCCGGTGTCGGAAAATCAACGATGCTCGATCTGCTTTTAGGATTGATCCAACCCAACCAAGGCGCTATTTATTATGGGGATATCCGGCATGATGAGCTAGATAAGAATTTGTTTCGAAATGGCGTTGCTTACGTCAATCAACAGCCGTCGCTTTTGGACGGAACGATCAAAGAAAATCTGACGATCGGCGCATCTTCTGTAACTGATGAAGTGATCCTCGATGTTTGCCGTAAAGTGCGTATTGATCAATTTGTTGACCAACTACCGCAAGGGCTTAACACGTTGATCGGTGAAAACGGCATTAAGCTTTCCGGCGGCCAGCGCCAACGGTTGGTTTTAGGACGGTCTTTATTTATGAAGCCAAAGATACTAATTCTTGATGAGGCGACCAGCGAATTAGACTTAGAATCGGAAGCGATGATTCAGTCAACTATCAGTGAATTGAAAAAGGAATTAACGATCATTATGGTCGCGCACCGTCTATCAACCGTAAAGCTGGCTGATATGATCTATGTCATTGACGATGGAAAGGTGTGCGAATCCGGAAGCTATCAGCAATTATTAGAGCGCAAGGGAAAATTCCATTACCTAGATTCTTTACAATAATTTCTTAGGAAATAATAAAGGAGCGTAAGCGATGAACGATAAGACGATCTTAGTAACCGGTGGGACAGGGTCATTCGGCCGGAAATTTACGCAGGTTATATTTAAGAAGTTTAAACCAAAGAAGCTTATTGTTTTTAGCCGGGATGAATTTAAGCAAAGTGAAATGTCGAAAGAATTTCCGGAGAAAAAATACCCCATTCGTTATTTTCTCGGAGATATTCGAGACCGAAGCCGTTTATTTCGCGCCTTTGAAGGTGTGGATTATGTAATTCATGCCGCGGCTTTAAAGCAAGTGCCGGCACTTGAATATAATCCGATGGAAGCCGTTAAAACAAATATCTTGGGTGCTGACAATATCGTGGAAGCTTCCATTGATGTCGGTGTAAAAAAAGTCATCGCGCTTTCGACCGATAAGGCTGTTAATCCGGTCAATCTTTATGGCGCGACGAAATTAGTTGCCGAGAAAACCTTTGTTGCGGCTAACGCCTATGCGGGCGGGCGGGTGAAGTTTTCCGTTGTCCGTTATGGCAATGTTGTCGGTTCGCGCGGAAGTGTCATCCCGCTATTTTTGAATTTTAAAAAGCAGGGTATTAAAGAATTTCCTATTACGGATGAAAAAATGACGCGGTTCTGGATCACCTTAGAAGAAGGCGTTGATCTGGTTTTGAAGGCTTTAGAAAATACGGTTGGCGGTGAGACCTTTGTCCCGATGATCCCGTCGATGAAGGTCACGGATCTGGCTTTGGCTATTGAGCCAAAATGTACGTTCAAGAAAATCGGTATCCGCCCCGGAGAAAAGATCCACGAAACGCTTGTCTCGGAAGATGAGGCGAGAAAAACAAAGATTTTTAAAGGCTCTTATGTGATCATGCCGCAATTTTACGAGAATGAAGATGTCCACAAAGTTTACGATAAATTTCCTTTTGTTCCGGAAAACTTTGTGTATTGCAGCGACAAAAACGAAAAGTGGCTAACCATTAAAGATCTGCAAAAGGTGATCAAAAGTGATTCCCTATAGCCGTCAATCTATCGACAAGAAAGATATTGCGCAGGTTGCCCGGGTTTTGAGATCTGACCTAATAACCCAGGGGCCTGCTGTTCAAAAACTTGAAAAGGCGCTTTGCCGCTATGCAGGGTCGCGTTATGCGGTTGTTCTTTCCAGCGGAACAGCGGCGCTTCATGCGGCTTATACGGCGGCCGGATTTTCAAAAGATGACGAGGTCATAACGTCACCAATCACATTTTTGGCAACAACCAATGCGGCGCTTTATTGCGGTGCAAAACCTGTTTTTGTCGACGTGGAAAAAGAAACAGGGAACATCAATGCCGATTTGATCCAAGAAAATATTTCGAAGAAAACCAAAGGTATTGTTCCTGTTCACTTTGCGGGGCATTCCTGTGATATGGAAAAGATCTCGCGCATTGCGCGTAAAAATAAACTTATTGTGATCGAAGATGCCGCCCACGCTTTGGGCGCGCAATATAAAGGCAAAAAGATCGGCTGTTGCCGCTATTCGGACATGACTGTTTTAAGTTTTCACCCCGTCAAATCGATCACAACCGGGGAAGGCGGCGCGGTTTTAACAAATGAGAAGAAATATTATGAAAAGCTTCTCATGTTCCGCCACCACGGTGTCACACGTAATGGAAAACTTTACAAAACAAAAGGCATGTCTAATGTGCCGTGGTATTACGAAATGCAAACACTGGGATATAATTATCGATTAACCGACTTGCAATGCGCCTTAGGAATATCACAACTAAAAAAACTTAATACTTTTATCCAGAAGCGTAGAAATTTAGCCAGACAGTATTCACAAGTATTTAGGAATAATCCATTCTTTGATTTACCCGTTGAAAAAAATGACGCGCATTCTTCTTGGCATTTGTATTCCATCCGTTTTAAGAACAAAGATATTACGATGAAAAAGGAAATCTTTAATCTGCTGCGTAAAAATGGTTTAGGTGTTCAGGTTCACTATATTCCGGTTTATCTGCAACCCTTTTATCAACAACTGGGCTATCAAAAGGGATTGTGTCCTATGGCGGAAGACTTTTACGCGCGCGAACTCAGCATTCCGCTTTTTGCGTCCATGACTTTATCCCAAAAAAGAAAAGTTTTAAACATTCTTTCCATTCTTAAAAAATACATACGGAGGTAACGCTATGTTGCGCTATTGTCGTCGCTGTGTTATGCCGGAAACCCGCCCGGACCTGAAAATCGATGAACAGGGAATTTGCAATGCTTGTCGTTCATTTGAAAAACGCAAAGAGGTAGACTGGAACGTAAGAAAAAAAGAACTTTTGAATGTTTTAGAGCGCTATCGCTCGCGTAACGGCAATAATTACGATTGTTTGGTTCCGGTTTCCGGCGGCAAAGACAGTCATTTCCAAGTCATTAAAATGCTGGAACTTGGAATGAATCCTTTGTGCGTGACCGCAACAACCGATCATTTATCCGATATCGGGCGAAAAAATATCGAGAATATGAAGAAACTCGGCGTTGACTATATCGAAGTGACGACCAATCCGGTTGTCCGCCGCCGGATAAACCGTTTTGCGCTTAAACAGATCGGAGATATTTCTTGGCCGGAACACTTAACTATTTTTACGATTCCGGTGCGTGTGGCCGTGCAAATGAATATTCCGCTTTTGATCTGGGGAGAAAATTCTCAGAACGAATATGGCGGGCCGGCGGCCGCAGCCGAGCATAATATTTTAGACCGAAGATGGCTGGAGGAATTTGGAGGGTTACTGGGCTTACGCGTTACCGATCTTACCGGGCAGGAAGGTATTGAACCTAAGCATCTTATCCAGTATACCTATCCGACGGACGAGGAGCTTAAACGCGTGGGCGTGACGGGTTTATTTTTAGGATATTACGTGCCGTGGGACGGATATACAAATGTTTTGATCGCGCAAGCCCATGGAATGCAAACCTATCATTCGGCGATTGAAGGCGCTTTAGTCAATTATGAAAACTTGGATAATTGCCAGATGGGCATTCACGATTATTTTAAGTTCCTTAAGTTCGGATTTGGCCGCGCGACGGATCTGGCCTGCCTTCATTTGCGTCGAGGACGTTTGACGCGTGAAGAGGCTATGATGCTCGTGCGCCGTCACGACGGAAGATTTCCAAAATCTTATCTGGGGTATTCTTTGGAAGCGATCCTAGAACCATTGGATATGACGGTCGAAGAATTTACAAGTATTTGCGATCGTTTTACCAACAAGAAATTGTTTGTTTGCGATGCGCGCGGTCATTTGGTCAAAGATCGCCACGGTAATTTAACTAAGATCAACTATGATAATCCCAGCTAATTGATGAAAAGAATTGTTATTGTTGATTATGGAATGGGCAATATTGATTCGGTTGCGCGCGCCATCGAAGAAGGCGGAGCCAAGCCGCAAATAACGGCAAAGCCGGAAGACTTTACGACTTGCCAGGGAATCGTTTTGCCGGGGGTGGGGTCTTTTGTTTCGGGAATGAATAATTTGCGCGCCAAAGGGCTCGATCAAATCTTAAACGAGCAGGTTTTAAATAATAAAATACCATTTTTGGGGATTTGTTTAGGGATGCAGTTGATCGCGACATTGGGTTTAGAAGGCGGGCGGACAAAAGGGCTTGGATGGATCAATGCGGATGTAAAACGCTTTGAGCTCTCGTCAAAATCACTAAAGATCCCTCATGTGGGTTGGAATGAAGTTCATCACGCGAAGGCATCTTCTTTGTGGAATGGCATTGCCAGCGGAAAAGATTTTTATTTTGTCCACAGCTTTCATGTTGTTTGCCGGGAAAGGGATGATGTTTTAGCAACGACGAGTTACGGAAATGATTTTGTCTCTGCTGTTCAAAAAGATAATGTGTTCGGCGTGCAATTTCATCCGGAAAAAAGTTTATCCGTCGGGCTTAATTTAATACGCAATTTTATTGCCATGTGTTAGCCGCTTCAGGAGCTAAAACAAATGATCAAAACAAGAATTATTCCAACACTTTTATATCGAGATACTGTTTTAGTGAAAGGTGTGAGCTTTGACAGCTGGCGTTGCGTGGGTTACGTTCTGCAGTCGGTAAAGGTGTATTGTGTGAGGGAAGTTGACGAGCTCATCTTTTTAGATATTACGGCGTCGCAGCAAAATCGCATGCCTGATTTTCATCTCATTGATGATATTGCCGATGAATGTTTTATGCCTTTGACTGTTGGCGGCGGAATAAGATCGGTCGAAGATGTGCGCCGCCTCTTGGCTTGCGGAGCTGACAAAGTAGCCATTAATACGGCGGCATTTCTAACGCCGGATCTTATTAAAGAATCCGCAAGAGAATTTGGCTCGCAGTGTATCATTGTTTCCGTTGATGTCAAAAAAACATCAAAGGGAACATATGAAACGGCTGTATTGTCAGGAAATAAAACAACAGGGCTTGACCCGGTGGAATTTTCCAAGAAAATGCAAGACTTAGGCGCGGGGGAGATCTTATTAACATCTGTTGATCGCGACGGCACTATGCTTGGTTATGATGTTGAATTGACTCGAAAAGTGAGCGATGCTGTCTCTATTCCGGTCATTGCCTCCGGAGGAGCAGGAAGTCCGGAACATGTTTTTGATGTTCTTAAGGAAGGCAAAGCTTCGGCTGCGGCTGCGGCAAGCATGTATCACTTTACGCAAACAACGCCGTTGGAAGTGAAAAAATATTTAACTGATCACGAGATCAAGGTGCGGATTTGAGAACAATTGCTATCATTCAAGCTCGAATGGGTTCAACCAGGCTTCCCGGTAAAGCCATGATGGATATTTTGGGAATGCCGATGTTAGGAAGAGTTATTTCGCGCTTAAAATTATGTTCTTTAATAGAAGACATTGTTGTCGCAACGACGGAAAGAACAGAAGATGATCTTATTGAACAATTTTGCCAAAATCAAAATACGCTTTGTTTTCGGGGAAGTGAAATGGATGTTTTAGGCCGATATTACCAAGCGGCTTTACGATATAAGGCGCAGACGGTTGTTCGAATCACTTCGGATTGTCCGCTCATTGACCCACAGGTGGTGGACAAAGTTATTGCCGCGTATCAAAAAAACGTTTCTCATGCATCCGGCGCGAGCAATGTTATCGAGAGGAGTTATCCCCGAGGCCTAGATACGGAAGTTATCTCGATGGATGCTTTAGAAAAATCCTGGAAAGAATCCCAAAAACCGCATCATCGGGAACATGTGACCAGTTTTGTTTATGAGCATCCCAAATTATTTAAAATGCAAAGCGTGAAAAACAATGAGGATCTATCTCATTTTCGCTGGACTGTTGATGAGGTGGATGACTTGCGTTTCGTAAGAGAGATTTATCAAATGATGCTCAAACGGGGCCAGGAACAGTTTTTTCTAAACGATATTGTTGCGTTGCTTAAAGATAACCCTGATCTGATCAAGATTAATGAAGCGGTTCGGCAAAAGGCAATTTGATATGAAAATCACGATTTTTACAGAGGCAGGGCGAGGTATTGGTATGGGGCATTTGTCTCGTTGTGCCGGTTTGGCGCAAGCCTTTCGCGAAAGAGGCGTTCAATGCCAACTGTTAGTTTATGGCGACCGGAATATTTCCCGCCAACTTGATGTATACGGTGGCGATTATAAAAACTGGATGTCCTTTCAAAGACAACAACCAAGGTGCGATATTGCGATCGTTGATTCGTACTTAGCTTCTAAAAAGATTTTTCAGAAAATACAAAATAATAGTGCTGTGTCTTTATATTTTGACGATAACAACAGGATTAAATATCCCAAGGGAATTATTATTAACGGTGCGATCAATGCCGATCAATTGAATTATGGAGGATTTAAGCATTTCGAGTCTTTGTTAGGCCCTCAGTATGTTTCTTTGCGCCGGGAGTTTTGGGATGTTCCTGAAAAAAAAGTACGGGCAAAGGCAAAGAAAATCCTAATTACGTTTGGCGGTACGGATGAGGCAAATATGACGTCGAAGATATTAGGGATTTTTGACAGAAAATACCCTTTATTGCAGAAAATTGTGATTATTGGCAAGAACTTCATTCACAAAAAAGACATTTTAAAACAAAAGAGTAAAAATATTAAATTTGTTTTTGAGTCCAATGCCAAACAAATGTCAAGAATTATGCAGGATGTGGATTTTGCTGTTTCCGCCGGAGGACAAACCCTTAATGAATTGGCGCGCTGTGGTTGTGCGGCTGTTATCGTTGTTGTGGCGGACAATCAAGAACGACATGCAAAGGCATGGGCGAAAACAAAGTGCTTTTTTTATGTCGGGAAAGCGAACGATAAGAATTTTTTAAGCCAGATAGATCTGGGCTTAAATAAAGTATCTTCACTTACATTTCGCCGCTTAGCCGCGCAAAGAGGGCCACAAACGGTTGACGGGCAAGGAGCGAAAAGGATCGTAGCGGCATGCGTGAAATCTTATGTCGAACAACATATTAAAATTCGGCATGTAGAAGAAAAAGATATCAAATCTATTTTCGAGCTGTCAAATCAGCCTATGATCCGTCAAGGTTCTTTTGCACCTCGCAAGATCACCTGGCCGGAACATCAAAAATGGTTCGCAAAGACCTTGTCAGATCCAAAAACACTTTTTTTAGTTGCTTATGCGAAGGATGACTTATTGGGGCAAATTCGATTTTGCATTCAAAAGAAAAAAGCCGTTGTCAGTATTAGTGTAGATCCTTTATTCCAGCAGTGTGGCATCGGCAAAAAGATCTTTGAAGATGGCATTCGCTTTTTATACCAAAAGCGTATCGATAAGATCATTGCTTATATTAAAAGCGACAATACATCGTCACAAGAATTTTTTAAAAGTCTTGGGTTTGAGAGGATCAAATCCCGAGAAGATCTGAAGAAAAAGATTTGCATGCAATTTACTCTCAAAAAATAAGGACAGGTGTTTAATGAAAACACTTTTATGGGCAAAAAAAGTTTTTATTGCGGCGGAAATTTCCGCGAATCATGGTGGCAGTTTGAAACGCGCTATCGATCTTATCAGAAAAGCTAAAGCCTGCGGGGCGGATGCCGTTAAATTTCAATTGTATTCGGCTGATTCTTTAACCATTGATTGTGAAAATAAATATTTCCAAATTCGTCATCCTAAATGGGGCGGACAAACGCTCTATTCGCTTTATAAACAAGCGCACACGCCTTTTGCGTGGTTTAAACAGTTAAAGAAAGTTGCGGATGAAGAGGGAATTATTTTCTTTGCTACAGCTTTTGATAAGCCCGGTGTGGACCTTTTACAGGGCCTTCGAGTTCCTTTCCATAAGATCGCTTCCTTTGAGTTGGTTGATCTGCCGCTTATTGAATATGCGGCCAAAACAAAAAAGCTGCTCATTCTATCAACGGGAATGGCAACTGTTGGCGAGATCCGTGATGCGGTTGACACGGCAAGAAAATCCGGAACCAAAGATATTCTCTTACTGAAATGTGTGAGTAGTTATCCGGCTCGCCCGAAGGAGATGAATTTAAAAACAATTTATGATTTGTCGAGAAAATTCCATTGCCCGGTAGGTTTATCTGACCATACGCTGGGCACGCAAGTTCCCGTGGCTGCGGTCGCTTTAGGCGCGTGTTTCATTGAAAAACATTTTACGCTTTCCAGGACATTGTCAACGCCGGATAGTTTTTTCTCTATCGAACCCGCGGAACTTAAGAAACTTGTTGAAGATGTTCGCCTGGCCGAATCTTCGATAGGAGAAGTTCATTATGGATTAACGCCGGATGAAAAAAGTAGTGTTACTTTTAGGCGCTCTTTATTCGTGGTTAAAGATGTCAAAAGAAACGAAAAATTCTCTGAAGAAAATGTCCGCTCGATACGTCCTTCGCATGGACTTGCGCCAAAACACTTAAAGCAAGTTTTAGGACGTAAAGCCACGTGTGATATAGCAGCGGGTACGCCGCTTCAGTGGATGATGGTGAATCGATAAAAAACATGAAACAACCCATAAAGAAAAATATTTTCGCGGTCATTGAAGCGCGTATGACATCAAGCCGATTACCGGGCAAGGTATTAAAGTTGCTGGGGGATAAGCCTGCTTTAGAATTATTAGTTGAGCGTTTAAAATATTCGAAATATCTAAATGGAATTATTATTGCCGCGACTATAAACAAAACCGACGATCCTATAGAATTACTGGCTAAAAAAATCGGAGTTAAATGTTATCGCGGCAGCGAGGATGATGTTTTATTGCGAGTTGTTGAGGCAGCCGAGAAAAATAATGTTGATATTATTGTGGAAGTTACCGGAGATTGCCCGCTAATCGATCATCGTATTGTTGATAAGACAATTGAAGTTTATCTGCAAGGCGAATACGATTATGTTTCTAATTGCGTGCAGCAGTCATATCCTTTAGGAATGGACGTTCAGGTTTTTCCAGCGAGAAAGTTGCGGGAAATTGAACAAAAAACGTCTGATCCTAAAGACCGCGAGCATGTCAGTCTTTATTTTTATGAAAAACCAGGCCGCTTTAACATTAAAAATATCGAAAGCGGCCTTAAAGAATCTGAAAAAAATATCCGATTAACCTTAGATACCGCGGATGACTGGCGTCTTTTAAATGAGGTTGTACGCCGCCTTTATTCGAAAGATCCTAATTTTAGTCTCGAAGATATTCTGGAATTATTCTCAAAATCTCCGGAATTAGCGCAAATAAACAATCATGTTCAACAAAAATCCATACGATGAAAAAATATAAGGCCTTAGTGGTCGGTTGCGGCAACATTGGATCGGTTTTCGGAAAACCAGGTACGAAATCTATTCTTAGCCATGCGCAAGCCTATGTTTCTCACCCGAATTTTACACTTGGCGGAGTTGTTGATGTTGATCCGCTCAAATCGGCGGCAGCGGCGAAGAAGTGGAAGGTTCCTGTTTTTTCTTCGGTTAATGATGCCATGAGAGACCTCACGTATGATGTTGTTTCTATTTGTGTTTCCACAAAAGAACATGCCGCAGTCTTAAGGCAAGTGATCGAGAAAAGTCCTAAAGTTATTCTTTTGGAAAAACCCGTGACAAACGACTTAAAGGAATCACAAAAATTAGCCGATCAGTTCAAGAATTGGGATGATCGGATATTGATTCATTACACGCGTCGCTTTATGCCGGAATTTAGAAGCCTCAAGGAAAAGATCTCTAAGGGAGAATTTGGAGCATTTATATCCGGGCATTGTTATTACTCAAAAGGAGTTTTGAATAACGGTTCGCATGCCGTTGACCTGGTGCGGTTTTTCTTAGGGGAAGGGCATGTTATCTCGGTTTCGTCAGGACGTGTTGATTTTTCTAAAGAAGATCCGACGCTGACGTTTGCGGTCGGATTTAAACCGTCCGGAGTTTTTAATTTACTGGAAGCTGATCAGAAATTCGGCTCGATTTTTGAAATAGAACTTTTATTCGAGAAAAGATTAATTCGCATTAGCGAAATCAAGATGTCCATTGAAGAGTTTGCTTTGAAGCCAAGCTTATTATGGAAAGGCAAACAAGAGTGGGCGCGTCAGAAGAAAACAAAGATCAACTTTGGCGCCGCCTTTGGATTTGTTCTTGATCACGTTGCTGATCTGGCCGAGGCGCGGGCAGTTTCTTTGTGCTCTTTGTCAGAAGGGGTCCATAGTCAGCGTTTATGCGCGCAAGCTTTGAAAATGTATCAAGAGGCTAATCATGGATAAGATATTATTTTTCTCAAGAGACCCCGGCGGGGCTAACTGCATTATTCCCCTCGCGCATCATATGATCGCGAAGAAAGAATATGGTATTTTGCTATTTGGAAAAGATAAAGCGTGCCAACGTTACGCCCAAGCCGGAATAGATTTTAAGGATATTAAGGATTTGCTGAAAGAAAATATCAGCTATGAACATATTCGCGAGTTTGTTCACAGCATTAATCCTGTCTGCATTGTTACGGGAACAAGTGAGGATGATCTAGCGGAGAAATATTTATGGAAGGCAGCCTCTGAGGCCGGAATTCCTTCCGTTGCTATTCTCGATTATTGGAATAGTTATTGCTTACGATTTTCTTCTGCCGCAGACACTGTTGATGCAAAAGACGGCGTAAAGAAATGCCTTCCCGATAAAATTTGTATCATGGATGATTTTGCGAAAAAAGAAATGATCAAAGAGGGATTTTCTTCGGATGTTTTAGAGATCACGGGCCAACCGCATTTATCTGAAGTGCGGCAAAGGCTAACCCGTGTAAGTACAGATGACAAAAATTACCGGAAGAAACTTGGCATAGCTTCGGGCTGTCACGTTGTGGTTGTTGTTTCAGAGGCTGTTCGAACGATGTATGGGGATAAAGGCCGAGCTCACTGGGGATATGACGAAGCTTCATTGCTGAAAAACACTTTTGATGCCTTATGCGCTATCCACAAAGAATTTCCTCAAGAAAATTTTTGCCTTGTTTTCCGTCTTCATCCTAAAGACAACGAAAATATTTTGGATGACATGATCGCGGGCATGAAAAATGATTTTATTAAGGTGGTCAAAGAGCGCGGGTCTTCCTCGGAAGAGCTAATTTGTGGAGCGGATATTCTGCTCGGAGCTTCATCCATGTTGCTTTTGGAGGCAGCCATTGCTCAAAAGCCTTTTCTAAGCGTTCAGATCGGTCAAAAACAGCAAGATCCCTTTATTTTAAGCAGAATGGATAAGGTCAAAAGAGTTCTTTCAGCTGATGATCTCAAAATGCGCTTATCCGCATTTTTTAGTGAAGGTCAGTTTGATAAAGTTGATTTTTCTTTCTTAGAGAATGCTGTCCAAAATATTGAACAGGTTATTAAAAAGCTTATAGGAGAACGTCATGGAAACATTAGCCATCTTCGGCGGTAAACCTGTCCGCAAAAAACCTTTTCCGGCTTATCGCGTTATCGGCTCAGAAGAAAAACGTGCGGTAGCCCATGTTTTGGATTCCGGAATTCTTTCGCGGTTTTTAGGGTGTTGGCACAAAGATTTTTACGGCGGGCCGCAAATCCAAGCTTTAGAAAAAGAGTGGGCGAATTATTTCGGCGCTCGATATGCCGTAGCAGTTAATTCCTGCACATCAGGATTGTATGCGGCGGTTGGAGCAGCGGGTATTGGTCCGGGCGATGAAGTGATCGTGTCGCCATTTACCATGAGCGCTTCGGCAACAGCGGCTCTTGTCTATGGCGCAATACCTGTTTTTGCGGATATCGAAGAAGATTATTTTTGTCTGGATCCAAAATCGGTTGAACAAAAAATTACACCAAGAACAAAGGCGATCATCGTTGTTGATCTGTTTGGCTTGCCTTACGATGCCGAGGCGATCAATAAAATCGCACGTAAACATCATTTGCTTGTTATTGAGGATTGCGCGCAAGCACCCGGCGCTTTATATAAGAAAAAGTACGCCGGAACCTTAGCCGATATCGGTGTTTATTCGCTCAATTATCATAAGCATATTCATTGCGGAGAAGGCGGGATTGTTGTTACTAATAATGCTCAGCTGGCAGAAAGAACGCAGCTTATCCGTAATCACGCGGAAGCGGTTGTAGCTGATAAAAAAGTCAAAGATATTTCCAATATGGTGGGATTTAATTTTCGTATGACGGAAATTGAGGCGGCTATCACGCGTTGCCAATTAAAGAAGCTAAAAAAGTTGCTTAAGGAGAGGCAAGAAAATTGCCGTTATTTGGAGCACAGGCTTTCTCAAATTCCCTGTATCGTTGCGCCAAAAATGAGGCCGGGATGTACGCATGCGTATTATGTCCATCCTTTTAAATTTAAAGAAGAGATCGCCGGTTTTGGCCGCGATATTTTTATCGAAGCAGTGAAAGCGGAACTTGCCTGCACTCAGTTGCGCGAACAAGAAGGGGTTTTGATAAGCTGCGGCTATGTCAAACCGCTTTATCTTCAGCCGATGTATCAGAAAAGAATTGCTTTTGGAAAGAAAGGTTTTCCTTTTAACTCATCCGCATCAGCAAAAAAAGTGAGTTATAGACAAGGGATTTGTCCGACGGCTGAGCGCGTGCACAATTCGGAACTTTTTATTCATGAATTGATGCGCTCGCCGATGAGTCGCAAAGACCTAAGCGATGTGGCTACTGCGTTTGAAAAAGTATGGGATTGCAGAAAAAGTCTTTCAAAGCGTTATCGGGCAAAGAACGTTAAAGGATAAAAATGGTTGTTTTAAAGAATCTCAATCAACAGTTGGCCTTATTTAAAGCAAAAGTTCATCGCGTGCTTAAAAATGCTTTTCCGGATGAATATTGCCAGGAATTTCTTAAGCATAACCGTAAAGTATGGGCAAACTGGAATAGGGAAGACCCTCAAGGGACCATTTTGCTTTATTATTCCAGCGGAATGCCGTCGGTGTGGATCAGTCAAAGTTATTTTGTTAATATTCTTGCTAAAAAACATAATGCCGCAATCGTTTCTTTTTCTTCCACCCGAAAGAGTTTTCCGGGCAGTCTTTTTTATTGGGCCAGGGATCAGATCTACCGTTCGTTCAATATCCGAAAGTTCATTGTCACAACGCTCGATCGTTCGCAAGCATTGCGCAAGAAAGAAATTTTAGAAGGCATTCTAGGGAGTATAAAAACAAAAAAAGATGTTTACGATATTCGTGTAGACGGAATTTGGATGGGCGTTGATATTTATGAAACATATCTGCGCGCTTTCAATAAGCCAACCGTTGATCTTAAAGATCCAAAACTTTTTGAAACGATCGAAAGAGCGGTTGAGATCCTTATCTTTTGGCAGGATTATTTAAAAGAGAACAATGTCAAAGCGGTCATCGCAACACATGATGCTTATATCTATGAAAACATTCTCTGCAAGCTTAGCTATCAGAAAAATATTCCCGTTTATTTGCCTAATATCAAAAGCATTTGTCTGGCTAAAAAACCGTATACCATCTATGACCCGCTTTTTAGAGATTATCCCAAAAAATTCAGAAAGCTATCGGTGGCCGAACAAGTTCAGGGCTTAGAGATCGCCCGAAGGCAGTTAGAACGTCGTTTTAAAGGAGAAGTTGGCGTTGATATGCCGTATTCAACGAAATCGGCGTTTCAATCTTCGGAAAATAACACAGCGGTTTTGCGCCAAAGCGACAAGATCAAGGTTTTAGTCTGTAATCATTGTTTTTATGATAATCCTCAAGCCTACGGAGAGATGTTCTTTGTGGATTTTTACGAATGGCTGCATTTCTTAGGAAAGATATCGGAGCAAACGGATTATGACTGGTACATTAAAATGCATCCGGATCCTTTGCCGGGAACAGAAGAAATTATTCAAGAGATCATTGCTCAGTATCCAAAGATCACCATGATCCCGGCGGCAACATCTCATATTCAATTGATCAAAGAAGGGATCAATTTCGTTTTAACGGCTTATGGTTCGGTGGGCCACGAGTTAGCGGCTTTGGGCGTTCAGGTTATCAATGCCAGCTATAATCCTCATTATGCCTATGATTTTAATTGGCATCCGAAAGATGTTATGGAATATGAAAATCTTCTTAAAAGCTTGCCGCGGCTTAAAAAAGACATTAATCGTGAAAGCGTCCTCGAATTTTATTTTATGCATTATTATTACACGGGCGATGACAGCCTTTTTTTAAAGTCGTATCGCCAATATATCGAAGAAATGAAGAAAAGCGGATATCCGGATACCAGCATATTTAAATATTTTCTAGAGACTTGGAGCGAAGAAAAGCATCAAGACATATGCGCCAAGTTCTCCAAATATATTGAATCAGGAAAAACATATTATTTGAGCAAGGGCGCGGAATATTAATATCAAAAAAAGGTTCAGTTATGGAAATTAAGAAATGCACGCAAGAATTTTGGGATGCCTTTGTTGATGCCTCGCCGCAGGGCACGGTATTCAACAAAAGTTTTGCTTTGTCCAGCGACGGCCTTCCGACGGATTATCTTATTTGCTACAAAGGCGAGGAGGCTATTGCCGGGTTTGGTTTTGCTTACAGCCACGAAGGGATCAAATTAGCTCCTTTTGGTGTTTGGAGCGGAATTATCTTTAAAGACCTACGTGAACATACGCCGTACCGTCTTAATGAAACAGTTTTCCTGGCTTTGGAGGCGTTTGCGAATCATCTTTTTGAGCATTACAAGGAAGTTAATTTTCCTAATCACTGGGATATTGTTGATATGCGCCCCTTTGACTGGGTGAATTATCATACACGGGAAAAAGGATACTTTCAGATCACCACCCGTTATACCAGTTTGTTAGATATTTCGCAGCCTCAAAATACGGACGGTTATGCACGATTGCGTATTCGCGAATTACGTAAAGGCACAGATGAAGGGTATCAATTTTCGACAAAGGAAACGAATGATATCCCATTGTTGGATCATCTGCACGAAATGAATTTTAAGCGCCAAGGGATTGAGCGTTCACCTGAGGAGGCCAAAAGCCTCATTTCAACTTGTGAGAATTTTCTAAAAGTAAAAGCGGGGAAATTGTTGGCCACTTACGTCAATGAAGAGCCGGCGGTGATAAGCTTTTTTGCTTATGATCGTCATCGCGCCTATCATTTGATCATGGGAACGGATTTAAAATTTAGAGAGCTTGGTGTTGGGACAAAGAATTTTCATGATAGTTGTGTTTTCTTGAACCAGCAGTTGGGATGCAAAGAATTGGATCTGGTTGGTGTCAATAGTCCGCTACGCGCTGCCTATAAATTAAGTTATGGCGGGCGTATTGTTCCGTATTTCCAAGTCAAAAAAATAGGACCAAAAATATGAAACAACATCTTTATTATGAGACGCTTGATTGGGTAACTTATTGGAAAAATTTCTTTAGGCAGGATAAAGGTCGCTTTCTTAAAGCGCTAAAGGATGATTTTCAATCCCAGAACATTTTCCTAACAAATGCAGGGCGCGCGGGAATTATTTTATCATTAAAAGCTTTTGGCCTTCGGCGAGAAGATGAAGTTTTGGTCCCGCGATTTATGAGTACGTGCGTCTTAGATTCTGTGAATCAGATCGCTAGCCCGTCGTTAAATTTAACAGAACGCACAAAAGCCGTTTTATTTTATCATCACTGGGGTTATCCACAGAACTATTCAAAAGCCGAAAATATTCTACGCCCTAAGAAAATCCGTATTATTGAAGACTGCGCGCATGGTTTATGGGGAAAATCTCAGGGAAGAGCCCTGGGGTCTTTCGGCGATACCGCGATATTTTCTTTATCCAAGATCTTTGAGATGACTTATGCCGGGGCTTTAAAGGTGAATGATGTTTCTTTGCTTGGCGTAATTGAGAAGGAGCTGAGCCGAGCACCGTCAGTCAAAGAATGTTGTGAATCATTATTAGGTGAGTGGGAATATCTGAATTATTACAATACGCCTTTAAAAGATCGCGAACATCAGGACATGCAAATCGATCTATTAAAATGGTACGCAACACTTTTGGTCAGTTTTCCGCTGGCAACTGTCAGGGGCCGGCTGCCGCGCAGTGCACAAGAAATTCAACAAGTTTTTCAAAGGCAGAATAAACATTTCTTAACGCTGTTAAAGAATGCGCGCCATCGTTTTTTCATCCTGCCGCTAGACGAAGAAGAAACGATGGCGCCGATGTGCTTTCCGATCCTATCTTCAGACGAGGTATTCTTAAAAGAAGTTCAAAGATGGTTGTCGGCCCGAAATATCTTTACCGGCATCTATCATTTTGACGTTAATCGCAATATGTTTGAGCCTGATTACAGAAAGTGCGTTCCCGTTCCGCTTTATGCTTCTTTGCCGGATCATATCTTTGATGATTTTATCCGGGATTTTAAAGGAAGGTATTAATGTACGACAATAGAGATGCGGTTGAAATGTTCAATCAAATGGTCGCGATGGGCGCTTATTATGATTCGGGACGCCCGGTTACGGTGGAATCAAAGATCATCATTGACGATATTTGTTCAAAATTACCGGTAACGAAAAATGATGTTGTTTTAGACGTCGGTTGCGGCACGGGAGTTGTGACCATTCCGCTTTCCGAACACTGTAAATTTATTCACGCGTTGGATGCGGCCCAAAAAGTGATCGAAGCGGCAAAAGAGCGTTGTCGCCTAGAGAAGATCAATAATATTGAATATCATTTGGGAAGTGCTTTGCAATTGCCGTTTGAAGATAATTCTTTTCACCATGTTCTTATGTATGCGGTTATCCATTATCTGGAAAATGAAAAACAGATCAGTCAATGTGTTAGTGAATTGATCCGCGTGTGTAAGCCCGGCGGACGGGTTTTGATCGCGGAAATCCCCGATGTCCGCGCCCGTCAAGAATTTGAGCAAAAGAAAAAAACACCTGAGGAAGAAAAGATTCTAAAGCAATTTCAGGCGAATCGCGGCGAATATGACCGGCTCTTTAGGGAATTTGTTAAAAAGCTACCGGCGGATAATAATTTAGCTTTAGATTGCGAATATATCGTTTGTGAGGCAGTGAAATTGGGCTGTGAAGGAAAAGTGTGTCGCCAAGATATCCGTCAGCCATTTTCTCTGACGCGCCGAGATGTTTTACTGGTTAAGAAGTAAAAGATAAAGGGTTTAAATGAAGATCGTTATTGTTTCCGCGTCCTTATCAGAAAAAATGGGTTATTCCATTAGCTTTCTTCCGAAGGCTTTAGCGGAATTAGGCCATGAGGTTCATCTGGTGACATCCAATACACAAGTTTATTTTGGTAGTCCGGACTACAAAGATATTTTTGAGCGGTTCATTGGTCCCGGGGTTGTGGAATGTTGTGTACGTCCTTACAAGGGATTTACGCTCCATCGCCTGCCGTATCGCATGGGGCCACGCCGGGCTTTAGGAATTCGCGGGCTTATCGGAAAGATCAAGGAAATTAATCCTGATATTGTTCATAGCTTTGGACTTATGGTTGAACCGACTTATGAGCTTGCTTTGGCCAAACCATTTTTCAAATATAAATTATTTGCCGAATGCCATATTCACGCGTCGGTATTTCCGCCGATGCTTGTTAAGGTACGTTCGCTTAAGCGTTGGCTGTATTGGCGGGTTTATAAATTATTATGCGGAAAATTATTAAATGCTACTTGCGAACTTTGTATCGCGATCAGCACTGATGCCGCTCAGATCGCTATGGATTATTTTGGGCTTTCCCATAAAAAAACGGTTGTTCATTCTTTGGGAACGGATACGCAAATGTTCAAACCCTGGTATGAATGTGATCAGAAGGCGCGTTTAAATTTTCGACGCAGTTTAGGTTTTCAAGACGACCATATTGTTTGTATTTATACCGGAAGGTTGCATGAAGGTAAAGATCCGCTTATTTTAGCGCGGGCCATTGATCAACTTGTAAAAAAAGGGAAACCTTATCGCGCTATTTTTGTTGGAGATGGACCCGAGGAATATCGTGAGCAATTAAAAAAACATCAGGGATGTGTTTTTGTCCCGTTTGTTACGATCGATGAGCTTCCTCAGTGTTATCAGGCTGCTGATATCGCGGTGTGGCCCAAGCAAGAATCAACCAGTCAGCTGGATGCGGCTTCTTGCGGTTTGCCTTTAATTTTAAGCGATCGTGTCAAAGTCGTAGAGCGCGTAAACGGCAATGGTTTGCTTTACGAAGAAAATAATTTAGATGATTTGATCAGCAAGTTGTTGCAATTACAGCAAGCAGACGTGCGACGTAAAATGGGAGAAGTTGGTGTGCGTAATATGCGGGAAAAATTCTCCTGGCAAAAGGTTGCTCAAGGATATATCGAAGATTTTGAACGCGCCCTAAAGAAATAATATGAAAAATATCATACACGTTGTTGGCGCCAGGCCGAATTTTATGAAAGCAGCTCCGGTCATCGAGGCTTGTGCTCAAAAAGGTTTTAAGCAGTTTTTAGTGCACACCGGTCAGCATTATGATGCGCAAATGTCCGAAGTCTTTTTCGAGCAGTTAGGGCTGCCTAAACCCGATATTAATCTGGAAGTTGGCTCCAATAGTCATGCCGCGCAAACCGCTGAGATCATGACGCGCTTTGAAAAAGTTGCCTTAGAAAGAAAGCCGGATATGGTTTTGGTTTACGGTGACGTTAACTCAACCGTTGCCGCGGCTTTAGTGTGCGCCAAGTTATTAATTCCCGTAGCACACGTTGAAGCCGGCTTAAGATCTTTTGATCGAACGATGCCCGAGGAAGTGAATCGGATCGTAACCGACCGAATTTCCGACCTGCTTTTTACGCCGTCAAGCGATGCCGATGAAAACTTAAAAAAAGAGGGAATCAGCGCAAGTAAAATACATTTGGTGGGCAATGTCATGATCGATACTTTAGTTAAGCTTTTGCCATTAGCGGATAAAAAAGATTTAGATTTTAAAGTTCCTCAAAAATATGCTTTAGTGACATTGCATCGCCCCTCCAATGTCGACGATGAAAAGATATTCTCGCAGATCATAAAAACACTGGCCGCTGTCAGCCAGAAAATTCCGGTCATTTTTCCCGTTCATCCGCGTACCAGGCAAAGAATGGAAAAGTTATTATCCAACAATCCGGCTTTGCAGATCGTTGAGCCCTTGGGATATTTAGAATTTCTAAAGCTACAAAAAGGCGCTACCGTTGTCGTGACGGATTCCGGAGGAATTCAGGAAGAAACAACTTTTCTTAATGTGCCGTGTTTGACCTTAAGAGAAAATACCGAACGCCCCGTAACGGTTGATATGGGAACAAATCAATTGATAGGATTTGCCTACGAACGATTACAGCGCGAAGTTGATAATATTCTTGCGGGAAAAGTAAAAAAGGGAAGAATTCCGCCGTTGTGGGATGGAAAAGCTGCTCAACGCATTGTTAACTACTTATAAGTTAGGATACGTTATGAATATATTCAAAACATGGATCCAGAAAATCGGCAAAGCTTATTACCGTCAAATGCTCAAGAAAGAATATGAGGCGCAGCAATTTGAACCCAATGAGCGCAGTATTGAGTATCGTTTCGTGTTTGATGCGATCGCGAAGGTTTGCCCAAAAACAGTTTTGGACGTGGGAGTTGGAAAATCATCTTTGCCGCAACTCATGTCGGTTTGCGGGCTTAAAGTTACCGCCATTGACAATATTTATGAATACTGGTCGAAATATGGCATGTTCAATAAACACTTTTATGTAATAAATGATGATATCGCTAATACGAAACTTGCAAATAAATTTGATCTGATCACCTGTATCAGCACTTTAGAGCATATCCGTGATTTTAATTCCGCGATGAAAAACATGGCTAACCTGCTTGAACCCAAAGGTTTCTTAGTTTTAACCTGTCCGTACACGGAAAATCGCTACATTGATAATGTTTACAAACTACCCGAATCAACAGCAGGTTCAAACCGAACGTATATCACGCAATCGTTTTCCAGGAACAATGTTTTAGGATGGGTTAAAAATTGCGGATTGAAGATCATCGATCAGGAATATTGGCAATGCTTTTCGGGCGACTTTTGGTCAGCAGGAGAACGCATTTTTCCGGTTAAGAAAGTTTTAAAGGATGAAAAACACCACCTGGCATGTTTATTGCTTCAAAAGGAATAATTCAATGAATATTGCCTCATCATTAAAAAAGCCATTGCGAAGAGTTAAAAAGTTATTGCGTTACGGCAAGTTGATCGATTACTTAAAAGGCGACAGACGCTTTTTACTGTCTTCGGCATCAATAGAGAATTTGTTCCCAGGAATCAATGATTCCTCGCTTCAGCTTCCGGCTTCGCAAGTTCTATCTGGGGATTCTATGGTTTTGTCTTTAGCCGGACAATTAACGTTAGCCGCGGTTTGTCGTCGCTTGTCACCGAATAAAATTTTTGAAATGGGAACTTACCGGGGAACATCAACGCTCATTATGGCGATGAATATTTCCGCGCAGGCAAAGATCTTCACATTAGACATCGCTCCCGAAGCACGAGCGACACATCAGCACGGAACAGGTGTTGGCGGATTTTCCGACTATATGGCGGGAGATTTCTTTTTAAAAACACCGTTTGCCCCAAAAATTACGCAGTTATTCGGTGATTCCCGAACATTTAATTTTTCTTCTTACTATGGCACGGTGGATCTCGTTTTTGTGGATGCCGATCATACGTACAAGTTTGTTAAATCTGATTCCGAACATGCGTTTAAGTTGATCCGTCCCGGCGGAGTTATTATTTGGGATGACTATATCTGGATGGCAGATCACGCCGAGTGCTCTGGGGTTGCCGATTATTTACATCAAAAATTATCCGAAAAGAAAATTTATCGTATTCAGGGAACGAGGCTAGCTGTTTATATCGACGCGGGGAAAAACACTTGAAAATACTTGTTGTTTCAAATTTTTATCCGCCATACCACATTGGCGGATATGAATTAGGATGCTTTAATGTTGTTCAGCAGCTAAAAAAACGCGGACATCACATTAAAGTTTTAACCAGCACTTACGGAGTTTCCGGGCAGGTTTTTCAAGATGAGGTTTTAAGGCGGTTACATCTTCGGCCGCCTTTTGAAATGAGTAAAATAGGGAAATTGTTTAAGTTGTTTTGTATGGAGAAAAATAATCAAAGCGTTTTTTCGCGCCTTTGCGGCGAATTCGATCCTGATATTGTTTATTTTTGGAACATGGGGAACATCTCCATTTCGCTGATCTCAGTAGCTCAACGCATGAAAAAGGCAATTTGCTACTACGTCTTTGATGATTGGCTGGCAAATTGGCAACAAAATCCCTGGAACACTTTCTGGGCGAACACTGAAAATAACTTTATGGTCGCATTAGCAAAAATCTTACTTTGTCCAATAGCTCGACTCTTAAGTTTAGAGACGAGTGTAAAATCACCGGATTTGCGTTATGTGCAATTTGCCAGCAATTATCTTAAACGAAATGCCATAACGCACAAAATGGGAGCCGAAGGAGCTGAAGTTATTTATTGGGGCATTGACCAGGAAAAATTCTCCTATAACGCTATTAAGCGAGTGCCTCGGCGCATTCTTTATGTCGGACAGATCGTGCGCCACAAAGGCCTGCACACTCTCATAGAAGCCTTTGGCGTGCTCTTAAGGGAAAATCCATCTGATGCTATTCATCTTCAGGTTGTCGGCGGCTCTACACAGCCCGAATACGAGCGTCAAATGCGGCAGATGGTTATTGATTTAAACTTGAGCCAGCGCGTTTCTTTTTTGGGCCCGGTGGCGCAAGAGGAATTGCCCGGAATTTATCATCAAAATGATATTTTGGTTTTTCCGTCTATTTGGGAAGAGCCGTTCGGCATTACCTTACTGGAGGCGATGTCGTGCGGTTTAGGCATTGTGTCTACGCAAACCGGAGGAATTCCGGAAATATTAACGGATGAAATAAATGCTTTGTGTTTCTCAAAAGAAAATGCGCGTGATTGTGTGAGGCAAATATCAAGACTGCTCCACGACCAGGAATTGTTTGAAAACATCCGTCTTAATGCGCGGCAAACCGTTGAAAAGAAGCTCAATTTAAAACAGGCGATCGAGAATATTGAAAATTCGCTTTTAAAAACGGCAAAGGGATCCCAACAATGAATGTTCTGGTCGACGGATTGATATTCGAGCTACAGGCCAAGGGAGGGATTTCGCGTATTTTTCATGAAACACTGGCGCGCATGTGTTCGTTGGATCCTCGCCTAATGATCCAAATTTTATTAAGCGAAAAAGTCTCTCCATTGCTGATCCATGAACGTATCGAATATTGTCAAATTACTAAAGCATTTCGTTTATTGCGCTCTCAGAGATTATGGAAACCGCTTGTGCCAATGGCGGGGATAATTGCGGATGGATTATTAAAAGCCAAGGGGATCAGCGATACGAAAAATAAAATCTGGCACTCTACTTATTATACGTTGCCGCATTCTTGGCGGGGGCCGGTGGCCGTAACCGCTGCTGATATGATCCACGAGCTTTTTCCGGGACTATTTAAAGGGCATATGAATGAACAGTTTTGCCGGCGTAAACGTTTATGTATGGAGCGGGCGGATGCGGTTATTTGCATTTCCGAAACAACACGGCAAGATGTTATTAAGCTTTGCAACGTTAAAAAGGAATTGACGTTTGTTGTTCCGCTCGCTGGTAGTGAAATTTTCAAGCCTTTGAATTCTGAAGTGATTTCCGCGGAATTGAAAACAAAAAAACCATTCCTGCTTTATATAGGCTCACGGGTGCATTACAAGAATTTTGATACTTTCATCAAGACGTATGCCCGATGGTCTTTACGAAATGATATCGATCTTTTATTGGTCGGCCCGGCATTAAGCGAAGATGAAAAGATGCAGCACAAAAAAATGGGGATTCTTGATAAGGTCGAGCTGTTATCCGGAATTGATGATGCGAAACTTTGCCAGATCTATAATCGCGCGGTTGCGCTCGTTTATCCGTCTTTGTACGAGGGATTTGGCATTCCTTTGCTTGAAGCTATGGCGTGTGGATGTCCTATCGTGGCATCTTCAATTCCTTCTAATATAGAAATAGCGGGAGATATCCCGATATTTTTTTCACCCAATGATGAGGACGAATTAATAAGATCGCTGGGCAAAGCTGTATCAGAAAGCCGTAAGAGCAGCCGTATTCAGGATGGATTTGATCGGGCGAAGCTTTTTTCTTGGGATATGACCGCCCAAAAAACTTTGGATATTTACAAAAAATTGCTACACAGCAAAAGTTAGGTTGAATTATGAAGAAAAATAAAATTGCTTTTATTACGGGGATCACCGGCCAAGACGGCGCGTATCTTTCCAGGATCTTGTTAGAAAAAGGATATAAGGTTTACGGTGTTGTGCGCAGTTTGTCACCGGAGAAAATCAAGAATTTAAAATATTTAGATGTCGCGCGCGACATTGACTTTGTTAAAGTTGATTTGCTGAGCTTATCCAAAGTTAAAAGAACAATTGATCAAATTCGTCCCGATGAAATCTATAATTTAGCAGCTCAAAGTTCTGTGGGGCTTTCATTTAAAGAGCCGATGAGTACTTTAGATATCAATATTCAAAGCGCGTTAAATATTTTAGAAACCATACGGACAATATCTCCAAGGACAAAATTTTATCAAGCTTCTTCAAGCGAGATGTTCGGTACGGTCAAAAGTTTGCCGGCAACAGAAGAGACGGTTTTACATCCCGTAAGCCCGTATGCTATTTCAAAAGCTACGGGACATTGGCTGGCGGTTAATTACCGAGAGGCATATAAATTATTTTGTTGCTGCGGAATATTGTTCAATCATGAATCTGTGTTGCGGCCGTCTAATTTTGTCACCAAAAAGATCCTTTCTGCGGTTGTCCGCATTGCTTTGGGGTCAAAAGAGAAATTGCGATTAGGAAATATTGATATTGCGCGTGATTGGGGCTATGCTCCCGAATATGTTCAGGCGATGTGGCTCATGCTTCAGCAAGAAAAGCCCGATGATTATATTGTGGCGACAGGGGTTTCGCACAGCTTAAGAGAATTTGTTCAGTCAGCGTTTTCTTGCCTTGGGCTTGATTGGAAAAGATATGTTGTGATTGATAAGAAACTGTTCCGTCCGGCGGATATTAAGGTTATTTATGGAAATCCTAAAAAAGCAAAAGCCAAGCTTGGTTGGCAGCCGAAAATTGATTTTGCTCAGTTGATCCGCTTACTTATAGATGAAGAGCTTAAGCTTCAGAAGAGTTTGACCTTGAGGCTTAAGTTAGAGAATGGTTGAGAAAAACATTATGAGAGATAGTCAAGGACACTTTCCGAAGGCCGCAGAAAGATTTGCGGATGCTGTTATTCTTTTGTTCATTCTGCTGTTAAGCGTTGTCTTTTTGTATCTTGCTATCCGTTATCCGGTCATCAAGCCTCTATCACGAAAGATCGTTTTTATCATTCCCGTGCTAATAGCGGGATTGTTAATTATCCAAAGAACACCTCGCTTTAAGAACTTTAAAATCAATAGTTCTTTAGTGATCGCGTCTGTTTTATTGACCCTCTATATTTTTGAATTTCTTCAATGGCCTTGGGATAGAATATCTACCCGGGACAATGTTGATTTTCGCTCCGACTTGCAAGTGCTTCATGATTTAACGCAAGAAGGCAAGCGCGCGGTTCTTTTTGTCCCTACTGCCACGCTTATTTATACTGAGTCCGCGCGGACAAAAAATGCGAACATATTTCCTTTTCGTGTTGATAAAAAGGAAAGGATTCCTTTAAGCGGTGTTTCGCAGCGAACAACAATTTTGTGCAAAGAAAGAGGGCCATGGAGTATTTATGAGAGCGACGAACATGGGTTTAATAATCCGAAAGGGTTATATCACCCCGGAGATGTTAATATCGCGATTTTGGGCGATTCGTTTACGCATGGATATTGTGTTGACCCCGGAAAAGATTTTCCATCGCAGATAAGAAATACATACGATCAAAAAACAATTAATTTTGGAATGGGGGGCGCCGGCCCGCTTATGCGGTTAGCCATATTTCGAGAATATGTTGAGGTTTTAAAGCCAAAAATTGTTTTATGGGTTTATACCGAGAATACCCTGAGGCGCGTGGAGCAAGAGGAATTACTGCGCTCATATTTAGACCCGACGTTTACACAGAACCTTTATTTTGCCCAGTCTGAAATAGACAAGGCGTATGAAGGGATAAACAGTTTTGTCAAGGACGCACGCCAGTCAGATCATATGATCTATCAAAGATGGCTTCAGCTGCTGCTTCTTAGAAAAACACAGGAAAGATTGGTTGAGGGCATTGCTGAGCTAAAGAATTGGAAACAGAAAGGGCAAATTCTAAGAGAGGATTATAAGGCCTTGCGACAGGCTTTGACAATAGAGCGCGACAAGACAACTTCTTGGGGCGGGGACTTTATTTTCGTGTATCTTCCTGTTCCATTTATGAGTTATCTTTCGGATCACGATGCAGTCATGGCCATTGTTAGGGACTTGTCGATTCCTGCTATTGATTTATCTGAATCATTTCGTAAAATAAAGAACCCGTTAGAGATCTATCCGAAAAAAGGAGCTCATTTTAACGAGCGGGGATACAAAATTGTTGCCGATGGAATCATTGATGCGCTGCGAAAACGAAATTAGAAGGCCACAGAATAATGACAAAATCTGATTTTAAGATCTCAATAGTAACGCCCTCGTACAATCAAAAACAGTTTATTGCTGAGGCCATTGAAAGCGTCAGAGATCAAAACTATTCTAACATCGAACATCTTATTTTTGATAACTGCTCGACGGATGGAACGACGGATCTTTTAAGAACTTTTCCTCATCTCAAGTGGGTTTCGGAATCCGATCGTGGACAAAGCCACGCGCTTAACAAGGGATTTAAGGCCGCTACGGGCGATATTATTGGCTGGCTTAATGCTGATGACCGTTATTTACCGGGATGTTTCTCCAAGGTTTCGGAATTTTTTAGCCAAAACAAAGATATTGATATTGTTTATGGTGATTATCGCTTGATTGACGGGGCAGGTAAGGTTATTCGGCTAAAACGTGAATTAGATTTTGATCTATTTATGCTAAAATATTTGCACGTTTTATGTATCCCGAGCACAACAACGTTTTTCAGAAAAAGTATTTTTGAGCAAGGAAATTTTTTGGACGAATCGTATCACTATGCAATGGATTATGAGTTTTTTCTTAGGCTGGCTTTGAAGGGTTATCGATTTGCCCATATTAAGGGATTTTTTGCTGAATTTCGCTGGCATGAAGAAAGCAAAAGTTCTACGGCTACGGCGAAACAAATGAAAGAATTTTCCACAGCTCTTTTAAGCCATGATGTCTTTCTTAAAGAACTAAACCCTAACATTTGCCTCAGTTTACGTTATATTCTGATGGTTTTAGCGCGGCTAAAAAGGTATTTTTTGAAGTGGATTAAGGGCTATTATTTTTCTTGACGGTCAGTCTAGCTTAAAGGTATAGTGCCTAGTTAGATTTTGACCGGTAAAAACTCTTAAAGGTTGCCACATGAATAACTTATGTAAAAAAGATCATGCAATCGATTTTGCGGGTTTGTGTATCCTGGGGATTTTCTCGCTGGGATATATTATCTTAAAGCGGATGTTTGCCGAGCTTCATCTGGCGCTTCCTTTTCTCAGTTTTCCCATTTTTATCGGGGAAATAGGGCTCGCGATCTCGTATCTTTTGTTCGCTATAAAATATTCTAAATCTTGGAACCAATTTCACCCAAATATTTGGAATATCTCAATAATTGTCTACGTCTTTTTCTTTCTTTTTAAAGCTGCGTATGGATATTATCATTGGGGTCCTTTAGCTTTTCGTCACGCCGCGCTATTTTACTATCCGACTTGCGCCATCTTAGCGTACGCATTTTACCGCGAAGAACTTTTTCATGACCGAATGCGTCTTGGCATCATTTTCCTCATTTTTGGCGTATTCGTTTTCTTCTCAAAAATGTACGACATCTATTGGACGTTTGCCCTTTTTCTGCTGGCATTCATTTTGGTAAGCAAATTTTCTAACCGTAGAGTTAAATGGGCATTGCTCATCCTTCTTTTTGTTCTATGCCCGTACCATAACTTATTTTTCACTTCACGGATGATGCTGGTTGCTAACGTGATCGGCATTGCATTTCTCATGATCGCTACCCTCAAGATCATGAAGCTATCGAGAAAAGTCAAGCTAGTTGCATCCTGCCTTGCCATTGTTTTGGTTTCTCTGGGAATTTTCAAATTTGCCAATAAAACGACATTAAAAACTTTGATCTATTGGGAAGATACTTTCAAGATCCTTCAAAACTACAATGCGGTTCTCGAGGAAAAAGGCGATAGCTACAAGATGATGGAAATTGAGAAAGTTAAGATATTTACACCGGAAACTGAACTCCCAAATTTTTTGAATAAGAAGGAACTCAAAGAAGTTCATAAAGCGAAAGCAACCGCTCCTAGGTATATCCTGACCCCTAAGGATCATGTTGATTCCGGGGGGAGCATTGCTCCTAAAGGAGAGAGCGCTTCTCAAGATCAGAATAAAATTCTTTATACGCCAATGAAAGAGTATACACCTCCGGAAAATCCTTATTTGGCAAGCTGCACAAATACTGTTTTTAGGTTGCTGATCTGGAGGGATCTTATCGGGGAATTGTATAAACAAAAGCCTATTTTAGGTGTTGATTTTGGCAAGCCTTTTCGCTCGCGCAGTCTTGAGATGGCGAATATTGCCAGCGGCGAATGGTCAAGGGACGGCTGGATCGAACCGCATAATTCATATTTAAATTTGATCTATCGCGGCGGCGTCGTGGGTATTGTTTTTATCATTGGAATGCTTTTTATTTTCTTACGGACATTTTTCTATTTTCTTAAAACGGGGTCTATGGTCGGTATTATGCTTTCGACAATTATTTTTGAGTGGCTTGTGGCGGCAAATTTCTTGGTTATTTTTGAAATGCCGTATTTTGCCATTCCATTCTGGTCTTTGTTTGGGATAATGTTGGCGTATTACGATAGTCAAAAGAAAAAGCTTGTTGTTCAACACTGAGGGCTAAAAAATGAATTGGAAAAAAAAGAAAATTTTGGTCACAGGGGCAGATGGCTTTATTGGGAGCCACTTAGTCGAGCGGCTTATTAAAAGCGGGGCACATTTAAGGGCTTTTACTTATTACAACTCTTTTAATACGTGGGGTTGGCTGGACAGCCTTTCAAAAGATCAGCTGAAGAAGATTGAAGTCTTTTCCGGTGATGTTCGAGACCCTAATGGTGTCCTGGAAGCCATGAAAGGCGTTGATATTGTTTTTAACCTGGCGGCCTTGATCGGAATTCCTTTTAGTTTTCATTCTCCCGATAGTTATGTGGATACAAATATTAAAGGTATTCTAAATGTCCTGCAGGCCGCACGCAAAACCGGAGTTGAAAGAATTATCCATACATCAACCAGCGAAGTATTTGGAACGGCTCAATATGTTCCCATGGATGAAAATCACCCCTTAAATCCACAATCTCCTTACGCGGCGACCAAGGCAGCGGCGGATCATCTTGCGTTATCGTTTTATCATTCCTTTAAACTCCCCGTCACTATTTTGCGGCCGTTTAATACATTCGGCTCTCGTCAATCAGCCAGAGCCGTTATTCCAACGATCATCACTCAAATTTATTCCGGGAAAAGATCTATCCAATTAGGAAATCTCAAAACGACGCGGGATTTTAATTATGTCTCTAATGTCGTTGACGGCTATATGAAACTTGCGCAGACTCAAAATGTCGATGGAAAAGTATTCAACATTGGAACAAACAGTGAAATATCTATTCTAGAATTGGTCCGCCTCATTTCTGCGATCATGGGCAAAAAAATAACAATTACGACGCAGAAAGAGAGGCTTCGCCCCCACACCAGTGAAGTGGAAAGGCTTTGGTGTAATGCGAGTTGCTTCTCCCAGCTTTGCGGCTGGGCCCCAAAAGTTTCGCTAGAAGAGGGCTTAAAAAAGACATGCCAGTGGATCAAAGCGAACCTCTCAAAGTATAAAGCGGAGATTTATAATGTCTAAACTTCAAGCTGTTATCTTGGCTGGCGGACAAGGCTCAAGGCTTAAACCCTACACGACTATTTTACCCAAACCGCTTATTCCGATCGGAGACTTTCCTATTTGCGAGATCATTATCCGTCAGCTAAAGTTCTTTGGCATGACGGATATTATTATTTCAACGGGTTATCATGCTGAGCTCATTAAAACTTATTTTGGCAACGGAAAGCGCTGGGGGGTCAGTATTCGCTATGTGCATGAAAATAAACCGCTGGGGACAGCGGGTGCTTTAAAGCTCATTAAAGGCATGAAAAATGATTTTCTAGTCATAAACGGCGATACATTGACCGATATGAATTTCAAAAATATCCTCAACTTTCACAAGAGCAAATTAGGCATCGCCACCATTGTTTTTAAGCGTTTTATTACTCGGGCTGATTTCGGAGTTATTTCCTTAGATAAAGGTTTGCAATTAACCAGCTATAATGAAAAACCAAAAACAGAATCCTGTTTTAGCTTGGGAGTTAATATTCTTAACGAACGCTGTAAAGATTACATTAAAAAAGGCGAGTGCATTGGCATGCCCGATCTGATGTGGCGCATGAAAATAGCCAAAGAAAAAGTTTTTTGTTATGAAAGTAAAGATATTTGGTTTGACCTTGGCCGCCTTGCCGATCTTAAGCCTGCGCAGGAAATCTTTGAGAAGAAAAAGAAACATTTTTTCCGCGGATAAAATATCGCAGATCTTTAAGCCATTATGAAAATACTCATGATCCATAATCATTATCAGCAATATGGCGGAGAAGACGCTGTTGCCAAGGCTGAGTATTCGCTTGTGAGCCGCTATGGACATGAAGTTTATTTTTACGAGCGAAGCAATAAAGAGATCAAGAACTTGTCGCCCTTAGAAAGAATAAAATCTTTTTTAAATTTGTCATGGTCTGATAAAACCTACAGTGAAGTTCGCGCTATTATCCAGAAATTCTGTCCGGATGTTGTTCACGTTTACAATGCATTTTTTATGGTCACCCCTTCGGTTTATTTTGCCTGCCGTGACGAAGGGGTTGCCGTTGTTCAGAGTTTATACAATTTTCGCTGGCTTTGCGCCAACGCGGTTTTTTTAAGAAAAGGAAAATTCTGCTCGGAATGCATGTATTATTCCCGATGGCGAAGTGTTCTTCATGGTTGCTACCGTAATTCATCTTTGTTGACAGCTGTTATTGTTAAGATGTTGAATAATCATTGGAAGAAAAAAACGTGGATCAATTTAATTGATGGCTATATTACGGCCACAGAATTTAGCCGACGGAAATTCATTGAATCCGGAATTGCTCCTGAGAAAATAATCGTTAAACCGCATTTTATTGATCCTGACCCCAAGGCGCGCAATGTTTGCGGTAATTACGCGCTTTATATCGGACGGATCAGTGAAGAGAAGGGGATCCGCGTATTGTTGGATGCCTGGGCTTCTCTCTCGGATTTACCGCTGAAGATCATTGGCGTTGGTCCTCTGTTAAGTGAAATAAAAAAGATGATAAAAGAGAAAAATATGAACCATGTGGAAATCCTCGGTTATTGTTCTGACGAAGAGTGCGCCAAGTATCTTAATAGAGCAAAATTCGTTGTTGTCCCTTCGGTTGGTTATGACAATTTCCCCAGGGCTATTGTGGAAGCCTATGCGGTCGGAGTTCCGGTTTTGGCTAGTTCTCGCGAAGGGATTAAAGAATACATTAAAGAAACTTTCACGGGAGTAATTTTTAACACTGGCGATGCTAAAGATTTAGTCCAAAAGGCCAGGTGGTTTCAGCAAAACAATGATGTGGCAATACTGGAGATGGGAAGAAATGCCCGTCTTGAATATGAAGAAAAATATACGGCTCAGAAGAATTTTGAATACTTGAATAATATTTATCAAATGGCGATCGAAAATTATAAGAAAAGGTAAGAATATGGCATCTTTCGAGAAGTATATTCAAGGGGCTTTGTCGAATCTGCGATTGTTTTTGCGGCGCATTTCCTGGGAGCAAGCTGTCTACATTATTTTTATTCTGACGGTCGCGGGAGCATATTTTATTTTAAGCCCGGGTTGGGGATTTATGGATGATTGGCAGTCTCGTGAACGGGCAACTTTGTTTTGGCAGGGGAAAATGTCTTTTCCTGACCTGATCAACGAAGACCTGCAGGTCTTTGGCAGATTTCGCCCACTTCTTTATCTTTGGATCGTTTTAGCTTATCAGATCCCATATCCGCTTTTCTTGTATTTTCTTATTTTTGCCACCGGAGCTTGGGTTCTTTTGATCTGGGGAAAGATCATTCACCAACTTCTCCCCGAAGGAGGCATGACGGCGGAATTTAAAAAGTATGTTTATCCGTTAAGTTTTTTTGCTTTTTTGCCGTTTTGGAATACCTTTATGTACATTTCTTTGCAGGAAAAATTTATTTTTATATTCGGAACGCTTTCTTTATGGTTTTTGGTCAAAAGCTATCGGAATAATTCTTTTGGATATTTATGGGGCGCTTTATCGTTGGCGTTTTTAAGTATTCTCGGCAAGGAAACAGGCGTTGTGTTCCTCTTTTCCTATGCGGGTTATGCCGCTTTGGATTTGTTGATCTTCAAAAAGAATATCAAGATCTCAAAGATCCTTTTATTGGTCAGCGTGATTGCCGGGTTTTCTTATGTGATCTTTATCAAAACCATTTTAGGCGGATACACGGCGCACTACAAATCCAATTTAAATATCGGAGTACTTTTAGGGATGTTAAAAACTATTCCGGGAATGATGAAAGTCGCCATTGGTATTGCGGGGCTAAGTATTTTGACAGCTGCTTACTTTTGGTGGGGTAAGCGGCGTCAATTTCTTGATCCGCTTTTTTTGATTTGTCCTCTGTGGATGATCATCTACATACTCTTACTTTTGCCGTGGGGTTTTCCCAATTATCTCCTGGCGCCTCTGGCGCCGTTTATCATGGTATCCATTTATTTTTTGATAGCGGCATGGATGCCGAAGCAAAAACCCCTTATTTATTTAGCGCAAGCAGCAATTATCGTGATTGTCTTTCTGGTGTTGCTCGAGATCATTATTCCGCGGATTTCAAAAATGGCTGATAAGCGCAAAGTAGTTGAAGCAATTGTTGCCCTTAATAAAGAAAATCCGGGTAAGTTTTTTTATCCGCCGCATTATCAGGAGACAGCGGGGGCTTTGCAAAATTTTTCCTCTGTTCCCATAACATATGCTTCTGCCATTAACGAAAAGAATGTGTCATTTCGAGAAAATAGTTTTTTAGTTATCAATGATGAAGCTGATGCCGTTGTTTTGGAAAATATTTATCGTGATCAATTGGCCTATCAAAATGGCACTTGGCAGATCTGGGTGCTTAAAGAGAAGAAAGGGCAAAAAGAAGAATTCCGGTTAACGTTGCCGCTTAATACATTGCAAAAGATCAAAAGTTATTTAACAAGCCGTTAAAGGCAGGGAGGTAAACATGGCAGTTCTTTCTATTGTTATTCCGCTTCACAACGAAGAAGAGAGTCTGCCTGTTTTGTATCAAAGGTTAAAAGGTGTTTTAAATTCTCCCGAACTAAAAGATCATGAAGTTATTCTTATTGATGATGGAAGCCGAGATAAGACCTGGGCTATCGTTGAAGATTTGGTTCGCCAAGATTCTAAGATCAAGGGTATCAAATTCTCAAGAAATTTTGGACAGCAAAGTGCTTTAACAGCCGGCCTGGATCATGCGAGCGGCGATGCTGTGATCATGATGGACGGAGACCTGCAGCATCCCCCGGAACTTATCCCGCAGCTTGTCGCGAAATGGAAGGAAGGGTTTGACATTGTTTACACC
This sequence comes from Candidatus Omnitrophota bacterium, assembly GCA_041649175.1. Taxonomy (NCBI): domain Bacteria; kingdom Pseudomonadati; phylum Candidatus Omnitrophota; species Candidatus Omnitrophota bacterium. The sequence continues at coordinate 62,643 of JBAZNR010000001.1, read as the reverse complement.
AAACGCGAGCACAATAAAGAGTATGGACCACTAAAGAATCTGTCGTCTAAAACCTTTGCTTTTGTTTTTAACAGGGTTTGCCAGGTTGCTGTCGAAGAAGGTGTTTTAGATTTTCGCATTATCAGCAGAGAAGTCGCTGAATCTCTTAAAGCGATGAAAGAGCGATGCCGATTTTTTCGCGGTCTTGTTAGTTGGGTTGGATATAAATCCACTTGTATTGCTTACACGGCGCCGTCACGTATTTCCGGCAAAACAAAGTATTCGTTGGGAAAATCGATTTCTCTTGCCTTAACAGGTATTTTGAGTTTTTCTTCCCGGCCGCTTTATCTAGCTGGTTTTTTAGGGCTTATCGCGACTTTCTTGAGCCTTTGCTACATCGTCTATGCGGTTTACGTAAAGCTTTTTACCGATTTTACCGTTCCGGGCTGGACTTCTATTTTGATCTCTGTGCTTTTCTTAGGAGGTATCCAATTAATAACGATCGGTATTTTGGGAAGTTATTTAGCGATGGTCTACGAAGAAGTAAAAGCGCGGCCTGCGTATATTATTCAGAAAACCGCAGGCGAAAGCCGCTCTCAGAGAGGTATTAAAATTGCTTAACTATTTTCGTGCTGCCATGCTGAATTTCTTACTTGGTATTGCCGGCAATACAAAAGAGAATATTGTGTTTTTCTTGCTTCGTCCTTTTGGCAAGGCTGTGGCGAAATCTCTCTACATGGATACCACTAGTATTTGCAATGCTAACTGTATTTTCTGCTCTTATCAGTATGACCGGCGGCCTAAAGCGGTCATGGATGATGAGCTGTTCCGTAAAGCTGCGAAGGATTACAGGGATTTAAACGGGAAGAGAATTGGCCTGACGCCACTTTTAGGGGAGCTATTTGTTGACCCTAAGGCGCTGGAAAAGATCCGCTATCTTCATCAGCTTGGATTTGATTCAATTCACGCGTATTCTAATGCAAGCCTTTTTCATAAATTTGGTTTTACTGAAATTCTTTGCAGTGGTTTGACTCGCTTGCATATTTCCTTAGCGCCTCTTACAGAAGAGGCGTACAAAAAGATCTTTCGAACCAATGCCTATAAGCAAGTACTATCCAATACTCATGAAATATTAAAAGAGTTCCAAAAGTTGCAGCAGGATAGAAACTCGGCGTTGACGATCCAAAAGATACTTCTTGAATTCAGGGCAGATAGGCCGCTTGGTGAATGCGAAGTGCTGAATGATTATATTCAGTACATCAAACCGCATATCGGCAGAAACGTTGAAGTGATCAATATGGTCCATTTTGATGCTTGGACAGGGGCCATAAAGCAGGAAGATCTACTTCCGGGAATGAAAATAAAAAGCTCGGATTTTGTAAAGCTCCTTCCTTGCTCGCGTACGTCTGTTTTGCAGTTGCAACCAAATGGTGATGTTCGATTATGTGGTTGCCGTATCGATACGAAAGGTGAACGTGATGAGCTTTATCTTGGGAATGTTAAGGAGAAAAGCCTCTCGCAATTGTATAATTCTCAGGTCGTTGTGGATATCAAGAAAAGCTTTATGACCGGTAACCAGCCAGAAGTTTGTAAAAAGTGTTCCTGGTACTCGGCATAAATGTATTTTTCCAAGGGTCATTGTGTACGATCAATTAAGGTAACGTTATGTTAATGAAAAGCAGCGGGTTCAGAAAATATCTTCACAATACGGGCTATTTATTCTTTGAGAAGATCTGTCGCGGCCTGATCACATTCTTGATCTGGGCTCAAGTTATCCGATATTTAGGCCCGGAACAATTCGGTGTTTTTAGTTATGCCTTAAGCTTTGTCTTTCTTTTTAACATCCTATCTGATCTTGGGCTGGAATCAATTGTGGTTAGAGATCTGATCAGGCATGGCAAAGAAAAGACCCAGATCTTAGGAGCCGCATTCTTTCTAAAACTCATTGGTAGTTTTGCGGCTGTTATCCTTATTTTTATCGTTGTGCATACAGGATTTATCGAGCCGGATTTTAAAGGCGTGATCATTGCAATGTCGCTACGTCTTTTCTTCCAGTCTTTAGATGTTATTGATTACTACTTTCAATCTCGGGTTCTTTCCAAATTTACAGTTTACGCGCAACTTATTTCCCTATCGGTAACGTCATTTCTTTGTCTTTCATTCGTTTATTTAGGAAAGCCGCTTGTTTATTTCATCTATGTTGTCATTATTGAGATGTTCATCAACGCTATTGGATTACTCGTCTTTTATGCCTTAAATGGCCAGAAAATATTCGTTTGGCGATTTCGCTGGGATGTTGCCAAAAGATTGCTTAAGGAAGGGTGGCCACTGATCATTTCAGGATTGGCGATCTCAATTTTTATGCGCATTGACCAGATCATGATCAAGCAAATGCTTAGCGTTACTTCCGTTGGATATTATTCTGCGGCAGTTAGGATCAGCGAGGCCTTCTATTTTGTCCCGATCGCTTTAACGAGTTCTTTATTTCCCGCTATCGTAAACGCTAAGTTAATGAATAAAGAGTTATATCAAAATAGGCTAAAAGCGCTATTTTCGCTGCTTTTCTGGCTGGCTTTGGGGATTTCAACTTTAGTGACGATCATTGCGTGGCCAGTCATCAATATATTTTATGGCCCGGCATATCTGCCTGCGGCTCAAGTTTTGGCCATCCATATCTGGGCGCTGGTATTTGTTTTTTGGAGTGTAGCTAGGACCAAATGGGCTATTAATGAAAGTTTGCAAGTCTATACAATGACATATACGATCATTGCTTCCGCCACTAATATTGTGCTTAACATCATTCTTATTCCCAGATTTGATATAAATGGCGCGGCTATTGCCGCTGTTATTTCTCAACTTGTCGTCGGAGTCCTGTCAAATCTTTTGTTCAAGAAAACAAGAGAAGTCTTCTTTTTGCAGATACGTTCGCTTAATTTTATGGGGCTATTAAGGAAAACACCTCATTTGATCATGGGTATTGGCACAAATCCCCCAGATCGCAAAACCTGATATTAAGGGGCAGATGCCGCTATTTCTTAAACCGATGTTTTATAAGTGTTTCGTATGAATATCTCCCCAATAGCTTTTTTTGCTTACAATCGGCCTGAACATACACAAAAATCCCTGGAATCTTTAGCAGAAAATAAAGAGTTTAAGGAAAGCGATCTTTATGTTTTTATCGATGGCCCGAAGGGAAAAGATGATCGTGAGAATATTGAACGCGTAAAATCGATTATCTATAGCCGGCCGTGGTGTAAAAATTTATTTGTTCAGGAAAATACTGAACATAAAGGATGTGCCAGGCAAGTCATCGAGGGGGTAAGCCACCTTTTTCAAAAATCCGAACAAGTTATTATTTTAGAAGATGATATCGTTGTTTCGCCTCATTTCTTAAGCTATATGAATGCAGCATTAGAAAAATACGCTTCCGAGCAAAAAGTTATGAGTGTTACGGGATATTTGTATCCGATCAAGAAAATTAATACCGATTCAGGGTTTATGCGGCTTTTTAGCAGCTGGGGGTGGGGCACCTGGAAGCGGGCGTGGAAATTATTTCAGTCAGATGCAGGTCAATTACTTGAAAGATTATCCAATCAAAAAATGCGGCATGAATTCAATTGTCAGGGATCCTTTAACTATTATCGGATGCTTTCGCGGCAAACACGCGGCGAAATTGATTCGTGGGCTATCCGGTTTTATGCCAGTATTTTCTTGGAAGGCGGGTTAACGCTTTATCCTGCGCAGGCATTGGTGAAAAATATTGGATTCGATAATAGCGGCACTAATACTTACAAAAATAAAAGATACAATACTACGTTGCGGGATCTTCCTGTCGAGAATTTTCCGGAAATGATCGAAGAATCGGAAGAAATGTTTCTGGCTCTCGTTGATTATTTTCGGAAAAACCACAATATTTTCTGTAAAGTTTACGATCGGATTTTATATTTTATGAATAAGAAGTAAAAACAGAGTCCCTAAAAATTAAAAACATTTTGGGCTACACATTCCCGCAGAAAAAGTATTATGAAAATCGGTATTTTAATCTGGCAGCTGGATATTAAAGGCGGTACGCAACGTCAAGCTTTGGAATTAGCGCGTAATTTATTGCGTGACGGCCATAAGGTTATTATCTACACTTATATTTTCGATAAGGAAAGAAGTTACCCCGGGTTATGTGAAGGGCTGGACATTCGTTGTGTCAAGCTGCACAAAAATGCCGACAAGGCTGATTGTCCGGCAACGGACCTGGAATATCTGTACAAATATTTCATATTTTTTACCGGCAAAAAACACAGGCAATTGTTGGATATTGTTGATACCGATCTGGACGTTCTTAACCCGCATGATTATGGTGTTTATGTGACAGCGGGCTTATGGCAGAGAAAATACGACAAGCCTGTTGTTTGGATGATGAACGATCTTCCTCTTTTTAAATGGAATTTGAAAAGCATCCCCAAAACGATCGGGTATTATATAAGGCCGGAATATCGCCGTTTTATTCAGCGGTTTGAAGAGATTGTCGTATTGGACAGTATTAACCAGAAAGGTGTAAAAAAGAATTTCAATCGAGAGTCAAAAATTGTTCGTAGCGGGCTTAACGCGGAGTGGTTTAAATTTTCGAAAAGAACGCATAAAGATGTTGTTACGATATTGATGACAAGCGTCCTATATCCTCATCGGAAAGTGGAAGACGGTGTTCGAGCCTTAAAGATCCTCCTTGACCGCGGGCATAATATTTTTATTGAGCATATCGGGGATTTGAAACAAAACTTAAAATATACAAGAAAAATATTCAAGCTGATCGACCAATTAAATCTTCAGGAAAGATTTAAGTTCAATGGTTCCGTGTCTGCCCCAGAGCTTTTAAAATTCTATGAGAATTCCGACGCGTATTTATTTCCTAACAGCCCTCAAACCTGGGGCTTATCGGTGTTTGAGGCAATGGCGTGTGGGATCCCTGTTGTCCTTACTTATGGCTGTGGTGCTAGCGAAGTGCTCAAAGATCAAGAAAATGCAATGATTGTTCGGCCGGATTCTCCCGGTGAGCTTGCACGTGCCGTTGAAGAACTTATTCTTCATAAAGAATTAAGCGAGAAAATAGCCGAGAATGCAAGAAAGTTTGTTGAGGACAATATAAGTTGGCGATTTTACTCAGAAGAAATGCTCGACATTTTCGAAAAGTACGTAAAATGAAAAAACGGATATTAATTTTTGGTGTTGACGGGTTTTCCGGATCGCATCTTTGGAATTATCTTAAAACTGTTGAGAAAAATGAAATTGTAGGCACTTATAATAAAAAGCTTGATGCTTTTAAGAAAAATACCTTGAAGGGATGTTTACTTTTTCAGTGTGATATCAATGATTATTCTCGGATCAAAGAAGTTCTCTCTAAGGTCTCTGCGGACGAGATATACTTTCTTTGTTCTGTTGTTACTGTCGCGCGTTCTTTTGAGATGGCGCCTTCGATTTATGAAACCAATGTTTTGGGAGTGTCCAAATTCCTTGAAGCCGTTATTAAGACCTCTCCTCGGTCAAAAATTCTTTTAACCGGATCAGCGGAAGAATATGGGAAGGTGAGCCCAAAAGATTTGCCTATCCGCGAAAGCCAAAGCCTTGCCCCGGTTAGCCCGTATGGAATTAGCAAAATGATACAAGAAAAACTTGTGGAACGTTATCGAAAAAATTATCAGCTACGGATCAATACGACGCGTACGTTCCATTTTTCCGGCCCTTGGCAATCGAACGCATTTGTTGTTTCTGATTTTGCCAGCCAGATCGCTCAAATTGAGCTTGGACTGAGAAAACCAATAATTTACGTCGGGAATCTCAAGGCAAAACGTGATTTTAGTGACATCAGAGATGTTGTCGGGGCTTATTATTGCATTATGAAAAAGGCTAATATGGGAGAAGCTTTCAACGTTTGTAGCGGCCGATCAGTTGCCATCGAGGATATTTTAAAACGACTTCTTTCTAAGACAAATGCTAAAATATCTGTTTTGAAGGATCCTCAAAAAATGCGCAAACTTGATATCCCTGATTTTTGCGGGGATAACCGAAAATTAAAAAGGCGCACGGGCTGGAAACCGGAAATTAGCTTAGACCAAACGCTGGATGATGTGCTAAATTGGTGGCAACAATATTTCAAGAAAAAACAAAAGGGGAATCATGGCTAAAGTTATTAAAAAGAAGCAATTAGGCGTGGGAGAACTGAAGGTTAGCGCTCAAGCGATCAAGCTGGTTAATCAAGTTTTACAAAGCAGCCGGCTTTCTTATGGGCCGTTTCATCGCAGCCTTGAAAGAATGTTCGCCCGGGCGCATGATGTAAAATATAGCATTTTCACAAACAGCGGAACGAGTGCCTTGCAAATCGCGCTTCACGCGCTCAAAAGTACGTTTGGCTGGAAAGACGGTGATGAGGTCATTGTTCCGGCAATTACTTTTGTCGCGACGGCGAACATCGTTATCGCCTGCCGCATGAAGCCTGTTTTCGTGGATGTTGATCCTCAAACTTTTAATATTGATCCAAAACTTATTCAAAAAGCGATCACGCCGAAAACGCGATGTATTATTCCTGTCCACTTGCTGGGGCTTCCGGCGGACATGGCTCCCATTATGAAAATTGCCAAGCAATACAGATTGAAAGTCATCGAAGATTCTTGCGAAACAATGTTCGCGCATTATAAAGGGAAGAAGGTCGGCTCTATCGGCGATATCGGATGTTTCTCGACGTATACGGCGCATTTTCTGGTTACGGGCGTGGGAGGATTTGCCACGACCAACGATCGCCAGCTTTCTATTACGATGCGTTCTCTCATGAATCATGGCAGAGATCCGATTTACTTGACTATTGATGATGACAAAGTTTCCAGCCCTGACCGCTTAAGAAAAGTGATCGCGAAAAGGTTTCGATTTGTGGACATTGGTTATTCTTATCGATGTACGGAATTAGAGGCGGCTTTAGGTGTTGCGCAAATGAAAGAAAGAAATAAGATCATCCGCGGGCGAAGAAAAAATGCTTTGTATTTAACTCGTCGGTTAAAAAAGCTTGAAAGCAAGTTACAGCTGCCGTCTACTTTTTTAGACCGGGATAATATGTTCATGCTGTACGGCTTGGTGGTCAAAGACGAACCCAAAACAGAGCTGATCAATTTTCTTGAACAGCGTGGAATAGAAACACGTGAATTATTTCCGCTTGTCAATCAACCGGTCTATGAACGATTGTTTGGCCCCGGGCTAGAAGACAGGTTTCCGGTGGCAAAATTCTTAAATCGCCATGCGTTTTATATTGGCTGTCATGAATATTTTACTCAAAAAGACTTAGATTATATCATTCAGGCTTTTTTCGATTACTCCCAGGATAAAAGGCCTGTTAAGCGAGGCAGCTAATTTTTTATGGCTCAGGAATACGTTGATATTTTAGGCGTTAAGATAAGCTCTGTGGATATTCCGGCAGCGTGCGCTCATATCTTTCGCTGGATCGAGCAAAAAAATAAAACCTACGTATGTATTGCTCCGGTTTCTACCGTTGTGCGCTGTCAGGAAGACGAGCAATATCGTTCTATCATTAATGGCGCTGCTATGGTAACGCCGGATGGAATGCCGCTTGTTTGGCTGGGACGTTTAAAAGGGCATAAAACGATAAAACGAACGTATGGGCCGGATCTTATGCTGGAAACCTGTCGTTTAAGCCAAGAGCGAAACTGCGCTCATTATTTTTATGGCGGATCCCAGGAAACTTGTGATCTTTTAGAGAAGAATTTGCGTCAGAAATTTCCGAAAATAAATATTGCCGGGAAGTATTCGCCTCCGTTCCGGAATTTATCTTTTGAAGAAGACAAGGCGATTGTTGAAGAAATTAATCGTTGTAGTCCTGATATTCTGTGGGTCGGATTAGGATCTCCCAAGCAAGATATTTGGATGTCCGAGCATCGTTTAAGATTGAATGTTCCAGTGATGGTTGGCGTGGGGGCCGCTTTTGATTTTATCGCCGGAACAAAATCTCAAGCGCCGATTTGGATGCAAAATTCAGGGCTGGAATGGATATTTAGATTGTGCTGCGAGCCGGGAAGATTATGGCGGCGGTACTTGATAGGAAATTCAAAATTTATTTTTTATTTACTTAAGGATCTCGTTTTGGGTGTCAGCCCTAAGAAATGATTTTTTGTAAATATCTTCAATAACGGCAAGAATTTCTCTTCCTTGAGGGGCTGTTACGACAAGTTTTGAAGGCTCATCGATCGATTCCAAAAAGTTTTTTATTTGCCGGTCAAAGATATTGCTTCTCGGGACAAAAACTGGTTTTGAAAACGGCAATTCCCAACGGGTAATTTGGTCGCAAATATTAAAAGCCATCCTTCCTTTCGTTCCGATGATCTCGATCTGCGGTTTTTCTTCCTCAAAGTGGCACGTTGTCGCGATCAAAGACCCAAAGCCTTGTTGAAATCGTAAAGACACCAAAGAGGTGTCCTCAGTCTCTAGCCCCATGGATTGGTTTGAACAATATCCGCTCCACGAAACCGGAACTCCGCCAAGATCAAACATCAGATCCAAACAATGAATAGCTTGTTTGATCAAAACTCCGCCTCCATCCGAGCTCCAGGTACCGCGTTGCCTAATGTAATAATCTTTATCTCGCTGCCAAAGTAATTTAGCGTTTATAAAAAGAAGACTGCCAAACCGTCCTTCTTTGATCCATTGCTTAGTCAGGCTTGCCAAATTAAGGAAACGCCATTGTGATATTCCGGCGCAAACTAAATTACGCGAACGCGCCAATTCAATTAATTCGTCAACCTGGCTTACCTGGGTAGTCGTAGGCTTTTCGATCAACACATGTTTGTTAGCGAGCAGGGCTTGTTTTGCGGCCTCGTAATGATTACCGCTTTCATTGGCAACAAACACGAAATCAACGGTTGGATCCGATAAGGCCTCTTTGAGATTTTCTGTCATGGGAACTTTTCGGCTGCGGAAAAATGGGTCGTGTAGATGATTTTTTGATATGACAGAATTAATTTTACAATACTTTCTAAAAGACGGAAAGAAAAGATGAGCGGATTGGCTTGCTCCGACGATAATTCCGGTTTTAATTTTGCTTTCCTGCAGCCATCGGTTTTGTTTTGCGCGTGTAACGAAATTAGTTCCGGCGCCGACATTGCAGCTTTGGCATAACGAAGAGATATTTCTATTACCGCGGTTTAGATTTTTCCGTAGTGTTTCAAATTTCTTCCCGAACCAAATTGCGGTTAGGCTTTCTTCTTTTGTGTTGCCCATGGAATTGACATTGAAATAATCGCCAAAACAAGAAACGACATTTCCACTTGGCTTAATATAGAGGACATGATTAACGCGGCTACACGGTTCTTTAAGAGGGATAAAAACGGCTTGAATGTGGGGCAAATTTCCTCCCCGATTATCAGACATAGTTTCTGGTTTAGACCTGGTATTGATCATGCGATCTGAGAATTTCTTCGGGAGAGAACGAATTAACGACTTCATTCTCAAGTAGCTGTTATCGGAATATGAGCTAATATTAAGAAAATCAACACCATTCTCAAGAAGGGCAATAGCTTTATCTTCCGTGAGAAGATCGCCGTTGGAGGCGATCAACTGCCATGCTTTAGGCAGTTTCTGCTTGACATATTTTGCCCACTCAAAGACACGGTGATCCGTTAAGGGCTCGTTCATTTCAAAAAGGCTTATTCTTCCTGAATAATCAATGGCCACAAGGTCATTGATGATCTTATGAAATAGCCATTCCGGCATTTCCTCATCAACGATTTTGACATCCTTCATTCCGTACCAGCAAAAAGAACACTTTCGTGTACAGCGGTTGTTCGTTTGGATCAAGACATGTTTAAAAAGAGGGGTTTTGAGGTGAGAAGCCTGGTAGGCTGTCCTATAAAAAAGGCTTTGGTAGAGCGTACTGCGGATTTTTCGCAAACGATTCTTGTCAACAGATGAAAGGAGATCTTTAAGTTTCAACATAGCAGCTTTATTTCAGGACTCTGTAGTAAAAACTTACTTTTTCTAAAACACGAGAATAAACAGGAAAGCAAAAAGGGACAACTGATCAAGGGTGTACTATATCATTAGTCTTTGCCAGTGTCAATTACGCTAAGAAGCGAAAACATGTTGATGTAAGTGTTATTTATTTCAATGAGTAAAGGATAAGTTTTCGTTTTGATCAACATAGGTTTTTTAGTGTACAGCATGTATAAAAAAGGCATCTTTTTAGTGAAAATAATAGCAATGAATCCAGGGTTTCGTATGTCTTGACAATAGCACATTCTTTGGTAATATCTTAGATAATTCAGAGGCCGAACTCTTCTCTGATGTTTTTTAATTTAGGCCTGAACAAACAGAGAAATGCCATGAGATCCAAATCTAAAAATCCACCCATCCTTTTTATTTACATATTGATAGATGTTTATATTGCCAGCCTGTGTATTTTTGCCGCGTGCTTATTTCGGCAGGAAACATTGACTTTCCCTGTAGAGTTTCAGCGTTTGTTTTCTTCTCAATCCAATCCTTTTCAGATCCTTTTTTTGTCGTGGATCTTCTTTGTTGTTATTTTTAACAACCTATTCGGCTTGTATCAAACAAGAAGAGAATTGATGGAAGGCATTGAGCTTTGGATGATCACCAAGTCGGTCTTTTTGTCTTCGTTGGGAGTCGTTAGCCTCCAGTATATTCTTAAAATTCAAGAATTTCCGAGAAGCATTTTCTTGATCAGCATCGCGCTTATTATTTTATCTTTCTTTTTGTGGCGTGTGATCAAAAGGCTTTTCGTCGAATATTTGGTGGCGCAAGGATATAACAATTTTAATGCAATCATTGTTGGCGCCGGAAAAGTCGGTGTTGCCTTAGCTCAGGAAATTACCAGCAGGCCGGGGCTGGGAATAAAGATCGTCGGTTTTCTGGATGATTTTAAGAAAGATGATCCCGCCGACAAGCACATGCGGATCATTGGCAAGATCTCTGATTTTTCCGATATCGCCAAGAAGAGATTCATTGATAAAGTTTTTATTACTGTTCATCACGACAGCAGTGTTTTCTTGAAGTTATTAGAGGACGCAAGAGATTTGGGAGTCGCGGTACGCGTTATTCCTCAAGGGTTTGAGCTGACCTCCGGAGATTTTTCTCGGTATAACATTGGATTTATCCCGGTTCTAGAATATGAAAATGAGTTTAATGCTCGCAAGCAAACAGGGAAGAGATTATTTGATTTTGCGGTTGGATTAATCACATTGATCATTCTGCTTCCGGTTTTCCTTTTAATCGGCATTATGATCAAATTAGACAGCCCCGGCCCTATTTTTTACTCTTCAAGGCGATACGGGAAAAAAGGGGAAATGTTCTATATGTATAAGTTCAGAAGCATGGTTAAGGAAGCGGATTTAATCATGAATCAAATAAAGTGCAAAAACGAAGTGGATGGACCGATCTTTAAGATGAAAAAAGATCCAAGGATCACAAAGGTAGGCAGTTTCTTGAGAAAATATAGCCTGGATGAATTACCTCAATTACTTAATGTGCTCAAAGGCGAGATGAGTTTAGTGGGGCCCAGGCCTCTTCCTATCGACCAGGTTGAAAAAGAGGATTTTAAACAGCTTAAACGCCTTGAAGTCCGCCCCGGGATGACAGGTCTTTGGCAAATTCGAGGAAGAAGCGACATTGCTTTCTCTCGGCTGGTTAAATGGGATATTTGGTATATCAATAACTGGTCATTTTGGCTTGATATCAACATCCTCCTGCAAACTATTCCTGCCATTCTCAAAGGCCAAGGAGCTTATTAAGGACTTGGACAGCTTGAGCGCACATAATGGGGTTTTAGTAGAGCGGATCAATGCAGTTGCTCGGGTTTTCCTCTCCCTTCTTATTTTCTGGCTTCCGTATGGCTCTGCTGTTGTAGAGGCATGCGTCATTATTTCTTTATTGTTGTGGATCGCTAAACGGATCATCCTTTTTGATGCGCGATCTTTTAAGAATCTCGTATTAAAAGGAAAAATTAGTTTATTTTTAAAAAGTTTTAGGCCGGCGGCGAGTTTTCTTGACCTTCCTATCTTAGTTTTTCTTGCGGCGTGTTTGATCTCCGTTGTCTTATCGGCATATCCGTTGCATGCGTTGCGCGGGTTTACCACAAAAACCTTAGAATGGTTCATTGTTTATTTTCTTGTCCTTGAATTTATTGCAACAAAAAAACACATCATGACGGCTGTTGGGGTTTTTCTTTTCTCGGCATTCGCCGTTAATTTAGACGCTATTGTGCAGTTTCATTTCACTCAAAAGGACATCTTTTTAGGGCAGACGATCATTAAAGGGAGTGGGGCTACGGCTAGCTTTAACACGTACAACAGCCTAGGAGGGTATTTAACGTTTGTTTTTCCGGTTGCACTATCACTTTTGTTTGTTTCGGTAAAAAGGGCGTGGAAAGTTATTTTCTTCGTCATCTTTGTTTCGGCAATTTGGTGTTTGATCGCTACATTATCTCGCGGGGCATGGCTCTCTGTTTGCTTGGCAGGGGCGTTCTTTTTGTTTTTTATTAATCCAAAGGCGGCGCTATTATCGCTTACGGTTTTGTTCGTATCTGCCATATTATTTCCCATCTTTGCATCTTCTCAGGTCAAAGAAACTTTTCGCATCGCGGCAAGCCAGCAAGGTTCCGTTGCATGGCGCTTTGATGTCTGGCTCTATAGCGCGAGAATGATCGCGCAAAAACCTATCTTTGGTTATGGGCTAAACACATACATGATGTTATTTGAAAAATGTTTTGTTAACCCCAGCGGTTTGCCGCTGTATTATCCTTCTTATGCGCATAATTGCTATATTCAAATAGCATTTGAAATCGGGATTTTCGGCTTGGGAAGTTTTCTCTGGCTGATGCTGCAAAGTTTTCAAAAGACATTGGAGACGATCAAGTCGTATATGAAGAAAACAGAGAAAAATTTAGCTATGTTAAATTTGGGGTTAATTTCCGGTGTTGCGGGATTTTTGTCCCATAGTTTCTTTGACACCAATTTCTATTCCTTAAAGCTTTCAGTTTTATTTTGGTATATGATCGGGTTATTAATTTCCATTGATAAACTATTGCGCCTTCAAAATATTCCTGCTATAAAATAGGAACAAAAAGAATCGAAGAAAAGAGAGGATTGGAATGGGCACCAAGAAAAGAGCCCTGTTAACAGGGGTTACGGGGCAGGACGGCTCGTATTTAACAGAGTTTTTGCTGAAGAAAAAATACGAGGTTTATGGCATTGTCCGTCGGGCAAGCTCCTTTAATACCGACCGAATTGACCACCTTTATCAAGATCCACATGAAGCGAATTTACGCCTACGTTTGATTTATGGCGATCTTAATGATGCCAGCTCTTTAAATCGTATTATAAAAACGGTTAAACCTGATGAGATTTATAATCTTGGAGCTCAAAGCCACGTTAAGGTCAGTTTTGAGGTCCCTGAATATACGGCTGAAGTCGTGGCGGTGGGAACAACGCGTTTATTAGAAGCAATCCGCGATTCAGGAATAAAGACAAAATTTTATCAAGCCTCCAGCTCGGAGATGTTCGGTAAAACTGTTGAATTTCCTCAGAATGAGAAAACACCATTTTATCCCAGAAGCCCTTACGCGGCGGCTAAGGTTTACGCCCATTGGATGGCGGTCAATTACCGGGAAGCTTATGGGATGTTCGCCTGTAACGGTATTCTTTTTAACCACGAGTCTCCGCGTCGGGGCGAAACATTTGTAACGCGTAAAATTACTATGGGATTGGCGCATATTAAATACGGACTTCAAAAGAAATTATTTTTAGGGAATTTGGATTCAAAGCGCGATTGGGGTTTTGCCGGAGATTATGTTGAGGCGATGTGGCTTATGCTCCAGCAGGACAAGCCGGACGACTACGTGATCTCGACGGGAGAAACATATTCGGTCAAAGAATTCCTCCAGGAAGCGTTTGATTACGCCAAAATGGACTGGAAGAAGTATGTCGCGATCGATAAACGGTATTTTCGCCCTACTGAGGTCGATTGTCTGATCGGGGATAGTTCGAAAGCTAGAAGAAAGTTGGGCTGGAGACCTAAGGTGAGTTTCTCGCAGCTAGTTCGGATGATGGTGGACGCGGATATGGAGTTAACACGTAAAACTGTTTTTGGAACGAAAAAAAGAAAAATATAATGGGATTTTGGAATATTAAGAAGGTCGTGGTTACGGGCGGTGCCGGTTTTCTAGGCCAGTATGTCGTTACGCAATTAAAAGAGAAAAAATGCCGCAGTATTTTTGTCCCGCGAAAAAAAGAATTTGATCTTCGCTGTGTTGACGATATTCGGCTTATGCTTAAAAGAACTAAGCCGGATATTGTGATCCATCTGGCCGCTTCCGTTGGGGGAATAGGGGCCAATCGCGCCAATCCCGGAAAATTTTTCTACGATAATCTTATTATGGGCACTCAGCTTATGGAGGAATCAAGGGTTTTGGGTGTTAAAAAGTTTGTTGCCCTAGGAACTATTTGCGCCTATCCGAAATTGACCCAAGTTCCGTTTAAGGAAAAAGATATTTGGAACGGTTATCCGGAAGAAACCAACGCTCCTTACGGCCTTGCCAAAAAAATGCTTTTAGTGCAGTCTCAGGCCTATCGCCAACAGTATGGCTTTAATTCTATTTTTCTTCTTCCCGTCAATCTTTATGGCCCCGGGGATAATTTTTCACCGGAGTCATCCCATGTTATTCCGGCCCTCATTAAAAAATGTGTTGATGCAAAGTTAAGGAAAGAAAAATCAATTACGGTTTGGGGAACGGGTAAGCCTACCAGAGAATTTCTGTATGTGAAAGATGCGGCCCGCGCAATTATTGCGGCGGCAGAGAAGTATGATAAATCTGATCCGGTGAATATTGGCGCGGGGTTTGAGATTTCGATCCGGAATTTAACTCATCTTATTGCTGAATTGGCGGGATTTAAAGGGAGGATCGTTTGGGACCGCTCAAAGCCGGACGGACAGCCTCGTCGGTGTTTGGACGTTTCTTTAGCTAAGAAAGAATTTAGCTTTACGGCTAAGGTAAATTTTAGAAAAGGCCTAAAGCAGACAGTTGCTTGGTATGAAAAAACTAGGCTTGTAGGTTCATAAGGACACTCATTTTGTTATGAATGATCAAAAAATAATAAATCGTATTGACCAAGTGATGGCTTTTTCTTTTTGTGCCTTGATCTTTTTTCTGCCTATCTCGATTGCCTTGCAAGAGATCTTTGCGGGGGCTATTCAGCTTTGTTTTTTTATTAAGAGGGGTGTTATTTTTTATTTTGAATCAAAAAACGCCTCCTTGAGAGGCTCCAGAAATTCTTTTCTCGAGAAAACAAAGCTTTTTATCCGCACGTTTTTACCCGTCCCTAGCTATCTAAGAAGACCGGTCTCTGTTTTTATTCTTGCTGGCTTCACATCGGTCATTTTGAGCCAGTATCACTTGTTAAGTTTTCAAGGCTTCTTCTTTAAACTGTTAGAATGGACCTTTCTTTGTTTTATTTTCATTGAAGTAATGACCAGCCTTAAGCGTCTTAAGGTTTTTATGGGTGTTTTTATTTTTTCGGCCTTAGTAACGGCGGTAAGCGGTTATCTGCAGCAGTTTATCGGCTTTGATTTTGTTCGTCATAATCCGTTTCCCGGAGATCGGCTGACAGCGTCGTTTAGGACAGCTAATGATTTTGGTGCTTATTTGATCATTGCTTTCTCTTTAATGTTTAATTTTGTTTTTGTCGGCGGATTTAATCCTTGTTTAACACAAGACAAGAAAAAGACGCTGTGTTCTCCGTATGTTGAGAAGATCTTTTTCTCAATTCTGCTTATCGTTTGTTTTTTATCACTGGGAGGAACTTTTTCCCGAGGAGCTTGGTTGGGATTTTTTACAGCTTTTATTTTCTTGGGTGTCTTATGGCCCAAGACACTAAAGGCATCCATTCCGACTATTATTATATTTCTGCTTTTCTTTTTTCCGCAATTAGAATTGAAGAGGAACGTGTCTTTCGTTTCTGAAAATGTGAAAATTCAGCAGGAGTTAAAGGTGATCAAGAAAAAGGCAGAGGATAACGGAACAAAGCAGGTTGAGCTTGGCGAGAATGTTCCGGTTTTTGGCAGCGGGCGTGTGGAATTTTGGAAAAACTCGTTTAAGATCATCAAAGATTTTCCATTTGGAACAGGCTTAAATACGTATACTCGCGTATCCCATGATCGTCGCCTGGGTGGGTATCCTCACAATTGTTATTTACAATTGACTGCGGAAATGGGATTCTTTGGCCTCTTTGCGTTTTTATGGATCATTTATGCCCTCATTTGGAATTCATTTAAGGGCATCCGTTTTATGTCTGATAAATTTTTACTTGCCGTACTTTTGGGTTCTTTATCGGGCCTGATCGGATTTTTGGCGCATAGTTTTGTTGACACAAATTTTTATTCGGTGCAATTGGGAAATCTTATGTGGATCATGATGGGTGTTTGTGTGGCCGCGCAGAAAATCCAATTCAACATTTCTTCTGAAACAGCGCACTAAGATGCTGGTTTTGGTGCATGCGCCGGGCTGCTTCTCATTGACAAAAAAATCGCTTTAGATATAATAGAAAGAATTTTAGATCTTTACAAAATAAGCAATTTGGAAGTTACGAGCGAAAGAGGGCCTGCAGATGAATAAAATGACCATTAAAGACATTAACATTCGAGGAAAAAAGGTTATTATCCGCGTTGATTACAATGTTCCTTTGGATAAAGACTTCAAAGTTACCGACGATACTCGTATCGTCGCGTCCTTGCCCACCATCAAATATGCCTTAGATAATGGCGCGGCGAAGATAATTCTTATGAGCCATTTGGGGCGTCCGGACGGGCAGGTCGTGGATAAATACCGTTTGACGCCGGTGGTTGCCAAACTCGAACAGCTATTATCAAA
Source organism: Candidatus Omnitrophota bacterium (assembly GCA_041649175.1). Classification (NCBI taxonomy): domain Bacteria; kingdom Pseudomonadati; phylum Candidatus Omnitrophota; species Candidatus Omnitrophota bacterium. Next base: position 45,740 of record JBAZNR010000001.1, on the reverse strand, counting down.
AAAAGTTCTTAAGCTCGATGAATGTATTGGGACTGCCGTTAAGCAAGAAATAGACTCATCCTCAGAGCAAATAATTTTATTAGAGAACTTACGTTTTCATAAAGAAGAAGAAAAAAATGATGCCGCATTTGCTAAAGAACTTGCGAATTTGGCGGACGTTTACATCAATGATGCTTTTGGGACCGCGCACCGCGCGCACGCCTCCACGGCAGGGATAACCAAATACTTGCCTTCAGCCGCCGGATTTCTTTTAGGGAAAGAAATTGATTATTTAGGTTCAGCAACAACCAACCCGAAAAAACCATTTGTTGTTATTTTAGGTGGAGCTAAGGTTTCTGATAAGATCGCGCTCATCGAAAACCTTTTACCCAAAGCCGATGCGATCATTATCGGCGGAGGAATGGCATATACATTCCTTAAAGCACAGGGAATAGCGATCGGAAATTCAAAACTAGAAAAAGATAAAGTTGACATGGCCTCGGACATTTTAAAGAAAGCCAAAGCAAAAAATGTTACGATCGCCTTACCGAGCGACCATGTTATTACGCAAAGCATTGAATCAATGGCGACAAAAACTGTGAAAGATATCCCTGACGGTTGGCTGGCGGTGGATGTGGGCCCCGAGTCATGCAATGCCTTTAAAAAGATCCTCTCAACAGCAAAAACAATTGTTTGGAACGGCCCCTTAGGGATTTTTGAAACCGATGCCTTTGCTAAAGGCACGCGAGATGTGGCGCAATACATTGCGGATCTTAAAGGAACTATTTCTATCATTGGCGGAGGCGATACGGCTGCTGCCATCAGCAAATTTAAATTGGAAGATAAAATGACGCATATTTCAACCGGTGGTGGCGCGTCGCTTGAATTTCTGGAAGGTAAAGAACTTCCCGGAATTGCCGCCCTGAACGACAAAAAGTAATTAAACCAATCTATTAGAGATAAAAAAATGAGAAAAATTATTATTGCCGGAAATTGGAAAATGAATAAAACCTCACGGGAAGCCATTGAGCTTATCAACGGCTTGAAGCGGCAACTCTATGATGTGAGCGACGTGGATATCGTGGTCTGCCCGCCGTTTACCGCGCTTTTAGAATCTCAAGAGGCCCTCAATGAATCCAACATTGCTTTAGGCGCTCAAAATGTTTACTGGGAAGATTCGGGGGCTTTTACAGGAGAAGTGTCTGCGCCCATGCTCAAAGATCTTAGCGTGCAATATGTGATCATTGGGCACTCCGAGCGCCGCCAATTCTTTCATGAAACCAATGAAAATGTTAAAAAGAAGATCAAGGCTGTTTTAAAACACGGGCTTACTCCAATCGTTTGTGTCGGTGAGAATTTAAAAGAGCGTGAGTCTAATCAAGCTTTTAATGTTATCAAGGCTCAATGCGAAGAAGGCTTGTCCGGTTTTACAAAAGAAGAAATGACAAAAATGGTTGTGGCGTATGAACCGGTTTGGGCTATTGGAACGGGAAAAACCGCGACACCGGCACAAGCCCAGGAAGTTCATCAGTTTATTCGCAGCTTGCTAGTAAAAATGTTTGACGAAAAAGTTGCCAGCGAAGTTCGTATCCAGTACGGCGGAAGTGTCAAGCCGGAAAATACGGCCGAACTTATTTCCCAAAAAGATATCGACGGAGCTTTAGTCGGCGGGGCAAGTTTAACGGAAGCCTCATTTGCCAATATTGTTAAGAATTCTCGCGGCATTCATAAATAGAAAAAGGAAGGATCTGTTATGTTTGGATTAATCTTAGGAGTGCATGTGTTGGTGTGCATGCTTTTAGTGTTAGTGATTCTAATGCAAGCCGGCAAAGGCGGAGGGCTCACGGATACTTTCTCGGCGGCCGAATCTGTTTTTGGAACAAAAACAAACATTGTTATGGTTAAAGCTACCGCCATCTTGGCGAGCATTTTTCTTGTAACGTCTTTAAGCTTGACATTCCTTGCCTCACAAAAAAATAAATCCTTAGTTCAGAATTCTGTTGTTTCTTCAAGCCCTGCCACGGCCGTTCCGGCGGCGGCTTCAGGGCCAAACTCAAATTCCGTCAGCGATACTCAAAAACCACAAGAGAATGCTAATGCGGAAAATCAACAGGCCCCACAACCGGCAAGTCCCGAGGCCCCCAAAAATCCTTAAGCAATGTTCATTTTGCTTTTGTAGCGCACGCAAGAGCTTCGCATTCCTTCTCATTCTTGTTTTCTTTTTATCATTTCCTTCTTTTGTCTTTTCACAAGAAAAAAATCCTTCTAAGTATGGCGGACAGTTGGTTTTAGCCACAACGTCCGACCCGCGTTCGTTTAATCCTATCGTTGCGCAAGAAACATCCACAACAGCTATTACTAGCCATATTTTTGAAGGATTGACCAGAACCAATGGCGTAACATTAAAGGTTGAGCCTCATTTGGCGCAAAGCTGGGATATCAGCCCGGACGGATTATTATGGACATTTCATTTACGCTCCGGCGTTGTTTGGTCTGACGGTGTTTCGTTTAGCGCCGATGACGTTGTTTTTACCTTTAATGATCTTATCTATAATGAAAAAATTCCCACCTCCGCCCGGGACGCTTTTACCATTGACGGGAAGATTTTTAAAGTTGAGAAAATTGACGACCTAACGGTCAAATTCACGCTTCCTTTTAAATTTGCGCCTTTTTTGCGGGGCATGTCCCAAGAAATCCTTCCCAAACATCGGTTAGAGAGAATCGTTCAAGAGAATAAATTTAACTTTGCCTTAGGCATTGATAGCGATCTAAAGGATATTGTCGGCACGGGCCCGTATCAATTAACCGAATATCTTCCCGGACAGCGTATTATCTTGAAGAAAAATCATCTTTATTGGAGGAAATCTTTAGAAGGGGAGCAGTTGCCTTTCATTGAAAAGATCATTTATATGATCGTTCAAAGCCAAGACACGCTTCTTTTGAAATTCTTAGACGGAGAAGTAGATTATTGTTCACTGCGCGGAGCCGATTATCCCTTGCTTAAGCCTGAAGAAAAAAAGAAAAATTTTACTATTTATGACAGCGGGCCTGATTTTGGGAGCAATTTTATTGTTTTCAATCAAAATGACGGCATAAATCCAAAAACAAAAAAAATGTTTGTTGATCCCAAGAAGCTATCTTGGTTCGCTAATCGTGAATTTCGTCGCGCTGTGGCGCATGCGATCGATAAAAAAAGAATTATTGATATCGTGATGAATGGCTTAGGCTATCCGCAGGATTCTGCTGAAAGCCCCAGCGCGGAATTTTTTTATAATCCTAAGGTGATTGGTTATGATTATGATCTTGCTAAAGCCAGAGAGATATTAGAAAAGTCCGGATTTACGGATAGGAATGGGGATGGGATCGTGGAAGACAAAAACGGCTACCGGGTTGAATTTAATTTGTACACAAATTCCGGGTCGACCGATCGTGTTCAAATGGCGGCCATGATCCGCCATGATCTGGAAAATTTAGGGATGAAGGTTAATCTTGTATCCATTGAGTTTAATGATCTTGTCAGCCGGCTTGTTTCCACTTATGACTGGGACGCGGTGATGATCGGGCTTACTGGGGGCATTGAACCTCATTTTGGAAAAAATGTTTGGGCATCCGACGGACAGTTGCACGTTTGGTATCCGCGTCAAGAACAACCCCAATCAGCGTGGGAAAAAAGAGTTGATGATATTTTCAATCAAGCGGTCCAAGAATTAGATGAGCCAAAACGTAAAGTGCTTTACGACGAGTGGCAGCTTATTGTTTCCAGGGAATTACCGGCTATTTATACGGTTTTTGGCGCTAATATCTTTGCGGTCCGTAATAAATTTGAGAATTTGCATCCCACTAGTTTCGGTGGGGCGTTTCACAACCTAGAAGAAATTTTTATTAAGGAAGAATACCGATAAGATGCTTAAGTATATTTTCAGACGAATTTTAATTTCCATCCCGCTTCTTCTAGGGATCTCTTTTTTAACCTTTGTTCTCATTCAGGTTACGCCGGGAAATTTCTTTGATTCTCTTAAACTTAATCCTCAAGTTTCTCCCGAGACGATCGCTCGCTATGAAGCGCTTTATCATTTAGACAAGCCTTTATTACAGCAATACTTCTACTGGTTAAAAAACCTCATCAAGCTAGATTTTGGGTATTCATTCTTTTATAATTGCCCGGTTTCCAGCGTTATTTCGGGACGATTATTCAATACATTTATTTTGTCCTTGGCAAGTTTGATCGTCACTTGGACGATCGCAATTCCCTTAGGGATCTGGGCGGCAGTTCATCGCAATCGGTTGACGGACAAGATATTGTCTGTCTTTTCTTTTGCCGGGCTTTCCATGCCAAGTTTCTTTTTGGCAATGTTGCTTTTATTTCTGGCCAGCCAATGGGGAGGATTACCCTTAGGAGGAATGCGTAGCGCCAATTTTGATGACCTTTCTGACGGCGGGAAAATCATTGACCTGTTGGCACATCTTGTCATTCCGACGATCGTTATCTCGCTTGCGTCCATCGCGAGCTTACAAAGAATTATGCGCGGTAATATGTTGGAGTGTTTGCGTCAGCAATATGTGTTAACAGCCCGAGCTAAAGGATTGCCCGAACATCGCGTGGTTTATGTTCACGCTTTACGCAATGCCGTTAATCCTTTGATCACGATCTTTGGATATCATCTTTTCGACCTGTTGAGCGGAGCGGCTTTAATTGAAATTATTTGCAGCTGGCCGGGATTAGGGGCGGTGATGTTAACAGCGGTGCGCGCCAAAGACCTTTATTTGGTCATGGCCAGCATGATGATGGGCGCTGTTTTGCTTCTTTTAGGGAATTTATTATCAGATATTCTGCTCGCCTGGTCAGATCCGAGGGTTCGCTATGACTAAACCAAGAAAAAGCTTAAGCCAATTTCAAATAGCCTTAGGCCATTTTAAAGAAAATCGGCTAGCTGTTGTTTGTTTTTGGATCTTGGTGATCTTTTATCTATCAGCGATCTTTGCCGATTTTCTTTCGCCGTATTCATTTAGTAATGAAGACCGCAACTATTCGTATTGTCCACCGATGGAAATCAAACTGATAGATGCCCGCCACGAGAAAAAATCAATTCATCCGTATGTGTTAGGTGTTTATATGACGTTTGATGAATTTCACAAAAGAGTTTATAAAACAGATTCCAACCAGAAATATCCTCTTAAATTCTTTGTCAAAGGCGACGCGTATAAATTATTAGGGTTATTTCCGGCCGATCGTCATCTTTTTGGAGTGGATGCTCCTGGGCGAATTCATCTTTGGGGAGCTGACTCGCGCGGAAGAGATCTTTTTTCAAGAATTCTTTTTGGGGCCAGGATCTCTTTATCTATCGGGCTTATCGGCGTTACGATCTCGTTTTTTGTTGGGCTTCTCGTCGGGGCGACAGCCGGATATTACGGCGGAAGAATTGATAATATCTTGATGCGTGTATGCGAAATGTTCATGATGGTTCCCGGATTTTATCTGATGTTGGCGCTGCGCGCTGCTTTTCCGGCTAATTTAAGTTCGGTGCAAATCTATTTGCTGATTATTGTCATATTTTCTTTTATCGGCTGGGCAAGTTTGGCCAGGGTTATTCGGGGTATGAGCATCTCGCTTAAAGAGCGCGAATATGTTTTGGCCGCGAAGGCGATGGGGCTGTCAGATCTTGCTATCATTGTTCGTCATATTTTACCGCACACGCTTTCTTATTCCATTGTGGCGGTTATGCTTTCTATTCCGGGATATATTTTAGGGGAATCAGCGCTAAGCCTTTTAGGTTTAGGGATTCAAGACCCTTTTGCCAGCTGGGGGAATTTGCTTTCTGACGCGATGAACATTGCGGCGGTGAAATTTGCTCCTTGGGTTCTTATTCCCGGAGCGCTTATTTTTGTGACGGTCATGTGCTTTAACGTGATCGGCGATTGTTTGCGCGATTGCCTTGATCCGCTGTTGAAATCAGAGGTAAGGTCATAAATGAGTGAACCGTTATTAAAAATAGAAAACTTATCAATTTCTATTCAAGAAAAAGATAATGATCGAGAACTGTTAAAGGATTTTAATTTTGAAATTAAAAACTTTGAAACAGTTGCTCTTGTCGGGGGATCCGGCAGCGGAAAAACGACAGCCGGGTTATCTATTTTACAATTGTTATCGCCGGCCATGCGTATTGACAGCGGACGCATTATCTTTAACGGAAAAGATCTTTTAGCGGCTTCTTTACGGGAAATGCGAAAAATACGCGGCAAAGAAATCGGCGTTGTATTTCAAGATCCTTTAAACGCGTTTAATCCGGTTTTTACCATCGGATTTCAGATCGAAGAAGTTTTACGTTTTCATGAACCGATGCCCGGCCGGCAAAGAAGAGAAAAAGTTCATCAGCTTCTAAACCGGGTGGGAATTACCGAGCCGCAAAGGATCGCGCGTAGTTATCCGCATCAGTTAAGCGGAGGTTTGCGCCAGAGAGCTATGATCGCGCAGGCGATCGCGGGCAGCCCAAAACTTATTATTGCTGATGAGCCGACCAGCAGCTTAGATGTCACTTTGCAAGCGCATATCATTGAGTTGTTCAGAGATCTTAAAAATGAATTTAAAACATCTATTTTGCTTATTACGCATGACTTAGGGATGGTGGAGCATTTTTGTGACCGTGTGGGAGTTTTGTATGACGGAAGGATCGTCGAAGAGGGTTGCGCTAAAGATATTCTTTCTTCGGCGAAACATCCTCTAACGTGCGAATTGATCAATGCTTCAAAAGGCTGAAATGTTATTAGAGCTAAAAAATATAAAGAAATATTTTCCCGAGCGCCATAGGATGAAAAATGTTGTCCGGGCTGTTGACGGCGTAAGCTTATCCATCAAAAGCGGAGAAAATTTAAGCCTGGTGGGCGAATCCGGCTGTGGAAAAACAACCCTTGGGCGTGTTATTTTAAAATTATTACCTGTCGATAGCGGACAAGTTATATTTGACGGGACGGACATAACAGGTCTTTCTTCAGGACAAATACGTTCTTTACGTAAAAATATCCAAATGGTTTTTCAAGACCCCTTTAGCAGCCTTGACCCAAGATTTATCGTAAAAAATATTATCGGCGAGGCGATGATCTTTGATAGAATGAAAAAAAGCGAGAAAGAAGGCAGGATCAGGGATCTTCTTACACAAGTCGCGTTGCCTGCGGATATTCTTAACCGCTTTCCACATGAGTTTAGCGGCGGTGAAAGGCAAAGGATCGCTATCGCGCGCGGGTTAATTAATAATCCGAAGCTATTGATCTTAGACGAAGCTGTTTCATCGCTGGATATCTTAGTGCAAAATCAGATCATCAATTTACTTCTTGAACTACAGAAGAAATTTAATACGACCTATATTTTTATTTCTCATAATTTGCGCGTTGCCAGAAAAATAGGCACGCATATTGCCGTGATGCACAGGGGAACTATTGTTGAATTGGCGTTAGCACAAGAGCTGTTTAACAATCCGCTTCATCCGTATACGAAGAAATTATTATTGGCAGCGACCGAATATAAAACATCAGATGATAGATCAGAAGGCGCTATTTTTCATCAGGGAGATTTGATCGAGAAAACAAAAGGGCATTTTGTCCGTGATGTTCCTAAGGGAGGCTGTTAATGGAATCAGTGTTCAAGAAACTGAGCTATGTTTTAGGGTTGGCGGCTATTGGCGCTTTTCTTGGATTAGTGGTTTTTGCCGCTAATCTTGAAATAAAGGATTTTGACCTTTGGCTCCATTTAAAGATGGGGGAATTTATTGTCCACCATCAATATGTGCCGGATGTGGATGTCCTGTCTTGTTCTATCGCCGGGAAACCGTGGGTTAATCACGAGTGGTTATTTCAAGTCATTGCGTATTTATTTTTCAACTCCTGGGGAGCGGAAGGCCTTATTTCCATGCAGGTGGTTGTGGTTGTCTTGACCTTTTTGATCTTGCTTTTCTTAGGCTACAGCAAGGAAAGACAAAGCGGTATCGTTTTTCTTTTATTACTGAGCATGCTGATCTATCAAATGCGTTTTACCATACGCCCTGATATTTTTAGCCTGCTTTTCTTTGCTTTGTATATTTATGTTCTCGCGCTGCATATTGATAAACGCTGGTCGGTTTACCTGCTATTTTTCGTTCAGCTTTTATGGACCAATTTTCACGGATTCTTCTTTTTTGGGCCGTTTATCGTTTTGGTAGGCCTAGGCGCGGAAATGCTAAAACGCTATGTTAAATTGCCTTGGGAGTGGAATACGACTGGCCGCTTGACCAACGATGAATATAAACGGCTGCAATGGATTTTTGGGCTTGTGATCCTGGCATCATTTGTTAATCCTTTGACTTTTAAAGGCGCTTGGTATCCGATCGGTGTTCTAAGTAATTTAGGAGGAGACTCTAAAATATTCTTTAAATATATTCAGGAGTTAAAACCTCCGATCACTTTTGAGAATGTTTTCTCGCTGGGACATTACGGCTATTATAAGCTTTTGATCATTCTTTCCTTGTTCAGCTTTATCTTCAACAGAAGGAAAATTGATATCGGTGATTTTATTATTTGGCTGATCTTTCTTTTAGTTTCTTTAGTAGCTGTGCGAAATCTGGTCTTTTTCTCTTTTGTCGCTTACTTAGTTTGCATGACTAATTTTTCTAGTATTTCGCTTTCTAGTGTTATTCCTTTGAGATTTACGCATCCGAAATTTCAACATTTAACGAGCAGCTTAGCCAAGATCGTTCTTATATTGTGGATGGTTAGCTATGGGTTGTCTCTTTCGGCGCGTACGTATTTTGATTTTGAAAAATATGAGCTTAAAAGTGAATTTGGAGGGATCACCCAAAGAAATTATCCGGATAAGGCGGCGGATTTTCTTATCGCCAATAAGATCAAGGGAAATTTCTTTAATGATTTTAATTCCGGGGCATATTTGATCGGAAGGTGTTTTCCAAATATAAAGGTTTTTATAGACGGAAGAACGGAAGTTTATGGCGCGGCATTCTTTAAGGATTATCAGAAAATGTGGAAAGAGGGTGATGAGGCTCTGCTAAAACAGGCGGTGGGCCGTTACAATTTAACAGGGGCGCTTTTAAATTCTACGCATGAACCGATCAACGAGAAGACATTATCGTTCTTTTATAAAAATCCCGACTGGGCCTTGGTCTATTTTGATTATGACGCGGTTATTTTTCTTAAAAATACCTCCGAAAATAAATCCGTTATTAATAAATTCCGCATTGATCTTAACCGGTGGAAAACGAAAGAAATGGATCTTTTGCGTTTAGGGTCGCGCGCGGTTGTTCCTTACCAGCATCTTAATCGTGCGTTCACATTAGAGTCTCTGGGGTTTGATAAAGCCGCTTTTAAAGAAATTGAAGAAACGCTTAAGGTTTCTCCGGCTTACATTGAGCCTTATAAGTTGATGGGAAAGATTTATGGCAAGAAAGATGACAATAAAAAGGCCTTTGAGAATTTTCGCATTGCGGCCATGTTTGCCCAAGGGGATTATGAGACACGCATAAATTTAGGATTAGCTTATGAGAAGCTCAATGACCCGGGGAATGCCGTTAAGCAGTATGATCTGCTCACGAAAAGAAATCCAAAAAACTCAAAAGCATTTTTTATGTTAGCGCGGGTGCTTGCAAAAACAAAGCAGTATAATAGGGCGCTTGAGGCTTTAATGCGTGGTTATCATCTTTCTCCGAAGAGTTTTTCCGAGCTTGTTGAGATCGCCGATATTATTTTGGAAGGCAAAGACTCAGATTTTCCTCCCGAGGTCAAAGAGTTATTGCTTTTAACAAAGAAAGATTTGGTTAGAGTACACAATGAGCGCGGGATAAAGTATCACAAAGAAGGAAGAATCAAGGAAGCCAAGGAAGAGTTCCAAAAAGGCCTAAAGATCGATCCTGCCAGCCAAGAGCTTAAGAAAAACTTAAAATTATTGGATTAGTCTTTAAGTTTTGATAGCATACAGATGGCGCTTATTTTTTGGTGATTTTTCAACTATTGAAAATTAGGAAATGAAGACGTATAATATGTTCTCATTGTTGGATTTCTAAAAGCTACGAGGATTTATTCATATGCGTGAAGTTTTAACATTTATTTTGGCTGGCGGTAAAGGCGAAAGGCTTCATCCTTTAACGCGTGACCGTGCTAAGCCGGCGGTTCCGTTCGGCGGTATTTACCGCATCGTTGATTTTACCCTTAGCAATTGTATCAACTCCGGGTTGCGCCGTATTTTTGTTTTGATCCAGTATAAGTCTTTTTCTTTGCAAAAACACATTCTTTCGGGGTGGGATATTGTTTCCACTCAGCTGGGAGAATTTATTGATGTTATTCCGCCTCAACAGCGTATCGGCGATGATTGGTATAAAGGAACAGCCGACGCGATCTATCAGAATATTTACGCCATCCAGGATTGTGACCCCAAGCTGGTGTTGATTCTTGCGGGTGATCATATTTACAAGATGGATTATCGGAAAATGATCGAACAGCATCAATCCATGGATGCGGATATGACGGTTGCTTGCGTTGAAGCTCCCAGAGAAACGGCAGTTGGGTTTGGCGTTGTTGAAGTTGATAAAAAATGGCGGGTTTGCGGGTTTCAAGAGAAACCACGAGAGCCTAAAACAATCCCGGGGGACCCATCGAAGATCGTAGCCTCGATGGGGATTTATTTATTCAACAAAGAAGTTTTGTTTGAAGAACTTGGTATTGACGCGAAGCTTAACTCCGGCCATGATTTCGGAAAAGATATTATCCCGCAGATGATCAGTAAAAAACGCAAAGTTTACGCGTATAATTTTGTTGATGAAAATAATAAGTCGAAATATTGGCGTGATATCGGGACCCGCGATGCTTATTATCAAGCCAATATGGATCTGGTCAAGCCCGACTCTGCCATTACGCTTTATGATAAGTCCTGGCCGGTGCGCACATTTCATGAACAGTATCCTCCGATCAAGATCGTTAACGGAGATTCGGAGACAAATCAGGGCGTTGTCCTGGACTCTTTAGTTGGCGGCGGATGCGTTATTATCGGCGCTAAAGTTACCAAGTCAGTTTTATCATCGAATGTGAGAATTGAAGAGGGGGCTGTTGTCTCCGAATCGATCTTAATGGAAAGTGTTGTCGTCGGAAAGAATGCAAAAATAAAAAATGCTATTATTGATAAAGAAGTAACAATTCCGCCATACGCCGAGGTCGGTTTTGACCTGGAATTAGATAAGAAGCGCTTTGACGTGACGACTTCCGGCATTGTCATGGTTGCTAAAAAAACGTCTTTGTAGGTCTTAAATAACAAATAGTGCTTTCCATTTTTTAAGAAAAAATGGAAAGCACAAAAAACACGAGAGAGCATTATCAAAATGATCATCCAGCCTAAAATTCGCGGATTTATTTGCACGACAGCTCACCCTCAAGGTTGCGCTCGGCATGTTCAAGAGCAAATTGATTATGTTAAGAAAAATCTTCCCATCAAAAACGGGCCCAAAAAAGTTTTGGTGGTCGGGGCTTCCACGGGTTTTGGCTTGGCATCACGAATTGTTGCGGCCTTTGGCTGTCAAGCGGCAAGCGTCGGTGTTTTTTATGAGCGTCCGGCCGAAAATAAGCGTACGGCCACAGCTGGTTGGTATAATTCGATCGCTTTTGATAAGTTTTCTAAGGCTCAAGGATTGTATTCGAAAAGCATTAACGGAGATGCTTTCTCTGACGAGATCAAACAACAAGCTGTTGATGCTATCAAAAAAAATCTTGGGACTGTGGATCTTGTTATTTACAGCCTCGCTTCGCCCCGACGGACACATCCTAAGACAGGATTAACGGCTAAGTCTGCTTTAAAACCAGTAGGCCCTAGATACACCAATAAATCTATTGATTTTGAAACAGGAGAGATTATTGATGTGAGCCTTGAATCTGCGACAGAAGACGAAGTGCGCCAAACCGTTTCTGTGATGGGCGGGGAAGATTGGGAAATGTGGATCGATGCCCTTGATGCGGGAGGCGTTCTTGCTAATGGCGCCATGAGTGTCGCGTACTCTTATATAGGGCCGGATGTTACGCGCCCCGTTTATCGTAACGGAACGATCGGCGCGGCGAAAGATCATCTAGAGGCAACTGCCAAAAAACTCGATGAGCGCCTCAAGAAAAACAACGGAAGAGCTTTTATTTCTGTTAATAAGGCATTAGTAACTCAATCCAGCTCAGCTATTCCGTTCATTCCTTTGTATTTTATTTTATTGAATCGGATCATGAAAGAGAAAAATATTCATGAAGGGTGCATTGAACAAATGTACCGGCTTTTTTCACAAAGGCTTTACAACGGAACTTCTGTTCCTGTCGATGACCAAGGACGCATTCGTGTTGATGATCTAGAAATGCGTGATGATGTTCAAGCCGAAGTAGCCAAGCTTTGGAGCGTTGTCAGCACAGGAAATGTCGAAAAGATTTCTGACATCGAAGGCTATCGGCAAGATTTTCTAAAACTTTTTGGGTTCGGCTTCAAAGATGTTGATTATTCTGCTGATGTTGACGCGGATCCGCAGTTCGAATAATTTTTTTAGTATTTCTTCTTTAGCATTATTCTTCCGAATTATCTGCTATTTTCCTCCCGTTCCTCTTATTTCTCGTCGGTAACAAAAAGTATAAAATCACATTAAACAGTATTTTAATGTTCGATTATGTCGTGTTATCATCTTTACCGATAAATAGTGAAAAAAAATGTAAAAAATATTGACATATGTAAAGGAATGTAATAAATTGTAAATTACTTTACAGTGATTTTTAACAATTTTTGAAAACGGAAAAATGATCTACGAAAGCTTAATGACAATTGAGGAAGTCGCTGCTTATCTTCGAGTCAAGAAGAGGACTATCTATGAGTGGCTCAAAAAAGGCAAGATACCGGCGATAAAAACGGTCGGTCAGTGGCGGTTTAAAAAAGACCGTATTGACGCTTGGTTGGAGAGCGAACAAAACTAAAGGAGAATATTGTATGGCAGATGCAGGGGCAAAGGTTAATGTCGAAAAAGATATGCGAGAATTAGTCGCGGAAGTTTTAGAGACGGAACCCGCCTCGATCGACGGCGATGCAAGTTTCGTGAAAGACCTAGGGATGGATTCAATGATGGCGCTAGAGATCTTAGCGGCGATCGAAAAAAAATATCGCGTTGTGATCCCCGAAGATATGTTGCCAAAATTTACAAGCTTGAACAAAACAGTTTCTATTGTGAAAGAATTACTTGTAAGTAAGAAGTAAAGATCTTATAAATTTAAAAATTAACCAACGGGAGGAATTCTCATGTATTTTAAACGGCTCGAAATCTTCGGATTCAAGTCTTTTGCCGATAAAACGATTCTTAATTTTGAACCCGGTATTACGGCGATCGTCGGGCCTAATGGCTGCGGAAAGAGCAATATCTTCGATTCTATCCGCTGGGTTTTAGGTGAACAAAGCGTTAAAGAGCTGCGCGGGGCATCGATGGATGATGTTATTTTTAACGGAACCGACAAAAAATCAGGGCTTGGGTTTGCCGAAGTGAGCTTGACATTTTCTAATGAATCGCGGATGTTACCAACCGAATACGATGAAGTAACGGTCACGCGGCGTTTGTTTCGTTCCGGAGAAAGCGAGTACCTTCTTAATAAATCTGTAGTTCGCCTTAAGGACATTTTGGAATTATTTATGGGAACCGGTATTGGCGCGGAAGCTTATTCATTGATCCAGCAGGGAAAAGTTGACCTGATCGTCAGTGCTCGTCCGGAAGACAGAAGAATTATCATTGATGAAGCGGCCGGCATTACAAAGTATAAGTCCAAAAAACGTGAAGCTTTAAACAAGCTAAAAGACACGGATGATAATTTATTGCGCATTAATGACATCATTGTTGAAGTTAAGCGCCAGATAGGCTCTTTGGAGCGTCAGGCCAATAAAGCTCGCCGCTACAAAGATGAGTTAGAAAAACTTAAGATATTTGAAGTTAAGTTCGCTACCTATCAGATCAGCCAGTTCAATTCAGAAAAAGAAGAGATCAATCGTTTGGTGAGCGGGCTTCAAGACCAAGAAAACCAATTAAATGCTGAACTAGAAAAATTAAATAGCAGTCTAAGCGAACAGGAAGCCTTGATCGCGAAGTTCGAACAAGCGATCGATCAAATCTATGCCGATGATCTGAAGCTGGAAAATCAAGTCGCGATGAATAATAAGCAGATCGGTTTTAATGAGGAGCGTATTGCCAATATTCTTTCTAATGAAGCCCGCTTTGAACAGCAAAGAGAGCAATTGTCGGCGCGTTGCCGTATGCAGCAGGAGAAAATCGAAGCGCTAAAAAACGCCCTTTCTTTTCTCAAAACTTCCTTGATCGAAAATATGAAAACCTTAGGCGAGAAAAAAGACTCTTTGCATCTGGTGGCGGAAGCGATCCGGGAAGCCAAAGATTCCATCCGTAAAGCCGAAGAAGAGATCCTTAATTTGAATGTTCAGCAAGTCGCGGTTAAAAACCAGGTCACCGAGGTGATGAAGGAATTTCAGAATGCTTTAGCGCGTAAACGCCGCTTAGAGCTCGAAAATGCCAAAGTTATTTCTGAGAAAGAAGAGATCGATAGCAAATTAAGGAATATTCTCAGCCAGATCGAAGAGTGTACCGGCAAGATCAAGAATTTAGAAGAAGAGCGCCAAAATAGAAATAGAGACTTGGATGCGACCAAGGGGAGATTTACCGAAATAGAAGAGTTAGTTAACAATCTGGAGAAAAAGAAACTCTCTTTAATTTCCCAAAGGCAATTTATTGAAGAGTTACGCGTTCAGTATCAAGATATGCCTGATCCCGTGGTTGAGGGAACGCTTTTAACGAACGCCGTTCCTTTAGAAAATCTTAAAGGTATTATCGGGAAAGTTAAACAGGCCCGGTTGGTCGATCCTCAGAAAACAGGCGATTTGAAGAATCATTTTACTCAGATCAATACCAACCAGCTTTGGGAAGTAATCTGCGAGATGAAATTTATCGAGCTGGATCCGGAAAAGATCACCGCGCGTATTGATGAGCTTTCCCGAGAGATCGAGGAAAAAAATCAAGCTAAAGGTTTACTTTTATCTGAGATCAAAGCTCAAGAAGAGGCAATAGCTCAGTTGGTTTCGGCTATTCATGATCTAGAAAAAGTTTTCTCAAGTTATGACGCGCAAAAGAACAATATCCTTCAAGAAGAAAGCAAGCTTGTCGGAGAATTAGACTTGGTGACGGAAGAGATCCGGGAAGTCAGGAGCACAGTTGCTTCCTTGAAGACCAAAGAAGACGAGTTAGCTTTACAGTTAGAAACGATCGAACAAGGAATTCAATCCTATCAAAATCAAATCAAAGAACGACAAGATGCTATCGCGGTTAAGTCTCAAGAAAAAGAAGATACGACCGTTGCTATTGCTCAGCTGGAAACAGAAATCGAATCAGCCCAAGATAAAGAGAAAAGCGAGCAAGAAAACTTAACCATGTTTGAAGAGGAATTGGAAAGCGGCCTGGGAGAAATTAAAAAGTTAGAAGAAGAAAAAGAATCGCAAAAAGTAAAGAAAGCCGAGTTTGCTCAAGGGATCGAAACACTCAAAGAAGAGATCACGCAGTTAAATCTGAAAGGTGAATCGCTTAAAAAAGCACTGAGCGAATCTGAAGAGCAAAAGGCGAAAGTGTTAGTGCAGGTTGGTACAATTCGTCAGGGCATTGATAAAGTGCAAAAAGATGTTGAAGAAATCCATGATGTCCGCCATGGTCATCAGATGAAAGAGCAAGAGATCTCCTATAAAGAAAAAAGCATTAAAGACAGGCTTCTCCAAGCGTATAAAATCAATTTCGACGAACTGCCGCCGGTTGATGCCTCGTTACTGGCAGACGCGCAAAGCACGGAACCAGCCGCAGAACAACCGGTTTTAACACCGGATGCCTTGGCCAGTGAAATAGAGCGCTTAAAACAAAAATGTGATTCTTATGGGACTGTTAATTTGGTCGCTATTGAAGAATTTGATGAACTGCGCCAACGTTTCGAATTCTTAACAAAGCAGCAAAGTGATCTATTAACAGCCAAAGAATCACTGCAAGATACGATCGGAAAGATCAACCGCACAACGCGCCAGTTATTCTTAGACACATTTACAAAAGTTAGTGAGGAATTCAGGATCTATTTTAGAATGTTATTTGGCGGCGGGGAAGCTCAGCTTGTTTTGGTTGACCCGGAAAACGTTTTGGAATCCGGTATTGAAATCATCGCCAGGCCTCCCGGGAAAAAATTGCAGGGTATCAGCCTTTTATCCGGCGGAGAGAAAACCTTAGCGGCCATCGCGCTTATCTTTGGCGTGTTTAAGGTCCGGCCTAGTCCGTTCTGTATTTTAGACGAAATTGACGCGGCCTTGGACGAATCGAATGTCGGCCGATTTGGTTATCTCCTCAAAGATTTTGCCAAAATATCGCAGTTTATCGTCATTACGCATAATAAAAAGACCATTGTTAATGCCAATGTTATGTATGGCATTACCATGCAAGAAACAGGGATCTCAAAGATCGTTTCGGTTAAATTTGCGGATGATGAACAGAAAGAAGCAAGGCAGGAAGACCCTGTCGCGGTCGCTTAAGGATTTTCTGGTTCAGGAACGCAGGTTTTATTCTTACCGATGAATTTGGCCGTGTACATCGCGCGGTCAGCCTTCATCACTAAATCTTCTTTGGTGTGCGCGTCTTCTGGGAAGGCGGCAACACCGACGCTGACCGTTAACTTTAAGAAATTCTCGGAAGAAAATTTTGGGAAGTTGTATTGAGCGATCCTTTCCCGCAGACGTTCGGCAATAAAATAAGCTTGTTCGCGGTTTGTTTGAGTCAGGATAATGGAAAATTCCTCGCCGCCGTATCGGCACATATAATCATTTTCCCTGGAAGAATCCTTTAAGATCTTCGCGAGTTCAGTCAAAACAACATCTCCGTTTTGATGCCCCCAAGTGTCATTTAATTTCTTAAAATTATCCACATCAATAATGACAATGCCGACATGAGCATTGTTTTGCCGTGCCTTTTCGATCTCCAGGACGAGTGTATCTTGAAAAA
This sequence comes from Candidatus Omnitrophota bacterium, assembly GCA_041649175.1. Taxonomy (NCBI): domain Bacteria; kingdom Pseudomonadati; phylum Candidatus Omnitrophota; species Candidatus Omnitrophota bacterium. The sequence goes on along the minus strand of JBAZNR010000001.1, from coordinate 28,704 downwards.
AACCGTGATTCCATAAACTCGTTAAAGAATCGGTATGACTTTTGTGAACAACGAGCTCGTAGAGTTGAGAATTTTCAATGGCAAGCCCGGCTTGGTTAGCGAGCATCATGAATATTTTAAGATCATTTTCGGTGATGGGTTTTCGAGTAAAAAGATTGTCGGCGATGATAATCCCATTGACTTTATCTTTTGCCTTAAGAGGCATAATGACCAGCTCGTTTGTTTTAAAAACACTTAATAAAGGATCGCTGGCATATTTTGATATTTCATTGCTGTGAATATTAAGCGGTTTTCCTTGAAAATATGCGGATGCCAATAAGCCGCCGGTTTCCATATTTAGCGGGATCTTCAACTTTTTGATCTCTTGGTTAAACCGCGACTCAATGGCTTGTTTTGAGCTTTGGTAGACGGAAATAAGGTCATCCATGTCTTTGTTTTCTGCCTCAATGGATTTCCATATTTTGTTGGCGTCTTCTCCCGATTCGGGGCCGATCACCATTTTTCCTTCCAGGATACGTTCTTTTTTATTGGCAAGAAAAAGAATGGCGCGGTTAAATCCAAGCCCCGCATGAGAGGTGACGCCGGTAAGGATGATATAGAGGATGTGATTGAGTTCGAGGGTCGTGCGCATGGCATTGCTGACATCATAAAGAATAGATAATTCTTTACGCGCACTCATCAAATCTTCTTGTAAGCCCTGAATATTGTTTTCTTCGTTGTTTTCTTCGCTTTTAAGAGCCTCAGAGTTCATGAAAGGAAAGATAGCACTTCTTGGGGGTGTTGTCAAGATTAGCTTTGCTTTTGTCGTGTTTTACGTAGATTGTAACATTATTATTTTCAATATGTTATGATTAATGTATTCCCAGTTTTCCGAGGAAGCGTTTCCTTGACACTGCTAGGGGCGTGTGTTATACTTTAGCGTTTCAAAATAAAAATTTAAATAAAATTCCGAAAAAATGCCTACTGAAATCATAAAAAGCCTCAATTGGATCGACATTTTGGTGGGGCTTATTGCCGTAAGGATTATTTACATCGGGATCAAGAACGGGTTTGTCACCGAGTTATTTAAATTATTAGCTGTTGTCTCCTCCATTTTCATTTCACTTCACTATTATACAAAGCTTGCCGATTTTCTAAACGAAAAAATACACTTATCCTTAAGCGTGGCAGAGTTCATCGCGTTTGGATCTTTATGGGTCATTGTTATGGTTGTTTTCAAATTTTTGCGCGATGGTTTCTTAATGCTGCTTCATATCGAAGCGCATTCCGTTCTTGATCGTTGGGGCGGGCTTGTTTTGTCTGTTGTTCGCGCGCTTTTATTGTGCAGCCTGACACTTTTATTCTTAACCGTGACCGGAGTCGAATACTTCAAAAAGAACATTGATAAATCTTTAACCGGAGAACGCCTGCTTTCATTGTCACCGAAGATTTATGAAGTTTCTTTCAACGGTTTGGTCAAAAAATTCTTTCCCGACGAAGAAATCAATGGAGCTGCTTTAGATCTTCGGGATAGCGCGGTTTTAGAAAACGATAAGAAATAATATTTTATTCATTGAGGTTTGATAGTTGACATTAGGCGAAATCTATGGTTTCTTTGTCAGGCAAGGCATAGCGAAAGACTTGCGCCGTAAAAGCGAAATTGCCGCAAAGCTCGCTGAGACAAAGAAACAATACCGGTCTTTAAGTCGTTTAGAAAAAAAGCTCTTTGATAAAGATAGCTTAACAAATCCTTATTCGGATACGCGCGTTCTTTTCGGTGACCGTTCGTTAGAAGTTAAGCGGATCTTAGTCGGCATTGATATTGAAGTTGGCGAAATTCTTTTGGCGGATCGGTTGTCCCAAAAGGGAAAGAAGATCGATCTTATTTTCGGCCATCATCCCGAAGGAATCGCGTTAGCCGGCCTTTATGATGTGATGGGTTTGCAAGCGGATATCTTACATCATTTGGGCGTGGAAAAGAATATCGCAAAAATGCTTATGGATTCCAGGATGGATGAAGTGGCGCGCCGGCTTCACGGCGGAAATCATACACGCGCGGTCGATGCGGCGCGGTTGCTTAATATTCCATTTTTATGCTGCCATACGCCGTCCGATAATTTTGTGAATCAGTATTTGCAGAAGAAAATTGATTCCGCAAAGCCAAGATCGTTACGTGATATTATCAGCCTTTTGTTGAAAGAACCTGAATATCAAGATGCGGTTATCAATAAAGCGGGGCCGACCATTTTGATCGGGAAACCGGCTGATAAACCAGGAAAAGTTTTGGTGGATATGACCGGTGGAACAGAAGGGTCCAAAGAAGTTTTTGCGCGCATGTCTCAGCTTGGCGTGAAAACTTACGTTGGAATGCATTTATCGGAAGATCATTACAATCGAATTAAATCAGAACATATCAATGTCATCATTGCCGGGCATATTGCCAGCGATAATTTAGGCATTAATTTATTGCTAGATCAGTTAGAGCGAAAAGATGATTTTGAATTTATTTCATGTTCAGGTTTTAAACGAGTGAGGCATTGATGGGGCTTATTCCCGAAGAGATCATTAGTCAGGTTTTAGACCGTTGCCATATCGTGGAAATTGTTGCCGGATACGTGCCTTTAAAACGCGCGGGACGCAATTTTAAGGCCAATTGTCCGTTCCATCACGAAAAAACTCCTTCGTTCGTTGTTAATCCGGATAAGCAAATATTTCATTGTTTTGGATGCGGGGAAGGCGGCAACGTTATTAGTTTTATTGCCAAGCAAGAGCGTCTGGAATTTCCGGAAGCGGTCCGGTTTTTAGCCGAAAAAGTTGGCATTCAAATACCGACCGATGAAAGAAGCGACCCTAAAGTCGCTAGCCTTAATCAGCTTATTTATCAAGCCAATGAATTAGCGGCTGATTTCTTTCATACAACGCTTGCCTTAGCCGAAAATGAATCGGTTGTCACGGCTGTCAAATATCTTAAGGGGCGCGGGATCAATTTAGATATTGTTAAGAAATTTCAGCTAGGTTTTGCTCCGGAGAGCTGGGACAAACTGATCAATCATTTACGGTCAAAAAACATTACGATCAATGTAATGGAAAAAGCGGGGTTGGTCGTTCCTAGGGAAAATCGTGATGGATTTTTTGACCGGTTTAGAAATCGAATTATTTTTCCGATCTTTGATAGTAGGTCGCGCTGTGTCGCCTTTGGCGCTCGTACGATGCAAGAGGGAGTTGCCGCCAAATACATTAATTCGCCGGAAACACCAATCTACACAAAAGGCAATCATCTCTATGGTTTTCATTTGACCAAAGATGCCGTTCGTGTTAAAGATTTCGCGATCGTTGTTGAAGGCTATATGGATTTTATTATTCCGTTCCAGGCCGGTGTTGATAATATCGTCGCTTCTTTAGGAACGGCGCTGACTGTCGAGCAAATTCGCCTGATCCGCCGTTATACGGAAAATATTGTGATGCTCTTTGATGCGGACAAAGCAGGAGAATCTGCTATGATCCGAAGCCTTGATCTATTGATCGAGGAAGGAATAAATGTGAAGGTGGCGATCTTAGCGGCGGGAGAAGACCCCGATTCATTTATTCGTAAATTTGGCGTAGAAGAATTTAATGAGCGTATTGCCCAAGCTCAACCGCTCATTGAATATAAATTAAAAACGTTAATGGGCAAGTATAGCCATAAAACGGTTGAAGGCAAAGCATCCATTGCCAAAGAAATGCTTCCAACGATCGCCAAGTTTAAAAATGCCGTTATGAAGTTTGGCTATATTAAACAGTTATCAAGCCTTTTGGCGATCCCCGAGCAGGCTTTGCTGACGGAATTACAAAAAGTTCCGCAATTGAATTCAAGAGAAGAAAAGATCGCGCCGCTGGTAGCGCCGTTTATCAAGGCGCGTATTGTCGAACGAAACCTATTGAAGTTATTATTATCAGATGAAAGCCTTATTCCGCTTTTGAAAGATCGTGTTCAAGCGGACGATTTTCACGATAAAGATATCCGGCAGATCATCGGAAAGATCTTATTTTTAGTTGACCAAGGACAAGAGGCAACAGCGGCAAATCTTATCAATACGATTGGCGAGGGGGCTGTTGCTACGATGATCGCCCAATTAACGGCGTCCGATGAGGCGTTAACTGGCGATAAAGAAAAAATGTTCCATGATTTTGTCAATCGTATCAAATCAGATCAGGCGAAATCAAAACGCCAGGATCTTTTAGGGCAGATCAAAGACGCCGAAATGTCCGGCGATAGCAACAAATTAGATGAACTTAAACATCAGTTTAACCAGTTGATCAAGAGGTAAATGATGAAAAATAAGGAATTGAAACAAGATGTAGAAAAACTGATAACGCTTGGGAAAAGCAAGGGATTCTTGACTTACGACGAAGTCAATGAAGTCCTTTCCGACGATGTCGGTTCTTCCAGCGATATTGATGAAGTTTTTGACATCTTGGAAGACAAAGAGATCAAAGTGGTGGAATCCGAAAACGCGCCGGAAGAAAGCTCCGGGGACGATGCGCGTGAACAAGAGATCTTGCGCCTTCGAGAAGAGCAAGCCAAAGAAGAAAACGTTAATGTCTATTCGGAGAAATTTATTCCGTTGGATGATCCCGTTAAGATGTATTTAAAGCAAATGGGTTCCATTCCTCTTCTGTCTCGTGAAAACGAAATCAATTTAGCGAAAAGAATTGAAGAAGCTGAAAACCGTTTTGCGGAATCATTATTTAAAATAACCTTTGCCCGCAAAGAAGCTATTACGATCATCAATGAGGTTCTAAAAGGGGAAATTAACGTCGAGGACGTTATCAAAGATGAACTAGAACGCCGGCCTAAGCTTATTAAGGATCTCACCAGGCTTATTCATGAGGCGCGCCATTCTCGGATCGGTTCGGAAAGCTCGGCGAGAATTATCGCTAAGTTTAAACTAACTTCTTCGATCAATGAAGATATCGTTGTCAAGCTGACGGATATTTTATTCAACATTGACCGGGTTGAACGGATGATGAAGGCGCAAAAAAAAGCGGCTCAACTGACTAAATTGAAGGAAGAAAAGCGTCAGTTATTAAAAGAATTAGATGAGCCCGTTAATCATGTCAAAGACCAGCTGCGGATCATTAAGATCCGTCAATCAAAATTTAATAAGGCCAAAAAACTTTTGGTTGAAGCGAACTTACGCTTGGTTGTCAGTATTGCCAAAAAGTATATTAACCGCGGGCTTTCTTTTCTTGATCTTATTCAGGAAGGGAACATGGGGCTTATCCGGGCGGTTGAAAAGTTCGAATATCAAAGAGGTTATAAATTTTCAACCTATGCCACCTGGTGGATCAGGCAGGCTATTACGCGTTCTATCGCTGATCAGGCAAGAACGATCCGCATTCCTGTACACATGACGGAAACGATCAATAAGATCATTCGTGTCTCTCGGCTCTTTGTTCAAGAATACGGCCGTGAACCGATGGCTCAAGAAATTGCCAAGCAAATGCGAATTCCTATCGGCAAGGTGAAAGAGATCTTAAAGATTTCTCAAGTTCCGATCTCTCTGCAAACACCTATTGGTGATGAGGGGGATACGCATTTTGGCGATTTCATTGAAGATAAAAAAGCTGTTTCTCCAGCCAATGCGACACTTCATTCGATGCTTAAAGATGAAATTGGCGGCGTCTTAAATACTCTAGCCGAACGGGAACGAAAAATATTGGAGCTTCGTTTCGGAATCCATGACGGTTCAAGCCGAACCTTGGAAGAGGTTGGCAGTGAATTTAACGTGACCCGTGAACGTGTACGGCAAATTGAATCAAAGGCTTTAAGAAAGTTAAGGCACCCCACCCGCTCACGCCGATTAAAAAGCTTTTTGGATATGGCGGTTCGTGAAGGGGAAGGAATGCTGTAAAGAGAAAATAGGTTTGCAGGGAAAAGGCGCCCCCACTGTTTTGCTTTGCAAAACAGTGGGGGCGCCTTTATTTTTCTAGAAACTAGTATTGTTTTTCGTAAGAGGTTTCTTCTACCGGGGAAGTGTTTTTTGTGATCCAGTAGCTTTGTGCGTTTGGGTTTTTAAGCTTTATCTGTAGGGTGTCTTTCCCCAAAATCCTTAAAATAATCCCAATCGGTGTCATGACGATATAAAAGATAAAAATCAGGATGACGGCGGTTAGAAGCCATCCTAAGAAAGTTCCGACGAAAGAAAATACTTTGTGAACTGGCTTTAATGCTTGCGGACAAAAAATTGCAGCAGAAAAAGCCGCAACACTAATGGGCCAAAGGTATAAATAATAATGCGTTCCCTTAAGAAAAAGTAATCCGCCAAGAATAAGCATCCCTACACCAAAAGAAATGCCAAAGCGGCGCCACTCATTCTTTTCGGTTTCAATATTCTTTGTTTCGTAACTCATAATTTAATCCAATTCAAATTCCCGCAGCCAGTCGATATCTTTATTGAGCGGGATCTGTTTTTCTTTTTCTAAAAGGAAATTTCCCAAAAGAAGATAATCCATATTGGTGCGCATAAAACAAAGATAGGCGTCTTTTGGCGTACAAACTATAGGCTCTCCCCGAACGTTAAATGATGTATTGACGATGACAGGGCAATTGCATTTCTCATCGAACTTCTTGATCATCCGATAAAAAAGCGGATGGTTGTGTTGATCGACGGTTTGAACGCGGGCCGAATAATCAACGTGGGTTACAGCCGGAATAGTGGACCGAGCAACGCGAAGCTGATGAATGCCAAAAAGGCTTTTATCGCTCTCGGAAACGTTCAGGCGCTGTTTTTCGGTTACCGAAGCGACCAAAAGCATATAATCGCTTTCTGATTTAAGATCAAAGTAGTCTGTTGCCTTCTCTTTTAATACGGACGGAGCAAAGGGGCGAAAGCTTTCCCGGAATTTTATTTTTAAATTCATTGTTTCTTGCATTTGAACTGATCGGGCGTCACCGATAATGGAACGAGCGCCTAAAGCGCGCGGCCCAAATTCCATGCGCCCGGAAAACCATCCAATGACTTTTTGACTGTTGAGAAGATCGGCGATTTTCTCCGGGATCTGTCCATCGCTTAACCGCGTATAAGAAATATTGCTTTCTTTGAGATAGGATTCAATTTCATTTTCGCTAAACGACGGCCCCAGATAAGAACCTTGCTGTGAATCCTTCTGTCCGTTTGCGGTTCGCGGATTCCCAAAATATTGATGCCAACCGATCAAAGCCGCGCCCAAAGCTCCTCCGGCATCACCGGCAGCAGGTTGTATCCAAATGTTTTCAAAAGGCCCTTCATTTAAGATGCGGCCGTTGGCAACGCAGTTTAAGGCAACGCCGCCTGCCAGGCAAAGATTTTTCTGCCCTGTTTTTTTGTGAACATGATGTGCCATGCGCAGCATAATCTCTTCGGTAACTTCCTGTAGAGAACGGGCGATATCCATATGATGTTGCTGAAGAGGGGATTCCGGTTTTCGGGGCGGGCCTCCAAAGAGCTTGTGAAACCGTCCGCTGGTCATCGTTAAACCGACACAATAATTAAAATAACTCATATCCATCTTGAAAGAGCCGTCAGCTTTAAGATCGATCAAGTGAGACAAGATCAAGTCTTTGTAAATCGGTTTTCCGTAAGGAGCCAGCCCCATCACTTTATATTCGCCGGAATTAACCTTAAAACCAAGATAATAGGTAAATGCCGAATACAAAAGTCCTAGCGAATGCGGGAAATGGATCTCTTCTAAGATCTGAAGCTGATTGTCCTCTCCGACGCCGTAACTGGTTGTCGCCCATTCACCCACACCGTCAATGGTCAAAAAGGCAGCTTTTTTAAACGGAGAAGGAAAAAATGCCGAAGCCGCGTGGGATTGATGATGTTCGGGGAAGATGATCTTTCCGCCAAAAGAAAGTTCCCGGCTGATCAGCTCTTTCATCCAGATCTTTTGCTTGATCCACAAAGGCATGGATTTAAGGAAGGAATTAATACCTAGCGGCGCATAAGCTAGATAAGTTTGAAGGATACGTTCAAATTTTATGAAAGGTTTATCATAAAAAGCGACCAGGTCGATGTCTTTTGAATTGAGGCGGCTGTGTTCTAAACAGAAACGGATGGCGTTGACAGGAAAAGAGTGGTCATGTTTTTTCCGGGTAAAGCGTTCTTCTTGGGCGGCAGAGATGATCTTGCCATTTTGGACAAGGCAAGCGGCGCTATCATGATAAAAAGCAGAAATTCCTAAGATGTTCATAGCCAATACTTTTTATTTGATTTTTACTGGTTTTAGTGGCATCTTTTAGCATTGTCCAAAAGCTTGCCAAAGGACTATCTATTATACAAAAATATGGATTTTTTACCAATTTTAAATTAATTGGGCCAATATTTTTTCTTGCGGAAAAAGGCTTTTGATAGTAAAATACCTCTTCATTTAACTGGAAAATATAATTTTCCGGGCCCATAGCTCAGGCGGTTAGAGCAGTTGACTCATAATCAATTGGTCCCAGGTTCGAGTCCTGGTGGGCCCAGCGAATGTGAGCAGGGTCAAATCATTTGAATTTTAGTTGTGGGACGGAAGGTTTTGGGCACATAGCTCAGCTGGTTAGAGTGCTGCCCTCACATGGCAGAGGTCGAAGGTTCGAGTCCTTCTGTGCCCACCAGTTTTTTGACAGAAGTTAAATCGTTTTGTAATAATAACTTAGGTAATCTAAAAGGACTATCGTGGCCGTTACTTCCATCAGAGATCAATTGAAAAGGTTAGTTGAGCTGCAGACGATTGACGCGGAAATATTTCATCACAAAAAAGAGTTAAGGGAAAAACCGCTTTATATTGAAGATCTCAAAAAGCAATTTGAGGACAAAAAAACAAGTTTAAAGAATCTGGAAGATAAGCTAAAAACCGTTCAAGTTGACCGTAAATCTAAAGAGCTTGAACTGCAGAGTAAAGAAGGAGATATCCTTAAGCATAACGCGCAACTTTCGCTTCTTAAAACCAATAAGGAATATCACGCGAAATTAACAGAGATCGAAAGTTTAAAAGCCGATAAATCGATCATCGAAGAGAAAATCCTTTTATCGTATGATGAAAGTGATCAAGTTAGCGCTTTGATCGAAAAGGAAAAAGGGTTTCTTGCTGAAGAAGAAAAGAAATATCTTTCTCAAAAAAAAGAAGTTGATGCTCTTATTCAGGATCTGCAGGAAAAGACCAAGGCCTTAGAAGCCAAGCGCAATCAAATCATCCCTGACATTGAAAAGACCAATCTCTCTCGCTATGAGAGAGTTTTAGAAAATAAGGAAGGTTTAGCGCTTGTTCCGGTTAGAAACGGATCTTGCGGCGGGTGTTTCATGAATGTCCCGGCGCAGGTGATCAATGAGATCAAGATGCACGACCGGCTGGTTTTTTGTGAGATGTGTGCTCGCGTGCTTTACCTGGAAGACGATCTTTAAAAAACAATGCTAGAGTTTTATATCGATGGTGGTTGTCAAGGAAATCCCGGGCCGGCAGCGGTCGGGATCGTTGTGATGCAAAACGGCGAGGTCATTAAAAATATTTCCCAACCGATTGGTTACGCGACCAATAACATTGCCGAATATGCGGCATTAATTTATGCCCTCCAGGAAGCATTGATACTACGCGCTGACACGGTCAAGATCAATACAGATAGCGAATTGCTTTGTCGTCAGGTTAAAGGCGAATATAAGATAAAGAATCCGAATTTAAAGTTTTTGAATATTCTCGTTACGCATTTGTCCGAAGGATTTAAATCAATTGATATCCGGCATGTGCCCAGGGAAAAAAATTGCGACGCAGATAAATTGGCGTCTGCGGCCATAAAAAAAGAACAGGCCAAGATGGTTGCCCCGATGTTTAACATTGGGGAGGAAAGTCCGAGCTCCAAAGGATAATACATCCCGATAATGCGGGACTGGTTCACTGATTTGAAATTGCGTTGCAATTTCAAATCAAAGCGTAAGCGAACCAAGGATCAGAGCCACAGTGACGATACTTCCTATTGGCAAAAAATCCGAAAGGATTTTTTGCCAAAGCATCATCAGGAAGAGTGAAACGAGCAATCTCTGTATGGAGCAAGGCCAAATAGGGAAAGATTCGGCTTTATCGCCGAAACGAAGTTTATCCGCTTCGTTAGAATTTCCGGGTAGGCTGCAAGAGTCTAGAGAGCAATCTTTAGAGTTAGTCGAATAACCGTCGATCTCGCCTATGAAAAAATCGAGAGGAACAGAACTCGGCTTACTGGCCTGTTCTTTTAAATGTAAAACGAGTACGTAAAAACAGGAAAATTATAAGGGGGAATTACAATGTCAGGTCATTCGAAGTGGGCAAAAATTAAGCACAAAAAAGCGGCAACCGACGCTAAGGTTGGTGCTGCGTTCAGTAAGATCATTCGCGAAATTACAGCAGCAGCTAAAGATGGCGGCGGCAATACAGAAACCAATGTTCGTCTGCGCGCAGCAATGCAGAGGGCAAAAGGAATTAATATGCCCGCGACCAATATCGAAAATGCTATTAAAAAAGGGACCGGCGAATTACCTGGCGTTGTTTATGAAACGGCTATTTTTGAAGGTTACGCGCCCGGCGGAGTTGCGATCATGGTTGAAACATTAACAGATAACAAGAATCGCACGACTGCCGAAGTTCGCAACATTTTAGCTAAGAAAAACGGAAGCCTAGCCGGCGCCGGAAGCACGGCGTGGATGTTTTCTAAAAAAGGATTTATTACGGTCGAAAAAACAAAAGCTAAAGAAGACGATCTGATGGGAATTGTTCTGGATGCCGGAGCGGATGATTTAAGAACCGAAAGTGATGCTTATGAAATTTATTGTGATTCCACAGTCCTTGAAGCTGTTAAAGCCGCTTTGCAAAAGCACAATATTCCGACACAAACAGCCGAGACTACGATGATCCCTAGTTCAACGGTTAAAGTCTTAGGCGATGACGCCAAACAAGTTTTAAGTTTGATGGAAATGCTTGAAGAGCACGAAGATGTTCAGTCGGTTTATGCGAATTTTGATATTCCCGATGATGTGATGGAAAGTATTTCCTAAAAGAGCTCAATGAAGATCCTCGGCATTGATCCAGGGTTAAAGACGACCGGTTACGGCCTTATTGATTTTAATGGAAATAAACTTAAGGTTTTAGAAGCCGGAACGATCGAAACGAAAGAAAAAGATTTAATTCAAAATAGGCTTGGCATTGTCTATAAAACCCTCAATGAAATCCTTGCCGAATATAAGCCGGATGTTATGGTCCTGGAAAAACTTTACACGCATTATCATCATGCGACCATCGCCTGTATCCTAGGCCATGTGCGCGGCGTTATTTGCCTGTTGTGCGCACAGCGTGATGTCAAACTTGTTGAGCATAGTGTTAAGCGTATCCGAAAAGCCGTGGTGGGAAGCGGAGCGGCATCAAAAATACAAACACAAAACATGGTTGCCCACATCCTTAACATTGATACGAAAAAACTAACGCCGGATGCCAGTGATGCTTTGGCGCTCGCGTTAGGATATGTTCAGTCCCTTAGGTTAAAAATATGATCGCTCGGTTGCGCGGTAAATTCATCGAAAAAAAAGGGAATACGCTAGTCGTTGATGTTCAAGGGCTGTATTATGAAGTAGCAATTCCTGTGGCGCTTTCGCCACGCATTGAGGAAAGCATCGATAAAGATGGCAATATTGATTTGGTGACGTATCATTATTTTCAAATAGATCCTTCTCGGGGATTTCCCGTTTTAGTGGGATTTATGAATGAAGTGGAAAAAGATTTCTTTGAACAGTTTATTACCGTATCCGGTATCGGCCCGCGCGCGGCGGTGCGGGCTTTAAATAAGCCCATCTCGCAAATTGCGACCGCAATCGATAACGGCGATATTAATTTCTTAAAAACATTGCCCGGCATCGGTATGCAGAAAGCCAAAGAGATCATTGCCAAGCTTCAAGGAAAAGTGGGGCGCTTTGGTTTAATTCAGGATAAGGCAATTGGCGTTGTTCCGGGGGTTGCAGTCCCAGATTGGCAAGAAGAAGCATTGTCGGTATTGCTGCAACTACAGTATAAACGTCCGGAAGCACTCGAAATGATCAAAAAGGCCATTGAGCGCTCTAAAGATATTTCAACGACGGAAGATTTGTTAAACGAAATCTACAAACAAAAGGTGAAACGATAATGGAACAATCAGAAAATAATTATGTAAAAAATATTGTCGAAGCTGTTTTGTTTGTGAGTGAAAAGCCTATTACCTTAGATCAGATCAAAGAGATCGTTGAGGGCGTGGACGGAGCGGCGATCCACAGCGCGATCGTTAGCTTGCAGCAAGAATATACGGAAAGAAAAAGCGGGATGTCCATTGTGGAGATCGCCGGCGGGTATCAGATGTTGACCAATCCCGATTACGCGCTTTACATAAAGAAGTTTTATCATTCCACGCATAAAGAAAAACTTTCTAAACCGGCCTTGGAAACATTGGCTATCGTTGCTTATAAGCAGCCTATCTCACGTCTGGATATTGAATTGATCCGCGGGGTTAATTGTGACGGAGTTGTGGCGCATCTTTTAGAAAAAAATTTGATCAAGATCGTCGGGCGCAAAGAAGTTCCCGGGCGCCCGTATATTTACGGGACCACAAAACAATTCCTAGAATATTTTGGATTAAAGTCATTAGCTGATCTGCCGAAGCTGGAAGATTTTTCTTCGCTTCAGCCGGTGGATGAACAGCCGGAGCAAGAGGTTATTCGAGCCGGGGAACGCAGTGAAATTACCCAACCGGTTGAGGATGGAACACAAACAATACCAAAAGAAGAAGATAAAAACGAAGTGCCATCGGGGGATTCTCATGAGCCTAGCCAAACTACGCAAGAAAATTGATTCTATTGACGGGCAGATCGTTTCGCTTTTAGATGCGCGCGCGAAGATTAGTTTGTCGATCGGAAAAGAAAAGATCAAAAACAAAAAAGGGATCTATTCTCCTGATAGAGAAAAGGCCGTTTTAGACCGCATCAAGGCATTGAACAAAGGGCCCATGCCGGCGGCCGCACTTGAAGCGATCTATCGGGAAGTTATGTCCTCGTCGCTTTCTTTAGAAAAACCTTTGAACATCGCTTATCTTGGCCCGCGGGCATCTTTTTCTAACTTGGCGGCTATGAAGAAGTTCGGGTCGCAGGTGAACTATGTGCCTTGCGATAATATTTCTGAGATCTTTCGTCGGGTTGAAAACGGCCACGGGGATTATGGTGTTGTTCCTATCGAAAATTCCATTGAAGGGGCGGTAACGCACACCTTTGATCTTTTGGTGGATTCTGATCTAAGAATTTGCTCACAAGTTCTTTTAGAGATCTCCCATAATCTTTTATCGAATACAAAATTAGAAAATATCAAAACCGTTTATTCTAATCCGTATGTATTCGGCCAATGCCGTTCTTGGCTTTTAGTTAATTTACCAAAGGCCGAGCAAATCGAAGTTGCGTCAACGACGAAGGCCGCTCAGATCGTGGCGACAAAAAAGAATGCCGCGTGCATCGCCTCAGTTTTGGCCGCGGAAGTTTACAACTTAAGAATTCTTAAAAAAGATATCGAAGATATCGCGCATAACATTACGCGGTTCTTGGTCATTTCGACCCAAGATGTCCCTCCAACGGGTTGCGACCGGACATCCATTGTTTTTTCGATCAAAGATAAAGTCGGCGCTTTGCATGCGATGTTAACGCCGTTCAGTCAAAATAAGATCAACTTAACGAAAATAGAATCACGTCCGTCCAAGAAAAAGGCATGGGATTATTATTTCTTCGTTGATCTGGAAGGCCACCGGCTTGACAAAAAAGTGGCGAAGGCCTTGGCCCAGCTGGAAGATAAATGTAAATATTTAAAAATCTTAGGTTCGTATCCTGTTTCGGAATAGCTTATGAAAAACGTTGCTCGAAAGAATATTCTCGACATTAAGCCGTATTTACCGGGAAAGCCCATCGAAGAAGTCAAGAGGGACTTAGGGTTGCGCAGCGTTATTAAACTTGCGTCCAACGAAAATCCTTATGGGCCGTCCCAAAAAGCATTAAAGGCGATCAACCAGGCGGCTAAAACGATCAACCGTTATCCTGATGGGTATTGCTTTTATTTACGTCAAGAACTAGCCAAACAGCTAAAAGTTCTACCGTCGCAAATTATCTTTGGCAATGGTTCGGATGAGGTTATTGTTTTAGCGGTTCGTGTTTTTGCCGGAGAAGGCGATGAGGTGATCATTGCCCGGCCGTCTTTTCTTATTTATGAGATCGCGACCAAAGCCTGCGGGGCTACGGTGAAATTTATTCCCTTAAAAGATTTTCGTTATGATCTGGAAGGGATGAAACGCGCTATTACGGATAAAACGAAGATCATCTTTATCGGCAATCCGGATAATCCCGCGGGGACTTACGTTACAAAAAACCAAGTTGATGATTTTCTGAAAAGTATCCGTCCTGATATTTTAGTTTTCTTTGATGAGGCTTATTTTGAATACGTGCAAAAAGCGGATTATCCGGACACGATCAAGCTTCTTAAGACGTACAAAAATATTATTATTACGCGGACGTTTTCAAAAATATATGGATTAGCAGGTTTGCGTGTCGGATACGGCATTGCCGATCAAACAGTGATCGACTTGCTGGATCGCATCCGGGAACCGTTCAATATTAATTCATTAGCTCAGGCGGCAGCCTTGGCGTGCCTTAAAGACAGGACGTATTACAAAAAAATTAAGAAGCTTATTCGGACACAAAGAAGTTATCTGTATGCGCAGTTAAAGAAGCTGGGATTGTCTTTTGTTGAGAGCTCGACAAATTTTATTTTGGTGGATGTGAAACGGGATGGTTTTAAAGTATTTCAGGGCCTTTTAAAAAAAGGGATCATTGTCCGCGATATGGGATTTTGGGGATTAGAGACTTTTATACGTGTTACGATCGGAACAGAAGCAGAAAATAAGAAATTCATTGCAGCCTTAAGGGAAGTTTTATAAAAACAAGTAATATTAGCATTAGGCTCTGCGCTAATTTTGCAAAGCAAAATTAGCGCAGAGCTCAATTTGGCCTTACTATTATTTTAATATGATGGTCTCATTGAAGGAGGATTTATGATTGTTGTTTTACGTTCAGATGCAACAGAAGAGCAAATTCAGCATATTGTTCAAAAAGCCGAGAAGTTAGGATTAAAGGCTCATCTTTCCAGAGGTGTTGAAAGAACCGTGATCGGGTTTATCGGTCCGGAAGACGCGCTGCGTATGGTGCCCTTGGAGGCATTTGGCGGCGTGGAAATGGTCATGCCTGTTTTGGCTCCGTACCGTTTAGTTTCCCGCGAATTCAAAAAAGAAAATTCTGTTATTGATCTAGGCCGCGGCGTTAAGATCGGCGGGAAAAAGCTTGTGGTGATGGGCGGCCCGTGTTCGGTCGAAAGCAAAGAATCAATCCTTTCCGTTGCTAAGAAAGTTAAAGAAGCCGGCGCTACCGTTTTACGCGGTGGGGCATTTAAACCGCGCACATCGCCGTATGATTTTCAAGGCTTAGGTGAAGAAGGATTGAAATACTTAAAAGAAGCTGCCGAAAAAGTCGGGATCTTAATGATCACCGAGGTTATGGACCCGCGTGACGTTGGGTTGATCGCTAAATATGCGGATATCTTGCAGATCGGCGCGCGCAATATGCAGAATTTTTCTCTTCTTAAAGAAGTGGGCGCGATCCGAAAACCGGTCATGCTTAAACGAGGCATGAGCGCGACCATCAAAGAATGGCTTATGTCGGCGGAATATATTCTTTCGGCCGGAAATTTCGATGTTATTCTTTGCGAGCGGGGAATCCGCACCTTTGAAACGTTCACCAGAAATACTTTAGATATTAACGCTGTTGCGGCCGTTAAACAGCTATCGCATCTTCCTATTGTTGTTGATCCTAGCCACAGCACCGGAAAATGGGGTTTGGTTGCCAGCGCTTCAAAAGCGGCGGTAGCGGCGGGATGCGATGGATTGATGATCGAGGTTCATGAAAATCCCGAAGAGGCTTTATCCGATGGGGCGCAATCGCTTTTACCGGAGAATTTTGCGACTTTGATCAAAGATCTTAAGGCGATCGCGGCTGCTGTCGGAAGAGAGCTATAATCTATGACAGAACAGAGAAATCCAATGTTTAGAAAAGTGGCGATCATCGGGATCGGGCTTATTGGCGGATCGATGGGCATGGCTTTGCGAAAAAATCGCTTAGCGCAAGAAGTTGTGGGCGTTTCACGCCAACATGCATCCTTAGTCCACGCGTTAAAAAATGGCACGGTTGATAAGGCCTCGCATGATATCAAAAAATCTGTGGAAAACGCGGATTTGATCATTCTGGCGACACCGGTCAAGACGATTATTCAACTTCTGCCTGAAATCGGAAAGGCCGCAAAAAGAGGCTGCATTATTATCGATGTGGGAAGCAGTAAGACGAAAATCGTTGAAGCGGCCGAGAAAAACATTCCGTCTCATGCTTTTTTTGTCGGCTGTCATCCTCTTGCCGGATCGGAGAAAAAAGGGGCGCTATTTAGCAAGCTTGATCTATTTCAGAATTCTTGGTGTTTAATTGCTTCGACGGACAAAACTAATAAACCGGCTTTAGAAAAAGTAAAATTACTTTGGGAAAAGCTTGGAGCTAATACAAAGATTATCTCGCCCGAAGAGCATGATAAGATTCTCTCTTTTACCAGTCACTTGCCGCATCTTTTGGCCTTTGGGCTTATGGCGGCTATTCCTTCTTCGTATCTGGAATACGCGGCGCAAGGGCTTAGGGATACAACGCGCATTGCTTCATCTGATCCAGAAATGTGGCGCGATATTTGCTTTACCAACTCCAAGGATATCTTGAAATCTTTAGATGAATTTGTCAAAATCCTCGCCGCGATCCGTAAGTCGATCGTGGCTGACAATGAACAGAATCTCACCGAGCAGTTCAAGAAATCAAAAGAAAAAAGAGATGCCATCGAACGAAGTTAAGAATAGTTCATCGCCGGTTGTTATCACCATCGATGGTCCGGCGGGCGCAGGCAAAAGCACAATTGCAAAAGAGCTTGCCAAGCGGTTGGGTTTTTTTTATCTTGATACGGGAGCGATGTATCGCGCGTTAACGCTTAAAGCGATGCGCCAGAAAATTGGTTTAGAAGACGAAATGTCCTTAGTCGCGCTCGCAAAAAAAACATCCATTGAAATCGATCTAGACGAAAGAAAGAATCTTAAGGTCTTGCTTGATCAAGAAGACGTTAGCGAAGCTATTCGTAGCCAAGAAGTCACCAATAGCACGTTTTACATTGCCCGGGCGCCTAAAGTGCGCGCCATTATGGTTGAGTGGCAAAAAGCGGTGGGAGCAAAGCATAATATTGTTGTGGAAGGCCGCGATACCGGTACGGTGGTTTTCCCAAAAGCGACAAAGAAATTCTATTTGGATGCTGATTTTACTGAGCGCAGCCGCCGGCGTATTCAGGAATTAAAAGATAAAGGCAAACAGATAAACGAACAGCAATTAGCCGGCGACTTAAAAGAGCGTGATACGAAAGATATGACGCGCTTGGTCGGTCCTTTAAAGAAAGCCGAGGACGCTATTGTCATTGACTCAACATTTTTATCAATTGAAGAAGTCGTTGAAAAGATCTTAAAGCTTATCAAAGAACCGTCCCATGGATAAAACACGGATCAGAAACTTTTCCATTATCGCCCACATCGACCACGGGAAATCTACCTTAGCCGACCGGCTTTTGTTGTTGACCGGCGCCATTGATGAACGCAAATTCCAAAATCAGCTTTTAGATGATATGGATATTGAACGTGAACGTGGCATTACTATTAAGGCCTCGGCGGTAAAGATCGATTATCGCGCCAAAGACGGCAAAGATTATTTGTTAAATCTTATTGATACGCCCGGACATGTTGATTTTACCTATGAAGTGGAAAAATCTCTTCGCGCCTGTGAAGGGGCGCTTTTAGTTGTTGATGTCACTCAAGGCGTGGAATCACAAACAGTGGCGAACTATCATTTGGCTGTTCAAAATAATTTAGAGATATTACCGGTGATCAATAAAATCGATATTGCCAATATTGATCTTGATAATGTTAAGCGCGAACTGCAGGATATTTTTAAATTCAAAGAACAGGATATCGTCTTAGTTTCTGCTAAAGAGGGGATCGGTATTGAGGATCTTTTAGAAAAGATCGTTACATTTATTCCGCATCCCGAAGGCGATGACGACGCTCCGTTGCAGGCATTTATCTTTGATATGAAGTTTGATATCTACAAAGGGATCATTATTTATGTCCGCGTTATGAACGGAAAACTTTCGCACGGCATGCCGATCAAGATGATGCACACGGGAAAAGAATTTACCATTGAAGAAGTCGGTGTTTTTAAACCGGAAGCCGTTAAGATCAAAGAACTTTCCTGCGGAGAAGTCGGTTATATTACGTGCAATGTCCACGACCCTCACGAAGTTAAAGTGGGGGACACGATCACTTCCAAAGATCATCCGACGGAAAAACCATTAGAAGGTTATCGTCAACTTAAACCGTTGGTGTTTTGCGGCATTTATCCGGTCAATTCCAAAGATTTTATGAATTTACGCGAAGCGGTAGAAAAGCTTCGCCTGAACGATCCAAGTTTTGTTTATGAATCAGAAAGCTCTGAGTCTTTCGGCCACGGATTTCGCGGCGGATTTTTAGGGCTTTTGCATATGGAAATCGTTCAAGAAAGATTACAGCGCGAATACGACCTTAATCTTATTTTGACAACGCCAAGCGTGGAATATCGCGTGGTTAAAAAGAATAATGAAATTGTGGAATTAAGAAGCCCGGCTCAATTGCCGAATCCTGCGGAAATTACCCATATCGAAGAACCTATTTTGACGGTTTCGATCCTAACACCTGTTTCTTCCATGGACGGCGTTATGGATTTAGCCAAGAAAAAACGCGGAGTGTACCAAAATAGCACTTATGTTTCCGACCGCATGAAAGTGATTTTCGATATGCCTCTTTCGGAGGTTATTGTTGATTTTAATGACCTGATCAAATCGGTGACCAGAGGATATGGCTCCATTGACTATGAATTTAAAGGCTACACGACAGCACAGATCTCGAAACTAGATATTTTGATCAATGACGAACCTTGTGATGCTTTTTCCTGCCTTGTTCACAAAGATCGTGCCTACGAAAAGGGCTTATCGCTGGTGTCAAAGCTCAAAGAACTTATTCCTCAACAGCTTTTTGAAGTAAAAGTGCAGGCTTCTTGCGACGGGCGCATCATTTCCAGCGCCAAGGTGCGTGCCGTTGGAAAAAATGTTACGGCCAAATGCTACGGCGGAGATATCACGCGCAAAAGAAAGCTTTGGGAAAAACAAAAAGAAGGAAAAAAGAAGTTAAAGCAGGTCGGTAGAGTGGAAATTCCCCAGGAAGCGTTCTTAGCGGCTTTGAAACTATAAAAGAAAGAAGAGTTATGCAAAAAAAATCAGTTTGGCGTGAATGGGTAGAATCGATCCTAGTCGCCCTTGTTCTGGCGCTTTTTATTCGCACGTTCATTATTCAGGCTTTTAAGATACCAACGGGTTCTATGCGCATGACCTTGATAGAAGGTGACCGCATCTTGGTGGATAAGCTCTCTTACGGGCCTAAAGTGCCGTTTACAAAAATACGCTTACCGGGTTTTAGTAAGCCAAAACGCGGTGATGTTGTTGTTTTCATTTATCCGGAAGATACTAAAAGAGATTTTATTAAACGCCTTATCGCTTTTGGCGGAGAAACCGTTGAGATCAAAGATGGAAGGATCTATATTAACGGGCAAATGATCACTGAACCGCCGGTCAAAAATATTTATTATTATAATCGCGGGTCTTTTGGCGCCATAAGCCAAAAGATCATTGTACCGAAAGATTCTTATTTTGTTTTGGGAGATAATAGCGCGTCCAGTAAAGACAGCCGTTATTGGGGATTTGTTCCGGAAGGATTTTTGATCGGCAAAGCAGATCTTATTTATTGGCCGATCCAGCGGATGCGTTTTATTAAATAAATTATGCCTTTCAAAATAATTTGTGGTGTTGTATCATTTTTGATGATTTTTGTTATGGGCTGCCAAAGCACGGATAAGCGTACGGCTCCTGAAGAAGCACAAAGCGCGGTTGGAGTTGTGGCTGAAGCTATTAGCGGCCAAAACATAAAATCAAAATATTGCCCGCTTTGCGGTAGGCACTTTAGCTCTCGAGTTGAAAATTGCCCCAAGGACAACACAAAATTATTGGAAGTTGAAGATTAAATGGCTCTAAGCTTTGCTAATAAAGTAACGGTGGGGCGTATTCTGATCGTTCCTTTTTTTATCGGAACAACACTTTCCTTTTCGCCTGATCGCGAATATTTGCGCTATGTGGCTCTGGGTGCTTTCTTGCTGGCTGTTATTTCGGATGTGATCGACGGATATATTGCACGGACACATCATCAAAAAACACTGGCCGGAGCGATCCTAGACCCCGTGGCTGATAAGCTACTTTTGATCAGCGCCTTTCTTTGTCTTTTTAAAATGCGAAGTTTTTTCGGAGCCGTACAATTTCCGCTGTGGGTTGTTGTGACCATCATTAGCCGAGATATTATTCTGCTTTTGGGGTCAATGATCATTTATATTGTCCAGGGAAAATTGAATATTGTTCCGACAAAGTGGGGGAAGGCAACGACATTTTTACAAGTTCTTTGCATTTTAGGGATTTTATTGCAATGGGAGTTTTCCATAAGTATTTGGTCCGTGGCAGTTATTTTAACGGTCATATCCGGCATCGGATATATCAGAGAAGGAGTGAAAGTTCTCAATGATTCTTCTCAACATCGCGCTTAGTTTAATTATTAGTTATCTTATCGGGTCTATTCCTACCGCTTATATAGCCGGGCGATTAAAGGGAATTGATATCCGCCAGCATGGTTCCGGAAATGTCGGGGCTACAAATGCCTTTCGCGTTTTGGGAAAAGTTCCGGGGAGCATTGTTTTGCTGATTGATGTCGCCAAGGGAATTATCCCGGTGACTTTGATCGGAGATGCTTTTGGATTGGAAGGAGTTTTGCCTCGGATCCTTTTGGCTATTTGTGTTGTGGTTGGGCACAACTGGACTATTTTTTTAAATTTTAAAGGCGGTAAGGGCATGGCCACAAGTTTGGGGGTCTTAATTGGGCTCACCTTTGAGATAACTGCCATTCGTCCGGTTCTCGGATTATCGGTTCTGCTTTGGGGCATTGTATTTTTATCGACCGGATTTGTGTCTTTGGCATCCGTTATCGCCGCGGTGTTTTTGCCCGTCTGGATGATCGTTTTAAAACAATCCACCGAGCTTATTGTTTTGGGGATCATCTTCTGTGTTTTTATCGTTTTGCGCCATCGTTCCAATATCGAAAGACTGCTAAAAAATCAAGAATCCCGCGTTCGCTTTTCCTTCTTCAAAAAAAGCCCTTCTTCTTAGCTTTTCAAGCTTATCCATCTGTTTCTTGCCTTCTCTAGCTTTTTTTGACAATAAAAAACTTTTCTATTTCTTTGTGTTTCTTTTAAAAAAGAGGAAACGTTTTCTTGAAAGGGGTGTTTATGCCTTGTTTCACATTTTTCGGATGATATACTTCAAATGAAGTAAAAGGAAATAACACAAAACTTATTTTCCGAAAACGCTAACGCAAAGCCCATTTTGATCCCACCAGCCACGGAGTGGGAGAGCCGGGTTGCCGAAGAGATAAGTGTAGAAATACATTTAATGACGGCAACACGGCTTTTTTTTCGCCTGGCCTTTCTAAATCCATAAGACAAGGCGAAAAAGTAGTAAGGAGAATAGAAGCATGGCGTATCAGGTAAAGGAGAAGGCGGATATGAGAGAGATCCTCTGTAAAAGCCTAACTTCCGTTAAAAACAAGCGCCGGGTTCTCTACGTCAGCGAGAGAACCGAGGATAAGAAATCTATTACGCGCGTCCACAAAGTCTTTATTTATCTCGTTAAGAAAATAGCGACAACGCGCGAAGAACTACCCGAGCCGATCCTTCAGATCGTTAAAACGTGTGACACCAAAACAAAAGAAGAAACGATTTGTTACCGGGTCAAGGGCGGGTTTTATGTTGTTAATAATGATCAATTTTTAGAGGTTATTTTTTGTCACTCGTTAAGGGTAGAAATTGTTCCAAAAGTAACGGCTGTTTCCGCCGTGAAATGATCATAATGTAGGCGGATGCCGTGGAAGCATCCTACAGAAAAACAGTCTTACACCGCGAATAATGGACAGGGCGGCTGTGAGACTGTTTTATTTGTTAGAGGAAGATGGCTTTCGCTTGCGCGCTCTGATTTTATCCTTTCCCATATCCATTGACTCTCCAAAAATTTTATGATAATTTATGGCAATGATTTCTGAGAATATTGCTCATTTGCGGGATGATATCTCGTTGCTTTGCCATAAGTTAGGACGAAATCCGCAGGAAATAACTTTAGTCGTTGTTACTAAATTTGCTTCCATTGATCAGATCAATGAAGCCTGTGCTTATGGCATTACGGACATTGCCGAAAATAAAGTACAGGAAGCGGAAAATAAATTTGCTCATTTGAAAGGTGCTCATCCGTCGCCTGTGCGGCATATGATCGGCCATTTGCAGACCAATAAAGTGAAAGATGCGCTGCGAGTTTTTGACATCATCCAATCGGTTGACAGTTTAAAATTGGCTCAATCCATAGATCAAGAGGCTAAAAAGCTTAATCGCCCAGCAGGTGTCTTGGTCCAGATTAATACATCCGGCGAAGCACAAAAGTTCGGTTTTTCTAATGAAGAAGCTTTTGATGCGGTCGAAAAAATATCCGTATTAAATAATCTGCGGATCTTAGGCTTAATGACGATGGCGCCATTGACCCAAGATGAAGAAATAATTCGCAATTCTTTTCGCCAATTGCGGCAATTTCGCGATAGAATAAAAAGCGAATTAAGCGGTTGCAAAAACGTGGAGATGAAATATCTGTCCATGGGAATGACGTCAGATTATAGGATCGCTATTGAAGAAGGATCAAATATGGTGCGCATCGGGCGCGCTATTTTTAAAGAAGCCTAAAAGGGTATTAAACGATGAAAAAAATTGGTATCATTGGCGGCGGGAATATGGGTGAGGCGATCATCGCCAGCTCCCTTAAGAAATTCTCTATTTGCGTTAACGAAAAAGACAAGAAACGTTGTGCTTATTTAAAGAGCCGCTACAAAACTAAGACGATGGATTTGACAGCAATCGCTAAATCGTCGGATATTATTATTTTAGCGGTTAAACCTCAGGACATAGAAGAAGTTCTTAATGTCTTGAAGGGCAGGATTACAAAAAATCAATTAGTGATTTCTATTGCCGCCGGCATCACAACTCGTTTTATCGAGAAAATCCTCAAAGAAAATGTTCGAATAGTGCGCACCATGCCCAATATGCCTGCCTTGATCGGCCAGGGAATAACGGCGGTTGCCAAGGGAAAATATGCCAGCTCAAATGATCTTATTGTTGCGCGCAGGATTTTTGATCACGTAGGGCAAACCATCATTGTTCAAGAAAAACTCATAGATGGTATTACGGCTGTCTCGGGAAGCGGTCCGGCCTACGTGTATTATTTTATGGAATGTTTGATCAATGCGGCGAAGTCTCTAGGATTTAGTGAGTCCATGGCGAAGCAACTAGTGAAAGCCACATTTTTAGGAAGCATTAATCTTGCTCAGCAAAAAAATCTTGACCCCGAAGTTTTGCGCGCAAAAGTAACATCAAAAGGCGGCACGACGGCTGCCGCTTTAAATGTATTTACGAAAAAGAAATTTGAAACAATTGTTAAGGCGGCGCTTACGGCGGCTAAAAAAAGAGCAGTTCAATTATCCAAGGGATAAAAATGGCAAAAGTTGGGATTATCGGCGGCAGCGGGCTTTATAACATTGAGGGAATTAAAAAGCTCAAAACGATCAAGGTCAAAACCCCATTCGGCGACCCTTCTGACGTGTATATGAGCGGAACGCTGGAAGGCGCGGATGTTGTTTTCTTGCCTCGCCACGGAAAAGGCCATCGAATTTCTCCCAGCGAAATCAATTATCGCGCCAATATTTTCGGAATGAAAAAACTCGGCGTTGACGCCATTCTTTCGGTTTCTGCCTGCGGAAGTTTGAAAGAAGAATTAAAACCTTTAGATTTTGTTATCCCGGATCAATTTCTCGACAGGACTTTTTTGCGCCAAGCCAGTTTTTTTACCGATGGCATTGTGGTACATACGGCTTTCGCTGATCCGGTTTGTCCTGTTCTTAGTGAAATTCTTTATAAAAGCGCTAAAGAATTAGGATTAACCGCTCATAAAGGCGGAACCTATATTAATATGGAAGGCCCGCAGTTTTCCACAAAAGCCGAATCACATCTTTATTGCAGTTGGGGAATGTCTATTATCGGAATGACCAATTTAACCGAAGCCAAATTAGCCCGTGAAACGGAAATTTCTTACGCGACGCTGGCGGCCATTACCGATTATGATTGCTGGCACTCATCGCATGAAAGCGTAAGTTTAGAAATGATCATCGCCAATTTAAATAAAAATGTTGAAAATGCCAAGCGGATCTTAAAAAAAGCTATCCCGCAAGTCAGTCGATTGAAAACATTAACCGCCCAAGGTGCCATTAAGAATGCTATTGTAACGCCCGCGGCGCTAATTCCTGCAAAAGTTAAAAAAGACCTCAATATCATTATCGGAAAATACATCAAATAAAATGGAATACCGAAAAACTCTAAACCTTCCGCAAACAGAGTTTTCCATGAAGGCTAATTTGGCCGGGCGCGAGCCGCAAATGTTAGCCAAGTGGGAACAAGAGAATCTCTATGCGGCCATTCGCAAAAATAATTCCGGAAAGCCGAAATTTGTTCTGCATGACGGGCCGCCTTATGCCAATGGCAATATCCATATCGGCCATGCCTTAAATAAAATTCTTAAAGACATGATCGTCAAATACTGGACCATGAAAGGTTTTGATAGCCACTATGTTCCGGGCTGGGATTGTCATGGGCTTCCTATTGAACATCAGCTGTTCAAAGAATTAAAAACGGATAAATCAAAAGTTGATTGCGTGGAATTCCGCAAAAAAGCGCACGATTACGCGATGAAATATGTTGGCCTTCAACGCGAACAATTTAAGCGCTTAGGGGTTTTTGGCGATTGGGAAAATCCTTATCTGACACTTTCCAAAGATTATGAATATTGGATTTTAAAATCATTAGCGGCTTTAAATGATAAGAAATATATTTACCGTGGGTTAAAGCCTGTCAACTGGTGTCCGACGTGCGAAACAGCTTTGGCGGAAGCGGAAGTGGAATATGAAAACCACGAATCTCCGGCGGTTTATGTCAAATTTAAAGTGAATAATCCGGAAAGTATTTCAGGCTTTCCAAAAGGTAAAGATCTGTTTTTGCTTATCTGGACCACAACGCCGTGGACGCTTTTGGCCAACGTGGCGGTGGCGGTCCATCCTAAGTATAAATATTTGCTGATCGAATCAGGCCAGCAAGTTTTTATCGTAGAAAGCAGCTTGGCGAATTCTGTCCTAGAAAAAGGCAATATCAGAGATCATAAGGTTTTGAAAGAATTAAGCGGCGAATCATTAAAATCCTTAACGTACGTTCATCCATTTGGCTCTAAAAAAGAATGTCCTGTTGTTACCGTTGATTACGTAACCAAAGAAGACGGAACCGGTTTGGTGCATACAGCGCCGGGCCACGGGCAGGAAGATTATCAGACCGGATTGAAGTATCATTTGGATATTGTGATGCCGGTGGACGGACGGGGAATTTTTAAAGAAGAGGCGGGTGTTTTTGCCGGAACGCATGTTTTTAAAGCCAATGAAAAAATCATTGAAGCGCTTCAAGAACAGGGAAAGCTCTTTTTTAGCGAAAAAATTCAGCATTCATATCCGCATTGTTGGCGCTGCAAAAAACCGGTTATCTTTCGCGCTACTGAACAATGGTTTTTGAAAATTGATCACAATAATTTGCGCGAACAATTGAATAAAGTTATCAAAGAAGATGTCCGCTGGATTCCGGCGGCAGGGCAGGAGAGAATCTTAGGAATGATCCAAACGCGCCCTGATTGGTGTTTATCACGTCAGCGTTATTGGGGTGTTCCGATTCCCGCGCTTTCCTGCAAGGCTTGTGGAAAATATCATTTAGATTCTTCTGTTATTGAGCGTTTTGCCGAAATGGCGCGCAAAGAAGGCACCGACTGCTGGTTTATAAAAGACATTAAAGAATTTATTTCATCGGGGCTGACTTGTCCTCATTGTAAAAAAAGTGATTTTGAAAAAACGAATGATATTTTGGATGTTTGGTTTGATTCCGGCGTAAGCCACCAGGCGGTTGCTAAGGCTATGCTGGGAGAAAAACTTCCCGTCGATCTATATCTAGAAGGCTCTGATCAACATCGTGGATGGTTCCAGTCTTCGCTGATTCCGGCGGTGGCTATGGAAGGAAAAGCTCCGTACAAGGCTGTTTTAACGCACGGATTTGTGATGGACGGCCAAGGGCGCAAGATGTCTAAGTCTTTAGGCAATGTTGTCGCTCCGGAAGATGTTATTAAAAATTACGGAGCGGACATTTTAAGGCTTTGGGTTGCCGCCAGTAATTACAATGAAGATATCAGGATCTCTAAAGAGATCTTAGAGCGGCTTATTGACGCGTATCGCAAGATCAGAAATACCGCGCGTTATATGTTAAGCAATATTTATGATTTTGATCCGCAAAAAGATAAAGTTGCCTATAAAGATCTGTTAGAGATCGACCAATGGGCGCTTTATCGGTTAGGTTTTACGCTCAATGTTGTTGAGTCGGCTTACGGTTCTCACGTCGAGAACGCGCATTATGATTTCGCTAAAGCCTATCAGGCGATCTATTCGTTTTGCAATGACGATTTGTCGTCTTTTTACCTTGACATCCTAAAAGATAGACTGTATACTTCAGCCGCAAAATCGCAGGAAAGGCGCGCGGCGCAAACTGTTCTTTATGAAATCTTGGATGTTTTGGTCCGTATGGCGGCACCGATGCTTAGCTTTACAGCGCAGGAGATCCTGGAGTTTATGCCAAAGGATCCTACGCTTAAAAACGCTGCTAATGTTCATCTGTTGCCTTGGCCTAAAGCATTAGGCCAGTGGAAAGAAGATAAAACAGATGAAAAGTTTAAAGTGCTCATCGCTTTACGGCCGCATGTTTCAAAAGCGTTGGAAGAAAAGCGCCAGCAAGGCCTGATCGGCAGTTCCTTGGACGCGAAAATTGTTTTTGAAACGGCGAGCGAGAGGGATTTAAAACAGTTAAATCAATTTAGTGAAAATGAGCTAAAGTCCGTTTTCATTGTTTCCGGCGTTAAGGTAAAGTTAGTCAGCGAGATCAAAAATGGCATTGGCGCGGATTTTCCGCAAACGGCTGTTGTGGTTGAAAAAGCGGACGGTCAAAAATGCGAACGTTGTTGGAATTATAGTGTTCTTGTCGGACAAGATAAACAACATTTAACACTGTGCGAACGGTGTACCCCGGTGGTAAAGGAGATGCCCGATGTTAAAAAAGATGGATAAAAAGAATTTACTGCAGTATAAGAAAATTCTTTTAGGAATGAAGGAAAAGATTGTCGGTGAAATTAAGCAAATGTCGAACGATGCCTCCGTTTCCCAGAAAGAGATCGCGGGAGATAGCTCCGGGCATGGAATGCATATCGCGGATATTGCCAGCGATATGTATGACCGTGAGTTTTCTTTAGGGCTTGCTTCCAATGACCGCGAACTGCTTTATAAAGTTAATGAAGCTTTGCAGAAAGTTAATGACGGTAATTTTGGAATTTGTGCACAGTGCGCCAAACCCATTGCCGTCGCTCGTCTCAAGGCAATCCCTTATGCGCAAACTTGCCTAAAGTGCCAAGAAAAGCTTGAAACGAAATAATGAGAGGCCGCGCCGACTCTCGAGCGAACATCCTTTTAGCTATTTTTATCATCCTGGTCGTTCTTTTCCTTGATCGGATCTCCAAAGCTTTTTTCTCCAATATTCTTGCCTTAGGCGAATCCATTCCTGTTGTCCTTAACGTTGCTCATTTTACTCTGGTCCATAATACCGGTATCGCTTTTGGTCTGCTCAAAAACCAAGGCGTTGTTTTGGCTATTATTCCGGTCATTGTCGCGGCGCTTATTATTTTTGCTGTTTATTATTTTCGTAACAGCAAAACGATTGATAAAATATCTTTGATCGGATTTTCTTTGATCTTGGGCGGAGCGTTCGGTAATCTTATCGACCGGTTGTTTTACGGTTATGTGATCGATTTCATTGACTTTCGTATCTGGCCGGTGTTTAATATTGCCGATAGCGCGATCACCATCGGCACAGTCCTTATCTTAATAAAATGCATCCCATTATCTGCCAAATAGGGCCGCTCACAATTTATTCGTATGGCTTAATGCTCGCCATCGCGATCATCGTCTGTGCTTTTTTATTACAAAAAGATGCACGGCGCGTTGGAATTTCCGCGGAGGTAATTGCTGATCTGGTTTTTTGGAGTGTTTTGTCAGGGATCATCGGCAGCCGGATATTTTTTATTCTGCTCAATCTTCAATTCTTTGCGGAAAATCCCAAAGAAGTTATTATGCTTCAAAATGGCGGTTTGGCGTGGCAGGGAGGGCTTATTTTAGGAACAGCCGCAACGCTTTTTTTTATCAAGTTGAAATCTTTAAATCCGGCTAAAATAGCCGATTTA